>CBIFVZ010000152.1:0-2268 GCA_966185765.1 uncultured Enterobacteriaceae bacterium | reverse complement strand
CAAAATGGCGATGGACTGGAAGCTGGCGCTGCCGCTGCACCCGGAATACCGCACGCTGCCGATGGTGTGGTACGTGCCGCCGCTGTCGCCAATTCAATCTGCTGCTGACGCGGGTGAGCTGCCGCACAGCGGTATTCTGCCGGACGTGGAAAGCCTGCGTATCCCGGTGCAGTACCTGGCGAATCTGCTGACAGCGGGAGATACCGAACCGGTAGTGCTGGCGCTTAAGCGCATGCTGGCAATGCGCCACTATAAACGCGCACAAACCGTGGACGGCGTGACTGACCTGAGTGCGCTTGAAGAAGTAGGGCTGAGCGAAGCCCAGGCGCAGGAGATGTACCGCTATCTGGCGATTGCTAATTACGAAGACCGTTTCGTGGTGCCGACCAGCCACCGCGAGCTTGCGCGTGACGCCTTCCCGGAGAAAAGTGGCTGCGGCTTCACTTTTGGCGACGGTTGCCACGGTGCTGACAGCAAATTTAATTTGTTTAACAGCCGCCGTATTGACGCTGTGGATGTGACGGCAAAAACGGAGCCGCGCCCATGATTGAGCTACAGATACTCTCCCGCCTGCTGGAGTACCCTGATGCCGAACTGGTTGGGCATCAGCAGGAGATGTTCGATGCGCTGAACGTGGCGCAGGCCTTTGAAAAAAGTGATGCACACGCGCTGGCGGTTTTTATGCGCGATATGCTGGCGCAGGATTTGCTTGATGCGCAGGCAAACTATGGTGAGTTGTTCGACCGTGGCCGTGCCACCTCGCTATTGCTGTTTGAGCATGTACATGGTGAGTCACGCGACAGAGGTCAGGCAATGGTGGATTTAATGGCTCAGTATGAGCGTGCCGGGCTGATGCTCGACAGTCGCGAGTTGCCAGACTATCTGCCGCTTTACCTTGAATATCTGGCACAGTTGCCAGAGCAGGAAGCACGCGGTGGCTTGCAGGACATCGCGCCTATTCTGGCGTTGCTTGCCGCGCGACTGAAGCAGCGCGAAAGCCGCTACGCGCTGCTGTTTGATGTGCTGCTGAGGTTGGCTGATACCGAAGTTGACCCGGAAAAAGTACGCGACCAGATTGCCAGTGAAGCCCGCGATGACACGCCGCAGGCGTTGGATGCGGTATGGGAGGATGAGCAGGTGAAGTTTTTCGCCGATGCGGGGTGTGCGGATTCTGATATCACAACACATCAGCGCCGCTTTGCAGGGGCCGTGGCGCCGCAGTATCTGAATATCACTAACGGGGGGCAGCACTAATGCAATTCCTGAATATGTTCTTCTTTGATATCTACCCCTACATTGCCGGTGCAGTATTTCTTGTGGGTAGCTGGCTACGTTACGACTACGGTCAGTACACCTGGCGCGCGGCCTCCAGCCAGATGCTGGACAAAAAAGGGATGAATCTTGCGTCAAACCTGTTCCATATTGGGATCCTTGGCATTTTCGCGGGGCATTTCCTCGGTATGCTGACCCCACACTGGATGTATGAGTCGTTTTTGCCAATGGATGTGAAGCAAAAGATGGCCATGATTGCGGGCGGAGCCTGTGGTGTGATGACGCTGGTAGGGGGGCTGCTGCTGCTTAAGCGTCGTCTTTTTAACCCGCGTATCCGCGCAACCTCTACGGGCGCTGATATCCTGGTGCTGACCCTGCTTATGGTTCAGTGTGCGCTGGGTTTGCTGACCATTCCATTCTCGGCACAGCATATGGATGGCAGCGAGATGCTGAAACTGGTGGGCTGGGCGCAATCAGTAGTGACATTCCACGGCGGTGCGTCGGCACATCTTGATGGCGTGGCGTTTATCTTCCGCGTGCATCTGGTGTTGGGCATGACGCTGTTCCTGTTGTTCCCGTTCAGCCGTCTGGTCCATATCTGGAGTGTGCCGGTTGAGTACCTGACGCGTCGCTATCAGCTGGTACGTGCGCGCCGTTGAGGGTGTGTCTGATTGTATACACAAAAACCCGGCCTGGCCGGGTTTTTGTTGCTGAAAAAAGGCGGTGATGTTTGAGTTGAGTGTGATGCAAGATGCGGGGTGGTTGAAAGTGGAGGGGGAAGGATGATTCGTCGCTTTGCGACTCACCCTTCGGGCCGTTGCCTGTGGCAACGTTGTCTCGCTGTTGCTCGACCCGAACCTTAGTCGAAGCTTCTCATCCTTCCCCGAAAGTGCAATACGTCAGAGTGGTGAGTTTACTGAGTTTGAGGAGATATTTTTAAGCTGGTGGTGGGGGAAGGATTCGAACCTTCGAAGTCGATGACGGCAGATTTACAGT
>CBIFVZ010000151.1:0-2441 GCA_966185765.1 uncultured Enterobacteriaceae bacterium | reverse complement strand
GCTCCTGGCCGCCGCCCGTGCCGGTAGAGCTGAACACGCTGGCCAGCTTGCCGTATAACGCGCCGGAGGCCCAGAGCCCGCCCGTCTGGTCGAGGAAGGTGCGCATCTGGCCGGACATATTGCCGAAGCGGGTCGGGGTGCCGAAGATAATGGCATCATAGTCCGCGAGCTCCTGCGGGGTGGCGACCGGGGCGTTTTGTGTTTTCCCCCCGGCTTTGGCGAAGGCTTCCGCCTGCATGGTTTCCGGTACGCGTTTAACCACGACCTCAACGCCGTCTACTCTGTTAGCGCCTTCTGCTACTGCGTGAGCCATGGTTTCAATGTGTCCATACATGGAATAATAGAGCACCAGAACTTTTGCCATTTTGCATCACTCCTCGTTGGTTTTTCTGACAGCAGATCGCTGCGTTACTTTAAAGATATGACATCACGGCCAGACTGCAAAAATGAACGGCATTTATTTGATATATAACAATATCTTCTGGATACGTGCTTTGTAGCAAAATGAAACAACTTTCGCAGCGCGGATTTTTCAAAATATAAGAACGGCTTATGAATAACCCGCGCAATATTTCATACGAAAGGCTGAAATCATGTTGCAGGATATTACCTCTCGCTTGCCGGATAGCCGCATTACACTAAGCTTAACTTCACGCGGCACAGATAAAGGCACTGCCCTTGAGCCGCGAGGTGAAAGAATCCTCTTTTACTGAATGCAATATGATGTCTAATGTTTCACACTCTGGAGGTTAGAGATGGCAAACCATCGTGGTGGTTCAGGTAATTTCGCTGAAGACCGTGAAAGAGCATCAGAAGCAGGTCGTAAAGGTGGCCAGTCCAGCGGGGGCAACTTCAAAAATGACCCTCAGCGCGCATCAGAGGCTGGTAAAAAAGGGGGTAAAAATAGCCACGGCAGCAACAAGTAGTACGCCGGGTTAACTCTCTGCCGCCGGGTTTCCCGGCGGTTTTTTTATGTCTGTCACATTGAACTGTCGCCAAAGGCATCGCACACTACAGGATTGAATCTTGGTGCTGGTGTCTCATGTCCGTTTCCCGTTTTACCTTCTCCATAAAGCCTCAGGAAGCCATCCTGATCCTGATCACCATGTTCTGGGGCGGAACCTTTCTCGCCGTTCAGTACGCGGTCACGCTCAGCGATCCCTTTTTCTTCGTCGGGCTGCGCTTTGCAACGGCGGCCATTGCCGTGGCGCTTATCTCGCTGAAAACCCTGCGCGGGTTGACCCTGCGGGAGCTTAAAGCCGGCGTGGCCATTGGCGTGGCAATTGCCATGGGCTACAGCCTGCAAACGTGGGGACTACAGTCTATCTCCAGCAGCAAATCCGCCTTCATTACCGCCATGTACGTGCCGCTGGTGCCGCTATTGCAGTGGCTGTGCCTCGGCAGGATCCCGGGCCTGATGTCGTGCATCGGCATCGTGCTGGCGTTCATCGGTCTGATTTTATTAGCCGGGCCGGAAAATAATCTGCTGGCGCTGGGGCCGGGGGAGATCATCACCCTGGTGGGGGCCGTTGCCATTGCGGCAGAAATTATTCTGATTAGCGCCTGGGCAGGAAAAGTGGACGTCAAGCGGGTGACGGTGGTGCAGCTTGCCACCGCGTCGCTGGTGGCGTTCGCGACGATGGTGCCGGCAGGGGAGTCCGTCCCGCCGATGTCTACCGGGCTTATCGTCGTGGCGCTGGGGCTGGGTATTTTCAGCGCCATTATCCAGGTTACCATGAACTGGGCGCAGCGCAGCGTATCCCCGACACGGGCGACGGTCATTTACACCGGTGAACCGGTGTGGGCGGGTATTTTCGGGCGACTCGCCGGGGAGCGTCTGCCGCTGCTGGCGCTGGTGGGCGCGGCATTTATTATCGCCGGGGTGCTGGTGAGCGAGTTGAAGTTAAAAAAACGACGTAAGGCGACTGCCGGATTGAGCGCTGAACAAGGGGCAGATAGCTAACAACGCGCACCCTGTCCGTTTAGCCCGGCGGCGCTTCGCTTGCTCGGGCCTACTTGCCAATTGTAGGCCGGGTAAGCGTAGCGTCACCCGGCAAGAATGCGGCACGTATTTCAGGTGGAAGGGGTGATGGCTTTTCCTTGCGGTACATCCCTTTTCCGGCGGCTCAGCAGGGCGTTGAGCAGGATCGCGCCGAAGGTCGCCGTGCCAATCCCGCCTACCGTAAACCCGCCCAGCGTCAGGGCGAAATCACCCGCCCCCAGCACCAGTGTCACCGCCACCATGATCAGGTTACCATTCTGGCTCAGATCAACATGATTCTGCACCCAGATACGTGCCCCCGCGACGGCAATAAGACCAAATACCACAATCGAGGCGCCGCCAATCACGGGTGCCGGGATGGTGTGGATCAATGCGCCGAATTTTGGGGAAAAGCCGAGCAGCATCGCCATCACCGCCGCCGCCACGAAGACCAGCGTCG
>CBIFVZ010000150.1:0-2633 GCA_966185765.1 uncultured Enterobacteriaceae bacterium | reverse complement strand
CGAAGGCGCGTGATGCCGGTATCAGCGCGGCCACTATCGACAGCGCATTTGCCAGTATGCATTTTGTTGACCGGGTGATTCGCTCCGATCGCAACCAGCCTGAACAGAAAACCACGCTTGACGATTATCTGGCAAAAGTGATGCCACAAACGCGCATTGACCAGGCGCGAAAGCTGCGCCAGCAGTACCGCGACGCGCTGGCGAAAACCCGCGACACCTATGGCGTGCAGAGTAATTACATTGTCGCGCTGTGGGCGCTGGAGAGCGGCTTTGGCAAAATCCAGGGTAAGGAAGATATTTTTTCGGCGTTAGCCACGCTGGCGTTTGAAGGCCGACGTGAGGCCTTTTTTACCGGTGAGTTGATGGCAGCTTTGCGCATGGTTGATGAAGGACATATCAACGTGGCTGACATGAAAAGTTCCTGGGCAGGTGCGATGGGGCAAAACCAGTTTATGCCCAGCTCGTATCTGCGCTATGGCGCAGACGGCGACGGTGACGGCAAAATTGATATCTGGAACAACCCGCAGGATGTGTTTGCCTCAAGTGCGCGCTATCTGGCTAAAGAAGGGTGGCAACCAGGCGGTCGTTGGGGTGTGGAGGTGATGTTGCCACGGGGGTTTGACAGTACGCTTGCAGGCGTAAAAGCTCAGCAGGGTAAACCTGTTGCTGACTGGCTACAGTCAGGGGTACAGCTGAAAGCGGGGGCGGCCTTGCCGGACAATGCTGCCCAGGCGTGGATTGTGACGCCTGACGATGCACGTGGGCGCAGCTTTATGGTATTTCAGAACTTCCAGACGCTGATGCGCTGGAACCGCTCGTACTACTTTGCGATTGGTGTTGGCATGATGGCCGATGCCATTGACAGCACAGGCGAGGGCGCAGAAAGTAAACCGCTGAAATAACACGACAGAGGCCAACGATGTATCAACACCACAACTGGCAGGGCGCGTTACTGGATTATCCGGTAAACAAGGTGATTTGCGTGGGCAGCAATTATGCTGCGCATATACAGGAAATGAGCGGTATCACGCCGGAGGAACCGGTGCTGTTTATCAAACCGGCGACCGCGCTGTGCGATCTGCGTCAGCCGTTGGTCATACCGCAGGGACTTGGCGAGGTCCACCATGAAGTTGAACTGGCTATTCTGATTGGGGCCACGCTTAAGCAGGCGACGGAGGATCACGTACGTCAGGCGATAGCAGGCTACGGCGTGGCGCTGGATCTGACATTACGTGATGTGCAACGCGCCCTTAAGAAAGCCGGTCGCCCGTGGGAGAAGGCAAAAGGGTTTGATAACAGCTGTCCGGTATCGGGCTTTATTCCCAGAGCCGGGTTCACTGACGATCCGCAAAACACCTCGCTGCTGCTAAAAGTTAATGGCGAGGTGCGCCAGCAGGCCTGTACGGCGGACATGCTCCATCCGATTCTGCCGCTTATTGCCTATATGAGTCGCTTCTTTACCCTTCATCCAGGTGATGTGGTGCTTACCGGGACGCCAGCAGGCGTTGGCCCGCTGGTGAGTGGTGATGAACTGGTGGTGGGCTTTGACGGGCGCAATGTTGAAACGCGGGTGTTGTAACGCCCAAACCTGCCGCCTCCAGGGCGGCAGAGCTTGCATCTGTAGCCCATACTCTTTATAACGTGCAGCTTGTTTGACTCCTGCGGACCGCGTTTATGACTGACACTCCTTTCTGGCAACACAAAACTCTCGATGAAATGAGCGATGAGGAGTGGGAATCGCTGTGCGATGGTTGCGGACAGTGCTGCCTGCATAAGCTCATGGACGAAGACACCGACGAAATCTATTTCACCAACGTCGCCTGTAAGCAGCTTAATATCAAAACCTGCCAGTGTCGCAACTATGAGCGCCGTTTTGAATATGAGCCGGACTGCATCAAGCTGACGCGTGAGAATCTGCCTACCTTTGAATGGTTGCCCCATACCTGCGCCTACCGCCTGCTGGCCGAAGGCAAGGGGCTGCCGGTCTGGCACCCGCTGCGCACCGGTTCAAAAGCGGCGATGCACGCCGAGCGAATTTCAGTGCGCAACATTGCGGTGCGCGAGTCTGAAGTGCGCGACTGGCAGGACCATATTTTAAATAAGCCGGAATGGGCGGATTGACATAGCGAATTAAAAAGGATTTTTGGGTATTAATTTTTTGATATGGGCATTTGTTTCGAAATGAAACGTGCCGGTCAAACATCCTATATAAACGTTAATAATTCTCGCTTTTGAGAAAAAATGTCGGCCTGATACTTGTTTTCATAAATAAATTTTCTGTTAGTAGGTAGGGTTACTTTTGCAGATTTAAAGTGGTGAATGGCTGGGCGGATGTAAAAGTAGTTATCAGCTGAGCAACAGTCGTAAAGGATCGCTAACTTATAAGATAGTGGGAGTTGCTGCATAATTCATCCCCTGGCTTTCGAAGCGAAATCTTTCTAAAAAACTCGAGCAAATCTCATCTTTAACTTTTTCCTGTTAGGATAATTAGCACGGATTTAAATGTGTAACTATCGTTATTAAAAACATCTAGCTCATGAAAATCCACTAATATGGATATCAGTAAACCCGTTATAAATTGACACTCTGTTTATATTACCGGGAACCGTGTATGACGACAGCACGAGTACAGC
>CBIFVZ010000149.1:0-2819 GCA_966185765.1 uncultured Enterobacteriaceae bacterium | reverse complement strand
GATGCTCTACCAACTGAGCTAATCACCCCCGCTGTGTGGAGTCGCATTATAGGGATAGCGGAAAATGAGTCAACGCCTTTTCCTCAGTTTTTGTTTATTCGTTGTAAAATTAGTCAACCTGCTCACTGCTGTGTCATCTGTGTATGATTTGTCAACAAATAGAGTCGCCTGCGGGACATTTTTCGCCTCCGGCGTAAGATATAAAATGCCAGGAGAATACTGCCCGGCAGAAATGCCCGGGCTTACGTTGAGGAATCAGCACACGGTGGTAGAATGTTGCCCACTCTCTTTTCCAGGCTTGCCGGTTCCCGGCATTTTTACGTTATAAAGGCCGTTTAATGAAAATCAAAACCCGCTTCGCTCCCAGCCCGACTGGCTATCTGCACGTTGGTGGCGCCCGTACTGCGCTTTACTCCTGGCTTTTTGCCCGCAACCACGGCGGCGAGTTCGTGCTGCGTATTGAAGATACCGATCTTGAACGCTCCACCCAGCAGGCGATTGACGCCATTATGGATGGTATGAACTGGTTGAGCCTGGACTGGGATGAGGGTCCGTACTATCAGACCAAACGTTTCGATCGTTACAACGCTGTTATCGATGAAATGCTTGAAGCGGGCACGGCTTATAAATGCTACTGCTCCAAAGAGCGCCTGGAGAAGCTGCGCGAAGATCAGATGGCGAAAGGCGAGAAGCCGCGTTATGACGGTCACTGCCGCCACAGCCACGCTGAACACGCGCCCGACGAGCCGTGTGTGGTGCGTTTTGCGAACCCGCAGGATGGCTCAGTCATTTTTGACGATCAGATTCGTGGCCCGATTGAATTTAGCAATCTGGAGCTTGATGATCTGATCATCCGCCGTACCGACGGTTCCCCGACCTATAACTTCTGTGTAGTGGTCGACGACTGGGATATGGAAATTACCCATGTGATTCGTGGTGAAGACCACATCAACAACACGCCGCGCCAGATTAATATCCTTAAAGCCCTGGGCGCGCCAGTACCGCTGTATGCCCACGTGTCGATGATTAACGGCGATGATGGTAAAAAGCTCTCCAAGCGCCACGGTGCCGTGAGTGTGATGCAGTATCGTGATGACGGCTATCTGCCGGAAGCGCTGCTCAACTATCTGGTGCGTCTGGGCTGGTCACATGGCGATCAGGAAATCTTCAGCCGTGAAGAGATGATCAAATTGTTCACACTTGGTGCCGTGAGCAAATCTGCCAGTGCATTTAACACAGAGAAGCTGCAGTGGTTAAACCACCATTACATCAATACGCTGGCACCGGAATATGTCGCTACACATTTGCAGTGGCACATTGAGCAGGAAAATATCGATACCCGTAACGGTCCACAGTTGGCTGAGTTGGTAAAACTGCTGGGGGAACGTTGCAAAACGCTTAAAGAGATGGCCGCAAGCTGCCGCTATTTCTATGAAGACTTCAGTGAGTTTGATGCTGACGCAGCGAAAAAGCACCTGCGTCCAGTGGCGCGCCAGCCGCTTGAACTGGTGCGTGACAAGTTGTCCGCTATTGACGACTGGAGCGCGGAAAACATCCATCAGGCAATTCAGGCAACCGCTGATGAACTGGAAGTAGGCATGGGGAAAGTCGGTATGCCGCTGCGCGTCGCAGTAACCGGTGCAGGGCAGTCGCCAGGTCTTGATGTTACCGTGCACGCCATTGGCAAAACGCGCAGCATCGCGCGTATTAACCAGGCACTGACGTTTATCGCAGAGCGTGAGCAGCAGTAATCACGAAAAACCAACGAGGCCTCCTGCGAGAGGCCTTTTTATTGCCCGTCTTTTTCTGTTAACCCCAGTCGGCGGATAATCCCGCCGATACCTTCGCGATACAGCATGGTATGAAGCTGTTCCCGTTCACTGTCGCTGAGTTGGCGCAATGAGGCAAGCCACAGGTATTCCAGGCTGTCGCCTTTCACAGCGTAATGGCTCTCTGGCTCAGCCATGCGCGGTTGCTGGGCGTTGCGCATTAGCGGCGTATTCATGAGGTATTCACGCACGTCTTCATCCACGTGGATAACATGAGCGCGACCGCCTTTTACACCCGGTAGGGTCGAGGTTTTCCAGCCAAACTTCCTGACCCAGCGGTTCAATGCCTGTGGTGTATAGCCAGTCAGTTCAGCCAGCTCCTGTGGCGTCATTTTTTGTTTAAAGTTCATCATGTGATATCGGCATCGCGGATACCCAGCCGCAGTAACAGACCGCTAATGCCTTCACGCAATAAAAATGAAGTCATTTGCTTATGCTCTGCGGGGGTTATCTCCTTAAGAGAGTTAAGTAACAGACTTTCAAGAGAGGTATCACTGGATTTGTAGCTGGCCGCGTCTTCGGCCATGCGTTGTGCGCTGAGAATAAAATTGCGCACGCGCTCATCCACATGAATGAGACGAGCCTTCCCTCCCTGAACGCCTGGACGAGGGGAGGTTTCCCATTCTTCCTTGCGTACCCATTTATTAATGGTTTGACGACTGTAGCCAGTCATTGATGCCAGTTCTTCCGGCGTCATTCTGTCCCTGAACACTAAGAGTCTTCCTTATACGTTAACGTCATGATGTTACGGATTCATATTAATACGTCATATTACTCGAATCTGTGACATGTTTAACTACAACCAACGGAAACTGAAGAAAAACTGATGAATATGATGGCTTTTTCAGCGGTTGAACGAGGAGGACGAAATTGCCGTTGACACCAGAACAGGGAATTCTTATTATGCCGCCCGTCAACGCGACAGAGTCTTTATGCTGGGGCTATAGCTCAGCTGGGAGAGCGCCTGCATGGCATGCAGGAGGTCAGCGG
>CBIFVZ010000148.1:0-2932 GCA_966185765.1 uncultured Enterobacteriaceae bacterium | reverse complement strand
CCAGGGCGCTACGCGTTGCAGGGCGATACTATTTTTATGAATGTCATGCAGTTTGCGACGCAGAGCCCAGAGCAAAAGAAAGCGGAACTGCATCAGCAGTACATTGATATTCAGGTGCTGTTGTCCGGCGAAGAACGTATTCTGTTCGGGATGACCGATTCTGCTCGCCAGTGCGATGAGATGCATGTTGAGGATGACTATCAGCTGTGCAGCGAGATTGCCGATGAGCAGGCGATCGTACTGAAACCGGGAAGATTTGCGATTTTTATGCCGGGCGAGCCGCATAAACCGGGCTGTATGGTGGAAGGGCCGGGGGAAATCAAAAAGGTCGTGATCAAGGTGCGCGCCAGCTTATTACAAGCCTGACGATGAGAGACCGTGTCGGATGGCAAGGCTTGCGCCATCCGACACTGGATAGAACAACTTAGCGCTTAAACGTCACCGCTTCCGGCTGCGCCAGATGCAGCGTGGTCTGGCTTGGCACTGTCTCAGCAATGACTCGCCCGTGACGAATGGAATAACGTGCAGGCGTCTGGCGACGAACTGCGTCAAACCCATTTTCTGCCGCTAAAATCACCAGATTTCCGGAGTTTCCCACGTTCAGACCGTAATCCTGCAGGTGCAGGGTTTTCGCACTGTGGGTGGTAACCAGGTTCAGCCCATCGTTGATCTGTCCGTATCCCATCAGCTGACACACATGTAATCCCATATGCAGTACCTGCAGCATATTGGCGGTGCCCAGCGGATACCATGGGTCGAAGACGTCATCATGGCCGAAGCAGACGTTGATCTCCGCTTCCAGCATCTCTTTGACGCGCGTTACGCCGCGACGTTTAGGATACGTATCAAAGCGCCCTTGCAGGTGAATATTTACCAGTGGGTTCGCGACAAAGTTAATGCCGGACATTTTCAACAGGCGAAAGAGGCGGGAAGCATACGCGCCGTTATAGGAATGCATTGCCGTGGTATGGCTGGCGGTCACGCGTTCGCCCATATTGTCACGATGCGCCAGCGCCGCGACGGTTTCAACAAAGCGTGACTGCTCATCGTCAATTTCGTCGCAGTGCACATCGATAAGCCGATCGTATTTCTGCGCCAGAGCGAAAATTTTGTGCAGCGACTCAACGCCATATTCACGCGTAAATTCAAAGTGGGGGATCGCGCCAATGACGTCTGCGCCCAAACGCACGGCTTCCTCTAATAGCGCTTCACCGTTGGGGTAAGAAAGAATGCCCTCTTGCGGGAAGGCGACAATTTGCAGCTCTACCCATGGCGCGACTTCTTGCTTCACCTCCAGCATGGCTTTCAGTGCAGTCAGCGTTGGATCGGAAACGTCAACGTGCGTGCGGACATACTGGATGCCGTTGGCCATCTGCCACTTCAGCGTCTGCATGGCGCGCGCTTTGACGTCTTCGTGCGTGAGCATTGCCTTACGTTCGGCCCAGCGTTCAATGCCTTCAAATAACGTACCAGACTGGTTCCAGCTCGGCTCGCCTGCGGTTTGCGTGGTGTCCAGATGGATATGTGGCTCAACGAACGGTGGAATGGCCAGGCCGCCTTCGGCATCAAGCACTTCGCCCTGCGGTAACGTGGCGGTGTCCTGTGGCTCAATCCGGCTGAAGCGCCCGTTTTCAATCGTGAGCTGCCACAATCCTTCGCGTCCCTGTAAACGTGCCTGACGAAGGGTGATGTTATTATTCTGCATGGCTGACCTCTGGTGATTTAGCAAGGCTGCGATTAAAAAGTGGATTCAGCAGGATATAGCTGAATACGCCGCCAAGTACGGCGTTGACGGGCACAATACCGGGAATATAGTGACCTGCGGCAATGCCCAATGCAACGGACAGGATCGCTATCCAGTTTACGGAAATAAATTGCGCTTTGCTGAAGTCGGCATAGCGACGATGGTTCAGCAGATAGTCGGCGATGATCACCCCGCCAATCGGGGGAATTGCTGCCGACAGAAAAGTCAGCCAACCGACAAAGTTATTGTAAAGCCATAGCGCGCACAATGTGCCGATAATACCGTTAGCCACCGACAGCGTACGGCTGGAAAGGCCGGTAATATTGGCAAATCCCAGACCTGAGGCATACAGCGCATTGTCGTTAGTCGTCCAGATGTTCAGACCGAGCACTACAATCGCGGGCAGCAGCAGTCCCTGGGCAATCATCACATCAGAGATATCCGCCTGTCCAACCGCAGCCGCGCCCGCAGCGCCGAAGATGAACATCAAGGAGTTGCCAAGGAAAAACGCCACCATGGCAATCAGCACCGCGCCTTTGGCGTTGCGACCAAAGCGAACGAAGTCGGCGGTTAATGTTCCTGCGCTGACAAACGAACCGACCACCAGCGCCAGGGCGGTGGAGAAATTCAGCGGCGTCTGCGGCACTATCGCTTTTAAATGGTCTAAACCGCCGACATCACTCACCGCCAGCCAGACGGAGTAGCTGCCAAGAACGACGATGGCAGGCACGGCGATGATAGATAAAACGGTCAGCGCCGAGATGCCAAAAAAGATGGTCAGGGTCATCAACAGACCAGAAACCGCAATCAGGATATTGACGTCAATTCCCGTCGCTTTGCCCACCGGGATAGCAAACATGGCCACACCCACGCCAAACCAGCCTACCTGCGTACCGCCTAACAGCAGTGAGGGAAGCCATGAACCTTTCACACCAAATGAGTAACGCGCCAGAAGGTGGGTTGAGAGCCCTGTTTTTGCGCCGATAAAGCCGAGAAATGCAGTGTAAATACCGAGGAGAAGATTACCGAAGAGAACTGCCAGGAAGAAATCATTATAAGAAAGACCGGTACCGAGTGTGCCACCGGTCCACATACTGGCGGAAAAAAATGTGAGACCCAACATGACAAATGTTAGTGGAACCACGCCTTTCCGCGCCGCCAGAGGGACGGGGCCCTGGCTATAATTGT
>CBIFVZ010000147.1:0-2984 GCA_966185765.1 uncultured Enterobacteriaceae bacterium | reverse complement strand
GACTGTTAATCCGTATGTCACTGGTTCGAGTCCAGTCAGAGGAGCCAGATTTAAAGAAGCCCGCCTTGTGCGGGCTTTTTGCTTTTGTGATTTCGGGTGGCTGGGATTGCGGTGTTAGCAGCAGGAGGGTTTGAATTGTTTCAACGTGAATGCAAAGCATTTGCCAGGCTTAATGAGTGAAGCAATAACAGCCGTTGTGGCCCCGTTTACGTGGAGAACACTTTAGCTCGCAACCTGGCGAAACACAGACGAGCGGTTTATCCCAACTCGCGTAAGAAACATACGCAGAACAGCTGGCGTCAATTCGTAAACTTGCTCTACCACCCACGCGGTGAACACATTGAAACGCCGGAACTGGCAGAAAAGCGTGACACCGGGGATTTTCCGCTCCCAGACATCATCAATATCCCGGATGACAAAATCATGGGGCATCGCTGAATAGCCGCATTAACATTGCTCCAGAAAGATATTCACCAGCGCAACCTGTCGGTGTTTCTGGATAAACTGACCACTACGTTATTGAATGAACAGGTTACGGGACGGCAGCCGATCACGCTGATAAACTTTCTGACGCAGGCCGGTAAAGTGCGTAACGCTAAAGCTTTAATACACAAGCTGGCTCACCGGGTGTCGCAACACGAGGGTACACTGATGTCTATTGCGCCAGAACTCAAACAGCAGGGTCGTATTCAGTGGCGTCAGGAAGATATTCAGGCTCGAAAGTTAACCCGAAGTGGCACGAACGCTGTTGACCGTAGAACCGTTATGAAAATGACCGGTCTTACTGAAGATGACATGGAGCATATTCGCCACTGAAGGGGGTTGTTATGATGATTTACGTTGATACGACATTGATGACTATTTCAAAAGAACTCGAAGCGCAGGGTTGCAGCCAGAATGACATTGAGCGTTATAAGCAAGAGTGGCTGCAGAATTATGAAAAAGGAATGCACAATCTTGCGGAGCATGTTGCCAGCATTTTACTCGACGAGGGACATGACACGGCCTTCGTAAAGGAAGTTACCGAGAGCCTGAGGCGGACTCGCGCATAACACTCATCATTACTCACATCTTGCGAAGAGCTTGTATTCTTACAGGCCTTATTCTTTGCTGTACCGATATGCAATGTAAAAGCTACCAGGTTAGTTGGTGGTCCTGACCGCGTTCACCCCTTCTTGTGGGGATAGTGTTTTTTACATGCACAGCGTTGACCCAAACGACAGAGATAAAATCCTTTATACGTCAGATATTGACCGCGCGCTCCACCGATTCAACATTGCTGAAAACCAGATAATCTCCCCCCTTCTGTTCTCTTTTCGCCTGACATACTATGACTTACGCTTTCTGAAACGCTGCAAGGAGAGATTATGACCACACCCACCGCCGGACTGACGCCTGAGCAGGCCATTGACCAGCTGGAAAAGCAGTATCAGGATGCCGTTAACGCGCTACGCTATGCCATTGCCCGCTATATCGAACACGGTGAACTACCACCGCCAGCAGAACGTGCTGCAGGCTTATTCGTTTACCCGGAACTGCGCGTAAGCTGGGACGGAGAAGCGCACAGTGCGCCGCGCACCCGTGCCTGGGGGCGCTTTACCCACGCTGGCAGCTATGCCACCACCATCACGCGCCCGTCACTGTTTCGTGCCTACCTTGAAGAACAATTGAGCATTCTGGTTCAGGACTACGGCGCACAGATAAGCGTGGAACCGTCGGAACACGAAATTCCTTATCCGTATGTGATAGATGGTTCCAGCCTGTCTCTGGACCGTTCAATGAGCGCCGGGCTAACGCGCCACTTTCCTACAACCGAACTGGCGCTGATTGGTGATGAAACCGCCGATGGTCTGTTCCACCCCACCGAGCGCTACCCGCTGTCGCATTTTGATGCCCGCCGCGTTGATTTCTCGCTCGCGCGCCTGCGCCACTACACCGGTACGCCGCCGGAGCACTTCCAGCCGTTTGTACTGTTTACTAACTACACCCGCTACGTAGACGAATTCGTGCGCTGGGGTTGTGCCCAAATCCTCGACCCGGACAGCCCCTACATCGCCATGTCATGCGCCGGAGACAGCTGGATAACTGCCGATACAGAAGCACCGGAAGAGGCCCTCTCAAGTCTTGCATGGAAGAAACACCAGATGCCCGCCTGGCACCTGATTACCGCAGACGGCCAGGGCATCACGCTGATAAATATTGGTGTTGGCCCATCTAACGCGAAGACCATCTGCGACCATCTCGCGGTACTGCGCCCGGATGCGTGGCTGATGATTGGTCATTGCGGCGGCCTGCGCGAGAGCCAGACGATTGGCGATTACGTCCTGGCTCACGCCTATCTCCGTGACGATCACGTCCTCGACTCCGTGCTACCGCCGGATATCCCTATTCCGAGCATCGCCGAAGTACAACGTGCGCTGTATGACGCCACCAAAGAAGTGAGCGGTATGCCCGGTGAAGAGGTGAAACAACGGCTGCGTACTGGCACTGTGGTGACGACCGACGACCGCAACTGGGAGTTACGCTACGCCGCCTCGGCACTGCGCTTTAACCTCAGCCGCGCCGTGGCGATTGATATGGAAAGCGCCACTATCGCCGCCCAGGGTTACCGCTTTCGGGTCCCTTACGGCACGCTGCTGTGCGTTTCGGATAAGCCGCTACACGGTGAAATTAAGCTGCCGGGCCAGGCGAACCGTTTTTACGAAGGTGCGATTTCCGAGCACCTGCAAATCGGTATTCGCGCCATTGACCTGCTGCGTGCCGAAGGTGGACGTCTGCACTCGCGCAAATTACGTACGTTTAACGAGCCACCGTTCCGCTAATCCCCAAAATTAGCAGTAAAAGCGAGGCTATTTCAGCGCGTTTGCAGAATAAATCGGCAAACGCATTTTTTTTTCCACACAGGCTTTGACAAGCTGCGCCAGCGCCTTTAATATGCGCCCCGTTCACACGATTCCTCTGTAGTTCAGTCGGTAGAACGGCGG
>CBIFVZ010000146.1:0-3138 GCA_966185765.1 uncultured Enterobacteriaceae bacterium | reverse complement strand
TGACACAATGGTTAAGCGGCTGAATAAATAATGAAGTATTTATGTTATATGTTGTATTTATTTACGGTTACCTGCTATCCATTTTAAAGAATTAAAAACGGCAGTGAGTGATAAAACGCTATGTTGGCGTGATATATGGCTATATTCAGGGGCGGAATCAATACAGATCAAATATCTCACATGAAGGTGTAGCTTTGCGAGTGGTCGTCATAAACTAACTATAAAGAGTTAATGGTAGGCCAGTGCTTTATTTGCCATTAGGCGTACGCAACACGTTCACTACTGGAAGTTAATAAGCGGCATCAGGAACGCCACGTGAGTAAGCCAGGCGTGTGTAGAGAAGAACGAATAAGAAAATGAGAAGGGTAGACGGGGAGGTGAGCTTAACCTCTACACAGACCGGTGTTATCCGGCCTGTTTTCATACACGGCCAGGTAACCCTGGCCGTTTTAACAGGGGAAAGTTATTTTTTCGCAATGCCTGAATCGAAGTCACGCTGCGTGTAGCCGGTATACAGCTGACGCGGACGGGCAATTTTGATGCCGTCGTCGTGCATTTCGTTCCAGTGTGCAATCCAGCCTACAGTACGCGCCATCGCGAAGATAACAGTAAACATAGAAGACGGAATGCCCATCGCTTTGAGGATAATGCCTGAATAGAAATCCACGTTCGGGTAAAGCTTGCGTTCGATAAAGTATGGGTCATTGAGCGCAATGTGCTCAAGCTCCATAGCCACTTCCAGCAGGTCGTCTTTCATGCCCAGTTCGTTGAGCACTTCGTGGCAGGTTTCACGCATTACGGTCGCACGTGGATCGTAGTTTTTGTAAACACGGTGACCAAAGCCCATCAGACGGAAAGAGTCGTTCTTGTCTTTGGCACGGCGCAGGAACTCAGGAATGTGATCAACAGTGTTGATCTCTTCGAGCATCTTCAGACAGGCCTCGTTGGCACCGCCGTGCGCCGGTCCCCACAGTGAGGCAATGCCTGCGGCGATGCAGGCAAACGGATTCGCACCGGAAGAGCCAGCAGTACGTACGGTTGAGGTAGATGCGTTCTGTTCGTGGTCAGCGTGCAGAATAAGAATGCGGTCCATCGCGCGCTCAAGTACCGGGTTGACCTTGTACTCTTCACATGGCGTGGAGAACATCATATTCAGGAAGTTACCGGCATAAGACAGATCGTTGCGTGGGTATACAAACGGCTGACCAATAGAATATTTGTAACACATTGCCGCCATCGTCGGCATTTTAGATAGCAGGCGGAAGGCTGCAATTTCGCGGTGGCGCGGGTTATTCACATCCAGAGAGTCGTGATAAAACGCGGCCAGCGCGCCGGTTACGCCGCACATGACCGCCATCGGGTGTGAGTCGCGGCGAAAGCCGTGGAACAGACGGGTAATCTGCTCGTGGATCATGGTGTGGCGCGTTACCGTAACTTTGAATTCGTCATATTCTTCCTGGGTCGGTTTCTCGCCGTACAGCAGGATATAGCAGACTTCAAGGTAGTTAGACTGGGTCGCCAGCTGGTCAATCGGGTAACCGCGGTGCAGCAGGATACCTTCATCACCGTCGATAAACGTGATTTTGGACTCGCAGGACGCGGTGGAGGTAAAACCGGGATCAAAGGTAAACACCCCTTTTGAACCGAGGGTACGGACGTCTAACACATCCTGCCCGAGTGTGCCTTTTAGCACATCCAGTTCAACGGCGTCACCGTTACAGGTAAGGGTTGCTTTTTTATCAGACATTTACGGTCTCCTTAGCGCCTTATAGGACGGGACGGCCAGCCACTGGATAATGTTATTCACTATGTTGCCAGTTTGTTTTATGGCGCGTGGCTCTGTGTCAGAGGAGGAAACCAGGGTACAGAGCGTCGGGCGGCTTGCAGGCAATACATAGCTTAGCGTAAAGCGTTAACAAATCAGCTGGTTAGCAGTCCAATTGATGTTCTTGCGTACCACTATTACCGGGTCAGATTACTTCGGTCAAGACCCCACACTGTTACATAACTTTTTCACTGGTGAAAGGGTGACCACATCACTTTCATGAATTATATGGATACTTCCCTCATGGTTGTAACAAAAATGTTTAACTTTTGTCAAACTCGATGAGTAATAATTAAAAAATTGTTGTAATCGTGATGTAAGTCACTGTTTTGACCAAAAGGGGCTAAAGTATTTGTGGGTCAATTGTAATGATATTGTGAACAGCCTATACTGCCGCCAGGTCTCCGGAACACTCTGCTATCCCGAGCCACCCAGCGTAATAACTCGTCATTTTAACATCTGGATGCAGTTGTTTTTGTATGACGCAGAGTTATGGAAACAGGCGCTGTCTGACCCGCCCGCAGAATCCGGAGGAAGGAAAACAAAATAAGAACAGCATTGTGGGCAAAACCGTGAAAAAACAAAGACCTGTTAATCTGGATCTCACCACGATCCGATTTCCCGTAACGGCTATAGCGTCCATCCTCCACCGCGTTTCCGGCGTCATTACTTTTGTGGCTGTTGGGATTCTGCTTTGGATGTTGGGCCTGTCGCTCTCATCAGAAGAAGGTTTTCTCGTTGCCTCCTCCATTATGGGCAGCTTTTTCGTCAAGTTCATTATGTGGGGCATCCTGACGGCGCTGGCCTATCACGTGGTTGTCGGTATTCGCCACCTGCTGATGGACTCCGGTTATCTGGAAGAAACCCTGGCGGCGGGCAAACGTTCCGCGAACATCTCCTTTGTTATCACTGTCGTGTTTTCAATTCTCGCAGGAGTCCTCGTATGGTAAGCAACGCTTCCGCATTAGGTCGTAACGGAATTCATGACTTCCTGCTGGTTCGTGCTACCGCGATAGTCATTACCCTCTACATCGTTTACATGGTGGTGTTTTTCGCCACTGCGGGCGAGCTTACCTGGGAACTGTGGACCGGCTTTTTTGCCTCCGCCTTCACCAAAGTCTTCACGCTGCTGACGCTGTTTTCCATTTTGATCCATGCCTGGATTGGTATGTGGCAGGTGTTGACCGATTACGTTAAACCGCTGGCGATTCGCATGATATTGCAACTGGCAATTGTTGTGACGCTGTTGGTGTACGTCATTTATGGATTTGTTGTGGTGTGGGGTGTGTAATGAAATTGCCAGTCAGAGAATT
>CBIFVZ010000145.1:0-3821 GCA_966185765.1 uncultured Enterobacteriaceae bacterium | reverse complement strand
GCTACATTAATCACTATGGACAGACAGGGTAAATGTACAGGAAGTGAAAAAGTGGCATTTAACTGCCTCGGTCTGAATAGCAGACCCAATGCAAACACAACAACACAACATCACAACCGTAAGCCAAAAGCCCTGACAAGGTCAGGAAGCTTTTCGTTCCGGCTCAGGAAGTGGCGCCACTATAGGTATTTACTGGAGTATGCTCAACGGACAATTTATAATGCCTCAGATAAAAAAAACTAATAGGTGAAAAGTGTTGCCTGTTTGTTACTTTCCTTAACGTTTAGCATACAAATCCATGTCCAAGCGATTGCCTCCTTTAAATGCATTACGTGTCTTTGATGCGGCTGCCCGCCACCTTAGTTTTACTAAGGCGGCTGAGGAGCTATTTGTGACTCAGGCTGCGGTAAGCCATCAGATTAAGTCGCTTGAGGACTTTCTCGGGCTTAAATTGTTCCGGCGCCGTAACCGCTCCCTGCTGCTTACCGAAGAGGGGCAAAGTTATTTCCTCGATATAAAAGAAATCTTCTCCCAGCTCACAGAAGCCACGCGTAAACTCCAGGCGCGCAGTGCCAAAGGGGCGTTGACGGTGAGTCTGCTCCCAAGCTTTGCCATACAGTGGCTGGTGCCGCGCCTGACGAGTTTTAATGCCGAATGGCCGGGCATTGATGTGCGTATTCAGGCGGTTGACCGCGAAGAAGAGAAGCTCGCCGATGATGTGGATGTGGCGATATTCTATGGACGTGGTAACTGGCCGGGGCTGCGGGTTGAGAAACTGTATGCGGAATATTTGCTGCCGGTGTGTTCGCCCTTGCTGATGACGGGCGATAAGGCGCTGAAAACCCCCGAGGATTTAGCTCGTCATACGCTGCTGCACGACGCGTCACGACGCGACTGGCAGGCCTATACGCGCCAGCTTGGCCTTAATCACATTAATGTGCAGCAGGGACCCATTTTCAGCCACAGCGCGATGGTGTTACAGGCTGCCATTCACGGACAGGGCGTGGCGCTGGCCAATAATGTGATGGCACAGTCGGAGATTGAGGCCGGTCGTCTGGTCTGCCCGTTTAACGATGTGCTGGTCAGTAAAAACGCTTTTTATCTGGTTTGCCATGACAGCCAGGCAGAACTGGGTAAAATAGCGGCTTTCCGTCAGTGGATCCTGGCGAAAGCGGCCAGTGAGCAGGAAAAGTTTCGCTTTCGCTATGAGCAATAATTACCTCACGCGTGCATCACGCGCGCCATAACCAGGGTTGCATCATGACCAGCCGTTTTATGTTAATTTTTGCCGCTATCAGCGGCTTTATCTATGTTGCACTGGGTGCTTTTGGTGCTCATGTGCTGAGTAAATCTCTGGGCGTTCTGGAGATGGGCTGGATACAGACCGGGCTACAATACCAGGCCTTCCACACGCTGGCCATTCTTGGGCTGTCCGTGGCAATGCAGCGACGCATCAGCATCTGGTTTTACTGGAGTAGCGTTTTTCTGGCGCTGGGTACGGTGTTGTTTAGCGGTAGCCTGTATTGCCTGGCGCTTTCTCATTTGCGCCTGTGGGCGTATGTTACGCCAGTCGGTGGGGTGAGTTTCCTCGCTGGCTGGGTTTTAATGTTGATTGGCGCACTGCGCCTGAAACCAAAAGGTGTTGTGCATGAATAAGGTGATTCTTTACTGCCGCCAGGGATTTGAAAAAGAGTGTGCGGCGGAAATCACCGACAAAGCGGCGCAGTCTGACGTGTTCGGTTTTGCCCGCGTGAAAGACAATAGCGGATATGTGGTTTTTGAGTGTTATCAGGCTGAAGATGCTGACAAACTCGTGCGCGAACTGCCGTTCAGCTCGCTCATTTTTGCCCGTCAGATGTTTGTGGCAGGTGAGTTATTAAAGGATTTACCGCCGGAGGATCGTATTACGCCCATTGTTGGCATGCTACAGGGCGTGGTGGAAAAGGGCGGTGAGTTGCGGGTGGAAGTGGCAGACACCAACGAAAGCAAAGAGCTGATGAAGTTCTGCCGTAAGTTCACGGTACCGCTGCGTGCTGCACTGCGTGAAGCAAAGGTGCTCACGAACTACGAAACAACAAAGCGCCCCGTCGTGCATGTCTTTTTTGTCGCTCCGGGCTGCTGTTATACCGGCTATTCATATAGCCACAATAACTCCCCTTTTTATATGGGGATCCCGCGCCTGAAGTTCCCGTCCGATGCGCCAAGCCGCTCCACGCTCAAGCTTGAAGAGGCTTTCCATATCTTTATTCCGGCAGACGAGTGGGACGAGCGACTGGCAAACGGTATGTATGCCGTCGACCTCGGTGCCTGCCCGGGTGGCTGGACTTATCAACTGGTCAAACGCAACATGTGGGTCTATTCCGTCGATAACGGACCGATGGCCCAGAGCCTGATGGATACCGGACAGGTGACCTGGCTGCGTGAAGATGGTTTTCGCTATCGCCCCGATCGTAATAATATTTCCTGGATGGTATGCGATATGGTGGAAAAACCGGCGAAAGTTGCGGCGCTAATGGCGCAGTGGCTGGTAAACGGCTGGTGCCGTGAAACCATCTTCAACCTGAAGTTACCAATGAAAAAGCGTTACGAAGAGGTGTCGCAAAATCTCGCGCAGATTCGTGAAAAGCTTGAGGCACAGGGCATTAACGCTCAGATTCAGGCTCGCCAGTTGTACCATGACCGTGAAGAGGTGACGGTACACGTACGTCGTATCTGGGCGGCAGTGGGTGGGCGTCGCGACGAGCGCTAACGTGTCAGGCGCAACTGCTGCAAATTGCCGTTAAGCGTAAGATGAGTATGCAGCCGTGAGACGTCGCGGCTGATAAACGCCAGCTCCCGGTGTTCTGTGAGTTTCTTACGCCATTTTTCGGCCACGCTGTCCAGATTGGCATAGAGCGTCTCCAGCGTGGAATATTCCTCAAGTAATACCGCTGCGCTTTTCCCTCCAATACCCGGCACGCCGGGTATTTTGCTGCTGCTTATACCTGCCAGTCCCCAAAAATCAGGCAGCTGTGAGGCCTGTACGCCGAATTCTGCCTGTACAAACGGCGCATCCAGCCAGCGTTTTTGAAAATAGTCACGCAGACGAATGTGAGGAGAAAGCAGCTGGCAGTAGCCTTTGTCAGTGGAAACGATGGTGACGTCAGCACCGGCATCTGCAACCCGAACAGCCAGCGTAGCCGCCACATCATCCGCCTCCTCCCCCTGTGTTGACCAGCACTGTACACCGCGTTGGATGAAGATTTCGCGTAAATGTGGAAGTTCCTGAATTAATGTCGCAGGGGGCGGGGTTCGCCCTGCTTTATATTCTGGCAGCCGTTGATATCGCCAGCCCTGGTGACGTTCCTCGTCATCAAATACCGCAACGGCATGGGTGGGATTACTGTGAATAATAAGTTGCTCCAGGGCATTCAGGCAGCTTTGCGCACAGGGAGAACCTTGCACAGCGTGGATTCGCCGGATCAGATTTAATGCATCAACGATTAAAAGATGAGCCGCCATATATTCTCCTGGATGAAAGTTTGGCATTATTTTGTCATTTTTTGCCCTGACGTGACAGTACTTGCCGATTTTTTGTGGTTTGCTGCGTTGAATGTAAGGTGATAATTCCTTTAATGATGAATAACAAAAATCGGGTTGTTTGTTTCTGGTAAACAGATTCTTAGTGAAAGAAGGACGTGTTCAAAACGCACTACCAGAGAAGTGTTAATTCGTTAATTTTTATTAATGTGCGCTGATTTTTTATTTATTTTTTATAAATTAGCTTAAGTTTTTTGCTTAAAATCTTTTATGCGGATTTTTTGTCTGTATTATTCCAATAG
>CBIFVZ010000144.1:0-3913 GCA_966185765.1 uncultured Enterobacteriaceae bacterium | reverse complement strand
TTCGAGAAAGCGAAAGACAAAATCATGATGGGTGCGGAACGCCGCTCTATGGTGATGACGGAAGCGCAGAAAGAATCCACCGCTTATCATGAAGCGGGCCATGCGATTATCGGACGTATCGTACCGGAGCACGATCCGGTGCACAAAGTGACGATTATCCCGCGCGGTCGTGCGCTGGGTGTGACCTTCTTCCTGCCTGAAGGCGACGCAATTAGCGCCAGTCGTCAGAAGCTGGAAAGTCAGATTTCAACGCTGTACGGCGGACGTCTGGCAGAAGAGATAATCTACGGCGTTGAGCATGTTTCGACGGGTGCATCTAACGACATCAAAGTGGCGACTAACCTTGCGCGTAACATGGTGACCCAGTGGGGCTTCTCTGAGAAGCTGGGGCCACTGCTGTATGCGGAAGAAGAAGGTGAGGTGTTCCTCGGTCGCAGCGTGGCGAAAGCCAAGCATATGTCTGATGAGACGGCACGCATCATCGATCAGGAAGTGAAGTTGTTGATTGAACGTAATTACGATCGCGCTCGCCAGATCCTGAACGACAACATGGACATTCTGCATGCCATGAAAGATGCGTTGATGAAGTATGAAACTATTGATGCACCGCAGATTGACGATCTGATGGCGCGCCGCGAAGTACGCCCGCCGGCAGGCTGGGAAGATCCGGCTGCGTCAAATAATTCAGACGACAATGGCAAGCCGCAGGCACCGCGCCCTGTTGACGAGCCGCGTACGCCAAACCCGGGCAACACCATGTTCGAACAGTTGGGCGACAAATAAGTCATCTGATGACAGCATAAAATCAAAACCCCGGGCTTCCCGGGGTTTTTGTTTTTATCGTAACCCGGCATACTTTATCAGGCTGGCCACAGCGCATCCGGCTTCATGTTCATCTCTGCGAACAATTACAAGGAATCTTGATGAAACTCTCTGCCCAGGGCTCCATTCTGGACCTGTCCCATCCGCATGTGATGGGCATTCTCAACGTTACGCCGGACTCGTTTTCCGATGGTGGCAGGCATAACCAACTGGTAGATGCTGTGCGCCATGCCAATGAGATGATCAACGCCGGGGCAACCATTATTGACGTGGGTGGCGAGTCAACGCGTCCGGGAGCCAGTGAAGTCAGTACACAAGAGGAGCTGGAGCGCGTTATTCCCGTCGTAGAAGCACTTGCCCAACGCTTTGAGGTCTGGATTTCTGTCGATACCTCAAAAGCCGAGGTGATTGAAGAAAGCGCACGTGCCGGGGCACATATCATCAACGATATCCGTTCGCTCAGCGAGCCGGGGGCACTGGAGGCGGCGGCCGCTACCGGGTTGCCGGTGTGCCTGATGCATATGCAGGGAGAGCCTCGAACCATGCAGCAGGCACCGCACTATGAGAATGTGTTTGCCGAGGTGGAAAGCTATTTTGCTGAGCAAATAAGACGCTGTGAAGCGGCTGGTATCGCAAAAGAAAAATTGTTGCTCGACCCCGGATTCGGATTCGGTAAGAATCTGGCGCATAATTATGAGCTTCTTGCCAGACTTTCAGCGTTCCACCGTTTTGGCTTGCCTTTGCTGGTGGGAATGTCGCGTAAATCGATGGTAGGTCAGTTATTAAACGTCGGACCAAACCAGCGCTTGAGCGGTAGCCTTGCTTGTGCGGTAATTGCAGCAATGCAGGGTGCGCAAATTATCCGCGTACACGATGTTAAAGAAACGGTTGAAGCGCTACGCGTGGTAGAAGCCACACTTTCTGCGAAGGAAAATAAACGCTATGAGTAACCATAAATATTTCGGCACTGACGGTATTCGCGGTCGCGTTGGCGATTCCCCGATCACGCCTGACTTTGTTCTGAAGCTGGGCTGGGCCGCAGGAAAGGTGCTGGCTCGTCACGGTTCACGTAAGGTGATTATCGGTAAAGACACCCGCATTTCTGGCTACATGCTGGAATCTGCGCTGGAAGCGGGTCTTGCAGCAGCAGGGCTGTCCGCCTCTTTTACCGGACCCATGCCAACACCTGCGGTCGCCTATCTGACTCGAGCATTTCGTGCCGAAGCGGGCATTGTGATTTCAGCGTCTCATAACCCGTTCTACGATAACGGCATTAAATTTTTCTCAATCGACGGCACGAAATTGCCAGATTCGGTTGAAGCTGCCATCGAAGCTGAGCTTGAAAAAGACATCAGCTGTGTGGATTCTTCCCAACTGGGGAAAGCCAGCCGTATTGTGGATGCTGCTGGCCGCTATATTGAATTTTGTAAAGGCACATTCCCAAATGAACTAAGCCTCAACAAACTGAAAATTGTTGTCGACTGCGCTAACGGTGCGACTTACCACATTGCGCCGAATGTTCTGCGTGAGCTGGGTGCAGAGGTTATTGCCATTGGCTGTGAGCCAAACGGCGTTAACATCAACGACAAATGTGGGGCCACCGACGTTGGGCTTCTCCAGGAGCGCGTGCTGGCAGAGAAAGCCGATCTGGGTATTGCATTTGATGGTGATGGCGACCGCGTAATGATGGTTGACCATGAAGGGAATAAAGTCGATGGCGACCAGATTCTCTACATCATCGCCCGAGAAGGCCTGCGCCAGGGCCAGCTGCGCGGTGGTGCCGTAGGCACGCTGATGAGCAATATGGGCCTTGAGCTGGCGCTTAAGCAGCTTGGAATTCCTTTTGAACGTGCGAAAGTGGGCGACCGCTACGTACTGGAAAAAATGCAGGAGAAAGGCTGGCGCATTGGTGCTGAGAACTCCGGCCACGTCATTCTGCTTGATAAAACCACGACCGGTGACGGCATTGTCGCGGGACTGCAGGTTCTGTGCGCGATGGCGCGCAACGATATGAGCCTCCAGGACTTATGCAGCGGTATGACGTTGTTCCCGCAGGTGCTGGTTAACGTGCGCTTTACCGCAGGAAGTGAAGATCCGCTGCAAACTGATGCGGTCAAACAGGCCACTGCCGCCGTAGAAGCGGAGCTTGGTAAGCGTGGTCGCGTGCTGCTGCGTAAATCTGGCACTGAGCCGCTGATTCGCGTAATGGTGGAAGGTGAAGACGAAGCGCAGGTGATTGCGTTTGCTAACCGTATTGCTGATGCAGTAAAAGCGGTTTGATAATTTTCAGGCGCTAATGGCGAAAAAGGCGGCAATGCCGCCTTTTCTTTCATCAACTTCCGCCCGAAATGGTGTTTTTTTCCGCAATCGATACGATGTCAATAAATTGCCCTTGCACAGGGCAACACCTTTGGATAGTATTCAGACCCGCTTCAGTGGGGAACGGAAACACTCTTCACTATTGCTTGGTGGAAGCACAGGTCGCGGTAATGCCGCAAGGAACAGGTCGATTATGTACGAAGCTCTTTTAGTTATTTTCCTTATTGTAGCGGTGGCGCTGGTAGCCCTGATCATGCTGCAACAAGGTAAAGGCGCTGATATGGGAGCATCCTTCGGCGCAGGTGCATCTGCCACGCTGTTTGGTTCCAGCGGTTCCGGGAACTTCATGACCCGTACCACTGCAATCCTGGCGACACTGTTCTTTATTATCAGCCTTGTGCTGGGTAACCTGAACAGCAACAAAACCAGCAAAGGAAGCGAGTGGGAAAATCTGACTCAGCCTAAAACTGAACAGACTCAGCAGACGGCGCCGACTCAGCCGACCAGCGATATCCCGCAGTAAGACGTAAGAGTCAACTTCAGTCCGGCACAGGCTTGTCGGACGTCGTAAAAAGTGCCGAGGTGGTGGAATTGGTAGACACGCTACCTTGAGGTGGTAGTGCCCAATAGGGCTTACGGGTTCAAGTCCCGTCCTCGGTACCAAATCCCGGTAAAATTTGCATTTTTACCAACGTAGGTGTACGATACGCCACGTTTCTGACGCGGGGTGGAGCAGCCTGGTAGCTCGTCGGGCTCATAACCCGAAGGTCGT
>CBIFVZ010000143.1:0-4016 GCA_966185765.1 uncultured Enterobacteriaceae bacterium | reverse complement strand
CCTATCAAAACTCGCTTTCGCGATGGTTTTCGTAGTGTATAAAATGTTGAAAAAGTTGCAACAAAAAACCGGCAGTCCAAACCACGATTTTACGCTATTTTGCGGGCTATTGCCCAAATAACGCAAATTAATTTTTCGTGATTAAACCATGTACATCCCGCCGTTCACGTGCAGCGTTTCACCAGTAATGTAACCTGCTTCATCAGAAGCCAGGAATGCTACTGCATTGGCGATTTCCTTTGCGTCACCGAGGCGACCCGCCGGAACCTGCGCCAGAATGCCTGCTCGCTGATCGTCTGACAGCGCGCGCGTCATGTCCGTTTCAATAAAGCCCGGAGCCACAACGTTAACAGTAATGCCACGCGAGGCAACTTCACGCGCCAGTGACTTACTGAAACCAATCAGTCCTGCCTTCGCCGCAGCGTAGTTGGCCTGACCAGCATTGCCCATCGTACCGACAACAGAACCAATGGTGATAATACGACCGTGACGCTTTTTCATCATAGCGCGCATTACCGCTTTTGACAGACGGAATACCGAGGACAGATTCGTGTCGATAATGTCATTCCATTCGTCATCTTTCATGCGCATCAGCAGGTTATCGCGCGTGATACCGGCGTTATTAACCAGAATATCCACTTCGCCAAACTCAGTGCGAATGGTCTCCAGTACTGATTCCACCGATGCCGCATCAGTCACGTTCAGCATCAGCCCTTTGCCGTTAGCACCAAGATAATCGCTGATAGCCTGTGCACCACTTTCGCTGGTGGCGGTACCGACAACTTTCGCGCCGCGTGATGCCAGCATTTCAGCAATAGCGCGCCCAATCCCGCGGCTCGCACCGGTTACCAGCGCAATTTTTCCTTCAAAGCTCATGGTTTTCCTCGTGTTATTGCTCAATCGCCGCTGACATTGCGGCAGGCTCGTTGAGCGCAGACGCCGTCAGGGTGTCAACAATACGTTTCGTCAGCCCGGTCAGCACTTTGCCCGGTCCAACTTCATAGAGATGTTCGATACCCGTTGATGCCATAAATTCGACGCTTTTCGTCCACTGCACCGGGCTGTATAGCTGACGTACCAGCGCATCACGGATAGCAGTAGCGTTAGTTTCGCATTTCACATCGACATTATTAATCACAGGGATTTGCGGGGCGTTGAAAGTCAGCTTTTCCATTTCAACAGCAAGTTTATCCGCAGCTGGCTTCATCAATGCACAGTGTGAAGGAACGCTCACCGGCAGAGGCAGCGCACGCTTGGCGCCCGCTGCTTTACAAGCTGCACCGGCGCGTTCTACAGCGTCTTTATGACCGGCAATCACCACCTGACCTGGTGAGTTATAATTCACTGGCGAGACAACCTGACCTTCAGCCGCCGCTTCGCAGGCTTTAGCGATAGCGTCGTCATCAAGGCCAATAATCGCTGACATTGCGCCAGTGCCTTCCGGCACCGCATCCTGCATCAGCTTACCGCGCAGTTCAACGAGTTTTACCGCGTCAGTAAAATCAAGCACACCGGCACATACCAGAGCTGAATACTCGCCCAGACTGTGGCCTGCCATCAGCGCAGGTGCTTTACCGCCCTGCTGCTGCCACGCGCGCCACAGCGCGACGGACGCTGTCAACAGCGCAGGCTGTGTCTGCCAGGTTTTATTGAGTTCTTCCACCGGCCCCTGCTGGCACAGTGCCCACAGGTCATAACCCAGCGCTGCAGACGCCTCGCGGAAGGTTTCTTCGATAATCGGATATGCAGCGGCCATATCGGCCAGCATGCCGACGGACTGAGAACCCTGCCCCGGAAAGACAAACGCAAATTTCGACATTTGAGTCACCCTTTTCTTTTAAAAACGAACCAGCGCAGAACCCCAGGTAAAGCCGCCGCCGAAAGCTTCCAGCAGCACCAGTTGGCCTCTCTGGATGCGACCATCGCGCACCGCTTCATCGAGCGCTGCCGGAACAGAGGCGGCCGAGGTATTACCGTGACGATCGAGCGTGACGACCACATTGTCCATCGACATACCCAGTTTTTTGGCCGTTGCGCTAATAATGCGCAGGTTCGCCTGATGCGGCACCAGCCAGTCCAGCGCTGAACGGTCAAGATTATTGGCCGCCAGCGTCTCGTCAACGATATGTGCAAGCTCGGTCACAGCCACTTTAAAGACTTCGTTGCCCGCCATCGTCAGGTATGTCGGGTTGTCCGGGTTGACCCGGTCAAGGTTTGGCAGCGTCAGCAGCTCACCATAGCTGCCATCGGCATGAATATGGGTTGAGATAATACCCGGCTCTTCAGAGCGCCCCAGCACCACAGCCCCCGCGCCATCGCCAAACAGAATAATCGTGCCACGGTCTTCAGGGTCAAGCGTACGCGCCAGTACGTCTGCGCCAATCACCAGGGCGTGTTTTGCCGCACCATTTTTTACGTACTGATCGGCAATACTCAGCGCATAGGTAAAACCCGCACAGGCTGCGGCAACATCAAAAGCCGGGCAGCCTTTGATACCGAGTAGAGCCTGAATCTGGCAGGCTGCACTCGGAAAAGCGTGTGTGGCCGACGTGGTCGCAACAATGATGAGATCGATCTCTTCTTTTACGACACCTGCCATCTCCAGCGCCCTGAGGCTTGCCTGGTAGCCCATTGTCGCGACCGTCTCATCAGGACCTGCAATACGACGTTCGCGAATCCCGGTACGCGTCACTATCCACTCATCAGTGGTCTCGACCATTTTTTCGAGATCCGCGTTAGTCCTTACGCGTTCGGGCAGCCAGCTGCCCGTACCTATAATCTTTGTATACATGTACGCTCAGTCACTTTTGGATAATACAGATTCCAGGCGCGCAGCAATCCGCTGTGGAACCTGCCGTTGCACCGCCTGCACTGCCTGTTCAATCGCGACCGCAAATGCTCGCTGATTGGCCGCACCGTGACTCTTGATCACGGTGCCGCGTAATCCTAACAGACAGGCGCCATTGTACTGGTCGGGGTTCAGGTGACTGAATCGCCGCGTCAGTCTGTTTTGTAGCCAGCGCTTGAGCAAAATAAGCCACCAGGCACTTTTTTTATTCTCCCCCTGTCCTTTCAAAACAGAGAGGAACATTCTGACCACCCCTTCCATTGTCTTTAGCGTAACGTTGCCGACAAAGCCGTCGCACACCAGTACGTCCGTCTTGCCCGTCAACAGCTCATTAGCTTCAAGATAGCCAATATAGTTCACGGAAGGCATAGTTTTCAGTAATGCAGAGGCATCGCGGATACTGTCTAGCCCTTTCGTTTCTTCTTCACCGATATTGAGCAATGCCACGCGAGGGCGTTCAATGCCGAGCACTTCTTCGGCCATGACGGATCCCATAATGGCAAACTGAGCGAGCATGCGGCTATCGCACTCCACGTTTGCCCCCAGATCCAGCACCACGGTTTTGCCGCGCTGCTGGTTTGGCAGCACAGTCATCAGCGCGGGTCGTTCAATATTTTCAATAGGCTTAAGCAACATTTTTGCCAGCCCCATCAGCGCACCGGTATTGCCTGCACTAATACAGGCTTCAGCCCGCCCTTCTTTTACCAGCTCCAGCGCTACGCGCATGGAGGTTCCGCGGCTGCTGCGGATAGCCTGGGCAGGACGAGCATCACTTGCAACAACCGATTCAGCAGGAATAATTTGCAGACGCGAACGCTGCTCAAAATCAGCTCTGGCAAGAAATGGCGTAATGGCGTCGGGAGAACCGACAAGAAGAAGATGGAGATGGGAATTAGCGTCCAGTGCCTGCAAAGCAGCAGGCACTGTCACGGCGGGGCCATAGTCCCCGCCCATAGCATCTAACGCAAGGGTTAGACGTATCAAGATATCGCCAGATTACTTAGCGATGACCTTGCGACCGCGGTAGAAACCGTCGGCAGTGATATGGTGACGCAGGTGAGTTTCACCAGACACTTTATCTACAGACAGGCTGGAAGTGGTCAGCGCATCGTGAGAACGACGCATGCCACGTTTGGAACGGGTTGGTTTATTCTGTTGTACGGCCATG
>CBIFVZ010000142.1:0-4043 GCA_966185765.1 uncultured Enterobacteriaceae bacterium | reverse complement strand
GGTACGTACAGAAGACGGTGTGTTGGTTGATGAGTCTCCGGTGAGTGCGCCGCTCGACTATCTGCATGGTCACGGCTCACTGATTTCAGGCCTGGAAAAGGCGCTGGAAGGTCACGACGTTGGCGATAAATTTGACGTTAACGTAGGCGCTAACGATGCTTACGGACAGTTTGACGACAATCTGGTGCAGCGCGTACCGAAAGACGTCTTTATGGGCGTTGATGAGCTGCAGGTTGGTATGCGTTTTCTGGCAGAAACCGATCAGGGTCCGGTGCCGGTAGAAATCACGGAAGTGGGTGACGACCACGTGGTGGTTGACGGTAACCATATGCTGGCGGGCCAGAACCTGAACTTCAGCGTGGAAGTTGTGGCGATTCGTGAAGCTACCGCAGAAGAACTGGCTCACGGCCACGTTCACGGTGAGCACGATCATCATCACGAGCACGGCGACGGCTGCTGCGGTGGGCATGGCCACGATCATGACCACGACCACGGTGGCAAGAAAGGTGGTTGCGGCGGCGGTGGCTGTGGTTGCCACTAAGCGTTCGCGCTGACTGAAAAAACAGGCACCTCCGGGTGCCTGTTTTGTTTTCTGAGAACAAAACAGACAACAGTTCAACACGTGACAACGCATGCCAGGAACGTTCTGAAAACAAGTCTGCGATTTAGGGCACTCTATGAGTAGGCTTCTCGCCCATGTTTTTTCTTAATCCGCGCATTGTCGGCGCGAAAAGCCTGGTGCCAGAAGACGCCAGACCGGAGCATCAGTAATGCGGTGGTGGGGTTTCTTCTGACGGTGAGGCAACCAGTGATTCCTGGCTGGATTTTATCTTCTCAACCAATAACCGCAGGTGCTCGCGTAGCTTCGCCATTTCCAGCTCATGTGCGGTGACGGTTTGATTAAGCTCTTCGATTGTTATTTCCTGAAAGGCCAGACGGCTTTCCAGCTCTGCCAGGCGCGCCTCGACGGTTTTGTGCTCCATATTCCCACTCCCGATGTGTGTTTCAGTCCCGGATTCTACTGAAGTTAGCGGCAACTACCAGTGCCGGGTGGCATTCACGAAACTTCTTTAAACAAAAAGAGTCTTAAATTGTCTCGATAGCGACGGCAGAGATTGTGTAAATTTCCTGGCCGACGGTATAGTACCTGACTGATTCATATTAACCTGGGGTGAGAGGCCCCGGTCCTGGAGAGAATGGATGAAATCACTGTTTAAAGTCACGCTGCTGGCGACCACGATGGCTGTTGCCCTGAATGCACCAATGGCGTTCGCCGCTGAAGCCGCCAAACCTGCTGGTGCTGCCAGCGAAAGCAAGGCGAACTTTAAGAACGACGACCAGAAGTCAGCTTATGCGCTGGGCGCATCTCTGGGTCGTTACATGGAAAATTCTCTGAAGGAGCAGGAGAAGCTGGGCATCAAGCTGGATAAAGAGCAGCTGATTGCCGGTGTTCAGGACGCGTTTGCGGACAAGAGCAAGCTCTCTGATGAGGAAATTGAAAAGACCCTGCAGGGTTTTGAGGCGCGTGTGAAGGGCGCGGCTCAGGAAAAGATGGAGAAAGACGCGAAAGAAAACGCGGACAAAGGCACCAAATACCGTGATGCCTTCGCTAAAGAGAAAGATGTGAAGAAAAGCGCTACCGGTCTGTTGTATCTGGTAGAGAAGGAAGGTAGCGGTGACGCACCGAAAGACACCGATACAGTCGTTGTGAACTACAAAGGTACGCTCATTGACGGTAAAGAGTTCGATAACTCTTACACCCGCGGTGAGCCGCTCTCTTTCCGACTGGACGGTGTTATTCCGGGCTGGACCGAAGGCCTGAAGCACATCAAAAAAGGCGGCAAAATCAAGCTGGTCATCCCGCCGGAACTGGCTTACGGTAAAACCGGCGTTCCGGGTATCCCGGCTAACTCTACGCTGGTATTTGATGTCGAACTGCTTGATATCAAAGCGACGCCAAAAGCCGACGACAAGGCTGAAGAAAAAGCCGCTGACGCGAAAGCCGCAGACAAGAAGTAATCTGCCAGACAGCCGCCGCCCTCAGGGGCGGCGGTTTTTTATTGTCCGAACGATAGAATAAAAACTGGAAAGCCGCGCCCAGGGGTATTACCTTATTCGCCAATGTCATATCAGAGCCATTGCCTCAGGCAACAGGCAGGCTTCAGGAAAAGGAGTGATACTTTTTCATGTCCAGGTCGCTTTTAACTAACGAAACCAGCGAGCTTGATTTGCTGGATCAGCGCCCCTTCGATCAGACCGACTTCGATATCCTGAAATCTTACGAAGCCGTAGTGGATGGACTTGCCATGCTGATTGGTTCCCACTGCGAAATCGTGCTGCACTCGTTGCAGGACCTGAAATGCTCGGCAATCCGCATTGCGAATGGTGAACACACCGGACGTAAAATCGGCTCTCCGATTACCGATCTGGCACTGCGCATGCTGCATGATATGACCGGCGCAGACAGCAGCGTCTCGAAATGTTATTTCACCCGCGCTAAAAGCGGCGTGCTGATGAAATCAGTCACCATCGCTATTCGCAATCGCGAGCAGCGCGTGATTGGCCTGTTATGCATTAACATGAACCTTGATGTGCCGTTCTCCCAGATTATGAGCACGTTTGTGCCACCGGAAACCCAGGATGAGGTAGCCTCTTCGGTGAACTTTGCTTCATCGGTAGAAGACCTGGTCACCCAAACGCTCGAATTTACCATTGAAGAGGTGAATGCCGACCGCTCCGTCTCTAACAATGCCAAGAATCGCCAGATTGTGCTCAATCTTTATGAGAAGGGCATTTTTGATATTAAAGATGCGATTAACCAGGTGGCAGACCGCCTCAATATTTCTAAGCACACCGTTTATTTATATATCCGCCAGTTCAAAAGCGGTGACTTTCAGGGCCAGGACAAGTAATGCGTTTTGCTTTGATGGTGACAGGCCCAGCCTATGGCACTCAGCAAGCCAGCAGCGCGTATCAGTTTGCTCAGGCGTTGCTCAGTGAAGGGCATCAGCTTGAAAGCGTTTTTTTCTACCGCGAAGGCGTTTATAACGCCAGTCAGCTTACGTCGCCTGCAAGTGATGAATTTGACCTCGTCAGGGCCTGGCAGGCTTTACACGACCAGCACGGCGTTGCGCTGCACATCTGTGTGGCTGCAGCGTTGCGCCGTGGCGTGACGGACGAGAACGAAGCACGTCAGCTTAATTTGCCCGCTTATAATCTTCAGCCGGGTTTCACGCTGAGTGGTCTGGGCCAGCTGGCACAGGCGGCATTGACCGCTGAACGTATGGTGCAGTTCTGATGAAGCGAGTGGCTTTTCTTTTTACCCACGCGCCGCACGGGAGTACCGGGGGCCGGGAAGGTCTGGACGCGCTGCTGGCAACCTCAGCGCTGTGTGAAGACATAGGCGTTTTTTTTATTGGCGACGGCGTTTTACAACTGTTGCCGGACCAGCAGCCGGGGAAAATCCTCGCGCGCGATTATATCGCAACCTTTGGCGTACTGCCGCTTTACGATATTGAGGCGTGCTTTGTCTGCGAGGCGTCTTTGCGTGAGCGTGGGTTTGGTGAACAGCAGGCGCTGGCACTCGATGTGAGGCGACTGGCACCGGATGCGTTACGCGCACATTTGCAGGATTACGATACCTTTCTGACTTTCTGAGGCGCTCATGCTCTTTACCCTCGGCCATTCTCCTTTTCACTGCGATTTGAACGCACTACTGCGTACTGTCAGCCCAGGCGATGATCTGTTGCTTATTCAAGACGGCGTTATTGCGGCACTTGAAGGCAGTGCTGCCCTTGAACTGTTGCTCGCTGCCCCCATAACGTTATCTGCCCTGCAGGATGACATTGATGCTCGCGGCCTGGTTGCTCAAATTTCAACCAGAGTGAAGCGGGTAAGCTATACTGACTTCGTCAGGCTCACGGTGAAGCAGCGCGGCCAGGTGGCATGGTAAAGCGAGTTTAGCTGTATATTTCTTGACACCCTTTAAGCACAGCCCTAAAATTCCGCGTCCTCATATTGTATGAGGTCGTTTTATTACGTGT
>CBIFVZ010000141.1:0-4276 GCA_966185765.1 uncultured Enterobacteriaceae bacterium | reverse complement strand
AAACAAAGCTATGCTGCTTTGTAAGTGGGGGTTTTATATAACCTGTGTTCTCGCTGCAATGATAGGCTTTGCTGGTGTCACTGCAAATGGTTTAACGAGTAAGGGGCAAATTTCCACGGGATGCGCTTTTCTTTATCTTCTGTTCATGACAGGGCTGATTATTCGTGCTGGCTTCAGAGCAAAAAAAGAACAGTTACACTATTATCAGGCTAAAGGGATTGAGCCGCTTAGCGAAGAGAAATTGCAAGCGTTGCAATTGATTGCACCTTATCGTTTTTATCATAAGCAGTGGTCCGAAACGCTGGAGTGCTGGCCGCGAAGGCCTGAATCAGGAAAAGATAACTTCCATTATCAGGTACTTCGCTTTGATTCCATCGATATTATTGGTTCAAGACGTCAGTCTTTAGAGGAAGACTGGGGAATCGAAGACAGTGAGAGTTACATTGCTTTAATGGAGCATTTTCTGTCTGGCGACCATGGGGCTAATATGTTTAAAGCTCATATGGAGGAGGATCCCGAACAGGTTATCGCTCTGTTGAATAAATTTGCTGTTTTCCCACGAGACTATATTTCCGATTGTGCTATTCGCCGTTTTGATAAATCCTCTGCCCGGCTTATATGGGCGGCTGAATTCTCGTGGATGATCTCGTTATCCTGCACCGCTTATCAAAATGGTACTATTGAAGAAGAACTGGCATGGCATTACATCATGATTGCTTCGCGAAAGGCGCACGAGTTGTTCGAAAGTGAAGAGGATTACCACAAAAATAGTGTGATGGGATTTCTTTACTGGCATGCTTGCTGCTATCGCAGAAAGTTAACGGATGCTGAGCTTGAAGCATGTTATCGCTATGATAAGCAGTTTTGGGAGCATTACAGTAAAAAGTGTCGTTGGCCGATAAGAAATGTCCCCTGGGGCACATCCTCAACCTGACCTCTTTGGCGGGGGCGCTGCACTTGCCCGGCCTACAAAGAGTGCAGTTTCAATGAATTGCACCCGTCCGTAGGCCTGATAAGCGCAGCGCCATCAGGCATTTTCACCGGATTCTTGCCGGGGGCGCTGCGCTTGCACGCCTCTGCTTAAATCACACCCTGTGACAGCATCGCGTCGGCAACTTTAACGAAGCCTGCAATGTTGGCGCCGCGCACATAGTTGGTTTGCTTGCTTTCGCCGCCGTGCTCAACGCAGGCATGGTGAATATCCAGCATGATGTGGTGCAGACGCGCATCGACTTTCTCGGCTTTCCAGCCCATACGCGCGGCGTTTTGCGCCATCTCCAGGCCGGAGGTGGCGACACCGCCCGCGTTCGCCGCTTTACCCGGCGCAAATAGTACGCCCGCGTCGAGGAACAGTTCGGTGGCTTCGATGGTGGTTGGCATATTCGCACCTTCGGCTACGGCTTTGACGCCGTTAGCAACCAGCACGCGAGCGGCATCGGTATCCAGCTCATTCTGCGTGGCGCACGGCAGGGCAATATCAACCGGCACAGACCACGGCTGCTGGCCTTCCAGATAGACCAGTCCAAACTCACGCGCGTAATCGGCCACGCGACTGTCACGGCTGGCTTTGATTTCAATCAGACGCGCCAGTTTTTCTTTGGTAAAGCCGCTTTCGTCCACCACGGTGCCGCTGGAGTCAGATGCTGTGACCACGTGAGCACCAAGTTCCATTGCTTTTTCAATCGCGTATTGCGCCACGTTACCGGAGCCGGAAACGGAAACGCGCATGCCTTCAAAGCTCAGGCCGTGACGCTTGAGCATCGCTTCGGTGAAGTAAACCAGACCGTAACCGGTAGCTTCCGGACGAATCAGGCTGCCGCCGAACGAAAGACCTTTCCCGGTAAACACGCAGGCGGTGTTGTTGGAGAGTTTTTTCATCATGCCAGCCATGAAGCCGACTTCTCGCCCACCCACGCCGATATCGCCCGCCGGGACGTCGGTGTCTGCGCCAAGATGACGATAGAGTTCAGTCATCAGCGCCTGACAGAAGCGCATGACTTCGCCTTCGCTTTTGCCTTTCGGGTCAAAATCGCTGCCGCCTTTGCCGCCACCCATCGGTAGCGTGGTCAGGGCGTTTTTAAAGGTTTGCTCGAAGCCGAGGAATTTCAGAATCGACAGGTTCACGGAAGGGTGGAAACGCATCCCGCCCTTGAACGGCCCAATCGCCGAACTGAACTGTACGCGCCATGCGCGGTTCACCTGTACCTGATTGCGATCGTCCACCCATACTACGCGGAACTGGATCACGCGCTCTGGTTCAACCAGCCTTTCGAGCAGCGAGAGGCGACGATATTGCGGGTTCTGTTCCAGAAATGGCCATAGGGTGGTCATGACTTCGCGTACGGCCTGAGAGAATTCTGTCTGGTGTGGGTCGCGTTGCTGAACGTGGGCAAGGAAGTTTTCCAGAGAGCCAACCTGATCCATAAGTATAAGTTCCTCTTATAGTTAATGATGTATGTGCTTGTTGTGATTTATGTTTTAACGTCGTGATGTTTTTTGACTATATCATTACGTTGCTAACTTTTGACAAGCAAAATTGAGCCCGAAAGGAAAATTAATACGCAGCAGTGGGTCATAATAAAAACCGATAGACGTTTACCCTTAAGGAAGTGAGCAAATGGGTCGATATATAGAGATACGAAAGCAGAGAACAGGAGCTCGAGGATGAAAACGCAATGGCTGACAGGAGTACTGATTGTGATGGCGGGGGCGGCGTTCGCGCGCCCGCAGGTCGAGGTCAACGTGCCGCCGGAAGTCTTCAGTACCCGGGGGCAGCAGGTAGAAAACTGTAGCCAGTGCTGCGTCTATCAAAATGAATATTATTCTGAAGGCGCGGTGATTAATACGGACGGTGGTTTGCTACAGTGTCAGCGCGATGAGAAAACCCTCAGCACCAACCCGCTTATCTGGCATCGCGTAAAGCCATAAATGCTTCGAGCAGAGGAATATCGGCAGGCGCAAGCGCATAATCGAATGCCTCTTCCGGGAGGCACCACGCCAGCGCAGTATGCTCCAGGGCCACAATCTCACCCTCGTAAACCGGAACGTGCCAGGCATGCAGATGAATGATACGCCCGGAGACTTCTCGTTGATGGCTGGCGATATAACGGGTTGGTTGCGCGTGAATACCGAACTCTTCACGTAACTCGCGGGTCAGCGCTTCCGGTTGACTCTCGCCTTGCTCGACTTTTCCCCCGGCAAACTCCCACATGCCTGCCTGGTCGGCGTGAGGCGGACGTTGGGCAAGTAAAATTTGTCCGTTTTGTTCAATAATGGCAGCAACGACATCGATGGTTTTCAGCATAGCGGTCAAAGATTCTGTAAATGTATTACCATAATATCCTTGCCCTGAAGTTTGCTAAAGCGTTGTTACAGGAAAAAACATGCTCGACCGTCATCTCCACCCGCGTCTCAAGCCCTTGCTCAATCGCGTTGCTGAAATCGTCGATCGTCCTCAGATTACCCCAGATGGCATCACGCTGGTGGGGTTTGCTGTCGGCGTGCTGGCCTTGCCGTTTCTGGCGCTGGGATGGTATGGCGCGGCATTAATGGCGATTGTGGTTAATCGCCTGTGTGATGGGCTGGATGGTGCGCTTGCAAGGCGGCGGGGTTTATCGGATGCCGGCGGGTTCCTTGATATTGCCCTCGACTTTCTCTTTTACGCGCTGGTGCCGTTTGGCTTTGTCCTTGCGGACCCGTTGAACAATGCTATTGCCGGCGCGTGGCTACTGTTTGCGTTTATCGGTACCGGCAGCAGCTTTCTGGCGTTTGCCGCACTGGCAGCGAAACACAATATCGATAACCCCGGCTACGCGCACAAATCGTTTTATTACCTCGGCGGCCTGACGGAAGGCAGTGAAACTATCGCGTTATTTGTGCTTTGTTGCCTCTTCCCGGCGTACTTTTCCTGGCTGGCGTGGATATTTGGCGCGCTGTGCTGGCTGACGACGTTTAATCGGGTGTGGGGAGGGTATGTGACGCTGAGGGCATGTCAGCGTCACGAAGAGAAACCTTAAAGCGAGCTATCCGGTTTGCGATCGCCTGTTGCGACCGGGTTTTTCGGGTTAGCGCTCCATTCGTACCAGCCGCCGTCATAGACCGCGACGTTTTGCCAGCCCATGGCGCGGGCGTACATAAAGGTCTCAGACGCGCGCCATCCGGTGCCGCAGTAAAATGCAACGTGCTGTTCAGGCCGGATATTCCAGCGTTTCCACATTTCCGTAATATCATCCGCGCTGCGCATGGTGCCGTCCGGGTTATGGAAATCTTCCATATG
>CBIFVZ010000140.1:0-4378 GCA_966185765.1 uncultured Enterobacteriaceae bacterium | reverse complement strand
TTTCACTTCCTGTACATTTACCCTGTCTGTCCATAGTGATTAATGTAGCACCGCAAGAATGCGGTGCTTTTTTTTACCCACAAATCACTCTAAAGCCACCATTTCTTTCACATCAGCGCGATTGATTTGCTGTTTATTGCCGTTAGCGTCTTTATACTTAATCATACCGGTATCACTGTCGGTCTGAGGCTTACCTTCAGAGACAATTGAACGCCCGTCGTTGGTATGCATCACATAGTTCGGGCCAGAGCAGGCAGTCAGCGTTAAGGCCATAATACCCGCACCAATCAAAGCAGCAGTCTTCATCATTGTTTTCTCCTTGTAGCGTTTAATGCTGATAACATTAGTCCTGGTAACAGGCTGATAGTTTAACCCGTTACTATTTAGCATAATCCACTTTTGAACATTTTCCAGCTGGCGCTGTGGATTGGAGACTGTTCCTGGACGCTTGTACCCTGCCGTGAAATGCGTCACAGTCTCATGACTACGTGAGGAAAATCATGACAGCTTTTAATCCCACTCGCTTTCGCGAACACTTTCCGGCTCTGGCGGATGCCGGTGTTTATCTCGACAGTGCTGCGACCGCACTCAAGCCGCTCGCAGTTATTGAGGCCAGCCAGCAATTCTATTCGGTTAGCTCAGGCAGCGTGCACCGCAGTCAGTATGGCGCTGCCCAGCGTCTGACCGCGCAGTACGAAGCCGCGCGCGAAGCGGTTGCTCGCCTGCTCAATGCCGCCAACGCAGAAGAAATCGTCTGGACCCGCGGCGCAACTGAAGCCATTAATATGGTGGCACAAAGCTGGGCACGCCCACGCCTGCAGCCCGGTGATGAAATCATTGTGAGCGAAGCCGAACACCACGCCAACCTGGTACCCTGGCTGATGGTCGCGCAGCAGACAGGAGCGAAAGTCGTGAAGCTGCCTGTCGGGGCTGACAGATTGCCTGACCTCTCATTGCTTCCCGCACGACTTAATGCCCGCAGCCGCGTACTGGCGCTGGGGCAAATGTCCAACGTGACCGGAGGCTGCCCGGATCTTGCTCAGGCCATAACCCTCGCCCATGCGCACAATGTCATTGTCATGGTCGATGGCGCACAGGGAGCAGTGCACTGCCCGCCTGATGTTCAGGCGCTTGATATCGATTTTTATACTTTTTCCGGCCATAAGCTCTATGGCCCAACCGGTATTGGCGCCCTGTACGGCAAAGCAACGCTGCTGGCAGAGATGGCACCGTGGCTCGGTGGCGGCAAAATGATTACTGAGGTCTCTTTTGATGGCTTCAGCATGCAACCTCCGCCCTACCGGTTCGAAGCAGGCACGCCCAATATTGCTGGCGTGACTGGCCTGAGTGCCGCGCTGGAATGGCTTGCCGACAACGATATGGTGCAGGCTGAGAACTACAGTCGCGGTCTGGCAACGCTTGCAGAAGATGAACTGGCGAAGCGCCCCGGGTTTCGCAGCTTCCGCTGTCAGGACTCCAGCCTGCTGGCCTTTGATTTTGCAGGCATTCATCATGGCGATATGGTCACGCTACTGGCGAAAGCTGGCGTGGCAGTGCGTGCAGGCCAGCACTGCGCCCAACCGCTGCTGGCGGCGCTTGGCGTCAACGGTACGCTGCGCGCTTCTTTCGCACCTTATAACACTCAGCGCGATGTCGAGTGCCTGATTCAGGCCGTTGACCGGGCGCTGGAATTGCTGGGAGATTGATAATGACAAGCGCTTTTCTGTCCGGCCACCCGTTTGGTAGTACCGTCAGCGCCGACGATCTGCGCGCTATTTTCATCCCACTAACCCAGTGGGAAGATAAATATCGTCAGCTGATTCTACTCGGCAAACAGCTCCCTGCGCTGTCAGAAGAACTTAAGCGTGAAGAGATTGAGGTACGCGGCTGTGAGAACCGGGTCTGGCTGGGTTATACCTTGAACAACGACGGTCGGCTGCACTTTTATGGCGACAGCGAAGGCCGCATTGTGCGCGGCCTGCTCGCGGTACTGCTCACTGCCATTGAGGGTAAACGGCCAGAGGAACTTCGCCAGCAGGACCCGCTGGCGCTGTTTGACGAACTGGGTCTGAGTGGCGAGCTAAGCGCGTCACGAAGCCAGGGCCTGGCAGCGCTGGCACAGCGCGTGCGTCAGATAACGGCGCAGTAACACAGCATCAGGCGCGTTCGCGCGCCGCTTTCGCCATCATTTTTTTCAGTACGTGCGACACGGCTACAAAGCCGAATGAGGCAGTCACCATCGTCGCAGCCCCAAAGCCAGAGGCGCAGTCCATGCGTTTTGTTCCTTCAGCACTGCTTTTCGCTGCACAAACCGAACCATCTGCTTGCGGGTACACCAGGGCTTCAGTCGAGAAAACACAGTCGACGCCGAGCTTGCCTTTGCTGTTTTTCACCACGCCAAAATCGCTTTTGAGCCGCTCTCTGAGCTTAGCTGCCAGCGGATCCTGAATGGTTTTCGCCAGATCGGCGACCTGAATCTGTGTAGGATCGATTTGCCCGCCCGCGCCGCCGGTAGTCACCAGCGGGATCTTGTTACGCCGACAAAACGCAATCAGCGCAGCCTTAGGACGCACGCTGTCGATAGCATCAATCACATAGCTGAAATTCTGGTCCAGCAGTTGTGCGACGTTATCAACGGTAACAAAATCATCCACCACGTTCACGCGGCATTCCGGGTTTATCAAACGGATACGCTCGGCCATAACCTCGCCTTTCGCCTGGCCAACGGTGTCGCGCAACGCATGAATCTGGCGGTTAGTATTGGTCACACACACATCATCCATATCAATAAGCGTGATAGCACCAATGCCTGTGCGCGCCAGCGCTTCTGCCGCCCAACTACCCACGCCGCCAATGCCCACCACACAAACATGCGCTCCGGCAAAAAGCTGCAACGCATCGCGCCCATAAAGGCGAGCCGTACCGCCAAAGCGCTGGAGCCAGGCCTCACTCAAATTGACTACCATGAAACAAAACCTCAGAAAATAAAGCGGGCCGACAAGTCAGCCCGCGACATCAAACCAGAATCAGCGTTACAGGCTGGTGAACAGCGAACTACCTGCACCCGGAGCTGGTTTCAGCACCCAGACGCGTCCGTAGTGATTATACCATCCTGCACGGTGTCCAGCCTCCGGGCCAATGCCCTGGTAAATATCAAAATGCTGGCCTTTAATCGCCCCGCCTACGTCCAGCGCCACCATCACGCGCAGTTCATACTGACCACGAAACTTTCCGTTATTATCCAGCAGCGGCACTTCTGCCAGAATGGTGGTGCCCGCAGGCACTATGCTCCTGTCGGAAGCTACCGAGGCACGGCCGATGAGCGGTACGGCGCTGGCCCCTTTGACGGGCGCAAACGACTTCGGCTGGAAGAAAACAAACGACGGGTTTTGCTCAAGTAGCTCACGCACTTCAGCCGGGCTGTGGGTGTCCGCCCAGTGGCGAATCGCCTGCATCGACATGTCTTCACGCTTCACTTCACCGCGATCGATAAGCACCTTACCAATGCTGCGGTAGGCATGGCCGTTCTTTCCGGCATAGCTGAAGAAGTTAAGCGGGCGACCATCGCCAAAGTCGATATAACCGCTGCCCTGCACGTCCATAATAAAGTTATCGATAAGCGAGTTGCTGTAAGCCAGCACATAGCTGTCGCTCAGCGCGCCGGCATAAATCTCGGCACGCGACGGCAGGCGGCCACGTTTAGGCGGCATACGGTAAATCGGGTACTGGAATTCCCCCTGGCGAGTATAACGAGCCTGCACCACTGGCGTGTAATAGCCGGTAAACTGCACGTTGCCATAGTTGTCTGTGCCTTCCATCTGCCAGGCATCCAGCCCAAACTGGCTCAACGTGCGGGTATCACCGCCGGCACGCAGCCATTCCTGCACCGCGCTGTAGACATTGCTCTGACGATTGTATAAGCGCGGCGAAGCGTTACGTATTTCACTAATCTGGCGTGAGTAGTCACCGGCGTTGATGGGTGACCCCATCGCATTCGGCTGGTTCACCAGCGAGAAAGGCTGGTTGAATTTACCGTCGCTATACTGCTGACCCCGGTCAGTCGGTTTGGATGAACAGGCCGCCAGCATTACCAGCATAGCGCCTGTCAGAACTCGTTTGCCCCAACGTCCTTTCATCTCTTCTCTTCTTTAATCGTTAACGCGCCTTGATGCGGCAAGATAGCAAACGCCTCGGCTTATTTAAATGCGCAGACCCGCGCACGACGCTGATTCTGCACAAAAACCACGCTATCGATGAATTATTAACCGGTCATTTTCAAAAATACTGACTTATTGTAAAAAAGGGGTTGCATGAAATCTCCTGGAGAGTATAGTGCGCATCCACGGACGCGGGGTGGAGCAGCCTGGTAGCTCGTCGG
>CBIFVZ010000139.1:0-4632 GCA_966185765.1 uncultured Enterobacteriaceae bacterium | reverse complement strand
GTTCTGCCTGCTGTCGCGAGGTGGCGTATATTACGCTTTCCTCTTTCAGAGTCAACCCGTTTTTTCAGGGTTTTTCTCTGTCAACCCGGCGTCCTGTTTGTCAGTTGCCGTGTCGATGGAGGCGCATTATAGGGACTTCCCGCCGGACCGCAACAGGAAAATTGCAGAAAAATGACCGACTGCTGCATTCCCCAGCAAAACCCCGCTTTATACGCAGTTGCACACAGAGTTATCCACAAAGCCGCAAAAATTGAAAATTCGCGAGCGTTGCGCAAACGTTTTCGTTACAATGCCGCGCATTAACACTAACGCCCCACCAGGTGCGTTAGCTGAGTTTTTTTGACGAAAATTCAGCTAACGCTCTCTGTAATATTCAAATCCTGGGGATTTATCATCATGCAACATCGTCGTCCTGTACGCCGCGCGCTGCTCAGCGTGTCTGACAAAGCCGGCATCATCGAATTCGCTCAGGCGCTCTCTTCACGTAAGGTTGAGTTGCTCTCCACCGGCGGCACGGCTCGCCTGCTGGCAGATGCGGGTTTACCGGTTACCGAAGTCTCTGACTACACCGGCTTTCCGGAAATGATGGACGGACGCGTAAAAACCCTGCACCCGAAAGTACACGGTGGCATTCTCGGGCGTCGCGGCCAGGACGATGACGTCATGACAACGCACGCTATCTCTCCTATTGATATGGTGGTCGTCAATCTTTATCCCTTTGCACAAACCGTGGCCCGTGAAGGTTGCTCGCTGGAAGATGCCGTAGAGAATATCGACATTGGCGGCCCAACCATGGTGCGCTCAGCTGCCAAGAACCATAAAGATGTCGCTATTGTGGTAAAGAGCAGTGACTACACCGCCATCATTAATGAAATGGACGCAAACGACGGCTCCCTGACGCTGGAAACGCGTTTCGATCTGGCAATCAAAGCCTTTGAACACACCGCAGCCTATGACAGCATGATTGCCAACTACTTTGGCAGCATGGTGCCTGCCTATCACGGAGATACTGCTGAACCGTCTGGCCGCTTCCCGCGTACGCTGAACCTGAACTTTATTAAAAAGCAGGACATGCGTTACGGTGAGAACAGCCACCAGCAGGCAGCCTTCTATATAGAAGAAGGCGTGAAAGAAGCCTCCGTTGCCACCGCCACGCAACGCCAGGGCAAAGCGCTCTCCTATAACAACATTGCCGATACCGATGCCGCACTTGAGTGCGTCAAAGAGTTCACCGATCCCGCCTGCGTTATCGTTAAGCACGCCAACCCCTGCGGCGTTGCAGCTGATAGCTCCATTCTTAACGCCTACGATCGCGCTTACAAAACCGACCCCACCTCAGCCTTTGGTGGCATTATTGCCTTTAACCGCGAGCTGGATGCCGAAACCGCACAGGCTATCGTCTCGCGCCAGTTTGTGGAGGTGATTATTGCGCCATCCGCCTCTGAAGAAGCGCTGAAAATCACAGCTGCGAAGCAGAACGTGCGCGTGCTGACCTGCGGTGAGTGGAGCCAGCGCGTGCCGGGTCTGGATTTCAAGCGCGTCAACGGCGGTCTGCTGGTTCAGGACCGGGACCTGGGTATGGTTGGCACGGACGAACTGCGTGTGGTAACCAAACGCCAGCCCACCGAGCAGGAGCTGCGCGATGCGCTGTTCTGCTGGAAAGTGGCGAAATTCGTGAAGTCCAACGCTATCGTCTATGCGCGCAACAACATGACTATCGGCATTGGCGCAGGCCAGATGAGCCGCGTTTATTCCGCCAAAATTGCCGGTATCAAAGCCGGTGACGAAGGACTTGAAGTAAAAGGCTCGGCGATGGCGTCCGACGCCTTCTTCCCGTTCCGTGACGGTATTGACGCCGCCGCCGCCGTGGGTGTGAGCTGTGTGATTCAGCCTGGCGGCTCGATTCGCGATGAAGAGGTGATTGCCGCCGCCGACGAACACGGCATTGCGATGATCTTCACCGACATACGCCACTTCCGCCACTAACAGAGAGTCTGACAATGAAAGTATTAGTGATTGGTAATGGCGGGCGCGAGCACGCGCTGGCCTGGAAAGCGGCGCAGTCACCGCAGGTTAACACCGTCTATGTTGCGCCAGGTAATGCGGGTACTGCACTGGAACCCGCATTGCAGAACGTAAATATCAGCGTGACAGACATTCCGGCACTGCTGGATTTTGCACAACGCGAAAACATCGACCTGACTATTGTCGGGCCGGAAGCGCCGTTAGTGATTGGTGTCGTGGATGCATTTCGTGAAGCTGGGCTGACTATTTTTGGCCCAACTAAAGCAGCCGCTCAACTTGAAGGCTCCAAAGCGTTCACCAAGGATTTCCTGGCACGCCACAATATTCCGACTGCGCAATACCAGAACTTCACCGATGTCGAACCTGCACTGGCTTACGTGCGTGAAAAAGGCGCACCCATTGTCATCAAGGCCGACGGTCTGGCTGCAGGCAAAGGCGTTATCGTGGCGATGACGCTCAAAGAAGCCGAAGACGCCATTAAGGATATGCTGGCAGGCAACGCATTTGGTGACGCGGGCCACCGTGTGGTGGTTGAAGAGTTTCTTGATGGCGAAGAAGCAAGCTTTATCGTCATGGTGGATGGCGAACATGTGCTACCAATGGCAACCAGCCAGGATCATAAACGTGTGGGCGATAAAGACACCGGCCCGAATACCGGCGGTATGGGTGCCTACTCACCGGCACCAGTAGTCACTGACGTTGTCCACCAGCGCACGATGGAACGCATCATCTGGCCAACCGTGCGTGGCATGGCAGCAGAAGGCAATACCTACACCGGCTTTTTGTACGCAGGCCTGATGATCGACAAAGAAGGCAACCCGAAGGTTATCGAATTTAACTGCCGCTTTGGCGACCCGGAAACGCAACCGATCATGCTACGTATGCAGTCTGATCTGGTGGATCTGTGTCTTGCCGCCTGCGCCGGTAAGCTTGATGAAAAAACTTCACAGTGGGACGAGCGTGCAGCGTTAGGTGTGGTTATGGCGGCGGGCGGTTATCCGGGTAACTACCGCAGCGGCGACGTCATTCTCGGCCTGCCCACTCAGGTGAGTGATGAAGGCAAAGTCTTCCATGCCGGTACTGCGCTGAATGCGGAGGGCGATGTTGTCACCAGCGGAGGACGCGTGCTGTGTGCAACAGCACTGGGTCACAGCGTCAGCGAAGCCCAAAAGCACGCCTACGCACTCATGGCGAGCATCCGCTGGGATGGTGGCTTTAGCCGCAGCGATATCGGCTGGCGCGCCATTGAGCGTGAGAAACAATCCTGAGGCGCAGCAATAACACAGCCTTTAGCAACACGCCAGGCGTTGCAGTAAACGCCTGGCGTTTCAATAAGCCATACTCTTCCTGGTGCTTCACCGTTTCCTGGCACTTCCTGAATTACACCATGCAGCATACGCCAGTTTCACTGCGTTGCTACGCCTCTATCGACTCATTACTCAGCTGCTGCCGCCCGTGAGACTGCGACAGACAGGCAAGTGAACCAGGATAAAGAACGTTTATTCGTTGTCTGAGCGGACCAAACCTGTGTTCAGAAGTTCTGCCAGAGAAGCGCAAGCCTCTTCTGCGCTGACCTGCGGTAATGGTTAAAAGCAGGAGAAAGATGTGACTCGTTGATGGCGGTTTAAAACGTTTTCGGGTCAGGCTGCCAGCGGCAATAGTCTTCATTAGCGACCAGTAAAAGCTGGGCACCTTCAGGTGCTTCGAGCCAGGCAACGCTCACTGCCAGAGATGAGTTGGCCTGGCGATGGCGAATGCGCGTCAGTGCCGCACTGTCCAGTGCCGGTGTGACGCGCTGGCCTTCACAGTTAATCACCGTGCCATCCGCCTGCCAGCGCCCCTGGCGCAGCACCACGCGGCCACTGCGCAGCGCATCGCTGGTCTGGCGTACTTGTTCAGCGCGGTAGCGCCACAGCGCAATGCTGTCATCTGACATCTGTTGCTTCTGTCCCTTCACTTCCCGCTGCATAAAACTCAGACCACCACGGTCATCAAAACGGACTTTCACATGCTGCTGGCTTTTGCCAAAGATGGTTTGTTCAACCAGCGTCAGGCGGTCGCCCTGCCAGCGGAATTCTCCCGTCGCGGTCTCGCCGCTGTACCAGGGGCTGAAAGCGGTAAAGAGATGAACACCACCACTGGAATCATCCTTACGCCAGATGCGCACTACACCATCATCGGCAACATAACCACTGGCGGTAAACGGAGGTAGAGAAGAATGGGAACCACAGGCAGTGAGCAGCATCGCACCTGCCAGCACCGAAATACGGTGCCAGAAAGACGAAAGGGGCGTTTCCGCCCCTCTGTTAAAACTGTCCACTGCCACGCTGAATCTTACTTAACAGCGTCTTTCAGTGCTTTACCAGAAACGAATGCCGGTACGTTAGCAGCAGCGATTTTGATTTCTTTGCCGGTCTGCGGGTTGCGACCAGTGCGCTCTGCGCGATGGTTCACTTTGAAAGTACCGAAACCAACCAGCTGAACAGCATCACCTTCTTTCAGAGACTCAGTAATGGCAGCCAGGGTAGCTTCCAGAGCTGCTTTAGCTTGCGTTTTAGACAGATCAGCCTTGTCCGCAATTACATCAATCAGTTGAGTCTTGTTCAT
>CBIFVZ010000138.1:0-4661 GCA_966185765.1 uncultured Enterobacteriaceae bacterium | reverse complement strand
CGGGCCGGTTTGTAAGCCGTTGTGCCGTGTCAGTGGAGGCGCATTATAGGGACTGTTTTGTGACTGACAAGTGATATTTAAAAAAAACATGTCGATCGCTCACTTTTCACTCATAACAACTAAAAACATACTGCAGCCGTTCATTAAACAAACAAAAACGGGCCCTGAGGCCCGTTTCTTTACTGAGGTTTACTGTATTGCGACAATCTGTGCGTCTTTAACCTGCAGCTCAACCGGTTTACCGGGCACCAACTCACCGGAAAGAATTTGTTGCGCCAGCGGGTTTTCAATCTGCTGTTGGATAGCACGTTTGAGCGGCCGCGCCCCATAAACCGGGTCGTATCCGTTTTCACTCAGCAGTTTCAGGGCCTCGTCAGAAATACGAACCGTATAGCCGCGCTCTTCCAGACGCTGGTACAAACGCTGCAACTGAATCTGCGCAATAGACGCAATATGGCGCTCACCAAGAGGATGAAATACCACCACTTCGTCAATACGGTTAATGAATTCTGGTCGGAAGTTTTGACTTACCACACCCAGTACCAGATCTTTCATGTGACCGTAATCCAGATCGCCAAACCGTTCCTGAATCAGATCAGAACCCAGGTTGGAGGTCATAATGACCACGGTATTACGAAAATCCACTGTTCTGCCCTGGCCATCGGTCAAACGTCCATCATCCAGCACCTGTAGAAGGATATTGAAAACATCCGGATGTGCTTTTTCGACTTCATCAAGCAAAATAACGGAGTACGGACGACGACGCACGGCTTCCGTCAGGTAACCACCCTCTTCATAACCGACATATCCCGGAGGGGCGCCCACCAGGCGAGACACGGAGTGTTTTTCCATAAACTCAGACATATCAATACGCACCATTGCGTCGTCACTGTCAAACATGAAGTTCGCCAGTGCCTTGCACAACTCGGTTTTACCTACCCCGGTCGGCCCCAGGAACAGGAATGAACCAATCGGGCGGTTAGGATCGGACAACCCGGCACGGCTGCGGCGAATGGCGTTCGATACGGCTTCAACCGCCTCATCCTGTCCAATCACCCGCTGGTGTAAATCCTGCTCCATACGCAGCAGTTTTTCACGCTCGCTTTCCATCATTCTGGATACCGGAATACCGGTCCAGCGTGCCAGCACGTCGGCAATTTCGACATCGGTCACTTTGTTACGCAGCAGGCGCATCGTTTTGCCTTCTGACTGCGTGGCAGTTTCAAGCTGTTTTTCCAGTTCCGGGATTTTGCCGTACTGCAGTTCAGACATACGTCCGAGGTCACCCACGCGCCGTGCCTGTTCCATTGCAATTTTCGCCTGCTCAAGCTCGGCCTTGATGGTCTGGGTACCAGAAAGGGAGGCTTTCTCCGCCTTCCACTCCTCCTCCAGCACCGAATACTCACGCTCTTTATCAGAGAGTTCGCCGTTAAGCATATCCAGACGTTTTTTACTCGCCTCATCAGACTCTTTCATCAGCGCCTGCTGCTCAAGTTTGAGCTGGATGATACGGCGGTCCAGACGATCAAGCTCTTCTGGCTTAGAGTCAATCTGCATACGAATACTTGATGCAGCCTCATCAATCAGGTCAATAGCTTTATCCGGCAGCTGTCTGTCAGCAATATAGCGATGCGACAGCGTGGCCGCTGCGACAATCGCCGGGTCAGTTATCTGTACATGGTGATGCAACTCATAGCGCTCTTTCAGACCACGCAGGATAGCAATGGTGTCTTCCACCGTCGGCTCTGCAACGAATACTTTCTGGAAGCGGCGTTCTAATGCAGCATCTTTCTCAATGTACTGGCGATATTCATCAAGCGTGGTCGCGCCTACGCAGTGCAACTCACCACGCGCCAGCGCCGGTTTGAGCATATTGCCCGCATCCATTGCGCCGTCAGCCTTACCGGCCCCCACCATAGTGTGCAGTTCGTCAATAAACAGGATTACGTTGCCTTCCTGCTTAGCGAGATCATTAAGTACGCCTTTAAGACGCTCTTCAAACTCACCGCGATATTTCGCCCCGGCCACCAGCGCTCCCATATCCAGCGCCAGCACCCGACGGCCCTTAAGACCTTCTGGCACTTCACCGTTGACAATGCGCTGCGCCAGTCCTTCAACAATGGCGGTTTTACCTACACCTGGTTCACCAATCAGTACCGGGTTATTTTTGGTACGGCGCTGGAGAACCTGAATGGTACGGCGGATTTCTTCATCGCGGCCAATTACCGGGTCAAGTTTGCCCTGCTCGGCGCGCTCGGTCAGATCGATGGTAAATTTTTTCAACGCCTGACGGCTATCTTCGGCACCCTGGTCGTTCACGCTGTCACCTCCTCGCATCTGTTCAATGGCCTGGGTAACATTGGCCGTTGTTGCGCCCGCGGCCTTCAGTAAGTCAGCCAGCGTACCGCGCGAATCCAGCGCCGCCAGGATAAATAACTCTGAGGAAATAAAGTTGTCGTTGCGTTTTTGCGCCAGCTTGTCGCACAGGTTCAGCGTGCGGACAAGCTCCTGTGAAGGCTGAACATCACCGCCGGTCCCTTCAACCTGCGGCAGGCGGCTTAACGCCTGTTCAATAGAGGTACGCAACTGTCCTGCATTGACGCCTGCTGAGGTCAACAAGGGCGCAACTGAGCCGCCTTCCTGCTTTAGCAGGGCGCTCATCAAATGAAGGGGTTCAATAAACTGGTTGTCGTGCCCAAGCGCCAGTGACTGGGCATCGGCAAGAGCAAGCTGGAATTTATTAGTAAGACGATCCAGACGCATAACTCCTCCCATATATGGTCAAAATTGCTACTGGAGATTAAATGAGGTCATCCCTCAATTATTCAAGGTTAATGACCATAATTATATGAGAGGGTAGCTACCCGTACTGGATCGTCTTGTTTCAATAGGTTATATCAGCCAAATAAAACTTGCCATACGACCCGTAGTTCTATCGCGACGATAAGAGAAAAATTCGTGTTTTTCGCTGAAAGTACAGCGTTCTGCGCCATAAATCTGGTGGATCCCCAGATTTGACAGGCGCTGACGCGCGAGTTGGTAAATATCGGCGTAATATTTTTCGCCTACGGGCCTGAAAGCCTGCTCTGCGTGTACATCTTTTGCGACAAACGCTTCACGAACTTCCGGGCCGACCTCAAACGCCATAGGCCCGATAGCCGGACCTAACCACGCCATGATGTTTTCAGGGCTTTCACGAAAACAGGCGACCGTATGTTCAACAACGCCCTCACACAATCCACGCCAGCCGGCATGGGCTGCGGCTACTTCGGTTCCTGTGCTGTTGCACAGCAAAACCGGCAGGCAATCAGCCGTCATCACGGCACAAACAACACCGCGTTTATCAGTGTAAGAAGCATCTGCACGTTTCGATACTGGCGTCTCGCCGTTAAGGCGCAGCACATCGGTACCATGCACTTGCTCAAGCCAGACCGGGTTGGATGGCAGCGCAGCGGCCTGATAAAAACGACGGCGGTTTTCCTCAACACTATCCATATTGTCGCCGCAGTGGGCACCCAGATTCAGGGAATCCCAGGGCGGCGCGCTAACGCCCCCAAGACGAGTAGAGCTGCAGGCCGCAACACCCTCAGGTAAGGGCCACTGTGGAACAATAAGTTTTGTCATAGCCAGTCAATGCTGTCCTTATGTTCTTCATAGTCCGCACGCAGCGCATCAATGAGATCAACCATATCCTGCGGAATTGGCGCATGCCATTCCATTTCAATTCCGGTGATGGGATGGTAAAGACGCAACATGGTTGCATGCAGCGCCTGCCGGTCGAACTGACGCAGTGCCTGAATAAATGCGTCCGATGCGCCTTTGGGTGGACGCGGGCGGCCGCCATAGAGCTGGTCACCCACCAGCGGGTGCGTGATGTGCGCCATATGAACGCGAATCTGATGCGTACGCCCGGTTTCAAGACGCAAACGCAGGCGCGTGTGTACGCGAAAGTGCTCCATAATGCGATAATGCGTCACCGCTGGTTTACCCATTGGGTGCACCGACATGTGTGTACGTTTAGTAGGATGGCGACTGATAGGCTCTTCTACCGTGCCCCCCGCAGTCATATGACCAATAGCAACTGCCTCATATTCACGCGTAATTTCACGCAGTTGCAGTGACTCCACCAGCCGCGTTTGCGCCGGAACGGTCTTGGCAACCACCATCAAGCCAGTGGTGTCTTTATCCAGTCGGTGAACAATGCCCGCGCGCGGCACATCGGCAATCGGTGGGTAATAATGTAACAACGCGTTAAGTACGGTGCCGTCCGGGTTACCTGCTCCTGGGTGCACAACGAAATCACGCGGTTTATTGATGACGAGAATGTCGTCATCTTCGTAAACGATATTGAGCGGAATATCCTGCGGCTCGAAGCGCGCCTCTTCCTCAATTTCAGCATTGATGGCGACATTTTCTCCGCCCAACACTTTCTCTTTCGGCTTATCGCAGATTTTACCGCTGAGCGTAACGCGCTTATCGAGAATCCACTCTTTTATGCGCGAACGAGAATAATCCGGGAACAATTCGGCCAAAGCCTGATCTAACCGTTGACCGAGTTGAGATTCGGACACCGTTGCGGTGAGTTTTACTGGTTGTGCCATACACTGCTTCTTCGTTAACGTTGGGTTTTTACGGCTTTGCCGTTTAATATAGTGTGCTAT
>CBIFVZ010000137.1:0-4729 GCA_966185765.1 uncultured Enterobacteriaceae bacterium | reverse complement strand
TATTGGGTGTCATTCACCCTGTCTGAGACAGGGTGAGGTAAGGCATCAGTCTCAAGGCGGGGATTACCCGCCTTAATGTATCATCATTTTTGTTTAGTCGATGGTGCGCAGCAGTTCGTTGATGCCCACTTTGCCACGGGTCTTCGCATCAACTTTCTTCACGATAACCGCGCAGTACAGGCTGTAGCTACCGTCTTTAGACGGCAGGTTGCCAGAAACGACCACCGAGCCTGCCGGTACACGGCCGTAAAACACTTCGCCGGTTTCACGGTCATAGATTTTGGTGCTCTGGCCGATGTAAACGCCCATAGAAATCACAGAGCCTTCCTCAACGATAACGCCTTCAACAATCTCAGAGCGCGCGCCAATGAAGCAGTTGTCTTCGATGATAGTCGGATTGGCCTGAAGCGGCTCCAGCACGCCGCCAATGCCCACGCCACCAGACAGGTGTACGTTTTTACCGATCTGCGCACAGGAGCCGACGGTGGCCCAGGTGTCTACCATTGTGCCTTCATCAACAAAGGCACCGATGTTGACGTAAGACGGCATCAGTACGGTATTGCGGGCGATAAACGCGCCCTGGCGTACGGCTGCTGGCGGCACTACACGAAAGCCTTCTTTCTGAAAGCGAGCGTCGTCGTAGTCGGCAAATTTCATCGGCACTTTGTCAAAATAACGGCTTTCTGCGCCTTCCATGACTTTATTGTCGTTAATGCGAAAGGAGAGCAGAACGGCCTTTTTCAGCCACTGGTGGGTGACCCACTGACCGTCAATTTTCTCCGCAACACGCAGCGCGCCGCTGTCGAGCAGGCTGATAACCTGATTGACGGCGTCACGGATGGTAGCGTCGGCGTTGGCCGGAGTAATGTCGGCACGGCGCTCAAAAGCGGATTCAATAACGTTCTGTAACTGCTGCATTGGCGAATCTTCCTGGTAATTTCACGTGTGTTAAGAAAGTTAGGTTAGTCTTTATCGTTTGGATTAAGGGCCGATGTCAACCGTTGTTGTACTTCGCGTTGCAGTTCCGGGTCCAGTCCTTGGCCCTCTGCGGTGGCGAGAATGAACAAGTCTTCGACGCGTTCGCCGATAGTGGTGATGCGCGCGCCGTGCAGCGAAATACCGAGATCGGCAAAAATTTGCCCGATACGTGCCAGAAGACCAGGCTGGTCCAGCGCAATCAGTTCCACAAAGGTGCGCCGATCGGTATGCGTTGGCAGAATGTTCACCTCGGTATTTACCGTGAAGTGGCGCAGCCGGTTAGGCTGACGCCGCGGCTGTGGCGCCTCCCAGCTGTGGCGCGTGATGGCCTGCTCCAGTCCGTGACGAATCGACTCATGGCGGTCAGCGGACAGCGGGCTACCGTCCGGCTCCAGGACGATAAAGGTGTCCATTGCCATGCCGTCGCGGGTGGTGAAGATTTGCGCGTCGTGCACGCTCAGATTGCGGCGGTCCAGTTCCGCGCATACGGCGGCAAACAGATAAGGCCTGTCCGGACTCCAGATAAAAATCTCGGTACCGCCGCGCGTGGCCTGTGGACTAAGCAGGATCAGGGGCTGGCTGAGATCGTGGCCCAGAAGATGGCGCGCGTGCCAGGCGAGCTGGTTTGGCGTATGGCGCACAAAATAGTTGGCGCGACAGCGCGCCCAGATATGGTGTAGCGCCACTTCGTCAATATTTTCCATGCGCAGCAGTGCCAACGCCTGCTTCTGATGGTGGCGCACGCGTTCGCGCATATCCGGTGTGCTCTGCACGCCGCGTCGTAGCTGTTTCTCTGTGGCGAAGTACAGCTCACGCAGCAGACTTTGCTTCCAGCTGTTCCAGAGCGTTTCGTTAGTGGCACAGATATCGGCGACGGTGAGGCAGATGAGATAACGCAGGCGATTCTCGGACTGTACTTCGGCGGCGAACTGCTTTATCACTTCCGGGTCCTGAATATCGCGGCGTTGGGCGGTGACCGACATCAGCAGATGCTGGCGCACCAGCCAGGCAACCAGCTGGGTCTCACGCGAGTTGAGGCCATGCAGTTCGGCAAATTTAAGAATATCTTCAGCGCCCAGCACCGAGTGGTCGCCGCCGCGCCCTTTGGCGATATCGTGGAACAGTGCGGCAATGAAAATCAGCTCCGGATGGCTCAACCGTGGCCACAGTTCCACGCACAGTGGATGCTTCTGGCGCGTCTCTTCGTTGGCAAAACTTTCCAGCTTAAGCAGCACGCGCACGGTGTGCTCATCCACCGTGTAGGCATGAAACAGGTCAAACTGCATCTGGCCGACAATGTGTGACCATTGCGGCATATAAGCCCAAAGCACGCTGTGGCGGTGCATAGGTAGCAGACCACGTTTTACCATGCCGGGATGGCGCAGCATGGCGAGAAAGATTTCACGCGCTTGCGGGATATAGCACAGTGGCTGGGTCAGATGACGGCGTGCGTGACGTAACTGGCGCAGCGTGGTGGAGTAAATGCCGCTGATATCGCGGTTTCGCACCATCGTGTAAAACATGCGCAGAATAGCCTGTGGTTCACGCATAAACAGCGTTTCGTCGCGCAGGTCGATAAGCGTGCCGCGTAGCTGGAAGTCGTCGTCAATGGGACGAGGTTTTTCATCGGCCGGAAGGGCGAGAATGGCTTCATCAAAGAGCTGCAGTAGCATCTGGTTAAGTTCGCTCACGCGGCGGGTGACGCGATAGAAATCCTTCATCATTTGCTCAACCGGCTGATTGCCTTCACCCTGGTAGTTCAGACGCTGGGCAACGCTCAGCTGGCGGTCAAACAGCAGACGGTTATCGTAGCGGTTAAGCTCCAGATGCAGGGCAAAGCGGATGCGCCACAAGAGCTGCTGGCATTCGTTAAGCTCGTTACGCTCAGCCTCGGTCAGAAAGCCAAACCCCACCATTTCATTAAGCGAGGTTGCACCAAAGTGGCGGCGCGCCACCCACTGTAAGGTATGGATATCTCGCAAGCCGCCGGGGCTGCTTTTAATGTCCGGCTCCAGGTTATAGCTGGTGCCGTGATAGCGTTGGTGGCGTTCGTTTTGTTCTTCGACTTTAGCGGCAAAGAATTTTTCTGACGGCCAGAAGCCATCGCTGAAAATATGTTTTTGCAGTTCCAGGAACAGGGCTACGTCGCCAATGATCAGGCGCGTTTCAATCAGGTTAGTGGCGATGGTGAGGTCGGCCAGCCCCTCAAGCAGACACTCTTCGAGCGTACGCACGCTATGGCCGACTTCAAGACGCAGATCCCATAAAAGCGTAATCAACTCGCCGATTTTTTGTGCCTGATCGTCCGGCAGCGGGCGGCGGCTTAACACCAGGACGTCGATATCGGACAACGGATGCAGTTCGCCGCGCCCGTAGCCACCCACGGCGACCAGCGCCAGGTCCGCTTCTTCACCAAAGCCGTAGTTAAGCCACAGGCGCTGGAGCAGCTGGTCAATAAACTCCGTGCGTGCCCTCATCAGCTTCTTTGCCGAGATGCCGTCATCAAACGCCACACCTAACCAGCGCTGGAAAGCCACCAGACGCTCGCGTATGGCCTCGACATTAAGTGCATCACAGCACCAGGCATTGGGGTAATCGGGCTGACCGGGTAGCGTTGGGGTAGCGGTGTTTGGGTGCTGCTCAGGTAATGTTTGACTCATGCTCTGCCCGAAAAGTAAGAAAAAAGCCGGCTGGCGCCGGCTCTGTATTACTCGTTATGCGAAATCACGTTCGGGATGGTGTCATCTTTACGTAGCGTGAGTATTTCGCAGCCGTTATCAGTCACCACAATAGTATGCTCGTACTGGGCCGACAAGCTCCGGTCTTTCGTTTTTACCGTCCAGCCATCTTTCATGGTGCGAATCTCTTTCTTGCCCGCATTCACCATTGGCTCAATGGTGAAAGTCATGCCTGCTTTAAGTACCACATCGGTCTCAGGAGAATCGTAATGCAACACCTGCGGCTCCTCATGGAAACCTCGGCCAATGCCGTGACCGCAGTATTCACGCACGACAGAGAAGTCTTGTGCTTCAACATATTTCTGTATTGCCGCGCCAATTTCACGCAGGTTCACGCCGGGCTTGACCATTTTCAGCGCCAGATAGAGGCTTTCCTGGGTCACGCGACACAGACGCTCGCCGAGGATGGTTGGTTTGCCAACGATAAACATTTTGGATGTGTCGCCGTGAAAGCCGTCTTTGATAACCGTCACGTCGATATTAACGATATCGCCATCTTTCAGGTGCTTTTCGTCGCCTGGAATACCGTGGCACACCACTTCATTAATAGAAATGCACACGGATTTTGGGAAGCCGTGGTAGTTCAGGCAGGCGGAGACCGCGTGCTGGTGGTTCACAATCCAGTCATCACAAATACGGTCCAGTTCGCCGGTGGTAATACCAGGCACCACGTGGGGTTCGATCATTTCCAGTACTTCGGCGGCGAGGCGGCCCGCCACGCGCATTTTTTCGATATCTTCTGGGGTTTTAATTGAGATAGCCATGAATAACGTCCGCAGGAGTCGGTTTTCGACAATAATTACCTATGTTATCAGGGCAAGCGTGGTGAGCCAAATCGGTTATTCGCGCAGCGTTTTGCTGATAACTACCGCTGGAGTCTGAGGTCTGGTTGTGGTATAAAGCGCGCCGGACTTATGTACTCATTTTTTGATTACATAGGCGGAAAACTCACTTTGTGTACAACACACACGTATCGGCACATATTCCGGGGTGCCCTTCGGGGTCGGTAATAT
>CBIFVZ010000136.1:0-4799 GCA_966185765.1 uncultured Enterobacteriaceae bacterium | reverse complement strand
ATACGGATTAACAGTCCGCCGTTCTACCGACTGAACTACAGAGGAATCGTGTGGAAGCTTATCTTAGCGGCGAAAAACATTTTGTCAAACATTGTGCGCGACGGGGTGTGTTAACTGCTGAATTCTTCATCATTTTACGCGCCATCAGGTGAATTTTGGTAGTGAAATGCTTTGCAGGATGAGCGGGAGTGGCTCATCATTGAAAAGTCATTTCACTTTCACAAGCAGGCTAGCTTGAAACTCTATGCCATTGCGCGCGAGAGAGTTGTGCGCACCCCCTGGTATCCACGTCGTCACAGCTATCGAACGTTATTCTGGCGTGAAATCATGCCGTTAACCGTGCCTATTTTCCTTGAAAATACCTGTGTCATGCTGATGGGAGTACTGAGCACGTTTCTCGTGAGCTGGCTTGGTAAAGCGGCAATGGCCGGTGTGGGTATGGCCGACAGCTTCAACATGGTGATTTTGGCTTTTTTCGCGGCGGTCGACCTTGGGACCACAGTCGTGGTGGCCTTTAGCCTTGGCAAGCGTCAGGGCAAGCGTGCACGGGCGGCGACGCGCCAGTCATTGGTGCTGATGACGCTGGTGGCGGTTCTGCTCGCAGTACTCATTCACGGCGTAGGTGAGCAGATTGTGGATTTTATCGCTGGCGCCGCCACCCCGGAGGTGAAAGCCCTGGCGCTCAATTACCTTGAATTAACGGCCTGGAGTTATCCGGCGGCGGCTATCGCGCTTATTGGTAGCGGCGCACTGCGCGGTGCGGGCAACACCCGTATACCGCTGCTTATCAATGGCGGTATGAATATCCTCAATATCATTATCAGTAGCGTGCTGATTTATGGCCTGTTCTCCTGGCCGGGGCTTGGGTTTGCGGGGGCTGGGCTTGGGATTACCCTTTCTCGCTACATGGGTGCCATCGGTATTTTATGGGTGTTGATGAAAGGCTATAAATCGCTGCGCATCTCGCTGCGCAGTTATTTTCGTCCGCTTAATTTCAGTATTCTTTATGACGTGTTGGGTATTGGCATTCCGGCGAGTATTGAGTCAGTGCTGTTCAACGGCGGTAAGTTGCTCACTCAGATGTTTGTGGCAGGTATGGGCACCAGCGTGATTGCAGGTAATTTTATTGCTTTTTCTATCGCCGGGCTGATTAACTTGCCGGGTAATGCGCTGGGTTCAGCTTCAACGATCATCACCGGGCGGCGTCTGGGAAAAGGGCAGCCGGGGCAGGCGGAGCGCCAGTTGCGCCATGTGTTCTGGCTCTCGACCCTGGGGCTGACGGCTATTGCCTGGCTCAGCGCGCCGTTTGCCGGACTCATGGCGTCGTTTTACACCCGTGACCCGGATGTCGCGCAGGTAGTGAAAGAGCTTATCTGGTTAAACGCGGTATTTATGCCGATATGGGCCGCCTCGTGGGTGCTGCCGGCAGGCCTTAAAGGCGCACGCGACGCGCGTTTTGCCATGTGGGTTTCCATGCTCGGGATGTGGGGATGTCGCGTGGTGGCAGGTTACACGCTGGGCGTTCTGCTGGGCTGGGGGGTTATCGGCGTCTGGCTTGGGATGTTTCTTGACTGGGCGGTACGTGCTGCGTTCTTTTACTGGCGTATGGTCAGCGGTCGCTGGCTATGGAAATATTCGCGCCCGGCGAAAACTACGGGCGGATAACGCTGCCTTCAGCCAGCAGAGGGTTAGCGTTGTCGCCCATTTTCATTACCTGCCTCATTCCCATTACACTTTTCTAAAAAATAACAAACATAAAATAGCGTTATGAAACAGGTGGTTGATCTTTTTTGTTAACCATTTGTGTGTTACCAGCGCAGGGATATTCATTGACGTACCAAAAGATTCGTCGCAATATCCTGCCACCTGTTTGTTGAATATATCCTCTCGTCACTCGCGACGGCGGCCGCCATCGTTCGTGCCCGAAAAGCAAACGGGCCAGCGCTGATCCACTTCACAAAATGACAACATTTATTATTCAGGAGATGCTTTGCTATGGCTGATTCAGCTGCCGTATCCGGCACAAAGCTTAAGCTATGGTGTTACCTGCTGGCTGCAATATTGCTGCTGGTGGGCGGCTTTTTTACCGTCGGCGGTGCCAGACTGCTGATGCTGGGCGGAAGCGCCTACTTTCTTATCGCCGGGATTGTTACGCTCCTCGCCGCCGTACAGTTTGCGCGCCAGCGCGCCTCGGCGGTGCCACTGTTCCTGCTGGTATTTCTTGGCACCGTTATCTGGGCGTGGGTTGAAGTACGCTTTGATTTCTGGCCGCTGGTATCGCGCCTGATGGTGCCCGCCGGGCTGATGCTGCTGGCATTCGCCACCTGGCCCGCGCTGCGCAAGCGTGAGCGTAAAACCTCGTTTGCTGCGCTTTCTTACGGACTGTGCGCTGTGCTGCTTATTGGTATGGCTGTGACATTTAGCCAGATGTTTGTCCCGCACCCCACGGTTGCATTCAGCGGCCAGCCGTTACCGTTGATACCGGTTGATAAAGCGAAAGCCCAGAAAGACTGGGACCACTACGGCAACACGGCAGGCGGTAGTCGCTTTGTGGCGCTTGACCAGATAACCCGTGACAACGTGAAAGATTTAAAAGTTGCCTGGACGTACCGTACTGGCGATACGCCAGTGAGTCCGGACGGCAACGGTGCGGAAGACCAACTCACTCCATTACAGGTGGGCGACAGAGTCTATCTGTGTACGCCGCACAACAATGTGATTGCAGTGGATGCCGACAGCGGCAAGGAAATCTGGAAGCGTGAAATCAACGCCAAATCACAGGTGTGGCAGCGCTGCCGTGGCCTTGCGTATTTCGATGCGACAAAGCCGCTCGTACAGCCGACTGTAGCAGGGTCTACGCCGGTGGCTCTGCCTGCGCAGGTCGCAGGTGACAGCTGCCAACGCCGCCTGCTGATGAACACCATCGACGCACGTCTGATAGCCATTAACGCCGATAACGGTGAACTGTGTGAGCATTTTGGTCAGAACGGTACGGTGGATTTAAAAGACGGGCTGGGCGATGCCGCAGATCCGAAATATCAGCTGACCTCTGCGCCAACGCTTGCTGGTACTACGGTAGTGGTCGGGGGCCGTATTGCCGATAACGTGCAAACGGATATGCCAGGCGGCGTGTTGCGCGGTTATGACGTGATTACCGGTGAAATGCGCTGGGCGTTCGATCCGGGCCGGGAAGATCCGAACATGGTGTTGGCCCCGGGTGAAACCTATGTGCGTAGCACGCCAAACTCGTGGGCACCGATGTCCTATGATGCGGCCATGAACGCCGTGTTTATCCCAATGGGCAGCTCGTCCGTGGATTTGTGGGGCGCAAACCGCACGCCGCTGGATCATAAATATGGCGCTTCGGTGATGGCGTTGGATGCCACCACCGGGAAAACGAAGTGGGTGTACCAGACGGTACACAACGATCTGTGGGATTTTGACATCCCGATGCAGCCGAGCCTGATTGATTTCCCACACAAAGACGGCTCGACAACCCCTGCGGTGGTATTTGGTACCAAAGCCGGGCAGATTTTTGTGCTCGACCGATTGACCGGTAAGCCACTCACTGAGGTTAAGGAAGTGCCGGTGAAAACCGCAGGCATTCCGGGTGAGCAGTATTCTCACACTCAGCCGGTATCAACAGGTATGCCGCAAATCGGGACTGAGACACTTAAAGAGTCTGACATGTGGGGGGCTACGCCTTTTGATCAGCTGATGTGCCGCATTAGCTTTAAATCAATGCGTTATGAGGGCCTGTTCACGGCGCCGGGCACCGATGTTTCCCTGAGCTTCCCGGGTTCACTGGGTGGCATGAACTGGGGTAGCCTGTCCACGGACCCGAATAATCACTACATCTTTGTCAACGATATGCGTCTTGGCCTGTGGGTGCAGATGATCCCGCAGCAGGTGGACAGTTCCGCACCTGCCAGCAGCGGTGGTGAGTCAGTCAATACGGGTATGGGCGCAGTGCCGCTTAAAGGCACACCGTATGCAGTCAATAAAAACCGCTTTATGTCACCTGTGGGCGTGCCGTGCCAGAAACCACCGTTTGGCACGTTGTCGGCGGTGGATCTGAAGACGCAGAAAATCGTCTGGCAGGTGCCGGTGGGTACAGTGCAGGACACAGGGCCGTTCGGCATTAAGATGCGCATGAAAATGCCAGTCGGGATGCCAACTCTTGGCGGTACGCTGGCAACTCAGGGCGGGCTGGTATTCATTGCCGGTACGCAGGATTACTATCTGCGTGCGTTTGATGCCTCCACGGGTGAAGAAGTCTGGAAAGCGCGTCTGCCCGTTGGCAGCGGCGGCGGGCCGATGAGCTATGTGTCGCCAAAAACCGGTAAGCAGTATGTGCTGATCTCTGCCGGTGGCGCACGCCAGTCACCGGACCGTGGTGATTACGTGATTGCTTACGCGCTGGATAAATAAGCGAAATAAATATGAAACGCCTTTTATTAAGGGTAATGCCAGTCACTTAAGCATTGAGATGAATATAAATTCATCATGATGCTTGCAAGGAAAACGAAGGAATCAGGGGTTCAGTCCTGTTTTACGTCATTGATGGTTCGAATTATCGAACCTCATTCCCTTAAGTGACCAGCATTACTTTATTAAGGGTGTTTTTTTATGGCGCTTGCTTAGCACTACAGCGTAGATTGAGCCTGATTGATATTGCCCGGGCAGGGCACGACGGGTAAACCGCAGACGAAAAAAAAGCAGATGCCTTAGCATCTGCTCTTCTTAAAATTTGGCTCCTCTGACTGGACTCGAACCAGTGACATACGGATTAACAGTCC
>CBIFVZ010000135.1:0-5011 GCA_966185765.1 uncultured Enterobacteriaceae bacterium | reverse complement strand
CCCGGAGGCCAGCTTGCGGATCATCCCGGCGCGCAGCATCAGCTGGTGGCTGATGACTTCGGCGTCGGCGGGTGTCTCCTTCAGTGTGGAGAGCATGTATTGGCTAGTACGCATGTTGTTAAGGTTCCATATGAACAGTCTGATACAGGCTCATGGCGAGCCTGTGGCAAAAAAGAATCGCACCCTTCATTTTTCAGACGGCAGGGCGTAGGCCGCGTGCAATCGCTGAGGGTAGTTTACCAGTGTGACAGGCAGGCCAAAAGCAGCCGTAAGGAAATTAACGCGCTTCCAGTGCAAAGACCTGGAAACCGTGCTCTGTCACGCGCCAGCGCACGTTGAAATCCAACAGCCAGACCGCGTAGTCACGGCTGTCTACCGCATCTTTTCGGTAAGCCGGGCGAGGGTCTTGCGACAGTACTTCGACAATAAAATCCTGGATGCGCGGATAGCGCGCGTCTAACTGAGCCAGCTGTTGCGCAATCTCTGGCGTAAAACTGACAGGCATGCTGGCAGCAGGGGCCTGCGGTGCATACCCTGCACGTGCCTCAGGCAGCGCTTCAGCAAAAGGCAGGTAGGGTTTGACATCAATAACCGGTGTGCCGTTGACCAGATCAAGGCTACCCAGTTGTAACACCACCCTGTCTTTGCGGTACTCGATGCCTTTAAGTTCGACCAGTGACATTCCAATGGGATTTGGGCGGAAAGTGGAGCGAGTCGCAAACACGCCCATACGCGTATTACCGCCCAGGCGCGGTGGGCGCACCGTTGGGCTGGCGCCTTTATCCATTGTCTGATGGAAAATAAACAGAACCCAGAGATGGCTGAAGCCTTCGAGGCCGCGTACGGCATCCGGCTGGTGCCAGGGCGGGAGCAGATGAAGTTCGCCGCTGCTGCTTTTCACCAGCCCTGGCTGGCGTGGTACGGCAAACTTCTCTTTATACGGTGAGTGGATAATGCCGATTTGTTCAAAATGAAACGCGGTCATTTCGCACTGACTTTGAGCGCAGAGCCAATGCAGACGGCCTGGCGATAGCAACCGGGTGTGCCGGATGTCACTTCACAACTGTGCTGTAAGACGGCATTCGCTTTCATTTTGGATGCACTCATCTGCATACGCTTGCGTGCGGTCGCAATATTCGGTGGTGAATCCTGGCTGCTACTCTGGCAGCTGTCACCCGTCACTTCACCCAGATCGCGAAATGGTTTGCCGATGAGGTCTTCAGCTTTGGTATAAATTTTTACCGGTGCCGTGCGCGGCGCTTTTGAGCGAACTGGCTCAGGCTGTACCGGTGCACTCGTGCTTTGAACAGGCTCGACAGGAGATCTGCTGAGCAATGAGCATCCGCTCAGAGTCAGTGCTAACAGACAGATCGGGAAAGCACGCATAATTTTTCCTCAATGAATAATCAAACGGCGGTTATTGAATCAATCTATGACCCAAATAACAAGACGGGCAGCAGCCCGTCCTGAATATTTTGTGTAAAAAGTGTGAAAGCCTGGCTTACCAGCCTTTAACCGCACCACCGTTGAAGATTTTGTTAGCAGCGTCAGACACTTCGTCAGACTGATAAGCCTGAACGAATTTCTTCACGTTTTCTGCATCTTTATTGTCTTCACGGGCAACGATCAGGTTCACGTACGGGGAGTCTTTGTCTTCAACAAAGATACCGTCTTTCGCTGGCGTCAGATTGATCTGGCTGGCGTAAGTGGTGTTGATAACCGCCAGTGCAATCTGAGCATCATCAAGCGAGCGCGGCAGCTGCGGCGCTTCCAGCTCAACCAGCTTCAGGTTTTTCGGGTTTTCGGTAACGTCCAGTACGGTAGGCAGCAGGCCAATGCCATCTTTGAGTTTAATTAAACCCACCTGCTGGAGCAGCAGCAGTGAACGACCCAGGTTGGTCGGGTCGTTAGGGATGGCAACCTGGGAGCCAGGCTGCAGCTCGTCCAGTGATTTGATTTTTTTGGAGTAACCTGCAATCGGGTAGACAAAGGTATTACCGACTGGCACCAGCTTATAGCCACGGTCTTTAATCTGCTGGTCCAGATACGGCTTGTGCTGGAAGGCGTTAACATCAATATCGCCTTTGCTCAGCGCTTCATTGGGCAGCACGTAATCGTTGAAGGTCACCAGCTCAACGTTAAGACCGTATTTGTCTTTCGCGACTTTCTGGGCCACTTCGGCGACCTGCTGCTCAGCACCCACAATAACACCGACTTTAATATGGTTCGGGTCTTTCTCTTCCTGGCCGCAACCAACAAGTGCCAGAGAACTCAGAAGTGCGCCAATTGCTGCAACGGTTTTAAACTTAATAGCCATATCCTTTCCTTCTTGTATGAGTCGAATATGAACCCCGCACGGTTTCAGGCTGCATGAGTGCAACCTGAAAGGAGGGTGAAGTTGTATTATTTACGTGTGACAGCCCGAACGATGCTGTCACCACAGAACTGAATCAGATAAACCAGTACAACAAGTAACACAAGCACAGTGTTCATTACGGTAGCGTTATAGCCAATGTAACCGTACTGATAGCCAATCTGCCCCAGACCGCCAGCCCCCACAGCTCCGCCCATAGCAGAATAGCCCACAAGCGTGATAAGGGTGATAGTCGCGGCATTCACCAGGCCTGGCAGTGCCTCTGGCAACAAAACCTTGCGAATAATTTGCATTGGTGTTGCTCCCATCGCACGTGAAGCCTCAATCAGACCCGACGGGATTTCCAGTAGCGCGTTTTCCACCATGCGGGCAATAAATGGCGCTGCGCCCACCGTCAACGGAACAATTGCCGCCTGGAGACCGATTGAAGTCCCAACGATAGCGCGGGTGAAAGGAATCATCCACACCAGCAAAATAATAAATGGAATGGAACGGAAAATATTTACCAGCGCAGAAATCAGGCGATAAAACGCCGCATTCTGAAGAATCTGGCCCGGGCGAGTGATATAAAGCAGCACGCCCAGCGGCAGACCAATGACAAAACCAAAGAAACCGGAGACAAACGTCATCGCCAGCGTTTCCCAGATGCCGCGCACCAGTAACCACATCATTGCCTCAGACATAACCCAGCACCTCTACTTTTACATGATGCTGCTGCAGATATGCGATGGCAGCCTGTGTGTCATCCTGCTCGCCGTGCATTTCGGCCAACATAATGCCGAACTTGACGCCACCGGCATAATCCATCTGCGCACTGATGATGTTGTTGTTCACATTAAAACGGCGTGCGGTCTCGGACAGTAGCGGGGCATCTACCGACTGGCCGGTAAACTCAAGACGCATCAGCGGCACGGAATCAGTTTTTGGCTCGGCGCTCAGACGTTGGGCGTAATCTTCCGGGATATCAAGATGTAGCGTGGACTGAATGAACTGCTGGGCCAGCGGCGTTTTCGGATGAGAGAACACTTCGCTAACGGTATCCTGCTCAATCAGTTCGCCATTGCTGATGACAGCGACGCAGTCGCAGATGCGCTTAACCACGTCCATCTCGTGGGTAATCAGCAGAATGGTTAGCCCCAGGCGACGGTTGATGTCTTTTAACAGTTCAAGAATAGAACGTGTCGTGGCCGGGTCCAGCGCGCTGGTGGCTTCGTCACATAGTAACACTTTTGGGTTGCTGGCAAGCGCACGGGCGATAGCCACACGCTGCTTCTGACCACCGGAAAGGTTGGACGGATAGGCGTCATGCTTATCAGCAAGGCCGACCAGCTCCAGCAACTCGGTGACGCGACGTTTAATTTCAGCGCGAGGCGTGCTGTCAAGCTCCAGCGGCAGCGCGACGTTGCCGTAAACAGTACGTGAAGCGAGCAGATTAAAATGCTGGAAAATCATGCCAATCTGGCGACGGGCTTTAGAAAGCTGTGTTTCGCTAAGGGCGGTCAGGTCCTGGCCATCAACCAGAACGCTACCCCGGGTTGGGCGCTCAAGAAGGTTGACGCAGCGAATAAGCGTACTTTTCCCCGCACCTGACGCGCCAATGACGCCATAAATTTGTCCGGCAGGCACGTGCAGGCTGACGTTATTAAGCGCCTGGATCGAACGGTTTCCCTGCTGGAACACCTTGGTGATATTGGAAAGTTTAATCATCAGATTATTTTTATCATATAGAGAGTTAGCCGTGGCTTTTTATACTGCCGTATACGGGCATGGCCGTAATGGGAATGGATGTTAAGGCATCCAGACGTCTAAATCAATCAGCGCGTGATAGCCACACCCCGGTATCAGGGATATGATGTGCGCCAGAAACACTATGTGATTACAGGAGCTACCGGTGGCTAATAACGTCCCCGCCATTTTTCTCGATCGTGACGGCACGATTAATATCGATCATGGCTATGTTCACGAGATTGACCAGTTTGAATTTATCGATGGTGTGATTGACGCGCTGCGTGAGCTTAAGGCAATGGGCTATGCGTTAGTGTTGGTCACTAACCAGTCGGGTATTGCACGCGGTATCTTCAGTGAAGCGCAGTTTGAACAACTGACCGAGTGGATGGACTGGTCGCTTGCCGATCGCGGTGTCGACCTCGACGGTATCTATTATTGCCCCCATCATCCAGAAGCAAAACTGGATGACTATCGCCAGCAGTGCGACTGCCGTAAGCCGCAGCCGGGCATGCTGATTTCTGCACGCGATTTTCTCAACATCGATATGGCTGCTTCTTATATGGTGGGTGATAAGCTCGACGATATGCAGGCAGCAGCGGCCGCTGGTGTCGGAACAAAAGTATTAGTGCGTACCGGTAAACCGGTAACGCCAGAAGGTGAAGTTGCTGCAGATATGGTCATTGATAGCCTGGCAAAACTGCCTGAAGCCATTAAAAAGCGTTAAAATTAGTCGCTGTGGATGAAAAATGAGCGGTTGAAAAAGTTTTTGTTTTTTGCACTTGCTATCCGCTCAGCGCTCCCTATAATGCGCCTCCATCGACACGGCAACTGACAAACAGGACGCCGGGTTGACAGAGAAAAACCCTGAAAAAACGGGTTGACTCTGAAGAGGAAGGCGGTAATATACGC
>CBIFVZ010000134.1:0-5148 GCA_966185765.1 uncultured Enterobacteriaceae bacterium | reverse complement strand
CAGGAAGGTATAGAGCAGCCCGGCCAGCGTCTCAAAAACAATCAGCGGCCCTAAAATCACCGTCGGCAGCTTCTGGCTGGCAATGTTCCAGCACAGCGCGCCCACCCATGAGCACAGCACCGCAATCGCAACCATCAGGCCGATAAACACCCTGGGTCTTGGCCCGAAGGGCTGAGCGAAGTCTGGCAGTTGATGGCCTAACCAGATGCACGCCCCGGCATAGCCCACCAGCGAGACGGGCAGCGTGACCAGCGCCTGCGCCGTCGCCCACATCATCGGATGCTTGTCCGGGTTCTCCCGCAGCCAGCGCGCGTTGCGCAGGGCATACCATGCCCAGCACGCCACGGAAATGAACGCCAGCACAATGCCAGAGCCGTAACGCCACAGGTCAACATCCGCCTGCCCGTGACGCAGCTCGGCAATATTGACGCACACCAGCCCCACGGCGGTGCATACCAGCGCCGGCGCCATTTTTGACCACGCCAGTTTGCCATCGCGGTGGCTGTAGAGCAGGTTAGCAAAGACGGGGATGACGACCGGCAGCGTGCCGATAATCATGGTAGATACCGGCGCACCGGTACGCTGAATGGCACTCGCAAGGCAAACGTAGTAGATAAGATTGCCCATCATGGTCAGCGCCAGCGCGGTGCCCCAGTCCTGACGGCTGAGCTGACGCAGGCGCGCGCGTCCCAGCCACGCCAGGGGCAGGGCAATCAGCCCCAGCGCCAGATAGCGTCCGGTCGACTGCAATATTGCCGGATACTCGGGCACGATCAGCGGGCCGACGAAAATCAGACCCCACATCATCCCGGCCAGCAGGGCATACAACACTCCACTAATCATTTTTCCATCCACAGGTATTTACGCTGTATGCAGTGTAGGAGGGGAAAATACGCGCGTATTGTATGAGATTGCGCATTAGCGCCGGATGACTTGCTTCTGGTAGCGCACGGGCGTAATGCCGTAGCGGCGGGTAAACGCGCGGGTGAGATGCGACTGATCGGTCAGCCCGGTTGCGGCGGCGACCTCTGCGGCGGGCATGCCGTGCGTGAGGAATGCTTTGGCGCGCCAGAGGCGAATGGCCATCAGCATCTGATGCGGCGTCACGTGAAAATGGGCTTTGAACTGGCGCTGAAAATGATACGGGCTGAGCGAAACGACGCTGGCCAGCTCGTCAAGCGTCAGGGGGTGCATGTAGTTGTCGTGCAGGTACTCGCGTACGCGTTCGAAGCGGTGCGCGCCCTCCTGAACTACCGGCGCGTGATGGGCCAGCGGCTGGAAGGTCTCAATCAGATCCAGCAGTAATCCTTTTTGCACAAGCGGATCGTCCGTGTGCCACAGGCCGTAAATCAGCCTGCCGATTTGGTGTGAGCGCAACGGGTCATGGCGGGTCACGTCGCTAAACCACCAGTGGCTGAGGCCGGTCACCTCTTCCAGCAGGTCGGGTTCGATATAGACCATCCGGTAGCGCCAGCCGCCTTCAGTGGCGGATTCCCCGGTGTGGATCTCGTCCGGGTTCATGGTCACGACGGATTTTTCCGCGGCAAGATGCTGGGTACCGCGATAGCGGAAGCGTTCGGCACCGGTTTCGATGGTGCCGATACCGAAGGCTTCATGAGTGTGCGGCTCGAAGGCGTAGTCAGAGATATGGGCGTGATAAAGCTCCAGGCCCGGCAGCTGCGCCAGATGGCGAAAGCGCGCGCTGTCTCTTTCATCATTAAACTGTTCCGGTACGCCTTGCACGTTGAGCCTCCTCGTGGTCATCTTTTCATTATCAGAGATGACCGGCGTTTATGCACTAAACATCTTTGCCCGGACGGTCTTACGGTAATCCCCCGGTGAAACCGTTGTTTTATGCTTAAACTGGCGATTAAAGTGCGCAATATCCTGATATCCAACCGCATTCGCGATCTCCTGAATGGAAAGATTGGTGGATTGCAGCATTGTCATGGCGGATTCAATTCTGGTGGTTAATAAATACTGCAGAGGAGACATGTCGGTGGCATTTTTAAAGCGGCGATTAAAGTTGCGCAAACTCATGCCGGCCATATCTGCGAGACTTTGCATGGATATCTCCGAAGCGCAGTTGGTTTTTACCCAGATTTGAATTTGAATAATATCCTCATCCGGATGGGGTTTGTTTTCTTCACTGTAACATTGACGTTCAAACTGGCTACGAATTTCATGGAAAAATGTCCGTTGAGTATGTGTGGCTACACGTTTCCCGTATATTGTTTCTATAAAATGGATCGTCAGATCTGACAGGGCCTTAACGCTTGCGGCGCAGAAAATATTATCGGCCTGAGTGAGAAAATGCTTTGTCTGTAATTTTACGCTGGGGTAGTCACGCGAGAATTGTTTGAAGTAGTGCCAGTGGGTGGTGGCGGGCTTTCCGTTGAGCAGTCCCGACTCCGCCAGAAAACAGCAGCCCGTTCCGACGGCGGCGATGCGGGTTCCTCGCGCGGCCTGCTCGGTCAGCCATTCCAGAAGTTCAGGCTGTTGTCTGACCACTGCGCGAGGATTGCGCCACAGGGCAGGAAGATAGATAACGTCATAGTGTCTGTCTTCGGCAAGGGTGGTATCGGCGGTAATGCTAAAGCCACTGTGCGTCAGGATGGGCTCGCTGTTTATGCCAATGGTATTCACCTTCAGAATATTCTCCGGGCGACAGAGCCTGAAGGGTGACTTCTCCGGTTTGTGCGTGCCTGCGTGGGATGTTGTTTTTTGCTCAGCTAAATAGCTACTGGCTGCCGCTTTCCACATTTCAATCGGAAGACTGAGACCGGAACTTAGCATGCGTTCACATAACACAAATCCTATTTGTGTATTTGTCATTTTTGATTAATACCTGTTTTGACTATTATTTTTGGTAGCTCATCGTTGCTGTGGCCAAAAAAGTCAGCGTTTTGGCTGGATTTTCATATTAGCTTTTGTCGGTGATTTGTAAACTAATATCTGAAATTATCGCACTTGCTTAATAAAATAAATGCACGACCACGAGAGGAAGAATTATGGTGAAATTACCCGTAATAACGGCTTTTGGCGGCTATGGTCCAGCTGGTCGTAGTTCTTCACATCATGCATTTCGTCGCATGATTATTGAGTCATTATCGGAAAAGGAAAGGCAGGAAACATTATTATCGTTAGCCATTCTGATGGGCATGCTTAAATATGATGAAGGTGGGTATTGCGATATTTCTGGTAAAAGATTCACACCTGCTCAGGCCGCCGCGAGGATAAAAGACGAGGTGCTTGAGGGAACCCTTATCAGAAAAATTACGCGCGACTATTTTGATGTCGATGCTATTGCCAGCCATGCAAAATTGAATATGGCTTCAGGCGAAGAGGGATTAAGTTTTAATATATCTGCCAGGCAATTACCTCAACCCTTACCGGCGGGATGGCACGTTGAAGAATTAGCGGATCGGCGTGTCCGTATTACCGTTCAGGGAGAGATGGACTGCAAAATTGAGGCGTTGCTGCGCACGGAGGTTCAGGCTGCAGGGCTGTTGCCGCAGGGATTCCGTCCGGGCGACCATTACAATTCGCAGTTCCATCCGCGGGCGTTACAGATGGCGATTGTCGGGGCGTCAGACGCCATCAATGCCCTGGGGATCCCGTGGCGAGAGATACAGGCCAAAATCACGCCGGATCAGCTCGGCGTCTATTCGGGCAATATCATGGGGCAGCTCGACGATTATGGCTTTGGCGGAATGCTGCAGTCGCGCCTGAAAGGCCATCGCGTCAGCGCCAAACAGTGCCCGCTGGGCCTGAACAGCATGTGCGCCGATTTCCTCAATGCCTATGTGCTGGGTAGCGTCGGTCATACCAGCGCCACGCTGGGGGCGTGCGCCACGTTTCTGTATAACCTGAATGCGGCAGTCGAAGATATCAAAGCGGGGCGCATTCGCGTAGCCGTCGTTGGCAGCGCCGAAGCGCCGGTTACCTCAGAAGTGATTGAAGGCTTCGATGCCATGGGCGCCCTGGCAACGGAGAGCAAGCTTAAGCACATTGATGAAACGGAAACGGCCGACTGGCGCAACAGCAGCCGCCCGTTTGGCAACAGCTGCGGTTTTGTTATCGCAGAATCCAGCCAGTATGTCGTGTTAATGGACGACGAGCTGGCGCTGCAGCTTGGCGCAGAGATCCACGGTTCGGTGGGAAATGTCTTCATCAACGCTGACGGCTATAAACGTTCTATTGCGTCGCCGGGGCCGGGGAACTACATCACCATGGCGAAAGCCGTGGCTTCGGCAGTGTCGATGGTCGGAATGGAAGCGGTGCAAAAGGGATCGTTTATTCAGGCGCACGGTTCAAGCACGCCGAAGAATTGCGTCTCCGAGGCCGATATTTTTGACCGCGTTGCGCAAGCCTTTGCGATCCGCGACTGGCCGGTGACGGCGGTGAAATCGTATCTCGGTCACTCCCTGGGACCCGCCAGCGGCGACCAGCTCATCAGCTGCCTCGGCGTCTTCCGCTATGGCATTTTACCGGGAATTAAAAGCGTGTCCCACATCGCGCCGCAGGTGAACAACGCGCGCTTAGCCATTCCTCTTCAGGACTGCAAATTAGAGGAAGACCAGGGACAAATCGCCTTTATTAATTCAAAAGGCTTTGGCGGTAATAATGCCACGGGGGTGGTTTACTCGCCAAAGCTTACCCATCAATGGTTGCGCAAACGCTATGGGGACGCTGTGTTTGCGGAATATCAGCAGAGTAACCGCCAGGTGCGACGTCAGGCTAACGCGTACGACGAGGCGGCGTCGCAGGGTGAACTCAATGTCATTTATCTGTTCGGACAGCAGGGAATAAATGAGGAAGATATTAAGATTGATATGAATGGCATCACCATTCCCGGATTTGAAAAGCCGATAACGTACGCGACGGATAAACAATACCCGGACTTTTAATCGTTATCTCTGTTTTTATTATTAATAAAATAAGGTGCCTGTAATTTCTCAGGCACCTTATTTTTGCGCAGCATAGCGTGCCGGGTAAGATGAATGACCCGGCCGCAGGAAAAAACGCTCAGGCCGTTACAGAATAGCTTTAATGCTCTGCGCCAGCGGCGTCGTTGCGCGCCCGATCAGTTTGCTCAGCGTATGGCTATCGTCAAAGAGTCCCCCTTTGGACGCACCCACATCGGAG
>CBIFVZ010000133.1:0-5372 GCA_966185765.1 uncultured Enterobacteriaceae bacterium | reverse complement strand
GGTTAGAGATACCGAACAGCGGCCACAGGCTCTTCACGCCGCCCAGCGGGTCAACGACGCCCTGGTACAGCAGGTAACCCCACAGGCCTACACAGCCTGCGGTACCGATGATACCGGCAACCAGAGAGTCCGTTTTCTTCAGGAACGGAATGAAGTTACCCAGCAGGTCCTGCAACATAAAGCGACCCGCGCGGGTGCCCGCATCCAGCGCCGTGAGGATAAACAGGGCTTCAAACAGAATACCGAAGTGATACCAGAAGCCCATATCGGCAATCGGTACGATTTTATGGAACACGTGCGCGATACCCACAGCCAGCGTTGGAGCACCGCCTGCGCGGTTGAGAACTGACGGTTCACCAATATCTTTTGCCGTCTGCAAAATCTGGTCGGGCGTGATAACAAAGCCCCAGGAACTGACGGTTGCAGCAGCGTGTACCGATGCTTCTTTGAGCTGCGCCATAATCATCGGCGCGTTTTCAGTACCCAGCTCGTGCAGGTTCGGCATGGTGATACCCAGACCCGCAGGCGGTGTGTTCATTGCAAAATACAGGCCTGGTTCAATAATCGAAGCCGCAACCAGCGCCATGATGGCCACGAAAGACTCCATCAGCATGGCACCGTAGCCGATAAAGCGGGCATCGGTTTCACAGGCGATAAGCTTCGGCGTAGTGCCAGAAGAAATCAGTGCATGGAAACCAGAAACGGCACCACAGGCAATAGTGATAAACAGGAACGGGAACAGTGCGCCTTTCCACAGCGGGCCGGTGCCGTCAATATACTGCGTTACCGCAGGCATTTTCAGATCCGGGTTAAGCAGCACAATACCGATAGCGAGACCAACGATAACGCCAATCTTCAGGAAGGTGGCGAGGTAGTCACGCGGTGCCAGAATCAACCACACCGGCAACAGCGCAGAAATGAACGCATAGCCAATCAGGGTGTAGGTGATAGTGGTGTCTTTAAAGGTCAGCGCCGGACCCCAGTACGGGTCGTGAGCGACAACGCCACCAAACCAGATGGAGGCGACCAGCAGCACAATACCGATGACGGAGACTTCGCCCACGCGACCCGGGCGCAGAAAGCGCATGTAGATACCCATAAAGAGCGCAATCGGCACCGTAGAGCATACGGTGAACACGCCCCAGGGGCTTTCAGCCAGTGCTTTCACCACGATAAGCGCCAGAACGGCGAGGATAATTATCATGATAAGGAAGCAGCCAAACAGCGCGATGGTGCCAGGCACGCGTCCCATCTCTTCTTTAATCATCTCACCCAGAGACGCGCCGTTACGGCGAGAAGAGATAAACAGCACCATGAAGTCCTGCACCGCACCGGCAAGTACCACGCCAGACAGCAGCCAGAGCGTGCCGGGCAGATAGCCCATTTGCGCTGCCAGTACCGGGCCAACCAGCGGGCCTGCGCCTGCGATAGCGGCAAAGTGGTGGCCGAACAGCACATATTTGTTGGTGGGAACGTAGTTGAGGCCGTCGTTATTGATGACCGCAGGCGTTGAGCGAGTGGGATCGAGTTTCATCACCTTTTGGGCGATGTAGAGGCTGTAGTAGCGGTAAGCAACGAGATAGACAGAAACGGAAGCGACAACAATCCATAGTGCGCTTACGTGTTCACCCCGGCGTAAGGCGACAACCGCCAGACAGAAAGCACCGATGATTCCGAGAACCACCCAGGGTATGTGCTTTAGAAACTTATTTTTATTCATAATGGACCTGCTTGTCAGACGATAAAAAATCCTTGGTGTGTAAACGTTGAGTATCTTGTGAGGCGTGTGGATATTCTTTTTTAGGGTGGCTATATGATGACCAGCTCACTGGCTTAACGGCGAAATAATTGCCTGAACGGTTGTAAGTGCAGGGTAAGCGGTTGTCTGTTGGTGTAAGCGGTTTGCGAAGTTATGTAAGCGACTGAGTTTTGTGATTAAGATCTCGCTTTAAATAACATTGATGCAGGCTGGCGAGGGTAATGTTTATACAGATGAATATTATTAATTATTTTGATAATGATATTGTCATTAAATGTTATAAAAACGATGTTTATTTAATATCACGGCGAGTCAAATATGTTTAAGCCAGGCCGTATCACTCACATAATAATGGCGAGCGATGTTGCGGCAATAATAACGCAGGCGGCTTGTTTCTCGCGCAAGCATTATGTGCAGCATGTGTTTCAGAGGCGCTGAATTCTCTTCTCCAGTATGTCCTCCTGTAGGGAAGGTAATAGCAGGGCGGGTGTTGTTCACCTGCTATCTATTGTGCAGTTGATATTAGCGCAGCGTTCCCTTTCCGGCGTCGAACCGTTCCCGCATAAAGCTGACAAATGCCTTCACCTTCTGGCTGCGGTGGCGTTGTTCCGGATAGAGAATGTGCACCGAAGGACCGGGGCAACCCCAGTCAGTCAGGACCGGGGTTAACTGGCCTGCCTGGAGGTAGTTTTGTAGCGTGCGATCCAGCAGATAAATCATCCCAAGGTGATGGCGTGCAGCTTCGCACAGCGAATGGGCGTGATTGATGTGTAATAGCGTACCCGGCGTTATGCTGATGCGTTCGTCACCGCGAGTAAAAAGCCAGTTGTCGGCAGTGCTGGCATCTGCGCGGATAAATCCTAAAAGCGTATGCGCACTAAGCTCGTCAGGATGTTGTGGCACGCCGCAGCGCGCCAGATACTCTGGTGAGGCGGCACACAGGAAATGCGCTGAGAACAGCAGGCGCGATACCATCTGCGGAACGTCTTGCGCGCCTATACGAATAAATATATCGGCGCGGTCCTCTATAGGGCTGACCACTCTGTCGTTAACTGAGAGTGTCAGCTCAAGATCGGGGTAGCGGGCAAGAAATGCTGGCAGCGCCGGAACGATAACCAGGCTGCTCAGTGAACTGGCTATCTCCACTCTCAATTTGCCGCGCGGCGCGGCAGCTTCGTCGTGCAGGCTTTGCTCAAGCTGACCAAATTGTCCCAACAGTATTTTGGCGCTGGCATAGCAGCGCTCCCCGGCAGAGCTGAGTGACAGGCGGCGAGTGGTGCGTTTAAACAGTTGTTGATGAAAGTATTTTTCTAATTCTTTAATGGTATACGTCACGCTTGCAGGCGACAGCTCCAGCGCACGCGCGGCCTGGCTGAAGCCACCGCATTCGACCACTTTGCAAAAGACACGCAGCGCGTTCAGTTCATTCATGCTGTTTTTTAGTGGGTTATTTTTTTTAGCCTGGTGCGAAAACCGTGCTATGTCAAAGTCCGGCTGGGGTTTCAGGGTTTTTAACATAATCGTCAGAACACCCCCATTATTAAAGGAAGTTGAATAATTTTTTAAAATTGCCTGTCTGTTTCCTTGCGCAATATCGCTCTACATTTTGTTTGTCAACTAAACGTCATACTTAATCAGGTGAACAAAATGAAAATGTTAATGCTGGCAGCTCTGACGACCTTACCGCTCCTGAGCGGTATTGCCCAGGCCAATGAAGCCCCATCGGCGCAGCCGACTTACCCGGTCTCTGAAAATGCCGCGATTGCCGGAGAACAAAAAGCGGTGTACGACACGATTATTAAGTATCAAAACGCGCTGAACAGCGGCGACACAAAAACCATTCTGAGTCTGTTTGCAGATCGCAGTTATTCGCAATGGAATGATAAGCCCACAGCAGATACCACAGAGAAACGGCGCAAGCAGTACGACACGTTGTTCCAGAATGAGAAATTCCAGACCCAGTTTGCGTTTGATACGGTCAATATCAACGGCAATACCGCGTATGTGCGTACTCACCACCATTTAGGGGCGACGGTAACCCGACTGAGCGATGGTGCCACTATTCTTGACTTAAATCGTGAAGTTTTTATCCTGGAAAAACAGGATGATGGCGCCTGGAAAATCGTGCTTTACACGTTTAACACCAATCCTATTCAGGGTGTCGCCTGACGCCTTTCTCGAGTTAACACATCTTTTTTACTGTGATTTGTGTATGCCCTTGTCTACACGGGGCATGCTTTATCCTTTATGAGGCCGAGTTATGAAGAAGATGATAATTATTGCAGCCGTTCTGACGATGATGTCCGGTGCCACCTTTGCTCAGAGTATCAGCGCCCGCGGCACAACGCTTGCCGATGCAGAGGCCAAAATTGCTGCCAGCGCGGCGGAGCAGGGCGCGGGCTACCGTATTATCGGTGCGCACACCAATAACCGTGTTTATATGATTGGTGAACTGATTCGTGAACAAGACAGTGATGACGGTGAATGAAGGGTTGAGCGTTATCCTGGTGGTGACGTGCAGGAGTGCGCCTGCGGGCGTATATTCTGAGTAGCCAGAAATGAAAGCGGGAATAGGGTTTTGGGTAGCGTGTCAGCCCCGGTTGAGCGCAAATCCCAACGATCATAGTTTACAGCCCTGCCGGGATGATCCTTTTTCCGAACTTATACCGGCTGTTGCTCTTGTCGTCTCAGCTCAGACCGTTAAATACATTGAGCCTCCACGTTTAAATACGTCATCTTTGCTGATAGCCGGAATACCATCCTTTTCCCGATTGTTGTACCACTGGTCGCAGGCCACGGCATTACCCCGAACTTCTTCATGAGGTCTTTCCATATATTGCGATTGAGGTTGCAGGTATTCGCCTTCATTGCTGTTTCTCTTTTTTCCATCAGCCACAGCGGGAGTTCTGCTCCATAGCCCAGCCCCGAGCGATTTTCCCCCGATACAAAGACGGCAAAGTGGGGCAGAAGTTCATCTTAAGCATCTAAATAGATGATGTTGGCGGGATAACGACGCATGAACGTAACCATCAGACGACGATTTTGTTTAGAAAGCGTTTAATTATCACGATTAGCACGTCAGGCTTATCTCGATATTCTTGATATAGATAAATAGCATGGGCGGATTTGTACGATATAAAAAACCGTCACTTTTACTATAAACAGTGATAATGGTCGAATGAATCGAACAGGCTCGCTTTGTGTACTATTACGGGTGATTTGATATAAAATTATCGCATGTAGTAGGAGGTGTGAGTTTGATTTTAATATTTGATGATGATTTTATAAGATGGGATTCCAGCGAGAAAAATAGCACAGCGATATGATTATTTATAATACGGAGAAAAAAGAATTTTCATTCGCCGATGAAAGCATACACCTGAGAGCGAAAGAAATCGCTTTGCTGCATGTTTTATTTAACTCTGCGCCAGAAGTTGTATCTCGTGATGTACTTTGTGAGGTCGTATGGGATGGCCGTTATGTTAGTGATTTTACAATTAATCAGACAGTCAATTCATTACGAAAAAAACTGAATGATAAAGATAAGTCATTGATTCAAACAGTCTCTCGCAAAGGATATATGATTAATCGGGAATGGATCACTGTCATAGAG
>CBIFVZ010000132.1:0-5870 GCA_966185765.1 uncultured Enterobacteriaceae bacterium | reverse complement strand
GGGCAATATCGCTATGAAGATAAAAATGTTTATCGCCTCACACACAGTAAAATTTATCTTGCGGGTAGCGACGACGTATCTTCTGAGGTTTTCCGTACGTATTTTTTCAACCTGAATCCCCAACAGGATATGTTTTTTACCATCTCCAGACTGGAAAGTCAGTGGCTAATTGGGACACCTTATACGCCCGCATTTATCTGTGAAAATTAAAACCACAATATTTAAAATTTTCATCTAATTACACATTTAGCACCAGGGAATAAATTCATTATCTGGCTAATTACTTAATGCATTCGCTCTTTACGTGCCAGTTTTGATACTTTTAAAAAAATTAATGACAGGAAAATAACATGCAGATCACTATTTCAACTGAAAGCTATATTATGTGGCTATGTATTTTTTTTGTTTCACTGTGGGGAGGCATTGTCAGAGAACTGATGAAGCGCAGCCGACTCAAAACACAGCGCTGGGCCTCCCTCGGCAGACAAATTGTTGTCTCTGTCTTCGCTGGTACGCTGGGTGCTCTACTGGGATTTGAGCTGGGTTTTAGTGACTACATGAAAGTGCTGATGGCCGGTTTTTTCAGCTTGACGGATATCCAGTCAGCTAAAAAAATGTTTGATATCATTTTATTCAGAAAAGCGGGCATTAAATAAATGCCCGCTATAGCCCATTATTAACGACCCGAAAAGAGACGTTTTTGCCACCACAGAAACGCTTTCGCCTTTACGGTACATGTATACGCCTGCTATGGAATCACAAAACATAGCTAACCTCGTATTCCTTCGCTCTCCAGCCCCTTGATTTACTGCATACAAGACAGGTTTCCTTTCGCTTTTCGCCGACTGTCACCATCCGCTATTTCGTTACCAGGAGTGCCGTAAACAGGGAATCCGCTGTTGAAATAAAATACTCATCAACAGCCTTCAGTTAGCCAGCACTCTGGATATCTTCGCCAGGTTGTTGTGCATCACTAACAGGAAGAATAAGAATTTTACACGCCAGAAGGCGCTGATGGGTTGCACTAAAAGGCAGGAATTAAACAGACTGTGGAATAACACCATAAAAAAATCGCAGCGTCTGGCTGCGATTTTTTATTAACGCGTTATTTTATTTAAAATCAAGATCGATGACCTGATAGAACGCATTGCCGGTATCAGCAACTTCCCATACCGCCAGCATCACGTGATAGCCTGTTCTCTCTGGCAAGGTCATATCATGCACAGTCGGCTGTGGCGGACGCAGGGCATTGTTGTGTGACCAGAAAGGCTGCTCGTTAAGCTGCACCGTGTGGAAAGGCTTTTCTTCAAACTGAGCGCGGCTAAGCGGCTGTGACGGATCCCAGTTTTCACGCGTCATAAAATAGTTCCAGCGACGCGTTAAATGCGATGCACTGTAGTTCCAGGACACCGTTAGCGTATCACCGCTTTTTACATCATGCTTTTTCCAGTCAGAGCCTGGGGTGTCCAGAAATTTACCGGTTGCTTGTCCTGCACTGGCAATCTGACCATCCGCTGGCGGCATGCTGTTAACGACATCATCTGCGGCAAAAGCATCTCGTAGACCTGAGGCTGTGGCCGGGAAAAATTTACCGGCTTCGCGCTGATTCAATGCACCGGTATCAAGTTTGCCTTCCTGCCATGCAAAATAGGCACGAGATTCCGGGCTAAAAACATGACCGTGGCGCAACTCATTTTTTTTATCGCTCATTTTCATTTCCTTTATTTATGGATGATATAAATCCTCATCAGATATTAAGAGGCTTTAATTATCTGACGCAAGAGAGGTTATATGCACCCCATTACCAGGACAACGATAATAATTATTTCACCTTTGATAAAAATTAATTTTATTATACAAATCCATTTATAATATTAAGCACATTATTTACTGATGAAAGCAATGTTTTCACGCTTTGTTGCAAACAAAAAATGACACTCTATTATATTTTATTTCGCACAGGCCATCATGATTTGGCTAATAAAATAACACAAACCAAAATCCTTAAAATAAAAACCCGCAAAGTGCGGGTTTTTATTAATTTCAACAGATGACGATTCAACGAAGCATCATTTGCTCTTTTTAATGTGCTTAATAAGGCGCTTGCGCTTGCGCATCTGGGTCGGCGTGAGCGTATTGCGTTTGTTCGCGTACGGGTTTTCCCCTTCCTTGAACTGAATGCGGATAGGCGTGCCCATTACATTTAGCGACTTGCGGAAATAGTTCATTAAATAGCGCTTGTAGGAGTCCGGCAAATCTTTGACCTGGTTGCCGTGAATTACCACAATCGGCGGGTTATAACCCCCTGCATGCGCATATTTAAGCTTAACACGACGCCCGCGTACCAACGGCGGCTGATGGTCATCAACAGCCATAGTCATGATTCGTGTCAGCATGGAAGTCCCCACACGGCGCGTCGAACTGTCATAGGCCTCGAGAATGGATTCAAACAGGTTACCTACACCGCTGCCGTGCAACGCTGAAATGAAGTGCACGCGAGCAAAGTCAATGAAGCCCAGACGGTAATCGAGCGTCTCTTTTACCTTCTCCTTCACTTCCTGAGTCAAACCATCCCATTTGTTGACGACTATCACCAGCGAACGCCCGCTGTTCAGAATGAAGCCCAGCAGCGATAAATCCTGATCGGAAATACCTTCGCGAGCGTCAATCACCAGCAGTACAACGTTAGCATCTTCAATGGCCTGGAGCGTTTTGATGACCGAAAACTTCTCCACGACATCGGTCACTTTACCGCGCTTGCGCACCCCGGCAGTGTCGATAAGTACGTACTCACGCTCGTCACGTTCCATCGGGATATAGATGCTGTCACGCGTAGTGCCCGGCATATCAAAGACCACGACGCGATCTTCACCCAGAATACGGTTAGTGAGTGTGGACTTACCTACATTTGGCCGCCCGACAATGGCGATTTTAATTGGCAAGTCCTGTGGGTTGAAGGCTTCTTCTTCCTCTTCAGGATCTGGCGCTTCACCATTGTCGATAGCAAACTGTTTCCAGTAGGCCTCGTCTTCGTCGATTTCTTCAAGCGGCGCCACGTCGTCCATCCACGGCAGCAATACGTGCTCAAGCAGGCTGGTCACACCACGGCCGTGAGAGGCGGCAATGGAGTAAATCTCCCCCATACCCAGGCCCCAGAAGTCGGCAATTGCCTGATCGGCATCCAGACCATCCGTTTTGTTCGCCACCAGGAAGGTGGGCTTCTCACGCGAGCGCAAGTGTTTAGCTATGGCTTCATCAGCAGGCATGAGTCCCGCACGAGCATCCACCATAAATAACACTACGTCAGCTTCTTCAATCGCCAGCAGCGACTGTTCCGCCATGCGGGTTTCTACACCTTCTTCCGTGCCTTCGATACCGCCAGTGTCGATGCAGATAAATTCACGCCCTTCTACCTCTGCACGACCGTACTTACGGTCACGGGTCAGCCCGGGGAAGTCCGCCACCAGCGCATCACGGGTGCGAGTTAAGCGGTTAAATAGCGTCGATTTACCGACGTTAGGGCGCCCGACCAGCGCGACCACAGGTACCATTGTTAAAGCCTCGTCACTTAAAAATCGAATATCAAACGGCGCAACATTGCGCCGTTTTCTTAAAACAGCAAACGGCCCCTGGGGTTTCAGGAGCCGTTTTCATCAAAACTCAGCGCATGTTAACGTGTGAGCGCGTAAAGCGTACCGTCTTTTGCCTGAATCAACAGTTTGTCGCTGGCAGAGACCGGCTCAGTCTGGAAGCCAGAGCTGTCCAGCTTCTGCTGCGCCACGAATGAACCATTGCTGGTATCAAGCCAGTGGACATAGCCTTCACTGTCGGCCACGACGATGTAACCATTAAACAGGGCTGGCGTCGTCAGGTTACGGTGCAGCAAATCGCTCTGGGTCCACTGTGTCACACCGCCTTCGGTGCTCAGCGCCAGTACGCGATCGCTCTGATCAACCAGATAAATGCGATCGCCGTCGATAACAAAATCGTTAACCGAACCCAGCTCGCGTTTCCAGATAATCTGGCCTGAACGTAAATCCAGCGCCACCATGTTGCCATTGTAAGCAATTGCATAAACAACGCCATTCTGAACAACCGGCGTAGTATCTACATCGCTGATGCGATCAATTTCAGTCGCGCCCGTCGTGCGTGCAATACGCTGCTGCCAGATAAGCTGGCCCTGGTCCATCATCACCGCGCTGACGCGCCCGTTGTCACCGCCAATAATCGCTGCGCCAAAGGCAGTTGCAGGTGCTGATTCACCGCGCAAAGACAGCGCAGAAACGTCCAGATTAACGGTCCATTTAACGCTACCGTCGTTTTCATCAAGCGCCTGAAGAATACCATTACTGGTGTGTACCAGCACGACACCATCACTCACAACCGGACTCGCGAGTGCTTCACCTGCAACACGCACCTGCCAGGCAATGCTGCCATCAGCCGTGTTCAGCGCATAAACCTGCGCTCTTTCACTACCGACATACAGATGGTTGCCGGAAACCGCAACACCGCTGGAAAGCAGGGCTGAACGGTTACGTGAGAAGAAGCCGGTTTTCTCAGACAGATCTACAGACCAGACTTCTTTACCGTTATTCGCGTCTACAGCTTTGACTTTGCCAAAGCGATCGGCGGCATAAACTGTGCCATCCAGTGATGCCGGGTGCAGGTTTGAATAAAAATCACCTACACCGTCTCCAACTGAGGTTTTCCATGCCGTCTGCACAGTAAACTGGTTAGTCACTTTCGGCAGTGGAGCCATTTGCACCACATCTTCTTCACCGCTGAACAGTGAACAGCCGCTGAGCAGCGTCAGAGAAAGCAGCCCTGGCATGAATAGGTTACGCAATTGCATCGGGTCCCTCTTAGCTGGATAAATTGTTTATTTTCATCTGCATCATTTCGCGCAGCGCTGGCGAGGCATTGCTTGCAACACCCTGGCTCCATGCATCACGCGCACCCTTACGATCGCCCTTGCTCAGCAGCGCCTCACCGCGCACGTCTGCAACAATGGCCTGCCAGCCTTCGCCTTTGACCACATCCAGCGTTTTCAGCGCATCATCCGCCTGCTTTTGCTGAATCTGAATACGCGCCAGTCGCAGGCTCAATACCGCCTGCAGATTATCATCTTTTGTGTTCTTAAGTCCCTGCTGCAGCTGCGCTGCCGCCTTTGCAAGTTCACTTTTATCAGCGTACTGTTGCGCCAGCTCCAGCGCCGCAAACGCGCCATACGAGCCCTGCGTGTCGGTCACAAATTTTTCAGCGCTGGCAAGCGTATCAGGTTTATCACCGTTCAAGCTACTGACCACTTTCTGATATTCCTGCGACGTCACCATAGCGGAATCCGCCTTATGGTTGTTCCAGTAACGCCATCCCAGCAATGCCCCAATACCCATTACCACACCGACCAGAAGCGCTTTGCCATTCTCGGCAAAGAAGCGTTTTACCGCTTCCATCTGGTCATTTTCGTTCTCATAAATTTCCACGCAGTCTTTACTCCTTAACGCTAAGTCTACCGGGTTTACTGACCCAGTAGCGCCTGCAGATGAGTCGCTACCTCATTCTGGAGCACAGTTTCCTGCTCCCCGGAACGTAAATCCTTCACTACTACTTTACCGCCTGCAACCTCATCCTCACCAAGCACCAGCGCCACGCGAGCGCCCCACTTATCAGCACGTGCAAATTGCTTTTTGAAGTTACCGCCGCCGTAGTTGGTCATCAGCTTACAGCCCGGCAAAGCATCACGCACCTTTTCGGCCAGAAGCATTGCCGCACTCTGAGTCCCTGCACCAGAGGAGATGAGATACATATCGACAACAGAATCTGCTTTAAATTCCGGATTAACTGCCTGAACCAGCAAAACAAGTCGCTCA
>CBIFVZ010000131.1:0-6249 GCA_966185765.1 uncultured Enterobacteriaceae bacterium | reverse complement strand
CATTATATTTCCCCAACTTATAGGTTTAGTGTTGTGGAACTAAAGTTTAGCCTGGAGGCCAAACTTTAGCCTGTAATCGTTCGCTCTGGTGCCGACAAAGCGCAGTGTAATGCAGTCATTCACCGGGCGGTGATGCCACGTGTGTTGATGCCATTTACGCTTCGTTCGTCGGTAATCATTATGCCGCGTAATTCACGCTGGCACCAAATCAGTAAATCGATTCAGCTCAAAGAGGCAAAATCGGCGATTAATTTCGCGCATCAAAATAATTAGCAGGTTAAATACCAGAGGGACCAGGGGTAAGCAATGCCGAGGTAGGTAAAATTTTGACTTACACCACAAAAAAGCACCCTCGCAGGTGCTTTTTTGTGCGTTTTAAGCGAACTGGCATTACTGTTGCAGTTCTTTCTCAGTGAAGAGATCGGCAAACAGTGCAGTGCTCAGATAGCGCTCACCGGAAGACGGAAGAATAACGACAATTGTCTTATTGGTAAAGGCTTCATCTTCCTGCAGTTTAAGCGCTGCCGCGACGGCTGCACCTGAGGAAATACCTGCGAGGATACCTTCTTCGTCCATCAGTCGGCGAGCGGTGGCAATGGCTTCTTCGTTGGTGATGCCAATAACTTTATCAACCAGCTTCAGATCAAGGTTACCTGGAATAAAGCCTGCGCCAATCCCCTGGATTTTATGAGGGCCAGGTTTGATTTCATCACCTGCCAGCGCCTGGGCAATAACCGGGGAATCGGTTGGTTCAACCGCTACAGTGATGAGATCTTTTTTGCCTTTGGTGTTCTTCAGATAGCGGCTCACGCCTGTCAGTGTACCACCCGTACCCACGCCAGAAATAAAGACATCAACCTGGCCGTCTGTATCTTCCCAGATTTCCGGACCGGTAGTTTTTTCATGGATTTCCGGGTTAGCCGGGTTACTGAACTGCTGCAACAGGATGTATTTTTGCGGATCGGTGGCAACAATCTCTTCTGCTTTCTGAATAGCGCCCTTCATGCCTTTGGCACCTTCAGTCAGTACCAGGTTGGCGCCCAGTGCTTTAAGCAGTTTGCGACGCTCAATACTCATGGTTTCAGGCATGGTCAGTGTCAGCTTGTAACCACGGGCGGCGGCAACATAGGCCAGTGCGATACCGGTATTGCCGCTGGTCGGTTCAACCAGCTCTACGCCCGGTTTCAGTACACCACGTTTCTCAGCATCCCAAATCATATTGGCACCAATGCGGCATTTAACGCTGAAACTCGGGTTACGGGATTCAATTTTTGCGAGAATTCGGCCGTTACCAATGCGGTTGAGCCGGACTAGCGGCGTATGGCCGATAGTCAGAGAATTGTCTTCATAAATCTTGCTCATGGCCTTTCCTTAACTGTTTGAAATTTTGCACGTATCCAGCATACCTGCTCAGGATTTATGCGGAAGTAAGTAATTAGCATATCGTTATGCTGGAGAGAAATAATGCCATTCAGTATGGAATAAGGCGGGGCATAACGCACCGCCTCACCAGATTAGCGCCAGCGTGCGTGCTGCTCACGATAGCAATCCACCCACATGGCGGTTGCGCCACACACCGCAACCGGCATGATGACCAGATTAAGCACCGGGATCATGGTGAAAAGACTGGTCAGTGCGCCAAACTGCATATTGATAAATTTGCGCTCGCGCAGGGCAACGCGCATTTGTGCAAACGGCACTTTGTGGTTATCAAACGGATAATCGCAGTACTGAATGGCTAACATCCAGGCACTGAATAAAAACCACAGCACCGGGGCGAGGGTTTGCCCGATAGCGGGGATAAAAAATAATATGAGCAGTACCAGCGCGCGCGGCAGATACCAGGCAAACTTCTGCCATTCACGCTTCATAATGCGCGGCAAATCTTTCATGATATCCACAATGCCGGTATCCGGCGGCGTGGCTCCCGTCAGGCGCGCCTCAAGCTGTTCTGCCAGCAGGCCGTTAAACGGGGCGGCTATCCAGTTTGCAAGCGTTGAAAAGAAATAGCCAAAGACCAGCAGGATAGAGATAACCGCAAGCGGCCAGATAAGGTAGCTTAGCCACTGTAGCCAGTTGGGCACCATTGCCATTAACGTGGCTATCCAGCCTTCCAGGCGTGTGAAAAGCCACCAGAATGCACCGCCCATTAGCAGCACATTAACGAGCAGCGGCAGCACGACAAAGCGGCGAATGCCCGGCTCTTTAATCAACTTCCATCCCTGTGAAAAATAGAAAAGCCCGCTGCGAGGGGCTACACCCTTGTTAGCAACCATAATCTGGCTCTACTCCTTTAAAAATTGGGCAACCGGTTCGGTTGCGCACTATCATACATATGTTGGTTAATATGGGATAACTCTCTAAGAAATGGTCGAAAAAACAGCAAAAAGCTGTTTTAAGCCTATCTTTATGCTGAGAACCAACCGGGTGCACTTGCACTTCATCACCTGGACAAATACTCTTAGTAAGTAAGATGTTTGCCGTATTGGCAAGGTGTTAGAACAACAGAGAATATAACGATGCAGGACTTGCGTCTGATATTAATTATTGTTGGCGCGATAGCCATCATCGCCCTTCTGGTGCACGGACTGTGGACCAGCCGTAAAGAGCGTTCGTCGATTTTCCGCGATCGCCCCCAAAGGCGTATGAAATCGCAGCGTGACGACTATGAGCTGGACGACGACGTCGAAGAAGGCGTAGGTGAAGTGCGCGTGCGCCGCGTTGAACAAACGCCGGACAGCCACGAACCTGAACTGCCCTCAGGCACTTCACACAATTATCAGCCGCCGTATGCGTCTGCCCAGCCGCGTGCAAAGCAGCCAGTGCAGGCTCCCGTTGTGCATGAAGAGCCGGTGATTCGACCGTCTGTTGCGCCACAGCCGCCACAGGTTGATGCTGCGAGCGAAGCGCAGGTGACGCACGAGGCGTTGCAGCGCCCGGTTGACCCGGTAACACCACCGATGGTTGAGCCGCAGGTGAAGCTGCCTGAGCCGCAGATTAAAACGCTGTCTGCGGAGCAGGAAGCTAAGCTCGTTGCTGAAATTGAGGCAGAGACCAAAGCAGAGGCTAAATCTGCTGAGCCAGAGCAGACCACGCGTCGCAAAGAAGCGGTGATTGTGATGAATGTGGCTGCCCATGCAGGTAGCCAGCTGAGCGGCGATGCGCTGCTTAACAGTATTCAACAGTCCGGGTTTCAGTTTGGTGAGATGAATATTTTCCACCGTCACCTTAGCCCGGATGGCAGTGGGCCGGTTCTGTTTAGTCTCGCGAATATGGTAAAACCCGGGTCGTTTGACCCTGAAACCATGCGTGATTTTATGACGCCAGGCGTCACCATCTTTATGCAGGTGCCGTCGTTCGGTGATGCGCTACAAAACTTTAAGCTGATGCTCCAGTCGGCCCAGCACATTGCTGATGAGGTTGGCGGCGTGGTGCTCGACGACCAGCGTCGCATGATGACGCCGCAAAAACTGCGCGACTATCAGGATACGATCCGCGAGGTTATCGGCGTGGTGCATCACTGAGTCCTGACAGTGAACGCTTTTTATCTGAACCCCCGCTTGTCGGGGGTTTTTTATCGTTGATGGTGCGACATGAAGACAATAGAAGACACACTCACACAGTTGCGAACCACGCTTCGCCACCATGAATATCTCTATCATGTGCTGGATGCGCCAGAGCTGCCCGACGCGGAATATGACAGGTTGATGCGCGAACTGCGCGAGCTGGAAGCGCAGCATCCTGATTTGATCACGCCCGATTCACCCACACAGCGCGTGGGTGCCCAGCCGCTGGCACAGTTTACCCAGGTACGCCATGAAGTACCGATGCTGTCGCTTGATAACGTCTTTGATGAAGAAAGCTGGCTGGCATTTAACAAGCGCGTGAAGGACAGACTGAAGGACGATGCTGAAATCACATTTTGCTGTGAGCTGAAGCTGGATGGTCTGGCGGTCAGTTTGCTCTATGAAGATGGCCTGTTAACGCGTGCTTCAACGCGTGGTGACGGTACAACCGGGGAGAATATCACCAGCAATGTGCGCACCATTCGCGCTATTCCCCTGCGTCTGCACGGTGACAACATTCCGGCTCGTGTGGAAGTGCGTGGCGAGGTGTTCCTGCCGCAGTCCGGGTTTGAAAAAATTAACGAAGAAGCGCGCCGTACCGGCGGCAAGGTGTTTGCTAACCCGCGTAACGCTGCCGCAGGGTCGCTGCGCCAGCTTGACCCGCGTATAACGGCAAAACGTCCGTTGACGTTTTTTTGCTATGGCGTTGGCCTGCTGGAAGGTGGAGAGCTGCCAGCGAGCCACATTGAGCGTTTACAGCGCTTTAAGTCCTGGGGACTGCCGGTCAGTGAGCGCGTGCGGTTGTGTACGGGTGCTGATGAGGTGCTGGCGTTTTATCATCAGGTTGAGCAGGACCGCCCGTCGCTGGGGTTTGATATTGACGGTGTGGTTATCAAGGTTGATTCACTGGCGTTGCAGGAAGAGCTGGGTTTTGTCGCTCGTGCACCGCGCTGGGCTGTGGCATTTAAGTTCCCGGCTCAGGAGCAGATGACAACAGTACGTGATGTGGAGTTTCAGGTCGGGCGTACCGGGGCGATTACGCCCGTCGCGCGCCTGGAGCCGGTGCAGGTTGCGGGTGTGCTGGTGAGTAATGCCACCTTGCACAACGCTGATGAAATTGAACGCCTTGGCCTGCGCATTGGTGACCGCGTGGTGATTCGCCGTGCCGGTGATGTGATTCCGCAGGTGGTGAACGTTGTATTGTCTGAGCGTCCTGAGGATACGCGCGAAGTTGTCTTTCCGGAACAGTGCCCGGTGTGCGGCTCGGACGTGGAGCGCGTTGAAGGTGAGGCGGTGACACGTTGTACCGGTGGCCTGATTTGCGGTGCGCAACGTAAAGAGGCGTTGTGGCACTTTGTTTCACGCCGTGCGATGGACGTGGACGGCATGGGTGAAAAGATAATCGATCAACTGGTGGATAAAGAGTATGTGAAGACACCCGCCGATCTGTTTGGTCTGTCGGCGGGGATCCTGACCGGTCTTGACAGGATGGGGCCAAAGTCAGCACAGAATCTGGTTAATGCGCTGGAGAAGTCAAAAGAAACGACTTTTGCACGCTTTCTCTACGCACTGGGTATTCGCGAAGTGGGCGAAGCAACGGCAGCAGGACTCGCTGCGCATTACGGCACGCTGGATGCGCTTATGGCCGCGAGCATTGACAGCCTCCAGCAGGTACCGGATGTTGGTATTGTTGTTGCCACACACGTGTTTAACTTCTTTGAAGAGGAGAGCAACCGTGAGGTGATTCGTGAGCTTACGGATAAAGTAGGAATTCACTGGCCAGCGCCTGTAGTTGTGAAGGCAGAAGAAATCGACAGCCCATTTGCTGGTAAAATCGTGGTGCTGACGGGTTCTCTTAGCCAGATGTCGCGCGATGATGCCAAAGCGCGTCTGGTGGCGTCAGGCGCAAAAGTCAGCGGTAGCGTGTCGAAGAAAACGGATCTGGTGATTGCCGGTGAAGCGGCGGGTTCGAAGCTTGCAAAGGCGCAGGAGCTAGGCATTGACGTGATTGATGAAGCAGAAATGCTGCGTTTACTCGGAGAGTGACATGGAAAAAGAGCAGCTGATTGAGATTGCCAACACGATTATGCCGTTTGGTAAATATCAGGGAAGGGCGCTTATTGACCTGCCAGAAGAGTACCTGCTGTGGTTTGCCCGCAAAGGCGAATTCCCGAAGGGCAAGCTGGGTGAGCTGATGGCATTGACGCTGCTGGTTAAGACAGAAGGCCTGGAGCAACTGGTTAAGCCGCTTAAACGCTCGTAGTCTGACGCAATCCTGTGCTTTAAGGATAAATGCCGGTCGGTGGCACACTGACCGGCATTTTTTTTATTGAATCGGTGAAACAGAGGTTTGCGCTATAGCGGATGTAGCGTGTAGATCAGTGCGTTATGGGTGTTATTACGCGTGTGGCGGACGCACGAGAGAAAACGTTACACAGAAAATTAAATGGGAGCAGAGAATGATTCGACGTGTCCATGCATTTTTCACTGGTGGGTCGTGCAGGATGACTCGGAATCGCCTGGCCCTTCGGGCGACGCCGCTGCGTGCCTCACTGGCGTTCGGCTCGCCTGCGGCAGGTTCGAATCTTCGGGCCACAGCGGATAGCAAAAAGGCGCCTTTAGGGCGCCTTTTTACACTGGTGGGTCGTGCAGGATTCGAACCTGCGACCAATTGATTAAAAGT
>CBIFVZ010000130.1:0-6402 GCA_966185765.1 uncultured Enterobacteriaceae bacterium | reverse complement strand
GGTAGAAGTTATATTCCGGGTATTTGCCCGGACCGGAGATCAGCAGATCCTCTTTTTCGTACACCAAATCCTGGCGTTTAAACTCACCCATTTCGAAATCCGGGGTCAGCTGAATCGCCGTAGTCGGGCACGCCTCTTCGCACAGACCGCAAAAAATACAGCGTGAGAAGTTAATACGGAAAAATTCCGGGTACCAGCGGCCGTCTTTGGTCTCTGCTTTTTGCAGAGAAATACAGCCTACCGGGCAGGCTACTGCACACAGGTTGCAGGCAACGCAGCGTTCAGCACCGTCCGGATCGCGCGTAAGCACGATACGCCCACGGTAGCGCGGCGGCAGGTAAACCGGCTCTTCCGGATACATCTGGGTTTCACGTTTGGCAAAGGCATGCAGGCCTATCATCCAGATACTGCGGACCTGGGTGCCAAAACCCACCAGTAATTCTTTTAAGGTCATGGTCTTTTCACCCCTTATTGCGCCTGCCAGAGAATGACAGCCGCCGTTGCCAGCAAGTTGATAAGCGTTAACGGCAGGCAGACTTTCCAGCCAAAAGACATTACCTGGTCATAACGTGGACGCGGTAATGACGCGCGAATCAAAATAAACATCATCATGAAGAATGCGGTCTTAAGCGCAAACCAGATGAACGGGGGTAAGAACGGGCCATGCCAGCCACCAAAGAACAGGGTGACAATCATTGCAGAGACGGTCACGATGCCGATGTATTCACCGACAAAGAACAGACCAAACTTCATGCCGGAATATTCAAGGTGATAACCATCGGCCAGTTCCTGCTCAGCTTCCGGCTGGTCAAACGGATGGCGGTGACACACCGCCACGCCCGCGATAGCAAAGGTGATAAAGCCAAAGAACTGCGGGATAACGTTCCACAGATGCGCCTGGTTGTTGACGATGTCGGTCATGTTAAATGAACCAGCCTGCGCCACCACCCCCATCAGGGATAGTCCCAGGAACACTTCGTAGCTGAGCGTCTGTGCCGAAGCACGCATTGCGCCGAGCAGCGAGTATTTGTTGTTACTGGACCAGCCAGCAAACAGCACCGCGTAAACCGCCAGACCTGCCATCATCAGGAAGAACAAAATCCCGATGTTGAGGTCCGCTACAACCCAGCTCGGGCTGACCGGCACAATCGCAAAAGCCAATAGCAGCGAGGTGAAGGCAATCATTGGCGCAAGCGTAAAGATGACGCGGTCCGAAAACTTCGGTACCCAGTCTTCTTTAAAGAACATCTTGATCATGTCCGCGACCAGCTGGAGCGAACCGCCCCAGCCTACACGGTTTGGTCCGTAACGGTTCTGGAACAGCCCCAGCAGACGACGTTCACCAAAACTCATGAACGCGCCACAGGTGACCACAACCAGCAAAATGACGATCGCCTTGAGGATGCTCAGCAGGATCTCGATAACATCCGGTGTTAACCAACTCATTGCGCAGCCTCCCGCAGATTATCAAGACGAGCGCCGGCCAGCACGGGTGCAATGCCCGGCATGCCCATCGGCAAACCGACCTGCCCTGCTGCCAGCCCTTCGGCAATCACCAGCGGCAGACTGATGGTCTGGCCTTCATAGCTAAAGGCAACCTGCGCACCGTTGTTAATACCAAGCTTTGCGGCATCTGCCGGATTGAGCCTGATGCACGGCTGCGGCATACGTTGCTGGAATACCGGCGAGCGCTGCGACATCTCATCACTACCAAACAGGTGATAGTACGGCGCAACACGCCATACGCCCTCTTGCGCATGAAAGCGCTGCGGCACGTCGCTGAAGTAGCCAAGCTCGCTGTCGCTCGTTTCAATCAGGCGTACGCCCGGATCGCCGTGGCGAAGATGACCGCCCACTTCATCCTGGAATTTGTTCCAGGCCTGCGGGGAGTTCCAGCCCGGCGCCCAGGCGAAAGGAACCTGCGAACGCGGCGCGCCCGGCTGGTTGTTACCTTCCATTGAGAACGCGAACATGGAGTCTTTATCCTGCGGCTGGCGTGGTTCATGTACGCTGATGTTAGCGCGCATAGAGGTACGCCCACTGTAACGGTGCGGCTCACGCGCCAGTTTCTGGCCACGAATACGGAACGACGCATCCGGTGCCGCATCTTTCATGCCTGCAAGCTGCGGCAATTGCGCAACGCAAGCGTCAATGACATGGTCAAGCTGGGTCCAGTCTACTTCGCGGCTGTTAACGGTCGCATGCAGGGAGTGCAGCCAGCGCCAGCTTTCCAGCATAATCGCGCTGCTGTCGTAATAGGCCGGATCGTAAACCTGGAAGAAGCGCTGGGCGCGGCCTTCGTTATTGATAACCGTCCCGTCGCTTTCGGCGAAACTTGCCGCCGACAGCACCAGGTGCGCATGGTCCATAATTTCGGTACGCTGGTGGTCGATGACCATTACCAGCGGTGCCTTACTGAGTGCTGCGTCAACGCGTGCTTTGGACGCGTGACGATGCAGGTCGTTTTCCAGCACGATTACCGCATCGGCGCTGCCGTTTTCAAGCTCAGAGAGCGCGTCATCCAGCGAGCCGCCGCCAATCATGCCAAGCCCAACGCTGTTTACCGCACGGGCAATCATGGTGATACCGACATCCGCTCCGCGGCCCTTAAGCGCCTTAGCAACGTTGGCTGCCGCCTCAATAACCGCCGAGCTTCCGGCGTTGGTGCCGGAGATAATGAGCGGTCTCTTCGCCCCCGCCAGCGCCTGAACGATAACGTCAATTTTGCCTTTCAGGTCACTGTCAAGGCCTTCCACCGCCGGTGCGCTGCTATCCAGCGCATTGGCAATCGCAAAACCTAAGCGCGCCTGATCTTCAACCGGTGCGCGGTAGGTCCAGGCAGCGATATCGTCAAGACGGGTGCTGTCGACATTCGTGACAAACAGCGGATGTTTCGCGCGCTGACCGATGTTCATGATGGCGGCAATCTGCCAGTCGGCCACTTTTTGTGCCGCTGCCATTTCGCGCGCCTTACCCTTCACCGCCTGACGTACGGCAAGCGCCACGCGTGCGCCGGTCTGGGTAAGGTCTTCACCCAGCACCAGCACCGCGTCGTAGGATTCGATTTCACGCAGCGCGGGCGTATGCACGCCGCTCTCGCGCAGCACTTTGAGCATCAGTTGAATGCGCGCCTGCTCGCCTGCGGCGATGCCGGTGTAGAAATTGTCTGCACCTACCAGGTCACGCAACGCAAAGTTGCTCTCTACGCTTGCGCGCGGAGAACCGATACCGATGATTTTTTTAGACTGACGCAGGATATCCGCTGCGCCCTGCATCGCCTGTTCAGCATTAAGGGCAATAAGGTCATCACCACGGCGCTGCACCGGCTGACGCGGACGGTCTTTGCGGTTGACGTAACCGTAGCCGAAACGACCACGGTCACAGAGGAAGTAGTGGTTAACCGTACCGTTGTAACGGTTCTCAATACGACGCAGTTCGCCGTAGCGCTCACCAGGGCTGGTGTTACAGCCAAGACTGCATTGCTGGCAGATGCTCGGGGCAAACTGCATGTCCCATTTACGGTTATAGCGTTCAGAATGGGTTTTGTCGGTGAAAACGCCAGTCGGGCAAATTTCTACCAGGTTGCCAGAAAATTCGCTTTCCAGCGTACCGTCTTCCGGGCGACCGAAGTAGACGTTGTCATGCGCGCCGTACACGCCCAGATCGGTGCCGTCCGCGTAATCCTTGTAGTAACGCACGCAGCGATAACAGGCAATGCAGCGGTTCATTTCGTGAGAGATGAACGGCCCCAGCTCCTGGTTACGGTGAGTACGTTTAGTAAAGCGGTAGCGGCGGAAGCTGTGGCCGGTCATGACCGTCATATCCTGAAGGTGGCAGTTGCCGCCTTCTTCACACACCGGACAGTCATGCGGGTGGTTGGTCATGAGCCACTCCACCACGCTTTCACGGAACTGCTTTGCCTCTTCATCATCAATAGAGATGAAAGTACCGTCGGAGGCCGGGGTCATACAGGACATGACCAGACGCCCGCGCGTGTCTTCCGCGTTCTGATATTGCTTCACCGCACACTGGCGGCAGGCACCTACGCTTCCCAGCGCCGGATGCCAGCAAAAGTAAGGAATATCGAGGCCAAGAGAGAGACACGCCTGTAGCAGGTTGTCCGCTCCGTCCACCTCGTATTCTTTGCCGTCTACATGAATCGTAGCCATAGTCAGCATGCTTCCAGTTATAGCCAAATAACCTTCTTCTTTCACACCGTGGCTGTATTGGCTGCCTTCGCTCGCCCCGGTCATTTAGTTGACTAAACTCCCGGGGACTCGCTCAGTTGCCGCCTTGCCACAGCGCGAAAGCATTGGTTATTTATCAGGCGTTAATTATAAATTTTTCTCTCCTCACCCGGTAAACAACACCGTATGAGGGCAAATAATTACCAGCGCGACTTCAACAGGTTCGGCTGAATGCCTTTAATGGCGTTCAGGTTACTAAAGTCCTGTTTGATGCCCGCTTCAAATTCTTCACGGAAGTATTTAATGGCGCTCTGCAACGGCTCCACGGCGCCTGGCGCGTGAGCGCAGAAGGTTTTGCCTGGCCCCAGGAAGCGGCACAGCTGCTCCAGGGTTTCGATATCGCCCGGCTGCCCTTCTCCACGCTCCAGCGCGCGCAGGATTTTTACGCTCCACGGCAGGCCGTCGCGACACGGCGTACACCAGCCGCAGGACTCACGGGCAAAAAACTCTTCCAGGTTGCGCACCAGCGACACCATGTTGATTTCATGGTCGACCGCCATCGCCAGCGCGGTGCCCAGGCGGCTACCCGCTTTACCGATGCTGGCGAATTCCATTGGCAGGTCAAGATGCGCTTCGGTCAAAAAGTCGGTACCCGCACCGCCCGGCTGCCAGGCTTTGAATTTCAGGCCATCACGCATGCCGCCTGCGTAATCTTCAAGGATTTCACGGGCGGTGGTGCCAAACGGCAGTTCCCACAGGCCCGGATTCTTCACGCGCCCGGAGAAGCCCATCAGTTTGGTGCCGCAGTCTTCACTTTTCGACAGGCCTTTGTACCAGTCCACGCCGTTGGCGAGGATGGCTGGTACGTTGCACAGCGTCTCAACGTTATTCACGCAGGTCGGCTTACCCCACACGCCGGAACTTGCCGGGAATGGTGGTTTAGAGCGCGGGTTGGCGCGGCGGCCTTCCAGCGAGTTAATCAGCGCCGTTTCTTCACCGCAGATGTAACGGCCCGCGCCAGTGTGCACGAACAGTTCAAAATCAAAACTGGTGCCGAGGATGTTTTTACCGAGCAGGCCTGCCTCGGTCGCTTCAGCAATGGCGCGGCGCAGGTGAGCCGCCGCTTCAATGTATTCGCCGCGCAGAAAGATGTAACCGCGGTATGCCTTGAGGGCAAATGCGGAAATCAGCATGCCTTCCACCAGCAGGTGCGGCAGCTGCTCCATCAGCAGGCGGTCTTTATACGTACCCGGCTCCATTTCATCGGCGTTACACAGCAGGTAACGGATGTTCATGGACTCGTCTTTAGGCATCAGGCTCCACTTAAGCCCGGTGGAAAAGCCTGCGCCACCGCGCCCTTTCAGACCAGCGTCTTTGACGAGGTTAACGATTTCATCAGGCGCCATGCCGCCGAGCGCTTTACGCGCACCTTCGTAGCCGTTTTTGCTGCGATATTCATCGAGCCACACCGGCTGTTTGTCATCACGCAGACGCCAGGTCAGCGGATGGTTTTCAGCAGTCAGAGTAAGCGTCTTCATTTGTACTGCTCCAGCAGGTTAGGGATCCCTTCTGGCGTGAGGTAGCTGTGCGTGTCCTCATCCACCATCATGGTCGGCCCTTTGTCGCAGTTGCCAAGGCAACAGGTCGGCAGCAGCGTAAAACGGCCATCAAACGTCGTCTGACCCGGCTTAATTTGCAGGTGGGACTCAATCGCAGACTGAATACCCTGGAACCCCGTAATGTGACATACCACGCTGTCGCAATAGCGAATCACGTGACGGCCCACCGGCTGGCGGAAAATCTGGCTGTAAAATGTCGCCACGCCTTCCACATCACTTGCCGGAATGCCCAGCACGTCAGCGATAGCGTAAATCGCACCGTCTGGTACCCATCCACGCTGTTTCTGAACGATTTTCAGCGCTTCGATTGACGCCGCACGCGGGTCTTCATAATGATGTTTCTCGTGCTCAATCGCCTCACGCTCGGCCGCACTCAGCTCGAAAGCTTCAGTCTGTGGTTGTTGATTCTCGTGCATAATTAGCGATCCACGTCAGACATAACAAAATCGATACTACCCAGATGGACGATAAGGTCAGACACCAGGCTACCGCGTACTGCCACCGGGATCTGCTGCAAGTGCGCATAGCTCGGGGTACGGATACGGGTACGGTAGCTCATGGTGCTGCCGTCGCTGGTCAGGTAGTAACTGTTGATA
>CBIFVZ010000129.1:0-6692 GCA_966185765.1 uncultured Enterobacteriaceae bacterium | reverse complement strand
CAGCACCAGCAGTATTGAGCCAATGCGATAACTAAAGTCTTGAACTCGCTCGGAAACCGGTCCGCCTTTTAGCTTTTCAATCGCCAAAAACAGCAAGTGTCCACCGTCCAGAACAGGCAGCGGGAACAGGTTTATTATCCCCAGATTGACGCTGATAAGCGCCAGGAACATGAGGAAGTAGATGACCCCGTAATCCGCTGAAACACCTGCCCCCTGCGCGATGGAGATAGGCCCACTGAGATTATTCAGTTTAACATCACCGGTTAGTAATTTCCCCAGCATATTCACCGTCAGCTTCATCAGTTGCCACGTCTTTGCTGTGGCTTCGATAGCAGCATTAAACGGCCCATACTGGCGCACAGTTTTGTACTCTGCTGGCAGAGGAATAAGCGTCGGGACAACCCCGGCAAACCCTTCTGCCTTTGCTTTACCCGGTTTTGTATCCGGTATCAGCGTCAAAGACAAGGGGTTGCCCTGCCTTTCAATATTCAGTTGTAACTCGCGCCCTGGATTGTCACGCACCAGGTTTACAAAAACCGCCCACGAACTGAGTGGCAGGCCCTCGACTTTAACGATCCTGTCCCCGGCTTGCAAACCGGCTTTGCTCGCTGCAGAGCCAGCCTGAACTTCTGCGAGTACAGGGTCAATGCCTGGCCCGCGTGGAATCAATCCCAGCGATGTCACAGGATCCTGGCGGTCCGGCTCAAAATGCCAGTTGCGCAGGTCGAGGCGTTTTTCACTACGCTCATCGGTGCCAAAGGGTGCCACAGTCACCGTCGCTGACGCATCACCAATTTTACCGATTAATACCAGGCGCACAGCATCCCAGTCTGGCGTTTCGATACCGTCAATCGCTTTAAGTTCCATACCGGGCGCAATTTGTGCCTGAGATGCGAGCGAATCGGCGGTTATTTCACCAATTACCGGACGAACACTCGGCACGCCCATCATAAAGACGAGCCAGTACGCGAAGATAGCAAACAGGAAATTCGCCACGGGGCCGGCGGCAATAATCGCTGCGCGCTGGGAGACGCTTTTATTGTTAAAAGCCTGGTGACGCAACTCTGGCACAACTGGCTCTACACGCTCATCGAGCATTTTAACGTAGCCGCCAAGCGGAATCAGTGCGAGGACAAATTCTGTGCCATGCTTATCGGTGCGGCTATACAGTGCTTTACCAAAACCGATTGAAAAGCGCTCGACGCGCACGCCGCAGCGCCGGGCAACCCAGAAATGGCCGAACTCATGCACGGTGATAAGAATCCCCAGTGCAACGATAAATGCGGCCAGGTTCCAGAGAATGCTCAGCATGGATAAGTCCTTAGAGGGTCCGAAAAACCAGCAATAGCAGGCAGGCAAAGACAGGCACGGCCGCCGTCAGGCTGTCGATACGATCAAGCACCCCGCCGTGACCCGGAATCAGATGCCCGCTGTCTTTAATGCCCGCTTCACGCTTGAACATGCTCTCTGTCAAATCGCCCAGCACCGACACCAGTGCAGCGGCAACGGAGCACACCAGCAATACAGACGGCGCGATGTCCAGATGTGTTGAGGCACCAAAAATCCACGCGATAATCGCTGAGGTCAACAGACCGCCAAGAAATCCCTGCCAGGTCTTGCCTGGGGAGACTTTTGGAGCGAGCTTATGTTTGCCAAACATTTTGCCAAACACATAGGCGCCGGAATCGGCTCCCCAGACCAACACCATCACGTAAAGCAGCCAGAGCGCGCCCGTGTAATGGTTGGTGTCGTAATGCCAGTTGCGTAACACCACCATACCCCAGAAAAAAGGCACAATAGTCAGCAATCCAAAGACGAGACGCAGAACGCGAGACTGCCGCCATGCGGCGGCGGAGCGGGGATAGGTCAGTACCATTATTAGTGCCACTATCCACCAGGCAAGGGATGCCCAGAGCACGCCGTTAATAATCGGCACACTTGTGCTTTGATGATATTCAGGAAGAATAAACAGCATGGCCGCCAGCAGCAGGCCACACAGTACAGCAAGCCAGACACGCTGTGAACGGCTTGTAAAGCCACTAAGCTGGCCCCACTCCCAGGCGGCAAGCATACAGACAACCAGCGTGGTAATAGCAAAACCCACCGGCGGCAGCCACAGCAGGGCGGCAATCACGGCGGGAATTAACACAAGCGCAGAAATCAGGCGATACTTTAGCAAAAGCGACCCCCATCAGGCATTGCTGCCACCCGGTGTCGTTCCACCAAAACGTCTTTCGCGGTTTGCAAAGGCATGTAGTGCACCTTCAAAATCTTGTTCATCGAAATCGGGCCAGAGAACATCGGTAAAGTAGAGTTCAGCATAGGCTATCTGCCACAGCAAAAAATTGCTGATGCGATGCTCTCCCCCTGTCCTTATTACTAAATCCACAGGGACCAGTTCGCTCATGCAGATCTGCTGACTCAGCATTTCTTCATCAATCTGGTCTGGGGTCAACTGCCCTTCCTGAACCAGACTCGCGAGCTGCTTAACTCCCTGAAGAATATCCCAACGACCGCCATAGTTGGCGGCGATATTCAGCGTCAGCCCGGTATTCTGGCTGGTCAGCGCTTCCGCTTTCTGGATGCGCTCCTGCAAACGCGAGTTAAATCGACCGGTATCACCGATAACGCGCAAACGAACGTTGTTACGGTGCAGGTTTTTGACTTCACTGTCGAGCGCCCAGGTAAACAATTCCATCAGCGCACTGACTTCCTGCGCCGGGCGACTCCAGTTTTCACTACTAAAAGCATACAGCGTCAACGCGTCAATGCCATTGTTCGCTGCGAAAACCACCGCGCGCCGCACGGATTTTGCACCTGCCTTGTGGCCAAAGACTCTCATCTTCCCTTGTCTTTTTGCCCAGCGGCCGTTGCCATCCATAATAATGGCGACGTGGCGTGCACCGTGCGCAGGTGCGTTTTCGCTTAATGGTTGATTAGCAGACAACATAACGCGTTTAATTTCCCTGATAAGGATTAAGCGGTTCAGGAATACAGAAGCCTTCACGTAAAAAAGCCGTGTTAAACCACGGCGTTACCACCAGACACACATCATTGATGCGTTTATCAGGTGGCGCAGACTATATCACCGAAGCCCAGAGCTAACAAATATCGCAGGTCGTGCCTGCGCTAAATTTAACACTTTGCGTAACTCGCCAGCCAGCCTTTAGCCGCTACTCGTGCCTCGCGGTCAACCGCCTGCACGTCATCCACACTCTGTGGTTGTGCGAAATCGGTTTCATCCAGTACGGCGGCATTCAGCACAGCGATATCCGTAAAGCGGATGCGCTCGTTGAGGAAGGCATCAACGGCCACTTCATTGGCGGCATTCAACGCCGTCGTTGCCGCCTGGCCATTATCGAAGGCCGTTATCGCAAGTTTCAGACACGGATAGCGGTCAAAATCCGCAGCCATAAAGCTCAACGAACCAATCTGGCAAAAATCGAGCGGCTTCACTGCCGTATTGACGCGCGCCGGGTAGCCCATAGCGTGAGCGATAGGTGTGCGCATATCCGGTTCACCGAGTTGGGCAAGCACGCTGCCATCGCGATAACGCACCATAGAGTGAATCACCGACTGCGGATGAATGAGCACTTCCATCTGCGCGGCTGACGCGTTAAATAGCCAGCGGGCTTCAATGTATTCAAGACCTTTGTTCATCATGGTGGCCGAGTCGACGGAGATTTTACGTCCCATCGCCCAGTTCGGATGATTGCAGGCCTGATCGGGCGTCATTGCCGCCAGTTCAGACACCGGTGTAGTCCGAAACGGGCCACCAGACCCGGTGAGAATAACGGACTGGATACCGTTTTCCTCCAGGTCAGCGTATCCCAGGTTACGCTGGATTGTTTCAGGCAAACTCTGAAAAATCGCATTGTGCTCGCTGTCGACCGGTAGCAGCTGCGCTCCGCTTTGTTGCACTGCGTCCATAAACAGCTTGCCGCAGGTAACCAGTGACTCCTTATTGGCAAGTAACACCTGCTTACCCGCGCGGATAGCCGCAAGTGTTGGCAACAAGCCAGCTGCACCGACAATCGCCGCCATCACCTGGTGCACCTCATCAAGCTGCGCCATATCGCACGCGGCTTTCTGACCAGCAAGCACCTGCGTGCGACTGCCGCAAGCGCTCAGGCTTTCACGAAGCGCTCGTGCACTGGGTTCATCATCCATTACCGCATAGCGCGGGTTGAATTCAAGACACTGCTCGTGCATGCGGGCAACGTTTTTACCGGCCACGAGTGCCGTCACCGCGAACTGGTCAGGATTGTGGCGAACCACGTCGAGCGTGCTACAACCGATCGAGCCGGTTGAGCCAAGAATGGTCAACTGTTTCATTGGCGTTCTGAGGCCTGGAAGGTAGTCATCTGTACGCGGCATGCCGCGCGCTCAAAGCAAAACGCCGCCAGCAAAAGCCGCATGGGCGGCTCTTCTGTACGGCGTTTTTCTTTGTCCTGTGAAACTCAGAACTGCATCAGTTCCGTTTCTTTTTCAGCCAGCGCCGCGTCCACTTTCTTAATGGCCGCGTCAGTCAGCTTCTGCACGTCATCCTGAGAACGACGATCTTCATCTTCGCTGATTTCTTTCTCTTTAAGCAGCGCTTTCACTTTATCGTTAGCATCACGACGCACATTGCGTACGGAAACGCGCGCCTGCTCGGCTTCGCCACGCACAATTTTGATAAGATCTTTACGGCGCTCTTCGGTCAGCGGCGGCAGCGGTACGCGGATATCGGTACCCGCAGAGCTTGGGTTCAGGCCAAGATCGGAAGCCATGATCGCTTTCTCAACGGCAGGACCCATGCTGCGGTCAAACACGTTGATTTTCAGGGTGCGGGTATCTTCCACGGTCACGCTTGCAAGCTGACGCAACGGTGTCGGGCTACCGTAATATTCCACCATGATGCCATCAAGCAGGCTTGGAGATGCGCGGCCAGTGCGAATTTTGCTAATCTGATTTTTAAACGCTTCGACACATTTTTCCATGCGTACTTCGGCGTCTTTTCTGATGTCGTTAATCACGTTACGAATCCTTGAAAACTGGTTGTCAGACAGCCCCGGGCGGGTCGCGCGGTTAGGAGGTTGAGCCGGCACGTCATGCCTGCCTGATGCGGCCGCTACCGCATTCATTACCCAAGTACGACGGGATAAGTATAGCCCGTTCGACTGCCTGTATTGAGAAATCGATTCAGGGGCGAATCTTACCCTGATTCCCGTAAAACGAAAATTACTCTGTGATCAATGTGCCTTCTTTTTCACCCATCACGACGCGGCGTAGTGCGCCAGGCTTGTTCATATTGAACACGCGAATCGGCAGGTTATGGTCACGGGCAAGGGTAAAAGCCGCAAGATCCATGACTTTAAGTTCTTTTTCCAGCACTTCCTGGTAGGTCAGCTGCTCGTAAAGTGTCGCGGTCGGATCTTTGACCGGGTCAGCTGAGAACACACCGTCAACTTTGGTGGCTTTGAGCACCACGTCGGCTTCAATTTCAATACCGCGCAGGCAGGCAGCTGAATCAGTGGTAAAGAACGGGTTACCGGTGCCAGCAGACAGGATAACTACGCGGTTATTACGCAGCAGGCTAATGGCCTCTGCCCAGCTATAGTTATCGCACACGCCGTTGAGCGGAATGGCTGACATCAGGCGAGCATTCACATAGGCGCGATGCAGTGCGTCACGCATTGCCAGACCGTTCATGACGGTCGCCAGCATTCCCATGTGGTCACCCACTACGCGGTTCATGCCAGCCTGTGCAAGGCCTGCGCCACGGAACAGGTTACCGCCGCCAATGACCACACCTACCTGAATACCCAGTTCAACCAGTTCTTTGATTTCCTGAGCCATACGATCCAGTATGCTCGCGTCAATACCGAAGCCTTCTGCTCCCTGCAGCGCTTCGCCACTCAGTTTGAGCAGAATGCGTTTGTAAACGGGTTTTGCATTGGTAGCCATGTTTCTTTCCTGGAACAGTCAACAAATGGGACGGTGAATATTGACGACATAGTCTGTCGTATTGCGGCCAAATCTGAATCAGATCCGGCTGATTATTCTGTCAGGCACAGAGCCTGAGGATGGCCAATATACGGCCTTAATACGCAAATGCTCTGAAAACCAGAGCAAAGATGACCCGAAAAGACGTCGGGCAACGGGAGCGTGATAATGCAGGAGCGACAGGATCGCCTCAGTGCATCCCGTATAACAACCGCTTGTTCAAAACCGGCAATGCCGTTAGTTTGCCAATTCCAGCGGCGAACAAACCTCCGGACTCTTCCACTAACGCCTTAATACCTGGCGAACAACGGTTTGTCCAAAATAGTTTGGGTTGCAGGAAGGCGGCCAGTCTGCGAATCCCCGGGAGCTTACATAAGTAAGTGACCGGGGTGAACAGACGCAGCCAACGCGTCTGCAGCCCAAAATATGAAGGACAAAAAGGAGCCGCCCGAAGGCGGCTCCTTTTACGTCATTAAGACTGCTTGGACATGGCAGCAACTTCTGCTGCAAAGTCAGTCTCAACTTTCTCGATGCCTTCACCCACTTCAAAGCGGATGAAACCGGTCACGTCAGCGTTGTGCTCTTTAAGCAGCTGACCTACGGTTTTGCTCGGGTCCATAACAAACGGCTGGCCGGTCAGAGAAACTTCACCGGTGAATTTCTTCATACGGCCTTCAACCATTTTCTCTGCGATTTCTTTCGGC
>CBIFVZ010000128.1:0-6913 GCA_966185765.1 uncultured Enterobacteriaceae bacterium | reverse complement strand
TGTGGAATGGCTGGACAGCCGCTTACTTTGGGATGCACATGAGTCAGGAAACGCCAGCTTCACCGACTGAAGCTAACATTAAAACAAAACGCCGTATCTCGCCCTTCTGGCTGTTGCCGATTATTGCTCTGCTGATTGCGCTGTGGCTGGGCTGGAAAACCTGGCAAGACCACGGAACAACGGTCACCATTGATTTTGTCTCTGCCGACGGCATTGTGGCAGGCCGCACGCCTGTACGTTACCAGGGCGTAGAAATTGGCACCGTACAGAGCGTGCGTCCAAGCGAAGATCTGAGCAAAATCGAGGTGAGTGTCAGCATAAAAAGCGACATGCGCGACGCACTGCGCTCAGAAACCCAGTTCTGGCTGGTCACACCAAAGGCGTCGCTTGCAGGCGTCTCGGGTCTGGATGCGCTGGTTGGCGGCAACTATATCGGCATGATGCCCGGCAAGGGTGAGCCACAGGAGCATTTTGTCGCACTTGATACCCAGCCCAAATATCGCCTCAACAATGGCGAGTTAATGATCCACCTGACATCCCAGGATCTGGGTTCGCTTAACAGCGGTTCACAGGTCTATTTTCGAAAAATCCCTGTGGGCCGCGTTTATGATTACGCTATTAACCCAGGTAACCGGGGGGTGACCATTGATGTACTGATTGAGCGGCGTTTCACCAACCTGGTAAAGCAGGATAGTCGCTTCTGGAACGTGTCTGGCGTCAAAGCCGATGTGGGAATCAATGGCGCGCAGGTAGAACTTGAAAGCCTGAGCGCCCTGGTCAATGGCGCTATCGCCTTCGACTCACCTGAAGGTTCACCTCAGGCCAAACAAGATACTGGCTTCACGCTGTACGAAGATCTGGCGCACAGTCAGCGTGGCGTGCAGATAAAACTTTCATTACCCAGCGGCGACGGGCTTAAGGCGGACAGTACACGGTTAATGTATCAGGGACTGGAAGTTGGCAAGCTGACACGTCTTGATCTTAACAAAGACAACACCGTCACGGGTGAACTGACCGTTGACCCAGGCGTTGTCGAGCTGATGCGTACCGACACGCGTATTGAGCTACGTAGTCCGAAACTCACGCTCAGCGAACCCCGAGTCAATAGCCTGCTTAGCGGTACTCATTTTGAGCTGGTACCCGGCGAAGGCGTGCCGCGCGACAGCTTTGTGGTCCTGCCTGAAAACAAAACACCGCTGCAACAGCCGGGCGTACTGAAATTCAGCCTCAACGCCCCGGAAAGTTACGGCATTGATGCCGGCCAACCGCTACTGTTACATGGTGTGCAGGTAGGCCAGGTCGTGGAACGCGAACTCACCGCAAAAGGCGTCAACTTCTCTGTCGCTATTGACCCGCAGTACAAAGCGTTGATTAAAGGCGACAGCAAGTTCGTCGTCAACAGCCGTGTAGACGTGAAAGTTGGCCTCGATGGTGTGGAGTTCCTCGGGGCCAGCGCCAGCGAATGGGTTAACGGCGGCATTCGCGTGCTGCCAGGCAAGAGTGGTGCGATGAAAACCACCTATCCACTGTATGCCAACCTTGAGCGCGCAGTGGAAAACAACCAGGGGGAGCTGCCAACACCTACGTTAACACTCTCTGCTGCCAGTTTGCCTGATGTACAGGCAGGCTCAGTGGTGTTGTATCGTAAGTTTGAGGTCGGTGAAGTTATCGCCATTCGCCCACGTAGCAGCGCCTTTGATATTGATGTGCATATTAAGCCGCAATATCGCCATTTGCTGACGCCTGACAGCGTATTCTGGGCTGAGGGCGGCGCGAAAGTGCAGCTTAACGGCAACGGGCTGACGGTGCAGGCCTCACCGCTGTCGCGTGCGCTCAAGGGCGCCATCAGTTTTGATAATCTCCCGGGAGCGGGTAAGGGCCGTAAGCGCGTGCTGTATCCATCAGAAACCTCCGCCCGCGCCGTGGGAAGCCAGATAACGCTGCACGCGTTTGACGCCGGTAAGCTTTCAGAAGGCATGCCTATTCGCTATCTGGGCATCGATATCGGGCAGGTAGAGTCACTGAAACTACTAACCGATCGCAGCGAAGTTCAGGCAACAGCCGTACTGTATCCGGAATATGTCAGTAATTTCGCACGCGGAGGCACACGCTTCTCCGTCATTACGCCGAAGCTTTCGCCCGCAGGAGTCGAAAATCTGGATACGATTTTGCAGCCGTACATTAATGTTGAACCTGGTCACGGTGGCCCGCGCCGCGACTTTGAGATTCAGGAAACCACTATCACCGATTCACGCTATCTTGATGGCCTGAATATTGTGGTGGAAGTTCCGGATGCCGGTTCACTGGACATCGGCACACCTGTGCTGTTCCGCGGCCTGGAAGTCGGAACTGTCACCGGTATGCGCCTTGGCAATCTGTCCGACCGCGTGATGGTGGAGTTGCGCATCAGTAAACGCTATCAGCATCTGGTACGCAACAGCTCAGTATTCTGGCTGGCCTCAGGTTACAACCTTGACTTTGGGCTTATCGGCGGTGTAGTGAAAACGGGAACGTTCAATCAGTTTATCCGCGGCGGTATTCAGTTTGCGACCCCGCCTGGCACGCCGCTTGCGCCTAAAGCCCAGCCGGGTAAACACTTCCTGCTGCTCGATAATGAGCCTAAAGAGTGGCGCGAGTGGGGAACCGCCCTCCCTCGCTAACCTTGTCGCCCCGGCATTACGCCGGGGCACAACACCCCCATTAAGAAAATCCTCGCAGTCGTGTTAGAATTCGCGATTCGTAATCACAATTCTGATGGGACACCCCGTGGTTCAGAACCCTTCTTTTTTGCCCAGGGCGTTTCTTGACGCCATGCGCGACGCCATGCCAGTTGATGGTGACTTCGATGCGTTTGTCGCCGCCTGTCAACGTCCCCTGCGCCGAAGCCTGCGCGTCAACACGCTTAAAATCAGCGTTGAGCATTTCCTCGCCCGCGTGGCCCCCTACGGCTGGCAGCTCACCCCCGTGCCGTGGTGCGCTGAAGGTTTCTGGATTGAACGTGACGATGAAGAAACCCTGCCGCTGGGCAGCACTGCCGAACACCTGAGCGGACTGTTTTATATCCAGGAAGCCAGTTCCATGTTGCCGGTCGGTGCACTGTTTGCGGACGGTGACACCCCTCTACGCGTCATGGATATGGCTGCCGCCCCCGGTTCCAAAACTACGCAAATTGCCGCTCGTATGGGCAACCAGGGGGCTATCCTCGCTAACGAATACTCCGCCAGCCGCGTGAAGGTATTGCATGCCAATCTCAGCCGTTGTGGTATCACTAACGTGGCACTCACCCATTTTGATGGCCGGGTATTTGGGGCTGCATTACCGGAAGCCTTCGACGCTATTTTGCTTGATGCCCCCTGCTCTGGTGAAGGTGTGGTGCGTAAAGATCCCGATGCACTGCGCAACTGGTCACTGGAAAGCAATCACGACATCGCTGCCACCCAGCGTGAACTTATAGACAGCGCCTTTCACGCACTTCGCCCCGGCGGCGTGCTGGTGTATTCCACCTGTACGCTCAACAGGCAAGAGAATCAGCAGGTATGCCACTGGTTACTCGAGCGTTATCCCGATGCCGTCGAGATTGCCCCGCTTAGCGAGTTGTTTGACGGCGCTGAACGCGTACTGACGCAGGAAGGCTTTTTGCATGTCTTCCCACAAGTGTTCGACTGTGAAGGTTTCTTTGTCGCCCGCTTGCGTAAAACCGCGGCTGTCCCCCCACTGCCCGTACCACGTTATAAAGTGGGCAACTTCCCCTTCACGCCGCTGCGCTCACGTGAGCAGGCCGATGTAAAACAAGCCGCCGCACAAGTCGGTCTGCGCTGGGATGAACATCTGCACCTGTGGCAGCGTGATAAAGAGCTGTGGCTGTTTCCAGGGGAAATTGAGCCGCTGATTGGCAAAGTGCGCTTTTCACGCATTGGTATACGGCTTGCAGAGCAGTTCAACAAAGGTTATCGCTGGCAGCATGAAGCCGCAGTTGCGCTGGCTCAGGCTAATGACGCCGTTGTCTGGCCGCTGAGCACACTGGAAGCTCAGGAGTGGTTTCGCGGGCGCGATATTTATCCACAGCAGTCCCCCGCGTACGACAACGTGATTGTCACCTGGCAAGGGGCCGTACTGGGGCTGGCTAAAAAAGTGGGTACGCGACTAAAAAATAGCTATCCGCGCGAGCTGGTCCGTGATGGAAAACTGTTTACTGACACGTTTAACCCGGACAAAAAATAAGCCTGAATGACTGGCGCTTTACGTATGACGGACTACTCTGGATCTGTATGGCCTTATCTGGTCATACCAGCCAACCGCAGAAGCAGGGAGTCCGTTATGACAAAAACCAGCGTCAGAATCGGCAATTTCGAAATTGATGATGCCGAGTTAAGCAGTGAAAACCGGGGCGAGCGAACGTTGAGCATCCCCTGTAATTCCGATCCGGACCTGTGCATGCAGCTTGATGCCTGGGATGAAGAAAGCAGCATTCCTGCGCTGCTAAACGGTGAACACTCCATCCTCTATCGTAAGCATTATGACCGCAGCAGCCACGCGTGGATTATGCGCATCGGCTAACGCAGGAAACCCGTCGCCAGGCGGGTTAATTTTCTTCATTCCCCTGCTGCGTTCTTTCTCCTACACTTTAAGGTTGATATGCCAAAGTCCGGGGATGGAATGTTCGCGCTGGTGTTATTTATCTGTTATCTGCATGGCGGGTGCGACGATATCGTCATTGAAATATTTAATACGGAGAAGCAGTGTCTGGCGGCGATGGATGAACAGCGCATACGTCATGGTGGCTGTTATCCGGTTGAAGGTTTTGTCGATGGTTTCTGGAACCCTGCCTACGAATACAGCGACTTCTGAGTGATTATGTCGCCATACTCACCCGTTGGTTAGCATACGTTATGCCCCTCTATGTCGCATGAATCGCGTGAGTGCGCAATCAGAAGCAGTCAATAGCGCCTGAGACAGATATTTGATCTCGATAGAAGAAAAACAGATGTGCCGATGAAGCGCAGCTCGTGCGCAAGCATCGCTGTGCTTCGCAGACACAAAAACCGCCTTAATGGTAAGGCGGTTTGTTAGTGTCAGCCCTTAACACGATAAGGGCTGACATTACTCAGGGTCTGCAATTCAGTCAGAACTGCGCCCAGTCATCTTCCTTAATGTTCGCGGGCGCACGCTCGGCTACCTGCTGACTACTGCTTGTCGCTTTGCTGACTGCCGGACGCAGTAGCTTAGACGGAGACTGCACACCTGTTTTAAACATCGACACAGCCTCTGCCAGCTGATTAACCTGCTCATACATGCTACTGGTGATATTCGCAGACTCTTCCACCAGTACAGCATTTTGCTGCGTGACCGTATCCATTTCGGTAATAGCCGTGGCAATCTGATTCACGCCGCTGCTCTGCTCCTCAGAAGCCTGAGAAATTTCACGCATGATTTCAGTGACCTGAGTGATGGACACAACCGTTTCATCAATGGTTTTACCGGCATCCTGAACCTGTTTCGTACCGTTGCTCACATTCTCAACTGAATCACGAATAAGATCGCTAATCTCCTTGGCAGCATCAGAGCTGCGTTTGGCAAGATTTCGCACTTCGCTTGCCACAACTGCAAAACCACGTCCCTGTTCACCAGCACGCGCGGCCTCAACGGCGGCGTTTAGTGCAAGGATATTGGTCTGGTTAGCAATACCATTAATAACGCCAATGATGTCTGAGATACGTGTCGCACTTTGTTCAATCTGCTGCATGGTTTCCACCACGCTATACATTGCTCTCGCGCCGTCATGTGCTGTTTTGCTGGCACCGCTTGCCAGTTCATCCGCGTGACGTGCGTTCGCGGCGTTATTGCTGACGGTGGTTTTAATCTGCTCCATGCTGGCCGCCGTTTCCTGAAGCGCACTGGCCTGCTCTTCAGTTCGCGAAGAAAGGTCCTGGTTTCCGGCAGACATTTCTGCGGCACTGACTTTAATCAGTGACGACGTCTCTTTGACAGATGAAATCATCCCAAGCAAAGAGGATTTCATGGCGTTAGCCTCATCAAACAACACGCCCAGCTCATCTTTCTGGCTGTCCGGGACATTGACGGTGAGATTACCACTGCTGATTTCACGGAATACGTAAGAAAGGCTTTCGACACGGCTCAGGAAGTTCTTTTTGAACCAGAGGGAAATGAAAATGAAGCTCAAAATAAAGACAATACACAGCGTAATGGAAACAAATAGCAGATTATCGCGACTACCTTTCGCCTGTGTGCTGAAGCTGGACTCAATTTTCTTTACTTCACTGATATACTTATCAATTGTCTGATCGAGATTCTGATAGTCCGAGGACATATCAACATCCTGATACTGGCCATTAACAAGCTGGTTAATGCCATTGACGTTGAACTCGACCAACGCCATAAACTGGCGGCCAATCTCATGAGAAAGCGTTTCAGCCGCTTTCGTTGCTTTAGGCTCACTCACCCACGCAGAAATATTTTGCTTAATTTCAGCACTATTCCTGTCAATTTCACGCAGACGTGTCTCGCTGAAGGGCTGCCCTGTGGCCTCGCTGACAAGAAGGGCATTGAAATGCGCACGTGTCATTGCCAATGAATAGTTTGCGTCTTTTAGCATGACAAGGCGGGCTGACAACGCAGAAGCCCCGTTAAAATTATCATAGGACTTTTGCGATGAAGTCACGCTGTAGCCCAGGACAAGAATAATGGCGGAAATAAAAATCAACAATCCGCCTTTAATTTTCTTCTCCAGATTAAAATGAAACACTTAGAAACCCCCTGTTAACATTAATGTTATACCGAAGAACAGAACATACTTTCCAATATCGTCCGCCGGGGGGATTACTTTAGTTTTTTTAAACAAAAACTACCTGATTTTTCCCTGTCAACTTTTGATAATAAAAAATAATAAACTAAT
>CBIFVZ010000127.1:0-6928 GCA_966185765.1 uncultured Enterobacteriaceae bacterium | reverse complement strand
ATATATTCACAGCCCACCCACCCGGCGTATCCCACGTTATCCAGCAGGTCATAAATATAAGAATAATTAATTTCACCGTCGTCTGGCTCATGCCTGTCAGGAAGTGAAGCAATCTGAATATGCTGATATTTTCCGGCAAACTCGGTAATCAGCTTGCTGATATTGCCGTCAACTTTTTGTGCATGAAAAATATCAAGCTGAGTGAACACATTTGGGCAATTAATGCGTTGTACTATATCCAGGGTTTGATACTGGCTGCTGTATAAATAACCCGGTTTAGTCTCAGGGTTAAGGGCTTCAAGTAGCACATTTTTACCGTACCCGGCAAAAAGCGGTGCGGCGTAGCGAATGTTGTCAATAAGCGTCTTTTCACACTCGGCTCTGTCCATGCCCGGTTGCACAACGCCCGCCATAATATGCACCTGTGGGCAATCCAGCACGCAGGCGGCTTCCAGCGCCAGCTTGATATGTTCACGCGCCAGCGCCTCTTTGCCGGGCACGGCAGCCACGCCCCACTCTCCGGCATTTACATCCCCTGGTGAGGTATTAAATAACACCAGTTTTAATTTGTTTTTCTCAAGCTGGTGCTTAATGTCTTCAAGAGGAAAATCATACGGAAATAAGAACTCCACGGCGTCAAATCCCGCCTGAGCGGCGGCATCAAAGCGTTCCATAAAAGGCAGTTCCGTAAAGAGCATACTCAGATTTGCTGCAAATTTTGGCATAATAGTTATCTCAGTTCGTCAACTTCAGCCGGGGTGAGATAGCGAATGGCACGCTCACCCAGGGTAAACATCAAACGCGCGGTTTCTTCCAGCTCTTCAGTGCTGTTGGTCGCTTCCTGCAACGAGCTGCCGGTTACCACCGGGCCGTGATTAGCCAGTAAAAACGCGTTGTAATCCGGTGCCAGTTGAGCCAGATCCTCAGCGATGCGTTTATCACCCGGGCGGTAGTAAGGCACCACCGGCACATCCCCGACGCGCATCACGACATAAGGCGTAAATGGCCGGATGCAGTTCTGGCTGTTGAGCCCCTCCAGGCAGGAAAGCGCCGTTAAATAGTGACTGTGAAGATGCACAATCGCGCCACAGCTGGGTTTATTCAGGTAGACCGCACGGTGAAACGTAATCTCTTTGGACGGCTTATCGCCCGACACCCACTCACCGTCGGGCGTGACCACAGAAAGTGTGGTGGCATTAAGCGTGCCCAGGCAAGAGCCTGTGGGCGTTGCCAGAATATTGCCATCCGGCAATACCAAAGAGAGGTTGCCCGCCGAACCGGTGGCGTAGCCACGGTCAAACAGTGAGGCACCAATACGCACCATTTCATCGCGCAGTTGTTGTTCGGTCATACAGCAAACTCCTGTTGAGCGCGGGCAAAAAAGTCTTTATCGCCAAAATTACCGGATTTGAGCGCCAGCGAAAGCGGCTGGCGGGTATCGCGAACCCACGGCACGCCTGGAGAAATGACCGGTCCAATGTGGAACGCTTCCACGTCAAGGGTCTGAGCCACAATGCTGGAGGTTTCACCACCTGCGACAATAAAGCGCGTAAATCCACGCTGTTTTAACGCCGCAGCAAGCTTCGCAAAGAGCTGCTCGACAATACTGCTGCTCTCACGACCAAACTGTGCCTGAATGCGTTTTAAGGCCTCCGGCTCTGCGGTGGCATACACCATTGGAGCAAGCGCGCCTCCCGCATTGGCACACACCCATTCGCACAGCGAAGCAGCATAGCCAGAGACATCTTCCACGCAGGCCTGCACATCCACCGCTTTTGCCGGAGCCACCGCCTGATAGGCCGCCACCTGCACATTGGTCATCACAGAACATGAGCCTGAGAACACCACCGCAGGCCCGGCAACCGGCTGCCCCGCCTGCGCGCTATCTTCACGTGAAGGATGACGTGACGCCCAGCGGCGCGCCAGCCCAATCGCCAGCCCTGACCCACCCGACACCAGTTTCATGTCATCAAGCGCCGCGCCCTGTGCCACCAGATGTTCTTCAGTCAGGGCGTCCAGCACCACGTAGCCCACATCAGTTTCTTTAAGCGCACGCAGCTGCGCACGTATGGCCTCTGCACCGCTGTTTACAACGGCAAACGGGATAAGCCCCGCTTTGCCGCTCGCCTGGCGCTCAATCAACCGCCCAAGATGGGCATCATCCATCGGCGTGACGGGATGATTACGCATACCGGACTCATTGAGTAGCGTTTCACCCACAAACAGGTAACCCTGGTAGACGGTACGCCCGTTAACCGGTAACGCCGGGGAGATAACCGTCTGGCTTTCACCGAGTTCAGCTAACAGCGCATCCAGTACCGGGCCAATATTGCCCTGCGCCGTGCTGTCGAACGTGGAGCAATATTTGAAATAAAACTGCTGGCAGCCCTGCTGTTGTAGCCACTTCAGCGCAGCAAGCGAATCGCTCACCGCCGTTTCAACCGGGCATGAACGGCTTTTGAGGCTGATAACCACCGCATCACTGTCAATCTGCGTGTCTTTCGCCGGTACGCCGTTAAGCTGTACCGTGGACATACCGTTAATCACCAGAAAGCTGGCAATGTCGGTCGCTCCTGTAAAGTCATCTGCAATAACGCCAAGATGCATGTTATGCCTCCTCACCTTTTGCGCCAGGCAGGGTAATGCCGGAAAATGTTTTGATCACCGCACTGTCATCTTCACGCCCAAAGCCAGCATTGCTTGCTGAGGTAAACATGTTGAGCGCTGTGCTGGCGAGCGGCAGCGGGAACTTGAGCGTGCGGGCGGTTTCACTTACCAGCCCCAAATCCTTCACAAAAATGTCCACGGCTGATTTCGGCGTGTAGTCGCCATCCAGCACATGCTGCATACGGTTTTCAAACATCCAGGAGTTACCTGCAGCATGAGTGACCACGTCATACATGGTATCCAGCGGGATACCCGCTCTGGCGGCCAGCGCCATAGCTTCTGCGGCCACCGCAATATGCACACCCGCAAGCAGCTGATGCACAATTTTTACCGTTGAGCCTTTACCAATCTCGCTACCAATACGATAGACCTTACCCGCCACGGCATTTAACACCGGCTCAAGGCACGTAAATGCCTCCTGTGCGCCAGACGCCATAACTGTCATATCGCCCTGCGCGGCTTTAATGGCCCCACCGGATACCGGCGCATCCAGCATCAGCACCCCATGTTGTGTCAGGCGCTCAGCAATTTTGCAGGCATCATCAGCAGAAATCGTGGAAGACACCATCACTGCCGTACCGGGCTTAAGGTGCGGTGCCAGCGCATTCTCACCAAACAGAATGGCGTTAACCTGCGCAGCATTGACCACCAGCAGTACAACGGCATCCAGCTCAGGGGCAAACTCCACCGGATTACTCCCCGCGCCTTTCGCCCCCGCCTCCAGCAGTGCCTGGCATGACTGGGGATTGATATCCACGCCCCAGGTATTCAAACCTGCCTGAATACAGGAGCGCGCAGCCCCCATACCCATCGACCCCAGACCTATAACGCAGACATTGTAGTGTGCAGACATAACGCCACCTTGTGAATTTAAGTTAATTTATGTTCCATTGTGGTAGAATACGAGCCTTCGGTGTGAATATAAGTGACAAGCATCACGTATAGAGAAAGTGGTTTATAAAAAATTCACACGCTACCCAGGCTGTTAAATAACCTGTAACGCGTTAAAATCAAACATTAACCACGGGATTATGCGCAAAAGTGTTAAGTGGCACTGTGACGCGCGCGGGAGACATCAGATGGCATGTGAAAAAATGGTAAGAGGGATAAGCTTTTGATTCCGGTTGAACGTCATCAAAAAATCCTGGAAGTGCTGGCTCAGCGTGGCGTAGTCAGCATTAATGAACTGGTAGAAACGCTGGGCGTATCGCACATGACTATTCGGCGCGATATCGCTAAGCTCGAAGAACAGCGTCTGCTGGTCAGCGTCACCGGCGGTGTGCGCTCAGCAAGCCGCCTGGCAACAGAGCCAAGCCATTTAATCAAAAGCACGTTGTTCAGCGCAGAAAAAGAAGCTATCGGCAAGCTGGCAGCCAGCCGCATTACTAAGGGTAGCTGCATTTACCTGGATGCCGGGACGACTACTCTGGCACTGGCACGCGAGTTGCTTGAGCGCAGCGACTTACAGATTGTCACCAACGACTTTGAAATCACCAGTCTTTTAATTGAATCCGGCCAGTGTCAGGTTATCCACACCGGTGGTGCCGTGTGCCGTGAAAACCGCTCCTGCGTAGGTGAGTCTGCCGCCCGCACACTGCGCCACCTGGCGATAGACACAGCGTTTATCTCTGCGAGCAGTTGGGATTTCCGCGGGATTTTCACACCCGATGAGAACAAAGTCCCGGTGAAAGAAACGGTAAGCCGGGTGAGTAATCAGAATATTTTGCTGTGCGACAGCTCTAAATTTAATCAGGTTGCCACCTTTATGGCGCTGCCTATTTCACGCTTTACCAGCATTATCACCGACAGGCATCTTTCCGATACCGCTTACGCGCATATTACTAAGCATGCCTGTGAGATATTCAGAGCCGAATGATTCAGACAAAGCAGGTTAGCGCTGCAAGCCGTTCATACCAGCGTACCTACTACCTACTGTCCGGGCTAAGGGCGCGCTGGTGCCCTGAGTCTGGTATACAGGTTAAATCTGGTAATCCGGCTCACCGGTCAACGCCTGGCGTTTTATCTCTTCTGCGCTCAGCGACGGGTTACACAGGCCAATAAAACGCCAGACGTAATTACGCTGAAGCTGGCCGCGACGCAATCCGAGCCAGACGGTATTCGCGCCAAACAAATGATGCGTATCACGCTGCACCAGATTGTCATCCTCAATGCCCGCCGCCAGCTCCGCAACCAGACCAATGCCCAGACCAAGCTCCACGTAAGTGCGGATCACGTCTGAGTCCTGTGCACTCAGCACCACATCTGGCGTCAGTCCGCGGCGCATAAACGCCTCATCAATACGCGAGCGCCCGGTCACCCCCTGCCGGTACGTTACCAGCGGCCACGCGGCAATATCCTCGAGGGTGAGAGGCGATATGTTGCACAACGGATGCCCCTGCGGCAACAGCAGGCTGTGATGCCAGCGCAACCACGGATAGGCCACCAGCTCGGGATCGTTATTCAACCGCTCGCTGGCAATCCCGATATCTGCCGCACCGCTTTGGAGCAAGGCATCAATCTCAGCGGGCGTGCCCTGGATAAGCTCCAGACGCACACCTGGATAATGCTCACGGAAGGTTTTTATCACCGCAGGCAAGCTATAACGCGCCTGCGTGTGGGTTGTTGCAATGGTGAGCACACCGGAAGCGTCATCGCTAAATAGCTCCGCCAGCCGACGCACATTACCCGCTTCATTGAGAATGCGCTCAGCGCTGGTGAGCAGCGCCTTGCCAGGTTCCGTCATCCCCAGCAGGCGCTTGCCGCGACGAATAAACAGCTCTACGCCCAGCTCCTCTTCCAGTTCGCGGATATGCCGACTCACGCCTGATTGTGAGGTATACAGCGTGGCGGCCACTTCGGTCAGATTGAAGTCGCACCGCGCTGCCTCGCGGATAATTTTTAATTGCTGGAAGTTCACGCCGCCTCCACTACCCAGTGATGTAGCGACATTGTTAAAGCAGCGCCACTGAATATAAAATAATAAAAAAATTCATATTATTCTGATAAGGCATAAGCCCTCTGATTTATCCCACCAGCATTAACTCGCGGTTTTCCAGCATCGGGCGGCTCACCAGCGACAGCAGAATATCCTTTACAGCCTGACTCTGTGGTGACAGCGACAGCCGCGCCGACAAATTAATCGACAACGGCAGGTTCAGGGTTGGTGAGGTGATGCGTGCCATCCAGCCATTAGTGGTACCCGATAACGCACGCGCCGCCGATTCCGGCAGTATGGTCATCCCCATACCACTGGCGATAGCCGCTGTCATGGTCGCGACAGATTCGATTTCCCCAATAACCCGCGCACTCAACCTGCGCAGCGACAGCGCCTCGTCCACGCGCCGGCGCACTGCGCTGTAGTCACGCGGCATGAAAAGACTCATTTGCGCTACCGTAGCAAGATCAACGCTGGTCCCCGGGCAATCCCGTGTGCCTACCAGAAACAGGTCTTCTTTTAACAACGTCTGGCTGATAATCCCGGCCGTGGGCGCTCTGTCGTAAAGTACCGCCATATCCAGCTGCCCGTTTAACAGTTTGTCGTTAAGTACCGAGCCGCTGTTTTCATGCAAAAACACCTGCACTTCTGGCAACTCCGCCCGCACTGCCTGCAACAACGGCATGGTAACGGAACATGCCGCCGTACCCGGAGCCAGCCCTATTGATACCTGCCCACGCAGGGGCTGACCGATATTGTTCACCGCCAGTTGCGCCTGTTCGCACTGGCGCAGGATGGTGCGTGCGTGGGTATAGAGTATTTTCCCGGCTTCGGTGGGCGTCACGCCGCGCCGCGTGCGGTTTAGCAACAGCTGATTGAGTTCACCTTCAAGGGTAGCCACCTGTTGGCTCAGCGCCGGTTGTGCGATATGCAAAACCTCAGCGGCCTGGGTCAGGCTACCGATATCGACGATTTTCACGAAGTACTTCAGACGTCTGAGATTCATATTGCCTCCTGAACGGGATAACAGCGCACGCTGCGTACCAGGATGAGTGCAAGATGTTTGCCAGATTTGTTAACTCACCGGGAAGTGACGTAAAAACAGGCAGATAGAATATATCCTTTCATCTGATGCTTTAAGGCTATGCCCCATAAGGTAAACCGATGCACCAAAACAGCGCACCCGTTGCTGAATTTGTCAGCAAACAGTACCTGCACCGCTATTCTGGCTTTGACAAGCGCGCCCTGCATCGCTACTATGCGCCCGGTTAACACAATTCCTCTGTAGTTCAGTCGGTAGAACGGCGGACTGTTAATCCGTATGTC
>CBIFVZ010000126.1:0-7088 GCA_966185765.1 uncultured Enterobacteriaceae bacterium | reverse complement strand
GCTCGCGCTAACCAGCGTCTGGACAACCAGGCTCACTCTTACCGTAAGTAAGAGTACTGGTAATAAAAATGGCGCACACGGTGCGCCATTTTTTTTAGCTGTCATTTTTTACTGCACAAGAGCACTCTGCGCATCACTGAGCAATCCGCCTTCATCATCCTGTCCCCCTTTTTTCTCTTCCTGTCGCTTCACACTTTGTAACGGCACTGTGGTTGGTGACACGCCTTTTGACAGGTCATTAACCTGCACCGGATAGCCTGCCCGACGGGTAATCGCCCGGTCAATCAGAGTCTTATCGCTACCCGGGTTATCAATAAAGCTCGCAAAGCTGGCATTTATAGCAACAGGCATCGTCTGCGGGTTTTCCCAGTCATTGGTAGATAAGGGCTGATGTATCTCCACATAACGCCTCCCGTCCGGTTCCGTGGCGTATTTCACCGGTTGGTTAACAATTTGCACACGGGTACCCCAGCTTGTCTGATTGAACAACGCTTTGATATCCGCTGCCCGCAGGCGAATACAGCCCGAGCTTACACGCATCCCAACACTGCGTGCCACATTAGTGCCGTGAATGAGGTATTCACCCCCGCCCTGCTCAAGGCGTAACGCATAACGACCCAGTGGATTATTTGGCCCCGCCGGGACAACTGCTGGTAATTTAATTCCCTGAGCCAGCGAGCGCGCACGAATATTTGCCGTTGGCGTCCAGGTAGGATTAGGGATTTTTTGGCTGATTCTCGTCACCATTTCTGGTGTTTCACGCCCCAATTGACCGATACCAATAGGATAAACTTCTACACGGTTTTGACCGGGTGGATAATAATAAAGTCGCAGCTCAGCAAGATTAATAACAATACCTTCACGAGGTGTATCAGGTAACAACATCTGAGAAGGAATAATCAGCTCAGTGCCGGGTTTTGGCAACCAGGGATCGACAGTATTATTTGCCTCAAGTAAAAGTAATATACCGGTATTAAATTTTGCTGCGATAGATTCAAGGTTTTTACCGTCATCAGGAACAATATAACGTTCATTCTGACCAATCAGGCGACTTCCAGGCGGCGGGAGCGTGTAAGACACCGCAAAAGCCTCCTGACTGACCAGCAGGGCACAAACAAGGCTAATCATTCGTAAGGGGAACGCGCATTTCATAATGAACACTCCTGTATTCACCGGCAGGCAGCCGGAATGCCGAAAGCGCGCGACGTGAAATCACACCGCGCTTAACAGGATGAAAGCTCTTCTTATGAGTTTAGGACGTGTACGGCAATTCGCCATGCCTGTGGCTGTCAGACAAGCTGTGCGGCTTTTGAACGTATCGCGCGGATCATGGCCTCTAACCCCTGCGAGCGCGACGGTGTCAGATGACTGGTGAGGGCCATTTTTTCAAACCACGGGCGCACGTCAAAATCAACAATGTCGCGCGGCGTCATCTGGTGAAACAAAATAAACACCACGGCAATCAGCCCTTTGACAATAGCCGCATCGCTGTCACCCTGAAATTGCATAACCTTGTTGTTATCAAGCTGCATCACAATCCAGACCTGACTCTGGCAACCCTGAATAAGGTTTTTTGACGCGTGATCTTCAGGTGCGAGCGGGGCCAGGCGCTGGCCCAGCTCAATGATGTAAAGATATTTTTCTTCCCAGTTGGCGCAGCGGCTGAAGTTACGCAACAGTTTGTCTTTATCTGGCAACACGGCCATATTCTTCTCCTGGTTACCCAAGTAAACGGTGGATACGAATCAAACCGGCAACCAGCCTGTCCACCTCTTCTTCGGTATTGTACATGGCGAGCGATGCCCGGCACATGGCAGGAACGCCGTAAAACGTCATGAGTGGCATGGCACAATGGTGCCCCGTACGTACGGCAATGCCGTAGTTATCAAGGAAGCTGCCAACGTCATAGGCGTGATGGTTGCCGAGGTTGAAAGCAATTACGCCACGTCGCTCCTGAGGGCCATAAATCGTTAAGTCCGGCACAGTCTGCAGCGCACTGAGCGCATAGCGCATCAAACAGGCTTCATATTCAGCAATGTTCTCAAGCCCAAGCCCGCCGACGTACTCCAGCGCAGCGCCAAAGCCGATGATACCTCCGGTATTAGGCGTACCCGCCTCAAAACGTCCAGGTGGCGGCGCGTAGGTCGTCCCTTCAGTCAGGCTAACCGTCGCTATCATCGAACCGCCACCTTCCCAGGGAGGCATTCCATCGAGAATTTCAGCACGTGCCCACAGCACCCCGATGCCCGTTGGGCCATAAAGCTTGTGGCTGGAAAACACATAGAAATCGCAGTCAAGCGCCTGAACATCCACCGGGTGATGCATGACGGCCTGTGCACCATCTATTAGCACTTTTGCTCCAGCCAGTCGCGCTGTGGCGATCATCTCCCGCACCGGGTTTTCGGTACCCAGCACATTTGATACCTGGGTAATTGCAAGCAGACGTGTGCGCTCATCCAGCAACACGTTAAGCTGCTCTGTTTGCAACGTACCGTCCTGATTAAGCGGGATCACGCGCAACTGAGCACCCACGCGCTCACAAAGCATTTGCCAGGGCACAATATTAGCGTGATGCTCCATCTCGCTGATAATAATGTTATCGCCCGCACTCACCTGCGCGTTACCCCAGCTGTTTGCCACCAGATTGATGCCTTCAGTGGTGCCGCGAACAAAAACGATTTCATCGGTGGAACGTGCATTGATAAAGCGAGCGGCCGCCACACGCACATTCTCCATGCGTGATGTTGCTTCGGCACTTAATGTATGGATACCGCGGTGAACCGCAGCATAGCCGTGACGATAAAACGCAGCTTCAGCATCAATAACTGCATTCGGGCGTTGGGCGCTGGCAGCGCTGTCAAGATAAGCCAACGGCTGGCCGTTAATTTCACGGCTCAATACCGGAAAGTCTGCACGCACTCTTTCTACGCAAAAGCTCATGCTTTCTCTCCTGCAAAACGTTGACCAATGCGGTCCAGCACCTGTTGCTTCAGATTCTCATCGTGAATCGCTTCTGTCAGCTCGGCAGCAAAGGCATAGATTATCATCTGCTGCGCTGCATCTTTATCGATGCCACGCGAACGCAGGTAAAACATTTGCTCGTCGTCAATACGGCCAATCGTCGCGCCGTGGCTACACTTCACATCGTCCGCATAAATTTCCAGCTGCGGTTTGGTGTCCACCTCAGCCAGACGGCCAAGCAGCAAATTGTTATTGGTCATCTGCCCGTCAGTCTTGATCGCATGCTGTGCTACGTTGATGAGGCCATTAAACACTGACCGCGCGCGATCGCGCACGATGGTTTTATGCAGCTGGCGACTATTGCAGTAACCTTTATTATGCTCAAGCCAGGTACGGCTATCACAGACTTCACTATTGACCGGTAACGACAGGCTGTTAACGCGAAGCGTGGTATTTTCACCATTAAGTTGAGTACTGGTATTGTGACGCAATACTGCCGCGCCGAGCAGGAAGCTGCTGCTGTGTACGTTCGCATCTTGCTCAATACGCAGATCGTTATGCGCAAAGTGGTAACTCACCGGGTTTTCAAACGCCAGCTTGTAGTGATGGAGCGTGGCATTCGCGGCAATATTCATCGTCATGCGCCCACCGGTAAAATGTACGCCTTCGTCGAGACTGACATAGTGTTCGATGACCGTTGCCTGAGCGCCCTGTTCAAGCTCCAGGTGATGGCGGTAATGCGCGGTCTTTATTTCCTCGCGACGACTGCCGCTGCTGACATGCATCAGCAACAGCGCCCTGCGTGCCTGAACGTTTCGCGCCACCCGAATATGCGTCACGCTCTGACTCAGGCTTTCGCTCAAATGCAAAAATACTTCAGGCTGTACAGGGTCTGGCAGCGCCTGACGCTGGTTGTTGACCTCTATGCTGAAATCGCTGTCATTAAGGTTGTCACTCAACGCAGGCGTAAAAACGCCATCAACAAATACCAGTCTCTGTGCGTCGATGTTCAGCGCCAGCGCGTCACACTGCGCTGGCGTTAACGCTGCCGCACCCGGCATGACAAACTGATGGGCCAGCATTTTTTCCAGCGGCGTGAACGTGTACTTCCAGTTTTCGTGCTTGCGCGTTGGTAGCCCTAAGCGCAGCAGCTGCTGCATATGCTGTTCAGCCTGCGCAGCGCGCTCACCCACCTGTGCCTCAAACAGCTGCTGCCACTGGGCAAGCGCGCTGTTACTGTTGTTCGGTAAGCCAGCCATAGCCCTGCTCCTCCAGCTGTTTAACCAGCGTAAAATCACCGGACTTCACAATCTGCCCCTGATACAGCACGTGGACATAATCAGGTTTGATGTAGTCCAGAATACGCTGATAGTGCGTAACAATGATGAAAGCGCGTTTGCCGTCGCGCAGGGCGTTAACGCCGTCTGAGACAATTTTCAACGCGTCGATATCAAGCCCTGAGTCCGTTTCATCAAGAATGCACAGTTCTGGCTCCAGTACGGCCATTTGCAGAATATCATTACGTTTTTTCTCGCCACCGGAGAAACCCACGTTCACCGAGCGCGTCAGCAGATCGGCTGGCATCTTCAGGAGGTTAATTTTTTCTTCCATCAAATCCTGGAAGTCGAAGCGGTCAAGCGACTCCTGGCCCCGGTATTCACGCACTGCGTTCAGCGCGGTTTGCAAAAAGAACTGGTTACTGACGCCGGGGATTTCTACCGGATACTGGAACGCCATAAAAATGCCCTCCCCGGCGCGTGCTTCCGGCGCCAGCTCCAGCAGGTCTTTACCTTTAAACAGCACCTGGCCGCCGGTAACGTCATAATCTTCACGCCCGGCAAGCGTTGCCGACAGCGTACTTTTACCGGAACCATTTGGCCCCATAATGGCGTGCACTTCTCCCGGACGCACGTCGAGGTTCAACCCACGCAGAATGTGTTTTTCTTCTACGCTTACCTGTAAATCTTTGATACTTAACATGAGTTTGTCCTTATGGGAACCGCTTAGCCGACGCTGTGCTCAAGGCTGATTGCCAGCAATTTTTGTGCTTCTACGGCAAACTCCAACGGCAGTTCGGAGAAAACGTCTTTACAGAAGCCGTTGACGATCATCGAGATTGCATCGTCTTCACTGATGCCGCGTTGCAGGCAGTAGAAAAGCTGATCTTCACCAATACGCGAAGTTGTTGCTTCGTGCTCAAGCTGTGCGCTGTTATTGCGACATTCCACGTACGGGAAGGTATGCGCCCCACTGTCCGGGCCAATCAGCATGGAATCACATTGGGTGAAGTTGCGGGCGTTCGTGGCCGTCGGCATGATTTTCACCAGGCCACGATAGCTGTTCTGGCTGTGACCGGCGGAGATCCCTTTCGAAATGATGGTTGATTTGGTGTTTTTCCCGATATGAATCATCTTGGTGCCGGTATCAGCCTGTTGATGACCGCTGGTCAACGCCACAGAGAAGAACTCACCGATAGAGTTATCGCCACGCAGAATGCAGCTTGGGTATTTCCAGGTAATGGCCGACCCCGTCTCCGACTGCGTCCAGGACATTTTGCTGTTCTCGCCTTCGCACAGCGCACGCTTGGTGACGAAATTGAGAATGCCGCCCGTGTTGTTATCTCCGGGAAACCAGTTCTGCACGGTGGAGTACTTCACTTCAGCATCTTTGTGGATGATGACTTCCACTACTGCCGCATGCAGCTGATAGCTGTCACGCACCGGTGCTGAGCAGCCCTCGATATAACTCACGTAGCTGCCTTCATCTGCCACCAGAATGGTGCGCTCAAACTGACCGGTTTTTTCTGCGTTAATGCGAAAATAGGTCGACAGTTCCATCGGGCAACGCACGCCTTTCGGGATGTAAATAAAAGTGCCATCAGAGGCAACAGCGGCATTCAGTGCGGCAAAGAAGTTATCGTTAGCGGGCACAACGGTACCGAGATACTTTTGAACCAATTCAGGGTGATCGTGAATAGCTTCACCAAACGAGCAGAAAATAATCCCCTCGCTTGCCAGCTTATCGCGATAGGTCGTGGCAACAGAAACAGAGTCAAAAATCGCATCCACCGCGACTTCCTGACCTTCACGCACCGGCACACCGAGCTGATTAAACGCCTCTTCCACTTCTTTGGTCAAAAAAGTGCTTGATCCAGTCTCCTGCACAGCGCCAGGCTGTGAGGCACAGGTGTCATCGCAATTACCGCACGACGGCGCGGAGTAATAGCTGTAGTCCTGATAGTCGAGCTTGTCGTAATGGGCCTTTAACCAGTGCGGCTCTTCCATTTTTTCCCAGGCACGGAAGGCGTTAAGACGAAACGCCAGCATCCACTCCGGCTCGTTGCGCCGGGCAGAGATGGCCCGCACCACGTCTTCGTTGATGCCTTTAGCAAATTCTTCGGTCTGTAAGCGAGTAAAAAAGCCTTCTTTGTAATTCAGGCTCCCGCTCCAGGTTTGTACATCATCTGTTTGCGTATCTCGGGACATAGCTTATTCCGCCTGAACACCAAAGCTCTCACCGCAGCCGCATTCGTTCTGCGCCTTCGGATTATGAAATTTGAAGACCTGATTTAAACCTTCACGAACGTAATCCACTTCAGTGCCATCAATAAACGGCATTGCCTGTGGTGAAACATAAAGTTTTGCACCGGCGTTTTCATAGATAAGATCGTCCGCTACCGGTTCGCTGACCGTATCCAGCACATAGCCAAAACCGGCACATCCGGTCTGTTTAACACCCAGACGCAGGCCCAGTACGCCCTGCTTTTCGCTCAGTTCACAAATGTGTTTCGCTGCACTCGCGGTCAGGGTTAACCCTTTCCAGACAAAATCATTCGGATCGAAAGTTCCTGCATGCAGTTCCATAGCTTTACCTCACTATTAGCCGCAAAATGGGGCTGATAGTCTTATGGTAGTGATAACAATTCTCACTTCAACCTCTGAGAATCAGGGATATTGTTCAAAACGCCGTTTCGCGCGTGGATTTAATAAGAATAGACCCTGCGACGAGGGTTGCAGAACGCGGTACAAAAACGCTATGCCCATGATTAATCAGTTGAAACGCTTTATCCTGTGAGGGCAGCTTTCACGAGCAAAAAGATATATAGGCAATACCTATTTATATTATAG
>CBIFVZ010000125.1:0-7098 GCA_966185765.1 uncultured Enterobacteriaceae bacterium | reverse complement strand
AGCAGCAGGGCCATCGTCAGTGGTTCACTGATGTGAAAATCACTGGCATCAGCGCGTAAGGGGAGCAGACTAACATGGCACACAAAAAGGCTGGCGGCTCAACTCGTAACGGTCGCGATTCAGAAGCAAAACGCCTGGGCGTAAAACGTTTCGGCGGTGAAGCAGTTCTGGCGGGTAGCATCATCGTTCGTCAGCGTGGCACCAAATTCCACGCTGGTAGCAACGTAGGCCTCGGCAGGGACCACACTCTGTTCGCTTTGGCTGACGGTAAAGTCAAGTTCGAAGTGAAAGGCCCGAAAAACCGTAAATTTGTCAGCATCGTTGCTGAATAAGTTTTTCGAGTCCCGGTAACGGACAAGGAGCCCCGCACCAGTGCGGGGCTTTTTATATTCTGAAGCCGGAGAATTTATTGCGGGAGCAGATGTGTGAAACAGCAGGCGAGAATTGGCATTGTGCTGGCGCTCATTACAGCGATGTGTTGGGGCGCGTTACCTATTGCCATGAAGCAGGTGCTGACAGTCATGGAGCCGCCCACGGTGGTGTTTTATCGCTTCCTGATGGCAAGCATTGGGCTTGGGATTATTCTTGCGTTTAAGCGCCGTTTGCCGCCGCTCGGTATGTTTCGCAAGCCGCGCTGGTTGATTCTGCTTATCATTGCAACCGCAGGACTTTTTGGTAACTTCCTGCTGTTCAGTTCATCCCTGCAATATTTAAGTCCCACGGCCTCACAGGTGATTGGCCAGTTATCGCCGGTGGGGATGATGGTCGCCAGCGTGCTTATCCTTAAAGAGCGCATGCGTGGTACTCAGGTCATTGGGGCCATCCTGCTGCTGTGTGGCCTGGTGATGTTTTTTAACGCCAGTTTGGTTGAGATATTTACCCGTCTGACGGATTACACCTGGGGCGTTATTTTTGGCGTGGGCGCGGCCTGCGTCTGGGTCAGCTACGGGGTAGCGCAGAAAATTTTACTGCGCCGTCTTGCATCGCCGCAGATCCTCTTTTTGCTGTACACTTTATGTACTATCGCGCTGCTGCCGTTGGCGAAGCCAGCGGTCGTCATGCAGCTTGACCGTTGGCAACTGGCCTGCCTGATTTTTTGCGGTCTGAATACGTTGGTAGGTTATGGCGCACTGGCAGAAGCAATGGCGCGCTGGCAGGCGGCACAGGTGAGTGCATTGATTACACTCACCCCGCTGTTTACGCTGTTGTTTTCTGATGTGCTGTCGCTTGTCTGGCCCGACATTTTTGCCAGACCAATGCTAAATCTGCTGGCGCTTTTTGGCGCAGTTGTGGTGGTATCGGGTGCAATGTATTCCGCTATCGGCCACCGCCTGTGGGGACGCTGGCGCAAAGATAAAACGGTTGTGGCCGTGCCCCATTCGGGCGAATGATTTACGGAGAGTAAGATGAAGTTTGTTGATGAAGCGTCGATCCTGGTGGTAGCAGGGGATGGCGGCAATGGTTGCGTGAGTTTTCGCCGCGAAAAATACATTCCGAAGGGCGGCCCCGACGGCGGTGACGGCGGTGACGGCGGTGATGTGTGGCTTGAGGCGGATGAGAACCTCAATACACTGATCGACTACCGTTTTGAGAAATCCTTTCGCGCTGAACGCGGACAGAACGGCCAGAGCCGTGACTGTACCGGCAAACGGGGCAAAGACGTCACCATTAAAGTACCGCAAGGAACGCGCGTAATCGACCAGGGTACAGGTGAAACGATGGGTGACCTGACGCGTCACGGCCAGCGTCTGATGGTGGCGAAGGGCGGTTGGCACGGTCTGGGCAACACCCGTTTTAAATCTTCTGTAAACCGCACGCCGCGCCAGAAAACGATGGGCACGCCAGGCGACAAGCGTGACCTGCTGCTGGAGCTGATGCTGCTGGCTGACGTTGGCATGCTGGGCTTGCCGAATGCCGGTAAATCGACGTTCATTCGTGCGGTGTCGGCTGCTAAGCCGAAAGTGGCGGACTATCCGTTCACCACGCTGGTGCCGAGTCTTGGCGTTGTGCGTATGGATAACGAGAAGAGCTTTGTGGTTGCCGATATCCCTGGGCTTATTGAAGGCGCAGCCGATGGTGCCGGGCTTGGGATCCGCTTTCTCAAGCATCTGGAGCGTTGTCGCGTGCTGTTGCATCTTATCGATCTGGCACCTGTCGACGGATCGGATCCGGTGGAAAACGCGCGCATCATTATCGGTGAGCTGGAAAAATACAGCAGCAAGCTGGCTGAAAAGCCGCGCTGGCTGGTATTTAATAAAATCGATCTGATGGACCGTGAAGAGGCTGAAGCAAAAGCGAAAGAAATCGCTGATGCGCTGGGCTGGGAAGGCAAGCACTACCTGATTTCTGCGGCCAGCCAGGTCGGCGTCAATGCGCTGTGCTGGGACGTGATGAATTTCATCATTGAAAACCCGCTACAGAAAGAAGAAGACGCGAAGCAGCCTGAAAAAGTCGAATTCATGTGGGATGACTATCATCGCCAGCAGCTTGAAGAAGCACAGGTAGTCGCAGAAGACGATGAAGACTTGGACGACGACTGGGATGAAGACGACGAAGAAGGTGTCGAATTCATCTATAAGCGCTAAGCCAGTCGCCTGAAACCCTCGCTGCATGCGGGGGTTTTTGTTTGTGTGTTTCAGGCTCCAGGTCATGTACATGCAGACCAGCGTTAACCGCTCTGACCTGAAATGAACGACGATGCCGCGTTATAAAATGAAGTCGTGCCCGTTAACCTGAAGGCGTGGTTTATTGACTCATGGTGTCAGGTAACCAGCATCCGGCATCCAGGCCGCTTTCACCAGTGCGATTCTCCAGATGTAGTTCGCCATGATGCAATTGAACGATGCGTTGCACAATGCTCAACCCCAGCCCGACGCCGCCGTAACGTTGGTCCATGCGCCGGAAGGGATCTAACAGGCTAAGTCGTTGCGTTTCATCAATGCCCGGGCCGCTGTCGAGAACGCTCAGACACACGCCGTCCTTTTCTTTGCGAAGGTGCACTTCAATTATGCTGTTTTCTGGGCTGTAACGTGACGCGTTTTCCAGCAGGTTACGCAGCATCAGTCGCAACAGAACCGCATCGCCCTGCACGTTGAGCGCTGCTTCCTGTGGCCAGGTTATCTGCTGACGGCGCAGACTCGCCATTTCTTCCAGCTCCATTTTTAGCGGTGCAATAATCCCCTGTGTCCAACTGACAGTCGTGTAATGACCGCTCGCAAGCGCGTGTCCGGCGCGTGACAGCATCAGGAGTTGTTCAACGGTATGCATCAGCCTGTCGATGCGTTCAATCAGTTGCCCGGCCTGCGGCACACCGCTTTGTTCCATCAGTTCCAGATGCAAACGAATACCGGCAAGCGGTGTGCGCAGCTCGTGGGCGGCGTCAGCGGTGAAGAGGCGTTCTTGCTGAATCGTATGATCAAGACGGGATAACAGCTGGTTAATGCTGAGGGTAACGGCAGCCACTTCTTCCATAGGAGAATACATTGGCAGAGGCGTAAGGTTATCGGCCGAACGGCTGGCAAGGCTTGAGCGCAGGCGGTTAAGGGGGCGCGTAATCCAGGTGATGGCCCAGAAAGAAAAGAACAGCGTAAAGCCCACCATCACCAGTGAAGGGACCAGCAAAGAAGCGATGGCTTCACGGATCTCTTTTTCGACGCGATCGTTTCGCGCTTTGGCTGACAGTGTTTCGTTAACCAGAAAACCAATTTGCTCCTGGCTTTCGTGCCAAAGCCAGATGACGCTGACGAGCTGAAAAAACAAAAGAATCGTTGCCAGCATCAGCATCAGGCGCTTACGCATGCTATTCACAGCCGCTTCTCCAGCCGATAGCCGACGCCGCGTACGGTTTTTATCCTGTCCTTACCCAGCTTGCGACGCAAATTGTGAATATGAACTTCGAGCGTATTAGAACCCGGATCGTCCTGCCAGCTATACAGGTCCTGTTGCAGCGTTTCACGATGGACATTTTGACCAGCTCGCATGATAAGGCGGCTCAACAGGGCAAACTCTTTCGGCGTGACTTCAACTGGCTGCCCTTGCTGCCATACCTGATGGGTTTCCAGATTGAGGTTGATGTCATCCAACTGCAACAGATTATCGCTGTGGCCCTGACCACGACGTATCAGCGCACGCACTCGGGCCTGGAGTTCTGCCAGCGCAAAGGGTTTGACCAGATAGTCGTCCGCGCCAGCATCAAGCCCGGCAACGCGATCCTCGAGCGCATCACGGGCGGTCAGGATAAGTACCGGTTGTTTGAGGCCGCGTCGACGCCACTGGGTAAGCAGCGCAGCACCATCGCGATCCGGCAACCCAAGATCGAGTATCGTCAGACCATATTCACCGCTTTGTATTAGCGCATCGGCTTCAGCGGCAGTGGAGGCACAGTCATGGGCGTAGCCTTCATTACTGAGCGCTTTCGCCAGTCCTTCACGCAGCAGTAAATCATCTTCAACAATGAGTAGTTTCATAGCGTTAGTTGTTGTTATAAAGATCCTTGTAAAGACGGCTCTCGAAACGCGCCAGCGGCACGCGACGGTTACGTTGATCTGCCGGTTCCACCGCGTAGCCTGACAGATACTGCACAAAGGCCACCCGTTGACCGCTGGCGGTGGTTAAAAATCCTGCCAAATTATAGACGCCCTGTAGCGAACCTGTCTTCGCCGATACCTTCCCATTGACGCCCGCCTGGTCCAGGCCTGCGCGGTACTGCAGGGAACCGTCATGCCCTGCCAGAGGCAGCATAGAAATGAAATTAAGCTGGCTGTCGTTGGCGGCAATGTACTGTAATACCTGCATCATGGTCGCTGGAGAAATCAGGTTATGGCGTGAGAGGCCAGAGCCATCCGCCACGATAGTATTGCCAAGATCAACGCCTGCTTTCTGGCGCAGCAGCTGACGCACGGCGTCTGAGCCGGCGCGCCAGGTGCCCGGCACGCCGTAGAACTGACGGCCGATAGTGCGAAAAACGGTATCTGCAATCATGTTGTCTGATTTTTTGAGCATGATGCGCAGTAAATCATGCAGCGGGGGAGACTGGGTACTGGCGATAACCGTTCCTGGCTCGGTAACCTGCGTCTGGCGAAGCGTTGTGCCGCTATAGCTGATGTTGGCCTGTTTAAGCTCGTCTCTGATGATAGCACCTGCATAGCCCGCCCCGTCCTGTATGGCAAAGGCAAGCGGCAGCGGGTCGCTGCGCTGGCTCAGACAACCGGTGAGGGTGTAGCGATTGAGGTCGCCGACCACCACATCCAGTTCGCAATAGCGGCCTTCGGCAGAACCACGCGGTAAAGTACGTACCTGACTAAACACTGTGACGGGATAATAAGACGCAATACGCACAAAGGCTGGCTCATTCTGCTGCTGGGCACTGTACAGTGAAACCGAAAAACAGTTACGGTCAATAATGGCAGCGGAGGGTGGAGCGCTAAAGCACTGGGTCATGTCGTTCCACGGCCAGCCGGGAGCTTTATCGTGGCTGGCAAAAGCAGAGGTATCTATCAGGATATTGCCCTTGATTTGCTGTACGCCGGACTTTTTTAGCTCTGTCACCATGTTACGGATATTTTGACGTTTAAGCGTAGGATCGCCGGTGAAACGGGCAATTAAATCGCCCTCCAGCACGCCGTCTTTAACGTTTCCCTTACGTTCCAGCGTGGTGGTAAAGCGATAATCCGGCCCCAGCTGCAACAGAGCGGCAAGTGCGGTAATCACTTTCTGCGTACTGGCCGGCAATGCCATTTGCTGGCCGTGGTAGTCCACTATCGGGCTTTGTGCGCCCACTTTTTGTACCAGTAGCGCCAGGTTAGCGCCCGCCGGGAGTTGTGTAATGTATTCGTCCACACTGGCGGCCTGGGCGCTCAGGGTGAAAATGCTGGTCAATCCGATGATAAAACGGGAAAATCGCATAAAACTCGCAGTTACGTCCGGGAAACGAGCGGTCATACTAAGGCGCTTTGTACCGCAAAGTAAACGATGACCCCCGTGGAACTTCGGGGTAAAATGCGTATCAAAATGAAAAATCATTCCTGACCTGGGGCTTCGTTCCCGGGTCAGTTTTCTTTTGTTTCTTGTCCGGCAATTGATGTTTTACCGGACCGGCGTTGATGCCAGCTGCGGATTGCAGTTCTCAACAGGACAGTTTAAGAGGTATAACAAATGCAACCTATTCCGATGACCTTACGTGGTGCTGAAAAACTTCGCGAAGAGCTGGAGCACCTTAAATCCGTCCGCCGTCCTGAGATAATCGCGGCCATTGCCGAAGCGCGTGAACACGGTGATCTGAAAGAAAACGCCGAATATCACGCCGCGCGCGAACAGCAGGGCTTTTGCGAAGGTCGTATCAAGGATATCGAAGGAAAACTTTCTAACGCGCAGGTCATTGATGTGACAAAAATGCCCAATAATGGCCGCGTTATTTTTGGCGCCACCGTTAAGATTTTGAATCTTGATAGTGAAGAAGAGCAAACCTATCGCATTGTGGGTGATGATGAGGCGGATATTAAGCAAAATCTGCTGTCTGTAAATTCACCGATTGCACGTGGTCTGGTTGGTAAAGAAGTGGACGATGTGGTGGTGATTAAAACGCCAGGCGGCGAAGTAGAATACGAAATTGTGAGCGTCGAGTATCTCTGATTTGCGCATTTTTGCTGCCAGAAACGTTTTGTAAAGATAAGAAAAAGGCCGCTGTGCGGCCTTTTAACAGCCCGGAGCGCATGGCATGTTGCATGCTTTCCGGCAAGAATACGCTGTCGCAGGCGGCCAGAAGCCCGCCTGAAAGGGTTTTCTTAGCGAGGAAGCGAGATTTTACGCTCTTCACCAGGACGGTAGAGTACGAGCGTTTTACCGATGACCTGGACATTACAGGCACCGGTTTCCCGCACGATGGCATCCACGATCAGGGCTTTAGTTTCGCGGTCTTCCGCGGCGATTTTCACCTTGATTAACTCATGGTGCACAAGCGCTTGTTCAATCTCGGCTAGTACCCCTTCGGTCAAACCATTTCCGCCAAGCATGACGACCGGCTTAAGCGGATGTGCCAGACCTTTGAGGTGCTGTTTTTGTTTAGTACTCAGATTCATCGTATATTTTTGCTTACGTTGG
>CBIFVZ010000124.1:0-7261 GCA_966185765.1 uncultured Enterobacteriaceae bacterium | reverse complement strand
ACCCGAAAAAACCACCTTTCAGCCCGACGGACTTCACTCAGCATTTCACCAAAGTAACCGCTGCTAATGAGCCAATTTCATTGAGGGATGCTATGCAAAGTTGGTCATGAATTATAGAATTATTTTTCTAATGTAATTCTATATAAGGATTGGTTTATGGCTCTGAAGGAGTGCGTTGGGTGCAAAAAGAAAATATTGATTGAGGCGAATGTTTATCCTGTATATGCAGCGCCTGCAAAAAATAGTTTCAAAGATAAACCCATTCATCTGAAGATTTTTCTTTATGCTATCTTGGCTTGTTTCAGCCTCATTGGCGGTGTTTCGGAAACAATAGCGAATACCAGTAAACCCAGTGTTTATGGCGAAAATGGAGCCATTGATGAATCAAAAGCCGTAAGGTGGATATCAGGGGAAGTATCTGATGAAATGACAGATGCGAAAAGGCCTTATCTGTATAACACGTCATTAAATGGGGCCGATTTCGATTTCCCTTATCGAGTTGAAGGCGGATCAAAGGCTACTTTAGTAATAAGGAAAGATAGTAATAATAAGGTTGCTTTTATATCCGTGGAAAAAGGACACATGATTTGCTCTTATAATGATTGTAGCATCCTGATTAGAGATGAAAGCGGTAAGGTAACTAAGTGGAGCGCAAGCAAACCTCAAGTGGGTGTTACTAATACCTTATTTATAAATGATGTTAGAAGCTTGGAGAAAATAATCAAAGAAAATGAAAAAATTAGAATAGGTGTAGAATTCTACCGATACGGTATAAAGTCTTTTGATTTCAATGTGTCGGGATATCCAGGCCTCTAATGACTAATACAAACCCGCTTCGGCGGGTTTTTTAATGCCCGGAGTTTAGAATGGCAAGTAAATCACTTGGCACGCTTACTATTGATCTTATCGCCAAAGTGGGCGGATTCACTTCAGGCATGGATAAGGCGCAGCGAGCTTCAGAGAAATGGTCTAGGCAGGTGCAGAAAGACGCAGCAGCCACGTCAGCAGCGCTACTTTCTGTCGGTGGTGCAGTGCAGACGGCAGCGCTGGCAGCCGGTACCGCCGGGTTTGCATTACTGAAATCCACTGCAGAGCAGGTCAACGCGACTGATCAATGGGCAAAGTCTCTGAAGATTTCAACACAGGAGCTGCTGGCCTGGCAGTTTGCGGCAGAAAAAGCTGGCGTTGCCGGTGACAACATGGCTGATATCTTCAAGGACCTCAGCGATAAAATCGGTGATGCGGTTCTGAACAAATCCGGGGAGGCGGTAGATGCGTTAAACGCGCTTGGCCTCTCCGCTGAAAAGCTGTCAAAGGTATCTCCAGATAAGCAGATGTTCGCCATTGGCGAGGCGCTGGGAAAAATCAGCACTAACGCCGGCAAAGTGAACATACTGGAAAGCCTGGGCAATGACTTGTCGAAGCTCCTGCCGTTATTTGATAACAACAATGCAAAGCTGAGCCAGTTTATTCAGCTGGCAAAAGACTATGGCGTTGCACCGGACCCGCAGTCCATTGATGACCTAATCAGGGTTAATAGCCTGTTTCAGGACATGGAAGCGCAGGTGAAAGGCCTGAAGATGGAAATAGCTGCTGGACTTGCAAAAGTTGATCTGTCGCCATTGCAAGACTCTCTGACATCTTTAAAAAATGTTCTTACCGATCCTGAGGTGCTTGATGGCATCGTTAAACTTGTCGGTGGAGTTGCCGAATTAGCAAAGTGGATGATTGAGGCTGCAGGTGCCGCTGGGAAATTAGCAGCCAATTCTGGCAACAGAATGGCCGCTCTGGGCAACCGCGTCGATATGAACAACCCTGCTCAGATTCAGGCGCGCATCGACTATCTGAACAGCACTGTTACAGGCCGTGGAAATGGGATATATGACGGCAGCCAGACGTTCCTTGGTTGGATCATGGGCAAGGATGACAGCGTAAAAGCAGTGTCAGATGAAATAGCTTCGCTCACCGGGCGGCTGGCAGAACTTAATAAGCAACCAAAAGACATTAAAATTGAGACAAGCGTTAACGCCGGCAGCGCTGCTTCATTGATAGATTTTGGCCTTGAGCCCGGCCAGACCAACGGCAAGCCGACGAAGGATACGGCTGGCGCAAAACTGGAGTCTGCTTTCAAGGCGACTGAGCGCAGCTACATGCGCCAGATTGAGCTTATCGACACCACGGGCAAAAAGGTTAACGTGGTCACCGAGCAGCAGAAACTGCAGTTCGATATTGCTGACGGTAAACTGCAGGGGCTTAATGAGACGCAGAGAAAGCGGCTTGAGTCACTGGCTCAGGAGGTTGACCGCCTTAACGCCGTTAAAAAGGCCAATGAGGAAAACGCCAAAGTGGCTGTCTTCGTTGCAAACCTGCAGGCGCAGAACAGCAACGCGCAGGCTTCACTCAATATCGATGTTCAGGGCGCAGGGCTGGGCGACAAAGAGCGGCAGCGCATGAAAGAGCGGCTTAGCATCGAGCGTGAGTATCTCGATCAGCGAAAAGAGCTTCAGAACCAGTTACAGAGCGGTGACCTTGATCAGGCCGGGTATGAGACCCGAACACAGGCTCTGAGCAGCGCTTTATCTGACCGCCTGAAAATACAGGAGGATTATTACAAAAGCATGGATGCCATGCAGTCCGACTGGATGGGCGGCGTTAGCGATGGCCTGGCGAACTGGCTGGATGCTTCTTCAGATTACTCAACAGCAGCGGCCGGCGTTGTCAGCAGCAGTATGGACAGCGCACTGGATAATGTTGCCGGCATGCTGATGGGTAACAAAGCCAGCTGGAAAGACTGGGCCAGCTCTGTGCTCAGCATGATCGCAAAAGTGGCTCTCCAGATGGCCGCAGTAAACCTTATCGGCGGCCTGGTCAGTTCAGTAGGTGGCGCTGTTGGTGGTGCTGCAGCGGGTGGCGCATCCGCTAACAATTCATTCAGCAGTGGCGCTTACAACAACCTTACGCTCAACGCCAAAGGGGGCGTATACCAGTCACATGACCTGAGCCAGTACAGCGGTTCTGTTGTCAGCTCGCCAACGCTTTTTGCTTTTGCCAAAGGTGCGGGCCTGATGGGTGAAGCCGGTCCGGAAGCCATTATGCCGCTCACACGCGCTGCGGATGGTTCACTGGGCGTCAGGGCGCTCGGCACCGGCAGCGGTGCGGGCGGTACCAGTATTTCTGTCAGCGCTCCCGTTACCATTCAGGGTGGCGGCGCAGGCGAAACCAGTACGGCCAATACGACTACTGCCGCACAGCAGCTGAAGGGGATGATTGAGAAAACCATCAATGACTGGGCGCGCAAGGAAATGACACCAGGCGGCATATTAGCCCGGCAGGGTTAACCGTAAAGTCTTAGCAGGGTGAACCATGGCTATTGATGAATTTAGTTGGTGCGTCAGGACTGGCGCTACAGAGGAGCTGACGGTTTCGACGCTGCAGGCGCAGTTCGGTGACGGCTATAAGCAGGTGGCTGGCTCCGGCATTAACAGCGCCACAGAATCCTGGCCGGTTACCTGCAGCGGCAGCAAAACCGAAATGGCGACTGTCAGGGCGTTTCTGAAATCGCATGTAACGGTGTCGTGCTGGTGGGTTAACCCGTGGGGGGAGCGAAAGCTTTACCGGGTGAAGCAAGACTCTATCCGGCCAAACTTTATTAACGGTAATTTTGTTGAAATCGCCTTCACCTTTGAACAGGCATTTGCACCGTGACATGTCACGATAACTAACAGGGCGCTCAGCGCCCTTTTTTATTGGGTGATGCATGAGCTTTTTACAGGACATTCAGCAGCTGGAGCCTGGCAGCCTGGTACAGCTGATTGAAGTCGATGGTACTGAATTTGGCATGGATACTGTCCTTAGATTCCACGCTTACAACCTACCCAACGAGGGGTGGAAGTCTTTCGCCGCCGACAATCTGCCGTCGATTATGTGGCAGGGTAACGAGTATGACCCGCACCCTTATGAGCTTTCGGGGCTGGAGATGAGCAGCACCGGCGCACAGCCAACGCCAAAACTTTCCGTCAGCAACGTTGGGAATTTTGTGGCCGCTCTGTGCCTGCAGTTTGATGATCTGGTTAAAGCCAAAGTAAAGATTCACACCACGATGGCTAAATACCTGGATGCAGCGAACTGGGAGCAGGGCAACCCGACCGCCAATCCTCAGGAAGAGCGGGTGCAGCTGTTCTACGTGAACGCCAAAACAGCAGAGACACGCGCTGTTGTTGAGTTTGAGCTGTGCTCACCCTTTGACATTCAGAGCCTGCAGCTGCCATCACGCCAGATTACGCCGGTCTGCACATGGTGCATGCGTGGCTGGTACCGGACCGGAACCGGATGTGATTACGCCGGTACTCGCTACTTCGCTAAAGACGGCACGTCTACGACTGACCCGTCTAAAGACGTGTGCGGCGGACGCCTGGCCGATTGCAAAGCCCGGTTCGGCGAAGACCAGCCGCTTTCGTTCGGGGGCTTCCCTGCGGCCAATCTCCAGGGGAAATAGCGATGCGTAAAAAAATAATGGCGGCCATTACGGAGCACGTGGCCGCAGAGTATCCGAAAGAGGCCTGTGGGCTGGTGGTGCAAATTGGCCGGGCACAGGAATACGTGCCTTGCACCAATATTTCAGAAAACCCTACGGAGGATTTTTTTATATCTTCCGAAGAGAAGCGGGCAGCGGAAAAGCTCGGCACCATCCTGATGGTTGTTCACTCGCACCCGGACGTGCCGCAGCTTATCCCGTCTGAAATGGACCGCGTGCAGTGCGACTACTCCGGCGTAGAGTGGGGGATCATGTCATGGCCCGACGGGGATTTCTGTACCATCAGCCCGCGCGGCGATCGTGAGCTTGTCGGACGGCAGTGGGTGCTGGGCTATGCCGACTGCTGGACGCTGATTATGGATTACTACCGTCAGGAGCACGGCATCACGCTTAATAACTGGTCGGTGGATTATGAGTGGTGGCATGACGGCAAAGAAAGCCGCTACGACGATAACTGGCAGGCTGAAGGTTTCGTGGAGGTTGACCCGGCAGACATGCGTAAGAGCGACATGATCATGATGCGCGTGCAGTCACCGGTGACCAACCACGCCGCCATTTACCTTGGTGACAACCTGATGCTTCACCACAACTCAGGCAACCTCTCAACCCGTGTGCCGTATGGCGATTACTGGCGCAACCGAACCGTGCGCGTGGTGCGCCGCAAGGAGTTAATTGATGCTTAAAACGATGCGGCTGAAAGGCCTGATGGCGAAAAAGTTTGGCGCCGTACATCAGTACCACGTTGCGGACCTTCGCGAGCTTATCCGCGCGATGTGCTCGCAGATTCCGGGATTCAAAAAATACGTGTCGAACGCACATCTGCAGGGCGTCCGCTTCGCCTTTTTCAGCGGCAAAGAGAATATCGGGCTGCAGGAATTCGACATGTCATCAGCGGCTGAACATTTTGAGATGGAACCTGTACTGCAGGGTTCTAAGCGCGGCGGCATGCTTCAGATTGTGATCGGTGCCGTGGCGCTGGTAGCGGCCTACTTTACGGCGGGAGCATCGTTCACAGTGCTGGGTGTAACTGCTTCCACGGTTACAACGGCGCTGACCGGGCTGGGGATCAGTATGGCACTCGGTGGTGTCATTCAGATGCTGACACCACAGCCGAAATACAACATCGGCGCATCTTCGAGCACAGACAACAAACCTAACTATGCCTTTGGCGCGCCGGTGAACACCGTTGCAATGGGGTATCCGGTACCGGTTCTCTACGGCCAGAGAGAAATCGGCGGCGCCATTATCAGCGCGGGCAGCTATACCAGCGATCAGCAGTAACCAACAGTCAGCAGCAAAGCTACCTCCGGGTGGCTTTTTTTATGGGTGAAATATGCGACTTCTCGACGGCGAGACAATCTACCAGGGCAACAAGGGAGGCGGCGGCAACCCGCACACGCCGGTTGAGCAGAAAGACGACCTGCTGTCTGTGGCAAAGCTGAAGCTGCTGCTGGCTATTTCTGAAGGTGAAATTCAGGGCGACCTGACCGCGCAGCAGATTTACCTGAATGATACGCAGCTGGCGAACGATGACGGCACGTATAACTTCACCGGCGTGGTGTGGGACTGGCGCAGGGGTACGCAGGACCAGACCTATATTCAGGGCATGCCTGAGGTCGATAACGAGCTGGCCGTGGGTGTTACCGTCACGCAGTCAGCGCCATGGACACGACAGTACACTAACCTGTCTCTGGACGCGGTACGCCTAAAGCTGAGCCTGCCGGTGCAGTATCAGTATAAAGAAAACGGCGACATGGTAGGCACCGTCACGCAATACGCAATTGACCTGTCAACAGACGGCGGGTCATGGGTGCAGGTGGTGAATGCCAGCTTTAACGGCAAAACGACATCGGAATATCAGCGCGATCACCGCATTGACCTGCCGAAAGCCACAACCGGTTGGGCAATCCGCGTACGCCGCCTTACCGCTGACTCCACCTCAACCAAACTTATCAATGCCTTCAAGGTTTTCTCTTTTGCTGAGGTAATCGACAGTAAGCTGCGCTATCCGAATACTGCGCTGCTGTACGTCGAGGTGGATGCTTCGCAGTTTAACGGTCAGGCTCCAAAAATCACCTGTAAGCCGAAGGGTAAGCTGGTTCGCGTTCCGACCACTTACGACCCGGTCAGCCGTACATACAGCGGCGTATGGCAGGGAGATTTCAAGTACGCGTACACCAATAACCCGGCGTGGATTTTCTATGATCTGGTGCTGGATAAAATTTACGGAATGGGTACCCGCGTTGATGCTTCCATGATTGACAGGTGGGAGCTGTACGCGATCGCACAGTACTGCGATGAGATGGTGCCGAACGGTGCCGGCGGCACAGAGCCGCGCTTTACCTGCAACGTGTTCATTCAGAACCAGCAGGACGCGTACACCGTTCTGAAGGATATCGCGGCCATTTTTCGCGGCATTACCTTCTGGGGCAACAGTCAGATTTTTGTTAATGCTGACGTACCACAGGTGGATGCAAACGGTAACGTTGATGTAGATTTCGTGTATCACGCGGCTAACGTGGTCGATGGTCTGTTCACCTATGCAGGCGGGAGCTACAAAAACCGCTATTCGTCCTGCCAGACCAGTTACTCTGACCCGGCCAATCATTACTCTGATACGGTCGAAAGCGTTTATGATTCCGATCTGGTGGCGCGCTACGGCGTGCGAGAGTTGACGCTGACGGCAATCGGCTGCACATCGCAGAGTGAGGCACACCGGCGAGGACG
>CBIFVZ010000123.1:0-7352 GCA_966185765.1 uncultured Enterobacteriaceae bacterium | reverse complement strand
CTGGCACAGGTTGGCCGGCACGTTCAGCGACGACGTCAACAGGTGTAACCTCATCTCCTACGTTAGCCAACAGGTCTGCAAATGGCAATGGTGGCTGCTCCATATCTGGAGAATTATTGTCCATTTCGGGTGCATTTCTGAGCCAGTTCAGCTCGTTTTGCCAATATTCGAGAATGTCTTCTGGCGAGGTGACCGGTGTAGCACCCTGCTTTATCAGCCAGTGCGGGCCTTCGCTGCCAGGACTCCCTATCGCTCCAGGAATAGCAAAAACGTCCCTTCCTTGCTCCAGTGCATGGCGAGCGGTGACAAGGGAGCCGCTGCGAAGCGCAGCTTCCACAACTAACACGCCGCGGGACAAGCCGCTGATGATTCTGTTACGGCGTGGAAAGTTTCCAGGCCAGGGCGGGGTGTGTAGTGGAAATTCAGAAACGATCGCGCCTCCTTTCTCAACAATCTCTTCTGCGAGCCGCCGATGACGGTGCGGATGCACATGCTCCATACCGCTTCCCATCACCGCTATTGTTTTCCCCCCGACACCGAGTGCAGCCCGATGCGCCACACTATCAATGCCAAGGGCAAGGCCACTGATAATCGTCAGTCCAGCGACTGCAAGCCTCTCGGTGAAAAGCCGCCCCCAACGTTCCCCATACCAGGAATGTGCCCGGTTCCCAACAACAGCAAGTTGTGGCGATGTCAGCACATCGACATGTCCACGCACAAACAATGCTCCGGGAAACCAGGCAATCGACTTTAATGCGCACGGGTAATCGGCATCCATCACCGTTAAAAGTTGGTTCCCGGGTATAGCCAGCCAGCGCTCTGCGTGCTCAAGTTCAATTTCTGAAACACCATAGAACTGTCTTTGCTGAGTATCGTTTAATTGTGCAACATGCAAGCTATGAACAATATCGCAGCCTGACAACAAATGCTGCTCTGCTGCCTTTTGCATCTTCTCACCACAAAGCCTTTGAACGGCCATTAAACGCAGCCAAAACTCCTCTTTACGCACCGCAATCTCCCTGCCGCAGGCCTCAAACTCGCTTCTTATAGTTGCTTTGTGATGCTGTCAATCAGGGGGGGATTTGTCTAGAATAGAGGGTATAAACTTTTTAACTACTGAACACAGTTCCAGGTATCTATGGCAGTTTTGCAGGTATTACATATTCCCGACGAGCGGTTACGCAAAATCGCAGCGCCAGTTAAGGAAGTCAATGCAGATATTCAGCATATCGTCGATGATATGTTTGAAACGATGTACGCAGAAGAAGGCATTGGCCTTGCCGCAACGCAGGTAGACATTCATCAGCGTATCATCGTTATTGATGTGTCAGAAAACCGCGATGAACGTCTGGTACTCATCAATCCTGAGTTACTGGAAAAAAGTGGTGAAACGGGCATTGAAGAAGGCTGCCTGTCTATACCTGAGCAGCGTGCTCTGGTTCCACGAGCAGAGCGAGTAAAAATTAGCGCGCTCGATCGCGATGGCAAACCCTACGAGCTTGAGGCTGATGGTTTACTGGCTATCTGTATCCAGCATGAAATGGATCATCTGATGGGTAAACTTTTTATCGATTACTTATCGCCGCTCAAACAGCAGCGTATCCGTCAAAAAGTCGAAAAACTGGATCGCATGAAATCGCGAGCCGCAGGCTAAGTAGCAAGGATTAACGTGTCCGAGTCTTTACGCATTATCTTCGCTGGCACGCCTGACTTTGCAGCGCGTCATCTCGAGGCGCTGCTTGCTTCACAGCATCAGGTCGTGGGCGTTTTCACTCAACCCGATCGCCCCGCTGGTCGCGGTAAAAAGCTTATGCCCAGCCCGGTTAAAGTGCTTGCACAGGAAAATGGCTTGCCCGTTTTCCAGCCAGCCTCTTTACGACCGGTCGAAAATCAGCAACTTGTTGCCGACCTCAACACTGATGTAATGGTCGTTGTGGCTTATGGTCTGATTTTGCCGAAAACGGTGCTGGATATGCCGCGTCTGGGCTGCATCAACGTCCACGGTTCACTGCTGCCACGCTGGCGAGGTGCCGCTCCTATCCAGCGTTCGCTGTGGGCTGGAGATACTGAAACCGGTGTAACTATCATGCAAATGGACTCAGGTCTGGATACCGGAGATATGCTGCATAAGTTGGCTTGCCCGATCACACCAGAAGATACCAGTGCAACACTTTATCACAAGCTGGCCGAGCTGGGCCCAGAAGGGTTACTTGCCACGCTCAGCCAACTTGCGAATGCCAGCGCTACGCCTGAAGTACAGAATGAAGCCCTGGTCACATATGCTGAAAAACTAAGTAAAGAAGAAGCCCGTCTTGACTGGTCGTTGCCTGCAGCTCAGCTTGAACGTTGTATCCGCGCGTTCAATCCCTGGCCCATGAGTTTTTTCATGATTGATGATCAGCCAATAAAAGTCTGGCGCGCTTCTGTCATCGATAAATCCTCACCAGGTGCCCCTGGTACCATCCTTGATGCAGGTAAGCAGGGTATTCAGGTGGCAACGAAGGACGGCATACTTAATCTGGAAATACTCCAGCCCGCCGGAAAGAAAGCCATGCCAGCGCAGGACTTACTCAATTCGCGCCGCGAGTGGTTTACTCCCGGTAATGTCATTGCCTGAATCAGGTATTTCTTCGCCCGGTTTACCGGGCATTTTTATTTATGCAGGGTTACTCCCTGTCTGTAGCCATGAAAAAAAATATTAATCTTCGCAGCGTTGCGGCACAGGCCGTTGAACAGGTGGTTGAAAAAGGGCAGTCACTGAGTCATATCCTGCCGCCGCTTCAGCAAAAAGTCTCGGATAAAGATAAGGCTCTGCTTCAGGAGCTGAGTTTTGGTGTACTGCGTACTCTTCCCCAGCTTGAATGGCTGGTGAGTAAGCTAATGTCACGCCCAATGACAGGTAAACAGCGCTCACTTCACTACCTGATAATGGTTGGCTTCTACCAGCTGATTTACACGCGTATTCCCCCTCACGCCGTGCTGGCTGAGACGGTGGAAGGTGCTGTCGCGTTGAAAAAGATGCAGTTTAAGGGGCTTGTGAACGGCGTATTGCGTAATTTCCAGCGCAGCCAGGAAAAGCTGCTAAATCAGGCTGCAGAGAATGAATGTCATTGGATGTTTCCAGACTGGTTGCTGACGCGACTGCGCAAAGCCTATCCGCAACAGTGGCAGAGCATTGTTGAGGCCAGCAATCAGCGTCCCCCCATGTGGCTACGCGTCAACCGTCTGCACGAGAGCCGTGACGAATGGCTCAAAAGGCTGCAGGAGCAAGGAGCAACAGGCTATACACACTCCCGTTATCCTGATGCAGTACGCCTTGAGTCATCGCTATCCGTACAGGCGCTGCCGGGATTTGAACAAGGTGATGTCACCGTTCAGGATGCCTCTGCACAAGGCTGTATAACTTACCTTGCGCCTCAAAATGGCGATTCTATTCTCGACTTGTGTGCCGCACCAGGTGGTAAAACCACTCACATTCTTGAGGCCGCTCCGCAAGCAAACGTGCTGGCAGTTGATATTGATGCTCAACGCCTTAAACGCGTACATGAAAACCTGGACCGCCTTGGAATGCACGCTGAGGTCAAAACCGGCGATGGGCGTTTTCCTGAGCAGTGGTGTGGTGATCGCCTCTTTGATCGTATCCTGATAGATGCCCCCTGCTCTGCAACCGGTGTTATTCGTCGCCACCCAGATATCAAATGGCTACGTCGTGACAGAGATATTCCTGAACTGGCACACTTGCAAAGTGAAATTCTTGACGCAATCTGGCCATACCTGAAATCCGGTGGCACTCTGGTGTATGCAACCTGCTCCATTCTGCCAGAAGAAAACAAAGAACAAGTTTCTGCCTTCCTGAAACGCCACCGTGATGCAAAACTTGCCGATACAGGCACGCCGGATAGCCCAGGAATACAGAACCTGCCGGCACCGGAAGAAGGTGACGGTTTTTATTACGCTAAGATAATTAAGAACTGACCACAGCGCGGTCAGATATCACGGCATTCATAAAGCGACATATCATGAAGATAATCATTCTCGGTGCAGGACAGGTCGGCGGAACACTGGCAGAAAATCTGGTCGGTGAGAACAACGATATCACTGTGGTAGATACCAACGGCGACCGCCTGCGCAGCCTGCAAGACAAATTTGATTTGCGGGTAGTACAAGGGCATGGCTCTCATCCACGTGTACTACGCGAAGCCGGTGCTGATGATGCAGATATGCTGGTTGCCGTGACCAGCTCTGACGAAACGAACATGATTGCTTGTCAGATTGCGTATTCATTATTCAATACCCCAAGCCGTATTGCCCGTATTCGCGCACCCGAATATGTTCGCGATGCGGAACGGATCTTTACCCCAGAAGCTGTACCGATTGATCACCTGATTGCACCTGAGCAGCTGGTTATAGACAATATTTATCGTTTGATTGAATACCCTGGTGCTCTTCAGGTGGTGAATTTTGCTGAAGGCAAAGTTAGCCTCGGAGTTGTAAAAGCGTATTACGGTGGACCGCTGGTCGGTAATGCGCTCTCTACAATGCGCGACCACATGCCACATATCGATACCCGCGTTGCGGCTATTTTTCGCCATGACAGGCCGATTCGCCCTCAGGGGTCGACAATTGTTGAAGCTGGCGACGAAGTCTTCTTTATTGCTGCATCACAGCATATTCGTGCAGTGATGAGTGAACTGCAACGCCTGGAGAAACCCTACAAACGCATAATGCTGGTCGGCGGAGGTAATATCGGGGCAGGTCTTGCCCGACGCCTCGAAAAAGATTACAGCGTTAAGCTGATTGAACGTAACCAACAGCGTGCTGCCGAGCTGGCTGAAATGTTGCAGGACACCATCGTCTTTTACGGTGACGCCTCAGATCAGGAACTACTGTCGGAAGAGCACATTGAACAGGTCGATTTGTTTATTGCCGTCACCAACGATGATGAAGCCAACATCATGTCAGCAATGCTGGCCAAAAGATTGGGGGCTAAAAAAGTCATGGTTCTGATCCAGCGACGTGCTTACGTCGATCTGGTACAAGGCAGCGTTATTGATATTGCTATTTCGCCGCAACAAGCAACGATTTCAGCACTTCTCAGCCATGTACGTAAAGCCGATATCGTCGGAGTATCTTCTCTGCGCCGTGGCGTTGCGGAAGCCATCGAAGCCGTGGCGCATGGGGACGAAAGTACGTCGCGTGTAGTTGGGCGAGTTATCAGTGAAATTAAACTACCCCCGGGAACCATCATCGGTGCAGTAGTACGAGGTAACGATGTCATGATTGCAAATGATGATCTCCGTATTGAGCAAGGCGATCACGTTATTATGTTCCTGACAGATAAGAAATTCGTATCAGATGTTGAACGTTTATTTCAACCAAGCCCTTTCTTCCTGTAATTACTCAGGCAGAGCGCCACTCTGCCTGAAGACCTTCCTCGGTTCTAATCCCATGAACATTAAGGGGATTACTGCAATCCTTTTAAGTTTGCCGTTATGGCAAATAACGCATCATTTGTTAAACTTACAGCGTTAAGTTTACACACGGAGTAGCAAAAAAATGAGTTTCTTTAAAGAGTTTCGCGATTTCGCGATGCGCGGCAATGTCGTTGATTTGGCAGTGGGTGTAATTATAGGTGCAGCTTTCGGTAAAATTGTTTCATCTTTGGTTGCCGATATCATCATGCCACCACTCGGGCTGCTGATTGGTGGGATAGACTTTAAACAATTTGCCTGGGTCCTGCGTCCTGCAGAGGGGGATATCCCCGCCGTAGTCATGAATTACGGTATGTTCATTCAGAATATCTTTGACTTCGTGATTGTCGCATTGGCGATTTTCGCAGCAATTAAGCTGATGAATAAACTGCATAAGAAAAAAGAAGAGCCTGCGGCAGGCCCCACGAAAGAGGAAGTGCTGCTGGGCGAAATCCGCGACCTGCTGAAAGAGCAGAATAACAAGCACATCTGATCAGGCGGTATATTGCAGAAGGCCAGTGGTAAAAAAGCAATTTGCTTGTTTGCCACTGGCCTCCTGGTAGCCTTTTCCGCCGTGTTTTGCTTTACGCTGAAAGCTTCCTTTCCCTTTCTTACTCTTTTCCACTCTCTGGCGAAACAACGGGTCGTGAAGTAGAGCTTCAATCGCGTTGTCCTGAATTCTTCCTCGTGTATGTTTGTAAGCGCTCATCGTATTTCCTCATTTATTAAGCGCCGCGAGTCTAATCCTCTACGACTAAAAAATCAACGCGCGGCTCCCTGCTCCAGGGCTTCAAGAATTGAACAGTAAATGCTGCTGTGTGTTGTACCGCAGCAGGCATCATTGAGACGTTTGAGAGAGTTTCTCATTTCTTCAAGCTCGGCTATCTTGCTTTCCACTTCTGCCAGTCTGGACTGTACGATACTTTTGGACTCCTGGCAGGTATGATGTTCAGGTTCAACACGAATTGAAAGCAACTCAGCAATAGCTTCCAGAGTAAAACCCAACTGGCGACCGTGGCGAATAAATTGCAAACGCCGAAGATCGTCTTCATTGTATAACCGAAAACCGCCCTCCGTGCGAACATCATGGGACATCATTCCAAGCTTCTCGTAATAACGGATAGTATCTGGCGTCACCTCTGCCAGTTTTGCAATTTGACCAATACGATACACAGGTTATTCCTCATCAAGCCGGTAAAACAGTCTGTCGGCATATTCACCATACAGAAAATCTGTGCTTAGCCCAGACTGCCGCAGCCTCAGCTCCAGTAATATCAGACGTTTTTTCAGTGTCTGATAATCAGGGTGTTGCTCATGGATAGAATGTAGTAAATCCTGAAGTTCAAGAGCCTCGTTACGCATTTCCAGTTCGGGCGGTAAACAGCCTGCATTTTTAAGCAAACGATAACCAGACCGTAGTTCCACTGGGATGTATGAATCATCATCCAGTTTCAGCGGTTCACCATGACCAGGAAGGTTATCAAACGCTCCATCATGTAGAGCTTCTTCAATATGGCGCTCTGCCCACTGATCAATTATCAACATTATCCCCTCCTGCATCTACCAGTAAGGATACGAGTAATTCAGCACAGAGAGGAGTAGCAGCAATAAAAAAACCCGCCGAAGCGGGTTTTTTATATTGCTGCAGATTACTCTGCTGCTTCTGCTTGCAGCTCAGGGCGATCAACCAGCTCGATGTAAGCCATCGGAGCATTGTCACCTGCGCGGAAACCACACTTCAGAATGCGAGTGTAACCACCTGCGCGGCTCGCGAAACGCGGGCCCAGCTCATTAAACAGTTTTGCCACGATTTCGTTATCACGAGTACGGGCGAATGCCAGACGACGATTAGCAACGCTATCAGTCTTGGCAAGAGTAATC
>CBIFVZ010000122.1:0-7689 GCA_966185765.1 uncultured Enterobacteriaceae bacterium | reverse complement strand
GGATTTGTTGTGGTGTGGGGTGTGTAATGAAATTGCCAGTCAGAGAATTTGATGCTGTTGTTATTGGCGCAGGCGGCGCAGGTATGCGCGCGGCGTTACAGATTTCCCAGTCGGGCCAGACCTGTGCTCTGCTGTCTAAAGTCTTTCCTACTCGTTCCCATACGGTGTCTGCACAGGGCGGTATTACGGTCGCACTGGGTAACACTCATGAAGATAACTGGGAATGGCACATGTACGATACCGTGAAAGGTTCCGACTACATCGGTGACCAGGACGCTATCGAATATATGTGTAAAACCGGCCCGGAAGCGATTCTTGAGCTGGAACATATGGGGCTACCGTTCTCACGTCTTGACGATGGTCGTATCTATCAGCGCCCGTTTGGCGGCCAGTCGAAAAACTTCGGCGGCGAGCAGGCCGCACGTACAGCGGCAGCGGCAGACCGTACCGGTCACGCGCTTTTGCACACGCTGTATCAGCAAAACCTGAAAAACCACACCACCATTTTCTCAGAATGGTACGCGCTCGATCTGGTGAAAAACCAGGATGGCGCCGTTGTGGGTTGTACTGCGCTGTGTATTGAAACCGGTGAAGTGGTTTACTTCAAAGCACGTGCAACGGTGCTCGCCACCGGTGGCGCAGGCCGTATCTACCAGTCTACCACTAACGCACACATCAATACCGGCGACGGCGTTGGCATGGCGCTGCGTGCAGGTGTACCGGTGCAGGATATGGAGATGTGGCAGTTCCACCCAACCGGTATTGCCGGGGCGGGCGTGCTGGTGACCGAAGGCTGCCGTGGTGAGGGCGGTTATCTGCTGAACAAACACGGCGAGCGCTTTATGGAGCGTTATGCACCTAATGCTAAAGACCTCGCCGGTCGCGACGTGGTGGCTCGTTCCATCATGATTGAAATTCGCGAAGGTCGCGGTTGTGACGGTCCGTGGGGCCCGCACGCTAAACTGAAGCTCGACCATCTTGGCAAAGAGGTGCTGGAATCTCGTCTGCCGGGCATCCTTGAACTCTCACGCACCTTTGCCCACGTTGACCCGGTGAAAGAGCCGATTCCGGTAATCCCGACCTGCCACTACATGATGGGCGGGATCCCGACCCGCGTAAGCGGCCAGGCGTTGACGGTGAACGAAAAAGGCGAAGACGTGTTGATTCCGGGCCTGTTCGCCGTAGGCGAGATTGCCTGCGTATCGGTACATGGTGCTAACCGCCTGGGCGGTAACTCGCTGCTTGACCTCGTGGTCTTTGGACGCGCGGCCGGTGTGCATCTTCAGGAGTCGATTGCCGAGCAGGGCACATTGCGCGACGCCAGCGAGTCTGATGTGGAAGCGTCTCTGGAGCGTCTTAACCGCTGGAACAACAACCGCAACGGTGAAGACCCGGTACAGATTCGCAAAGCGCTGCAGGAATGCATGCAGCATAACTTCTCTGTATTCCGCGAAGGCGACGCGATGGCGAAAGGGCTGGAGCAGCTTAAGACTATCCGCGAGCGCCTGAAAAATGCCCGTCTGGACGATACCTCCAGCGAGTTCAACACCCAGCGCGTTGAGTGCCTCGAACTCGACAACCTGATGGAGACGGCTTACGCCACGGCGATGTCTGCCAACTTCCGCACCGAGAGCCGCGGTGCGCATAGCCGCTTCGATTTCCCGGACAGGGATGATGAAAACTGGCTGTGCCACTCCGTGTATCTGCCGCAGCAGGACGCCATGACGCGCCGTAAGGTGAACATGGAGCCGAAACTGCGTCCGGCGTTCCCGCCGAAAATACGTACTTACTAATCGCGGAGATCAGGTGATGAAACTCGAATTTTCAATTTATCGTTACAACCCGGATGTCGACGATGCGCCGCGTATGCAGGAGTATGTGCTGGAAGCGGAAGACGGTCGTGACATGATGTTGCTGGATGCGCTCATTCAGCTTAAAGAAAAAGACCCGACGCTGTCGTTTCGTCGTTCCTGCCGTGAGGGCGTGTGTGGCTCTGACGGCGTGAACATGAACGGTAAAAACGGACTTGCCTGTATTACCCCGATTTCTGCGTTGGGCAACGGAAAACAAAAAATTGTTATCCGCCCGCTGCCTGGTTTGCCTGTCGTCAGGGATTTGGTAGTGGACATGGGCCAGTTCTATGCGCAATATGAGAAAATTAAACCTTACTTATTGAATAATGGACAAAATCCGCCCGCTCGCGAGCATCTGCAAAGTCCGGCGCAGCGTGAGAAACTGGATGGCCTGTACGAGTGCATTCTGTGTGCCTGTTGCTCGACGTCCTGTCCTTCTTTCTGGTGGAACCCGGACAAGTTCATTGGCCCGGCAGGTCTGCTCGCAGCGTATCGTTTCTTGATTGATAGCCGCGATACTGAAACCAGCAACCGCCTCGACGGCCTCAGTGATGCGTTCAGCGTATTCCGCTGTCACAGCATTATGAACTGCGTCAGCGTATGTCCTAAAGGGCTGAACCCGACGCGCGCTATCGGCCACATTAAGTCGATGCTGCTGCAAAAAAGCGCGTAAAGCAGGTAAAAATACCGGGAGCGAAGGCTCCCGGTAGTGTAGAAAAGAGTAACAGCAGGAAATCTTTAAAAACCGCTGATTGACGATTCCCTGTGTTATCCGGGCGAGCAAGCAGGCCAACGCCGTCGCAGCCCGGATGACGTAGATGAAAAGGCGGTTTTTAAAGGTTCCTTCGCGGGCCATCATCACCAGAGCTCGCCCAGGGATCGCAGGTCACGCGCGCTTCGGTGTGCGTAGTAGTAATCCACGGCGAATAAGCAAATATATGCTTAAAGGGATCACGATGCAGAACGGCGCAATGAAAGCCTGGCTGGACTCTTCTTATCTTTCTGGCGCGAACCAGTCCTGGATAGAGCAGCTCTATGAAGACTTCTTAACCGATCCTGACTCAGTGGACGCCGCCTGGCGCTCCATGTTCCAGCAGTTACCTGGCGTTGGTGCCAGACCGGATCAGTTCCATTCAAAAACCCGAGATTATTTCCGTCGCCTGGCGAAAGATGCCACGCGCTACTCGTCCTCTTCCGTGACCGACCCGGACACGGATGCCAAGCAGGTGAAAGTTCTCCAGCTGATCAACGCCTACCGTTTCCGTGGCCATCAGCAGGCGAACCTTGACCCGCTTGGCCTGTGGCAGCAGGAGCCGGTCGCCGATCTCAACCCGGCTTTCCATAACCTGACCGAAGCGGATTTCCAGGAAACCTTTAACGTCGGCTCTTTTGCCATTGGCAAAGATACGATGAAGCTTGGCGATCTGATTGACGCGCTTAAACAGACCTATTGCGGTTCCATCGGTGCGGAATACATGCACATTACCAATACCGAAGAGAAACGCTGGATTCAGCAGCGTATCGAATCTGTAGTGGGACATGCAGAGTTTACCGCCGAAGAGAAAAAGCGTTTTTTAAGCGAGCTTACCGCAGCAGAAGGGCTGGAGCGTTATCTCGGGGCGAAATTCCCGGGTGCCAAGCGCTTCTCGCTTGAAGGCGGTGACGCGCTGGTGCCTATGCTTAAAGAGATGATTCGTCATGCCGGTAAGAGCGGCACGCGTGAAGTGGTGCTGGGGATGGCGCACCGCGGTCGTCTTAACGTGCTGATTAACGTGTTGGGTAAAAAACCGCAGGACCTGTTCGACGAGTTTGCCGGCAAGCACAAAGAACACCTCGGCACCGGTGATGTGAAATACCACATGGGCTTCTCGTCTGACGTGGAAACCGAAGGCGGCCTGGTTCACCTGGCGCTGGCATTCAACCCGTCGCACCTTGAAATCGTAAGCCCGGTAGTGATGGGCTCGGTGCGAGCGCGTCTTGATCGTCTGTCCCAGCCGGGCAGCAACCAGGTTCTGCCCATTACCATTCACGGTGACGCGGCGGTCACCGGCCAGGGCGTGGTTCAGGAAACCCTGAACATGTCTAAAGCCCGTGGCTACGAAGTGGGCGGTACCGTGCGTATCGTTATCAACAACCAGGTGGGCTTTACCACCTCAAACCCACTGGATGCACGCTCAACGCCATACTGTACCGATATTGGCAAGATGGTGCAGGCGCCGATTTTCCACGTCAACGCGGATGACCCGGAAGCAGTAGCCTTCGTGACGCGCCTGGCGCTGGACTTCCGTAACACCTTCAAGCGCGATGTGTTTATCGATCTCGTTTGCTATCGCCGCCACGGTCACAACGAGGCTGACGAGCCGAGCGCAACCCAGCCGCTGATGTACCAGAAAATCAAGAAACACCCGACGCCGCGTAAAATCTACGCTGACAAGCTTGAGCGTGACGGCGTGGATACGCTTGAAGACGCCACCGAAATGGTGAATCTTTATCGCGATGCGCTGGACGCGGGCGAATGCGTGGTGAAAGAGTGGCGTCCGATGAACCTGCACTCCTTCACCTGGTCGCCGTATCTCAACCACGAGTGGGATGAAAGCTATCCGAACAAAGTGGAAATGAAGCGCTTGCAGGAGCTGGCTAACCGCATTAGTACGGTGCCGGAAGCTATCACCATGCAGTCGCGCGTTGAGAAAATATACAACGATCGCAAGCTGATGGCTGCCGGTGAAAAGCCGTTTGACTGGGGAGGCGCTGAAACGCTGGCCTATGCCACACTGGTTGATGAAGGTATTCCGGTACGTATCTCCGGTGAAGACTCCGGGCGCGGCACCTTCTTTCACCGCCACGCGGTGATCCACAATCAGAGCAACGGCTCGACCTACACGCCGCTGGCGCATGTGCATAACGGCCAGGGCGATTTTAAAGTCTGGGACTCCGTGCTGTCTGAAGAAGCAGTACTGGCGTTTGAATACGGTTATGCCACTGCTGAGCCGCGTACGCTGACTATCTGGGAAGCACAGTTTGGTGACTTTGCTAACGGCGCACAGGTGGTGATTGACCAATTCATTAGCTCCGGTGAGCAGAAGTGGGGCCGTATGTGTGGCCTGGTTATGCTGCTGCCGCATGGCTATGAAGGGCAGGGACCGGAGCACTCCTCGGCGCGCCTTGAGCGCTATCTGCAACTGTGTGCTGAACAGAACATGCAGGTTTGTGTGCCATCCACCCCCGCGCAGGTGTACCACATGCTGCGTCGTCAGGCGCTGCGCGGTATGCGCCGCCCGCTGGTGGTGATGTCTCCGAAGTCGCTGCTGCGCCATCCATTGGCGATATCCTCGCTCGACGAGCTGGCTAACGGTACGTTCCAGCCCGCTATCGGTGAAGTGGACAAGCTTGATGCAAAAGGCGTGAAGCGCGTTGTGCTGTGCTCTGGCAAGGTGTACTACGACCTGCTGGAACAGCGTCGCAAGAACGAGCAGAAAGATGTCGCGATTGTGCGTATTGAGCAGCTGTATCCGTTCCCACATCAGGCGCTCCAGGAAGTGCTCAAACCGTATGCGCACGTGAAAGACTTTGTCTGGTGCCAGGAAGAGCCGCTAAACCAGGGCGCATGGTACTGCAGCCAGCATCACTTCCGTGAAGCTATTCCTTCAACGGCCGCTCTGCGTTATGCAGGCCGTCCGGCCTCCGCCTCTCCGGCGGTAGGGTATATGTCCGTTCACCAGAAACAACAACAGGATCTGGTAAACGACGCGCTGAACATCGATTGATATCAAAGGATAAATAATGAGTAGCGTAGATATTCTTGTTCCCGACCTGCCTGAATCTGTCGCTGATGCAACCGTAGCGACCTGGCACAAAAAACCGGGCGACAGCGTGCAGCGCGATGAAGTGCTGGTAGAAATCGAAACCGACAAAGTCGTGCTGGAAGTACCGGCATCTGCAGACGGCGTGCTGGATGCGGTACTGGAAGACGAAGGCACCACTGTGACTTCACGCCAGATTCTGGGTCGCCTGCGCGAAGGTAACAGCAGCGGCAAAGAGAGCGGTGCGAAGGCCGAAGAAAAAGAGTCCACCCCGGCGCAGCGCCATTCTGCGTCGCTGGAAGAGCAGAACAATGATGCCCTGAGTCCGGCAATTCGTCGCCTGTTGGCTGAACACAACCTGGAAGCCAGCGCCATTAAAGGTACTGGCGTGGGTGGCCGCCTGACGCGCGAAGACATTGAGAAACATCTCGCGAACGCTAACAAAGGTGAGAGCAAACCGGCAGCAGAACAGCCCTCAGCCGCGCCGCAGTTGGGTAACCGCTCTGAGAAGCGCGTACCGATGACCCGCCTGCGTAAACGCGTAGCTGAGCGTCTGCTGGAGGCGAAAAACTCTACCGCGATGCTCACGACCTTCAACGAAGTCAACATGAAGCCGATTATGGACCTGCGTAAGCAGTACGGCGAAGCGTTCGAGAAGCGTCACGGTATTCGCCTGGGCTTTATGTCTTTCTATGTGAAAGCCGTGGTTGAAGCGCTCAAGCGCTACCCGGAAGTTAACGCCTCTATCGACGGCGACGACGTGGTGTATCACAACTATTTTGACGTAAGCATGGCAGTTTCTACGCCGCGCGGTCTGGTTACACCGGTGCTGCGTGATGTTGATCTGCTGGGGATGGCCGATTGCGAGAAGCGTATTAAAGAGCTGGCAATTAAAGGCCGCGACGGCAAACTGACGGTTGAAGACCTCACTGGCGGTAACTTCACCATCACTAACGGCGGCGTGTTTGGCTCGCTGATGTCTACGCCAATCATCAACCCGCCGCAGAGCGCTATCCTCGGTATGCATGCCATTAAAGACCGCCCGATGGCTGTCAATGGTCAGGTGGAAATCCTGCCGATGATGTATCTGGCGCTGTCTTACGATCACCGTCTGATTGATGGCCGCGAGTCCGTGGGCTTCCTGGTAGCCATTAAAGAGCTGCTGGAAGATCCGACGCGTCTGCTGCTGGACGTATAAGGGCTTCGTCCCTTTCATAAATGGCCGCCCTGCCTGCGGGGCGGTGCTTCAGTACCCTGAGCGCTAACGCTCATTTTATCTGGATGGACAGAACACATGAACTTACACGAATATCAGGCGAAACAGCTGTTTGCCCGGTATGGCTTGCCGGCGCCGGTAGGTTATGCCTGTACTAGCCCGCGCGAAGCGGAAGAAGCCGCCTCCAAAATTGGCTCAGGTCCGTGGGTAGTCAAATGTCAGGTTCATGCCGGTGGTCGCGGTAAAGCGGGCGGTGTGAAAGTGGTTAACAGCAAAGAAGACATTCGTGCCTTTGCTGAGCAGTGGCTGGGCAAGCGCCTGGTGACCTATCAAACAGATGCAGACGGCCAGCCGGTAAACCAGATCCTGGTTGAAGGCGCAACGGATATCGCCAAAGAGCTGTATCTGGGCGCGGTGGTTGACCGTAGCTCCCGTCGAGTGGTGTTTATGGCCTCCACTGAAGGCGGTGTCGAAATTGAAAAAGTGGCGGAAGAAACTCCGCATCTGATTCATAAAGTGGCGCTTGATCCGCTGGCAGGACCAATGCCGTATCAGGGCCGTGAGCTGGCGTTCAAACTGGGTCTTGAGGGTAAACAGGTTCAGCAGTTCACCAAAATCTTTATGGGTCTGGCCACATTGTTCCTGGAGCGTGACCTGGCGCTGGTAGAGATCAATCCGCTGGTTATCACCACCCAGGGCGACCTGGTATGCCTGGATGGTAAACTCGGCGCAGACGGCAACGCATTGTTCCGTCAGCCAGAGCTGCGCGAAATGCGTGACCAGTCTCAGGAAGATCCGCGTGAAGCGCAGGCTGCAC
>CBIFVZ010000121.1:0-7848 GCA_966185765.1 uncultured Enterobacteriaceae bacterium | reverse complement strand
GGGGAATGGGGCGGTGCTGCACTGCTCGCAACTGAAAACGCCCCTGCCCACAAGCGCGCATTGTATGGCTCCTTCCCGCAACTGGGTGCACCGATTGGCTTTTTCTTTGCCAACGGTACTTTCCTGCTGCTCTCCTGGCTGCTCACTGACGAGCAATTTATGAGCTGGGGCTGGCGTATTCCGTTTATCTTCTCTGCCGTACTGGTGCTCATTGGCCTGTATGTCCGCGTCTCGCTGCACGAAAGCCCGGTATTCACCAAAGTGGCGAAGGAAGGCAAGCGCGTGAAAGTACCGCTTGGCACGCTGCTGACAAAACACCTGCGCGCCACCATCCTCGGTACGTTCATTATGCTGGCGACCTACACGCTGTTTTATATCATGACGGTCTATTCCATGACCTACAGCACCGCTGCTGTACCGAACGGTCTCGGCTTCTCGCGTAACAGCGTGCTGTGGATGCTGATGATGGCGGTAATTGGTTTTGGCGTGATGGTGCCCATCGCCGGGATGCTGGCCGATGCCTTTGGTCGACGCAAAAGCATGATTGTGATTACGTCGCTGATTTTGCTGTTTGCGCTGTTTATGTTCCAGCCGCTGCTCGGCTCAGGCAATCAGGGACTGGTGATGGTGTTCCTGCTGGTGGGCTTAAGCCTGATGGGCCTGACCTTTGGCCCGATGGGGGCGCTGCTGCCGGAGTTGTTTCCAACGGAAGTGCGCTACACCGGCGCGTCATTCTCGTATAACGTTGCCTCCATTCTTGGTGCCTCTGTCGCGCCGTGGATTGCGGCCTGGCTGCAAACCACTTACGGCTTGTTCTGGGTGGGCGTGTATCTGGCCTGTATGGCGGTGATGACGCTTATCGCCCTGATTTGCACGCATGAGACAAAACACCAGTCGCTGTAACCCTTTGGCTCTCCCCTGTTAAGGGGGGAGCTTTCTGCCTGCCAGCAATAACATACCCGTTAGTTACCTGTATGAGCGGCTATTTATCACTCTGCGGCGTGTTGAACGGATTAACGTTTTTCGAAATGGCTCACCCGCAGGCGAGGTGGGGTTTGTTTTTTATCGACAGAACCCAACACGGTCACATCATCACCTGGTGCAACGGTGGCGCTGCTAAAGACTGCAGCCGGAATGACGGCGTCGATTTGCCCGCTGTCATCGCGCAGTAAGTACACATCCTCACCCTGTTTTTTTTCCAGTTGCCCTTGTATCTGTACGCTTGTGCCATCGGCCTGATGTTTGACCTCAGCGATGGTAACTTGATGTGCTTTTTCAGCGCTCGTGGCGTTTTTAGCGTCGTCTGACGTCAACTGATGCGGCGTTTTCGCAGGTTGTGTGGGAGTATCCGCGGCCTGTGCCGCCATTAGCGGGAGAAAAGCGCCAGCAAGGATAATACGTTTGCAGGTTTTCATCGGGTGCTCCTGTATGTCGTGGTCAGTAAAGCATGGCACAGGACCGTCCTTTTCCCCACCGGGAAGTCCGGTATGCAAATGGGAAATGAACAAGACAGGGTGAAATGAGGGGGGCTTTTCCAGGAATTTTCGTTATAAAGTGTGAAATATCTCTGTCACATTGTGATCTTACACTCATTTTTGAGTTATTGGGTTGCCAGATCTACGCGAGTAGATAAAGTATATGGCGCATTATAAGCAGGAATCTACGCGAGTAGAGATCGCGTTAACGCGAATGAAACGGATATTCCAACACCGGGGAATTTTTACATGAGCAACGATACTTCCGCTGTGCCAACTGGCGACGCGGCACATGCAGCACAGGAACGCCTGGCGACAGATGAAGGACGCAGAGACTTCCGGCGCGCGACGTTTTCCTGCTGGCTTGGTACAACGATGGAGTACGCTGACTTTGCGCTATACGGCCTTGCCGCAGGCATTATCTTTGGGGATGTCTTTTTCCCCGAGGCAACGCCGGTCATGGCGCTCCTTTCAAGCTTTGCGGCCTGGTCGGTGGGCTTTATTGCCCGTCCGATAGGCGCATTGCTGTTTGGCTGGATTGGTGACCGTCACGGCCGTAAGGTCGTGATGGTCACGACTATTGCCTTAATGGGGCTGTCTACAACCCTGATCGGCCTGATTCCGAGCTACGCATCTATCGGCGTGTGGGCGCCGACTTGTCTTGTTATTCTGCGCTTCTCCCAGGGGCTGGGAGCGGGCGCGGAACTGTCCGGCGGCACCGTGATGCTGGGCGAATACGCACCACCAAAACGGCGCGGACTGGTGTCTTCTGTTATTGCGCTGGGTTCTAACAGCGGCACGCTGTTGGCATCCCTCATCTGGCTACTGGTGCTACAGATGGATAAAGAGAGCCTGATGAGCTGGGGCTGGCGTATTCCGTTCCTCGGCAGCATGCTGATTGCCATTGTGGCGCTGTTTATTCGCCGCCACATGCGTGAGACGCCGGTGTTTGAGCGCCAGAAAGCGCTGCTTGAAGCCCAGCGTCGTGAAGCGATGGAGCGTGGTGTTGTTGCACAGCAGCAGGATACCCGCAGCTTCTGGCGTCGTACCCGTGCATTCTGGACTATGGTGGGCCTGCGTATTGGCGAGAATGGTCCGTCATACCTCGCGCAGGGTTTTATCATTGGTTATGTGGCAAAAGTACTGATGGTTGATAAATCAGTGCCGACCACTGCCGTGTTTATCGCTTCTCTGTTGGGCTTTGCGGTTATTCCGCTGGCGGGTTGGTTGTCTGACCGTTTTGGCCGCCGGATCACCTATCGCTGGTTCTGTTTCTTACTCATTCTTTACGCGTCCCCGGCCTTCATGTTGCTGGACTCCCGTGAGCCTGTGATTGTGATTGCGACTATTGTTGTTGGCATGTCGCTGGCGTCGCTGGGTATCTTCGGTGTGCAGGCGGCGTGGGGCGTTGAACTGTTTGGCGTGACGAACCGTTACACCAAAATGGCGGTGGCGAAAGAGCTGGGTTCCATTATCTCCGGTGGTACCGCACCGCTGGTGGCGGCTGCGCTACTGTCCTGGGCTGGTCACTGGTGGCCGGTGGCGACTTACTTTATGGTAATGGCATCCATCGGGCTGATTACCACGTTCTTCGCGCCGGAAACCCGGGGACGAGACCTGAATTTGCCGGAAGACGCAATTTAACGGTTTTATTTTGCGGGCAGGGATTTTTGCGGGGCAGCAGGGTATTCTGTTGTCCCGCAATTCTTATTATGTAGTGCAATCAGGCAGGTATTGAGTGAGAGTAAACCGTTTCCGGCGCGTTACGCGTACCGACGTCGCCCGTGAAGCTGGCACCTCGGTGGCGGTAGTGAGCTACGTTATCAATAACGGGCCGCGGCCTGTTGCCCCACAAACACGCTTAAGAGTGCTCGCCGCGATAGAAAAAACCGGTTACCGGCCTAACGGCATTGCAAGAGCGCTGGCATCCGGCACGACCCAAACCTACGGGCTGGTAGTGCCAAATATCTCTAATCCTTTTATCTCTTCTATGGCGCATGCGTTGCAGCAAGCGGCATTTGCCGATGGCAAAGTGCTGCTATTAGGCGATGCCGGAGACGACAGGCAGCGCGAGCGGGACATCATCAATAACCTGCTGCACCGTCAGGTGGACGGACTGATTTACACCAGCGTTGACCGCCATCCGTATATTGATTTGATTTTGGCCAGCGGCACGCCGTGCGTCATGATTGACCGTATCGATAAGACCCTGAATGTCAGCTCGATTCAGGTGAACGAAGAACAGGCGGCGAATCTGGCAACGCGTCATCTGATTGAACACGGCTATCGTGATATTGGAATAATTTGCGGCCCGACGACGATGCTTAACACGCAAGACAGATTGCGCGGTTGGCGTCAGGCGCTGGAAGGTGCGGGCCTTTACGTTAATGCGTCGTGGATATTCTCAACCGATTACACCCGCGCTGGCGGCTATGAAGCTACACTGCGCCTGCTGCGTGGCCCACGGCCGAGGGCGTTGTTTACCACCAATGAGCAGCAGGCATTAGGCTGTCTGCGTGCACTGGCGGAACACGGGCTAAACGTGCCCAATGATGTTGCGCTGGTGTGTTTTAATGCCATCCCGGAGTCGCAGTATAACGTGCCGTCATTAACTGCAGTGTGCCAGCCGGTTGTGCTTATGGCGCAGGCGGCGGTGGGCATGTTGAAAGCGTGGGACGGCAAAGCGCGTCACTGCGAATTCGCTTTTGATTTACAACACGGAGAGTCTTGCGGCTGCAAGCCGGTGAAACGCCCGACGAGCTGATGCAACGCTGTACAAGTATGCGAGTAATTATTGATTGCGATCCTGGCAACGGGATCCCGGGTGCTAACGTCGACGACGGACTGGCACTTGCTCTGGCGCTTTCTGCGCCACAAATGCATCTTGAGATGATAACCACGGTTGCGGGCAACACCGCAAGTGAAGTGGGCTATGCGGTCGCCTGTCATCTGGTGCGCGAGTTGGGAGCCAGCGTGCCGGTTTATCGTGGGGCGTCTCACGCGCTGCTGGAGCCTGCCGCGCCGTGGCGCGAGCGTCTGGACAGTGCCGTTGATAACAATGGGCTGCGCCCGTTATGGCACGGCGTGACGCCGCCGCCCGAATGTGAGACCACTGCGCCACTGGCTCCTTTTGCGATGGGCGAGCTTATCTGCAATAACCCAGGCGACATTACCCTTGTGGCGATTGGCCCGCTGACCAATGTGGCGATGGCACTACGTCTGTTCCCGGATATGGCAAAAGCGGTGAAGCGCATTGTGATTATGGGCGGCGTGTTTAATGTGCCGGGCTATCTGAAGGACACCAATTTTGGCCTCGACCCGGAGGCGGCGCACATCGTTCTCACCAGCGGTGCACCCATTACGCTGGTGCCGATGGACGTCACTACCCGGACGCAAATGGTACATGCTGATTTGGTCAGACTGGCGGCGGTAGATAACGCCGTTACACGTTACCTGTCTCGAACCCTTTCGCCGTGGATTGATTACTCGATGAAAACGCGCGGCCTGCCCGGCTGCTGGATTCACGATGTGCTGACTATCGCCTGGTTGCTTGACCCAACATTATGCGCGAGCGAAACCGATTATCTTGATGTGGCGCTACAAGGCGTGGCGCGGGGTACTACCTGTCGTTATGGCCATTTGCGACTTAATGTTGGCGTGCCTGAAACACAGGGTGCACCCGTGCAAATTTTAACGACCATCGACAATGCACGGTTGCTGGCGTTGATTGAGGGGTATTTGCAGGCCGCAGAGTAAAAATGGGTCATCTGTTGGCATAGCGTCTGGTCTCGGGGGCAATGACGAGAGTTATTTTGAGTTCGAAGGCAGTGCAGCCGTGTTCATTACATCCTGTGTTTTTCGCTGGAGTGGCAGACATTACCGCCATTAAACAGTTACATTAATATCAGGTACTGGCTGGTAAGGAAAAGTAGTCATTTATTCAGCAGGAAATAATAAGAACGAAGTGTTAATTATCCAAAAAAAAATCATCGTATTATTTATTGATAAGACAGGTATTAGGCTGGAAAATAGTAGTGAGTAGAATGCTATTAATGTAAGTGCAGATGGAGTTTTTGGTCAGTATCCGCCTTTTATGATTTTATCAAAAAATGAGATGATTCGGCATGGATGAGAGAAAGTTCTTGGTTTTGACCAGAAGTAAGCAAGCTGAATTCAAGAACACCACAAAGAGAGTGATCGATGTGAGGGTTTTGGCTGGTGATAAAGTCTCGGTCACTTTCGAGGGTAGCGATCCTTTCACTTACAACAAAAAAAACGTCCGTTTTTTTCATACTCCAGAAATCATTAATATTGATGATTTTGTGGTGATACCCAAAAACGCAAAAAATAAAAAATATAATGAGGCTTTAATTTTTGGTAATGAGTATGTGGTTCTTTTTTGTGGGGAATATAGTGATTGTTATCGTCTTTCTGATGTACATCTTATCCCTGATATTGCCAGAAAGCATGAAACTCAAAACCTGATTAATTACTATAAAAAAATTGCTAACTATCTGGAAAAAACAACGCCTCACATTAAATGGTATTTCGATGAGAAATTAAAAAAGATCAGAGCTGACTCCGTGATCAGCAACTTTATAACGGGTGTTTCTCCAAAGAGCAATATCACACCTGCGGCTATCTTCCCTTTCGGCGTAAATACCTCACAGCGTGAAGCTGTGCAAAAGGCATTAACCTCGCAAATAAGTCTGATACAAGGCCCACCAGGAACTGGAAAGACGCAAACTATACTTAATATCATTGCAAACCTGGTTTGTCAGAATAAGACGGTGGCTGTGGTATCAGGGAATAATGAGGCTACACTCAATGTTTATGAGAAATTAGCGAAAGAAGGCTTTGGTTTTATCACTGCCTGTCTTGGAAAAGTTGATTTGCAGGATGCATTTTTTGCGCAAAAACATGACATTCCTGAGATGGAGGGTTGGGGGCTGCCTGATGATGTTTTATCACAAACTCAGAAACAAATTGCTTCCACGGATAAACTGATTTTTGATCTACTTGAACGCCAGAATACTCAGGCAAGACTTCAGGAACAGATCAGTAAGCTGGAGATAGAACAGCGGTATTTTGAACAGCACTTCTCTGTAGAACCGATAAATCCTTCAGTGTGGTCATTTGGGAATAAATGGAAAACACCTGATTTAATGAAGTTTATGGCTGAGGTGGAACATTTATCTACGGGAGGTAAACTGGCTTGGCCACTCAGATTCAAATGGTTGTTTAAATTTGGTATATATACGTTCAAAGATATTAAATCGTTGTCTGGTAACTTGTTTAAAGGACTGGTGTCGGAGTATTATCGGCGACGAAAAATAGAGCTCTTAGAAAGTAAATACATAATTGAACAGGAGTTAAAAAAACATGATCTTGATGGGTTGTTGAAGCAATATACTGATTGCTCTCTATCTGTGTTAAAAAAATCATGTTTTCTCAACGCACCATAATATGGAATATCTTGAGTTTGATACTCAGTCATACAAGCGTCAGTTTACATGCTTTACCAGGCGGTTTCCTGTTATACTCAGTACGACGGACTCGATAATTAACAACAAAGATAATAATGAGCTGTTTGACTATCTTATTGTTGATGAAGCTTCGCAAGTCAATCTCCTCGCCGGTGTATTATCTATGGCGTGTGCTAAAAATATGGTTGTTGTCGGTGATTTAAAACAGATAGCCCATATCCCCAGCAAAGAACTCGATTCTAAACATCCAGACATAGATGAATGCTTTTCAATTAAAAAAGAATATAGTTATCTAAGACAAAGTCTATTGTCATCGATCAATATTATATTTGCTGGTAATGCTCCTTCCACATTGCTTAAAGAACACTATCGCTGCCATCCCAGAATCATTGATTTTTGTAATCAGAAGTATTATGAAGACCAGCTAATCATTATGACGCACTCCGATGCTGAACCGTTTAAAATACTTAAGACAGCGCCCGGTAATCACTCATGTAAACCACCGGAGGGAAAAAGTTTGATCAATTTCCGGGAAATTGATGTGATTAAAAAGGAAGTGCTTGAGCAAGACCTGGTTAATATAGCCCAGGAAGATATTGGTATTGTCACACCTTATCGTGCCCAGGTGACGAATGCGACTGCTATCATTAATAAAGAAGCGATAAAAATCGATACGGCACATAAATATCAAGGTAGAGAAAAAGATGTTATTATATATAGCCCAACCGCGAGTGTGGTTGATGGATTTAATGACAGGGCTGATTTAATTAATGTTGCCGTTTCGCGTGCTAAAAAACAATTTATTATGGTGATGTCTGCAAATCTGTTTAAGCAGCAGGGTACCAATATTGGTGATTTAATACGTCATATTGAATATCAGTCGATGT
>CBIFVZ010000120.1:0-8233 GCA_966185765.1 uncultured Enterobacteriaceae bacterium | reverse complement strand
AGGAAGACTATGCATGTTATTTTTTTTGAAAAGTATAAAAATGATATTAAAGAATATCAATTTGCCGATCAGGAGGTTTTATCCTTTGAACATCATACATTTAAAAAGCAGGAATTTATTGGTGACATAGCGCACCACCTGGAAAATGATGGCCATTTAATTATGATTATTTTTATGACATCGTAGAGTTAGCTCAGGCATATAACAACGGTTTTAAAAGCACTGTTAATAATGAATTATTTCGCTTTGAGATATATAAATTAGTCTGGGAGGTTATAAAGCTACCTAATCCCAATCTGTATATAGATACGCTACCAGATGATATATATCAGCAAATTGATAACGACTATGATTTGGTTAACCTGGGGCAGGCGACTATTTCATTAAAAAGGCCGCTTCATATTACATTAAACCTCATCACAAACACAGATAGCCACAAAGAGCCGCTTTTCAATAAAGAAAGTCCGACTTTCCAACGATTTAACGAGATTGTTGACGAAATCAGTGCACAGCTTTGTAAATAATTTCTGGTAGCCTTTTCTGCTTTTTTTAAAATTGTAATGTATACGGTTTAACTCTACAGGATAGAAGAGGCAGTCAGCGCTTTAAACGTGAAACAGGACTATCAGGCCATAAAAGGGTGCTATATCTCGCTGTTCAATTTTAAGCATCCGCTTATTTACCGACGGTTGAGAAAAGCTATTAATTTACTTTAAGAAAAGCCATGCTATTTCAGATGTGTTATTCCCCAATTAATCATTTTCGTTTACTACTCTACAGATATCTCGGGATAGAAGAACCTGTCTGTTGCCTGTTCGCCAACGTGCAGACACAAAAAAGGAGAGCCTCAGCTCTCCTTTTCGTCTCCCCATTATGGGTTAGTTATTGCGGATGTATTCATCCATTTCAGTTTTCAGGTTATCGGACTTAGTGCCGAAGATAGCCTGAACGCCTGAACCCGCAACAACCACACCGGCAGCGCCAAGTGATTTCAGACCTGCCTGGTCTACTTTCGCCACATCGGCAACGCTTACGCGCAGACGAGTGATACAGGCATCCAGGTTGGTGATGTTTTCTTTGCCGCCGAATGCTTCGATCAGCGCCGGTGCCATCGTGCCCGTTGCCGCTGCGGTGCTGTCTGCAGTTGCATCTTCACGACCCGGGGTTTTCAGATCCAGCACTTTAATCAGTACACGGAACACCGTGTAATACACCGCCGCGTAGCACAGACCCACAATCGGGAACAGCCACAGCTTGCTGCCGTTACCACTGAGCACGATGAAGTCAATCAGGCCGTGCGAGAAACTGGTACCGTCACGCATACCCAGCAGGATACAGATCGGGAACGCCAGGCCAGCCAGAATGGCATGGATAACGTACAGGATCGGCGCAACGAACATAAAGGAGAACTCGATCGGCTCGGTAATACCGGTCAGGAACGAGGTCAGTGCTGCAGACACCATGATGCCGCCCACTTTTGCACGGTTTTCCGGCTTAGCGGAGTGCCAGATTGCGATAGCCGCAGCCGGCAGGCCGTACATTTTGAACAGGAAGCCGCCAGACAGTTTGCCCGCAGTCGGGTCACCCGCCATGTAGCGCGGGATATCGCCGTGGAAAACCTGGCCTGCTGCGTTCACGTATTCGCCAATCTGCATCTGGAAAGGTACGTTCCAGATGTGGTGCAGACCAAACGGCACCAGGCAGCGTTCGATGAAGCCATAGATACCAAATGCCAGTACCGGGTTCTGGTAAGCAGCCCACTGGGAGAAGGTCTGGATAGCAGTACCAATCGGCGGCCAAATGAAAGATAGCACCACGCCGAAAGCAATCGCGGTCAGACCAGAGATAATCGGAACAAAACGCTTACCCGCGAAGAAGCCCAGGTATTCAGGGAGCTTAATACGGTAGAAGCGGTTGAACATATAAGCGGCGATGGCACCTGCAATAATACCCCCAAGCACACCCGTATCAGCAAGGTGCTTAGCAGCAATTTCTTCCGCAGGAAGATGCAGAACCAACGGTGCGACCACGGCCATCGTTTTAACCATGATGCCGTAAGCCACGACCGATGCCAGACCCGCAACGCCGTCGTTATTGGTAAAGCCCAGAGCGACACCAATAGCAAAAATCAGCGGCATGTTGGCAAATACTGAACCGCCAGCTTCCGCCATGACATGAGAGACTACCGCAGGCAGCCAGCTGAAGTTTGCAGAACCGACGCCAAGCAGGATACCTGCGATAGGCAGTACGGATACCGGCAGCATCAGCGATTTACCCACCTTTTGCAGGTTAGCAAATGCGTTTTTAAACATAATTAGAAGTGCTCCTGAGTATTTGTGCTTTTTCTTCGCTTGCGCGTGCGATCCGTGGGGAGAACCGGATCATGTAACAGGCGTCTGAGCGCCCTTTATTTATTACGCAGAGTAAAATAAATCACGAAAACTTTGTTTGATGACTATCACGTTTCAGCAAGCTATGCCGCAAAGACTGACACAATTTTACACTGCATGTTTCCATATGTGTCTAAAAAGCGTTACACCGCCTTTTTACAGGCGGTGCACTTTACTCGCTTTACCTATTAATTACGAGCAATAAAATAACGTCGAAAATCAGGACTGGCGCAGGCGGGACGGGTCTACGGGGAACAGTGTGGCGAAGTTTTTTGTGGTGATATCAGCCAGCTCTTCCACGGATACGCCTTTCAGTACGGCCATGTATTGCGCCACGTCACGGACGTACGCAGGCTGGTTCTCTTTCCCGCGATGTGGCACAGGCGCCAGATACGGCGAGTCGGTTTCAACCAATAGCCTGTCCAGCGGCACATAGCGTGCGACTTCACGCAGCTGCTCGGCATTACGAAATGTCACAATCCCGGAAAACGAAATATAAAACCCCAGATCCAGCAATTTGCCTGCGGTCTCCCTGTCCTCAGTGAAACAGTGTAGTACCCCACCGCAGTCTGTCACCTGTTCTTCACGCAGGATGCTAAGCGTATCTTCACGAGCGTCACGCGTGTGCACAATGACCGGTTTCTTTAACTCACGCCCAATGCGAATGTGGTGGCGAAACGATTCCTGCTGGCGCGCTTTTGTTTCCGGCGTATAAAAATAATCCAGCCCGGTTTCACCCATCGCTATTACACCGGGGCTTGCGGCAAGGCGACGCAACTCTTCCACCTCATACTCTTCATCCTGGTTAAGCGGATGAACGCCACAGGAGTAAGCCACATTCTCGCGCTCGCCAATCAGCTCACGCATTTTGCGATAGCCTGGCAGCGTTGTGGCAACAGCCAGGCAAAACTTCACATCCTGGGCGGCGGCTTTTGCCAGCACATCGTCTACATCAGCATGCAGGTTCTCATAATCCAGGCCATCGAGATGGCAGTGGGAGTCGACTAAAAACATAACGTCTCGCTTATAAATGAGGGGTCGGTAGCCGCACACCAGGCTGAGCGTAATGTTCCCAGCCCAGCAGCAGCTCCGTTATCAACAATTCGCGGTTAAGGCCGCTGACGGTAAGCAACTGTTCACGGCAGCGGAACAGCGTCGTCGTCATGGCCTGCAATACATTTAGCGCCAGCGTATCGGCCAACTGCGCGACCAGCGGCACCCTATCGGCATTGGTCTGGCCACTGCGGATACCCTGACGCCACTTCATAGCATCCAGCAGCAACGATGCAAGCCAACGCAAACGTTCATCGACAGGCTCATGATTCAGCACACTTAAGAGCGAAATCCAGTCCTGCTGCGCAAGCGCAGGGGGCATTTTTTCACACAGCGACTGACGAGCATTCCAGTGTTCAGGAGAGAGCAACTCAAGGGCCGCCGCCGGTGCTCCAGCGCTCAGGCGCAGCGCAGCGCGTAGCGCGTCTTCAGAAGTTTGTGTCTCACGGGCAAGCCAACCCACGGCAAAACTTTCATCAGGCGGCGTCAGGTGGAAATAGAAGCAACGGCTGCGAAGCGTAGCCAGCAGACGCTGCGGCTCGCGGCAACCAAGAAAAAACCAGCTGTTAGCAGGAGGTTCTTCAAGCGTTTTCAGGAGGGCGTTGGCGGCGGCCTCAGTCAGCAGACCTGCATCTGGCAACCATACAACTTTGGCACCGCCCATACGTGAATGCGCATAGAGTTTTTCACTGACCTCACGGACCGCATCAATACCAAGTGTTGATTTGCCCTTTTCCGGCTCCAGCACCGTGTAATCAGGATGCGTTCCAGCCTGCATCAGCTGGCAACTGTGGCAATGCCCGCAACTTTTAGTGCCTTGCGGTTGACTACACATCAGCCAGCGGCTCAGTGCATAAATCAGCGCATCGTCACCCATCCCTGGCAGCGCATGCACCAGCAACGCATGATGGCCCAAACCCAACTGGTAACGGGCAATCAGGCGGTCAAATGCCGGTCGCAGCCAGGGATACCAACGCATCAGCCCTGCTCCTTAACCCAGCGCGTGACGGTAGCCCGGATATCCTGCTGCACGGCATCAAACGGCTGTGTTGCGTCAACCACCATAATACGCGGATCGGCGGCCGCCAGCTCCAGGTAGCGCGCGCGGGTACGGTTAAAGAAGTCCAGAGACTCCTGTTCAATGCGGTCCAGTTCGCCACGTGCACGTGCACGTGCAAGTCCCACTTCTGGCGTAACGTCCAGATACAACGTGAGGTCGGGCGCAAAATCCCCCAGCACCGCATCACGCAGGGTTTGCAGTAAATGACGGTCAATACCACGCCCACCGCCCTGATAGGCCTGGGTTGAGAGATCGTGTCTGTCGCCAATCACCCATTCGCCTCTGGCGAGCGCAGGTTTGATCACTGTTTCAACCAGCTGCACCCTGGCGGCATAAAACATCAGGACTTCAGCCTTGTCAGTTACCACTTCGTCACCCACGGCTTTAAGATCGAGCGTCAGGGCGCGCAGTTTTTCTGCAAGTGGCGTACCACCAGGCTCGCGAGTAAAGCGCAGCTCGCTCACGCCCAGCTCACGCAGCGTTTGCACAACGACATCACGCGCACTGGTTTTTCCCGCGCCTTCCAACCCTTCGATAACTATGTATTTACTGCCCATCTTTGTTCCTGAGTACATTCAGATAGCTGCGCACCGACTGATTATGGTCACGCAGATTAGTATTAAACGTGTGCCCGCCTTTACCGTCGGCCACAAAGTAGAGATAGGAGGTTTTCGCCGGGTGCGCTGCCGCGTTGAGCGACGCTTCTCCGGGCATCGCAATGGCCCCGGGCGGCATACCGCTGATGACGTAAGTATTATAAGCCGTTGGCGTTTCCAGATCGCGACGCGTCAACTTGCCATTATAGCTCTCCCCCATGCCGTAAATCACAGTAGGGTCAGTTTGCAGGCGCATGCCAATGCGCAGGCGGTTAATAAACACTGATGCCACCCGGTCGCGCTCCTCTGCTACTGCAGTTTCTTTTTCAATAATGGAGGCCATTGTCACCAGCTCTGCTTTGTCTTTATAGGGCAGACCCTCCATCCGCCCTTCCCAGATCTTGTCGAGCACACTGAGCATGCGCTGATGCGCACGTTTAAGCAGCGCTACATCACTGGTGCCTGCGGTATAAAGCCAGGTATCCGGATAAAACCAGCCTTCAACCTGCTGTGCATTTTCAATGTCCAGCGCAGCGGCAACCGTCGCGTAATCATTATCTTTGAGCGTATGCTTAATCCACGGCGAGGCCTGAATCACCTTCAACCAGTCGCTCAACCGCTGACCTTCCACCAGACGCAGCGGGAATTGTGCCTCTTTACCACTGACCAGAAGTTTCAGCATCTCACTCACTGTCATTTGTGGTGTAAAACGGTATGTCCCGGCTTTAACTCTGGCAAGTTCAGGCTTGATATACAGCAACCACTTAAACACTCGCGGGCGGTTAATTACCTTCGCGTCATAGAGCTGTTTTCCCAGCATCACACGCCCGGTACCGGGTTTAAGGGTGAAAATGGTCTCTTCTTTTATCAGTAAATGACTGTGCGCCAGCTGACGTATCTTCCAGAACCCCGCGCCTGCGGCAAGCCCCAACATAATCAGCAAAATCAAAATAACGCCTGCGATTTTTTTCATAACAATTCGGTTTACTCACATCCTGAGGCTAAAAAGTGATACAGCTCGCGCGATGAAAAATCTTTTTCCTGCACCCGGCACACCGGCAGTACCGGCATCAATGCATTGCAAATAATGACTTCGTCAGCCTGTAACAGTGCCTCGGGCCGCGCCTGCACTTCATGGGCTTCCCACTTCGATGGCGCAAGCAGCCGCAAAATATGTCGGCGCATCGTACCATCCACGCCAGCGCTGTCGAGTTGTGGAGTAAAAACCTGCTTCCCCTGACGCCAGAATAAATTAGCCGCACAGCATTCCGTAAGCCACCCTGCGGTGTCAAGCACCAGGGCCTCGTCGGCGTTTGTCTGGTCAAGCTGTGCCCGGATTAGGACCTGCTCAAGACGGTTAAGATGTTTGATACCCGCAAGCCACGGATTGCGGGCCAGAGGCACAGGAGAAAGTGCCAGCACCGCCCCACGTGTGCGTAACACATCATAATGCGCCGGATACGCGCTCACCCGTAGCATACGCGTTGGGGTGAGATTGTTAGCCGCATAGCCACGTCCGCCTGCACCGCGACTGATAATCACTTTGAGCGTTGCGCGAGCGTTCCCTGTAGCAAGCTGCTCGCACTCTGCACGCAGCAGTTTACGCGAGGGTGCGGTAAATCCCAGTCGCCTGCAGCCCTCATCCAGTCTGTCAAGATGGTCATCAAGAAAGCGCACTGTACCGTCCACCACCCTCGCGGTGGTAAAACACCCATCACCAAACTGTATGGCACGATCGTCCGCTGCCAGCATTGTCTGTTCAGCGCCGTTAATGAGCCACATACATGCTCCTGTTGATTGTGAGGGGAAACAGTGTCGCAGGGAGAGAAAGGCAGAGCAAGCAGGAGAGTGATGCAAAACTGGCCCGCGATTGCGGGCCAGTCTGAGGCGGCTATCAGATCTTTTTGAAGATAAGAGAGCCGTTCGTGCCGCCAAAGCCAAAGGAGTTACAAAGCGTATACTCCATGCCCGTTACCTGGCGCGCTTCATGCGGGACAAAGTCGAGATCACAACCCTCATCAGGATTGTCCAGGTTAATGGTCGGCGGTACAGCTTGGTCGCGCAGTGCCAGAATGGAGTAAATTGACTCCACAGCGCCCGCCGCCCCCAGCAGGTGACCGGTCATCGACTTCGTTGAGCTGACCAGTACACGGCTTGCGTCAGCGCCAAACACTGACTTCACGGCCTGCGCTTCAGCGCGGTCGCCAGCGTTGGTTGACGTGCCGTGCGCATTCACATAACCAATCTGCCCCGGAGCCACGCCTGCATCACGCAGCGCGTTTTCCATCGCCAGTGCTGCACCTGCACCGTTTTCCGGCGGTGACGTCATATGATAAGCATCACTGCTCATGCCAAAACCCACGACTTCACAGTAGATTTTTGCACCACGCTTTTTCGCATGCTCATACTCTTCAAGAATCAGGACACCGGCACCATCACCCAGCACAAACCCATCGCGATCTTTATCCCACGGACGGCTTGCCGCCTGAGGGTTGTCATTACGCGTGGAAAGCGCGCGTGCTGCGCCAAAACCGCCAACGCCCAACTGGGTGCTGCCTTTTTCGGCACCGCCTGCCATCATTACGTCTGCATCACCATAAGCGATGATACGCGCCGCATGACCAATGTTGTGCACACCAGAAGTACAGGCCGTGGCGATAGAAATGCTGGGGCCACGCAGGCCGAACATAATGGTCAGATGACCTGCCACCATGTTGACAATCGTAGAGGGAACGAAGAACGGACTAATTTTACGCGGTCCGCCGTTCATCAATGCCGTGTGGTTTTCCTCAATAAGACCGAGGCCACCGATACCAGAACCGATTGCAGCGCCCATGCGCGAAGCATTTTCTTCTGTCACTTCAAGACCAGAATCTTGCATAGCCTGAACACCGGCTGCAATTCCGTACTGAATGAAGCTGTCCATCTTGCGCTGATCTTTACGCGAGATGTATTCATCACAATTAAAATCTCGCACTAAGCCAGCAAATTTAGTTGCATAGGCACTAGTATCGAAATGGTCGATTAGGCTGATGCCGCTCTGACCGGCAAGAAGAGTTTTCCAGTTTGACTCTACGGTGTTGCCGACAGGAGACAACATGCCAAGTCCGGTCACAACTACACGACGCTTAGAC
>CBIFVZ010000119.1:0-8387 GCA_966185765.1 uncultured Enterobacteriaceae bacterium | reverse complement strand
GAGCACAACCTTGCCAAGGTTGGGGTCGCGAGTTCGAGTCTCGTTTCCCGCTCCAAATCTTCTCTTCGTTTTCTTCCAGAAAGTTTTAAAACATCACCGTAATTCCCTCCAGGTGCCGTGTTTTCCCGGTTTACTGTGCCAGAAAATTCAGAACGATAGTACCGTTTTCAGTGTTAACAAACCTGTTCAACATGCCCATCAGACTCACTATGTCGTTGATATTTAAAAGCTCAATGGACAAGTGCGGTTAGCGACATCGTGACAGTCTTCAAAGCGTTATTACCCTGCGCCTGAGTGATATAGCGGCATAAACATCGATTATAGGTGCGTGCCAGCTCAGGAGTAACGTGCAGGCCTACTGTCTTGCACAGCATGCGTATTTTGAAAATTGCGCTATTCTCTTTTAGCTCGCTGTCAGGTTTGCCTTTATGTACGGGGGAAGATCCTGGAAAGCAAAGGCTGTGAGCCGCGATCGTAGGCGTGTGCACAGCAGGCGCGGCGTTTTCTGCGATCAAGTGTTGTCAGTGTGGGATCGATCGTATAGAATCCGCGGCCTGTGTACGTTCCGGGGGTCAGGACAAGCGCTCCAGGAACCTGTTATCAGGGCAGCGTACCTCATCTCATTGACACGATTATTCATATTGTTATTCACATCGCATATCCTGTATTTCAGCGCGATGCGAATCGTTGTAAACAGAGTTATCCACAGGATGGCGTTTTGTGTAACACGCTATTTTGTAGCGGAAATTTTTACGCGATTTCCCTATCTTTATGTTTTTTATAGAAATAAAATCATTTCAAAATGTTATGACGATCGCTTGACGAATTTTTGTACATTGAATGACAACGGTTTTTTATTTTTATACACACGTTGTGGATATATCAGGCATCACGTGGTAACCCTTTTTCAATCGCCCTCACCAGACGTAATTGCTTAGGCGTTTGGACCTCGATCCCTTGCGCGTTTCGGCGTGAGATCTGTTGCGCAATCGCCCAGTCGATGTGTTCGTCCAGAAGCGGGTGCTCACTTTTTCTGCTCTCAAGCGCGGCAAGATTGGCCTCATCCCAGGGAGCGTTACCCAGAGCGACAGCAATATTACGCAGCCAGCGCAGATGGCCGATGCGACGAATCGGCGAGCCTTCTGTCACTTTGAGAAATTTTTCTTCACTCCAGCTAAAAAGCTCAATCAATTGTGGGGCATGCAGGGCCTGGCGCGGGCTAAAATCGTCCTCGGCGGTCAGCTGCGAGAAGCGATTCCACGGGCAGATAAGCTGGCAGTCATCACAGCCGTAGATACGGTTACCCATCAGCGGGCGAAATTCTTCGGGAATCGCGCCTTCAAGCTCAATCGTCAGATAAGAAATGCAGCGTCGTGCATCCACCACGTAAGGCTCGACGATAGCCCCCGTCGGGCAGGTGGTGATGCAGGCCACGCAGCGCCCGCAGTTTTCTTCTATCGGGCCATCAACGGGGAGTGGTAAATCAATCAACAGTTCGCCCAGAAAAAAGAACGAACCTGCGTCGCGGCTGAGGATGAGTGAGTGCTTACCTGTCCAGCCAAGGCCGGCCTTTTCAGCTAATGGGCGCTCAAGAAGGGGCGCGGAATCGACAAAAGGTCTAAAATTCAACGAAGCACAGTGCTGCTGGATAGCGTCACCCAGCTTTTTCAGCCTGTTTCGCAATAACTTATGATAATCGCGCCCCAGCGCGTAGCGGCTGACATAGCCCAGATTCGGGTTTTTCAGCGTGCTGGCAAAGGCGGCGTTGGCAGGCAGGTAATTCATGCGAACGCTGATGACGCGCAGCGTGCCGGGCTGTAACTCATGAGGTCTGGCGCGCATCATACCGTGGCGTGCCATCCATTCCATCTCGCCGTGGTATTGTTTGTCCAACCAGACCTGGAGCAGGGGCTCGCTGGCGCACAGATCGGTATCCGTAATACCTACATGCTGAAAGCCGAGCTCCTTGCCCCATTGCTTAATATTGTGCGCTAACTGGTTGAGATTGAGGGGCTGTGACATGACGGACCATAACCTGGAAAATAACGCCGCAAGTATACCACATCAGGTCTGGCCTGCGGACTGGCTGCGTGAGGCAGAAAAAGAGGCTGCGGATGCGCTGGGTCTGACGCTGTACGAGCTGATGCAGCGTGCGGGTGAGGCCGCCTTTCAGGTCGCGCGACGCGCTTACCCACAGAGTAAACACTGGCTGGTTTTATGCGGTCACGGCAATAACGGCGGCGACGGTTACGTCGTGGCGCGCCGGGCGCTGGCAGAAGGCATCCAGGTCACGCTGCTGGCGCAGGAAAGTGACAAGCCGCTGCCGCCGGAAGCCGACCTTGCACGAACGGCCTGGCTTGAGGCCAGCGGTACTGTCCATTCTCCCACTATTCCCTGGCCGCAAGGCATAGACCTGATTATTGATGGCCTGCTTGGCACTGGTCTCAGGAGCGCACCGCGCGATGCAGTGGCACAGTTGATTGAACATGCCAATGCCCATCCTGCGCCGGTTATTGCGCTCGATGTGCCATCGGGCCTGCTGGCACAAACGGGAGCCACACCCGGGGCGGTAATACATGCGCGTCATACCGTGACGTTTATTGCGCTAAAGCCAGGCCTGCTCACCGGCAAAGCACGGGATATGGTCGGGCAACTGCATCATAGTGCGCTGGGGCTGGAGCCGTGGTTACAGGCTCAGTGCGCGCCAATCGCCCGATATGACACGTGTGCGCTTCGGGGCTGGTTAGTACCGCGCAGACCGACGGCGCATAAGGGCGACCACGGACGTCTGGTGATTATCGGTGGCGATAGCGGGACGGCGGGCGCCATTCGAATGGCCGGTGAAGCCGCACTGCGGGCAGGGGCAGGGCTAGTGCGCGTGTTGACCCGCGTAGAGAACATTGCACCTCTGCTGACGGCACGTGCGGAGTTGATGGTGCATGAGCTGACGCCAGATACGCTGGATGAGAGCCTGCAATGGGCGGATGTAGTGGCGATAGGTCCTGGTCTTGGGCAACAAAGCTGGGGCAAAAAGGCGCTACAGAAGGTAGAGAATTTCCGTAAACCGATGTTGTGGGACGCTGACGCGCTCAACCTGCTGGCAATCAATCCCGATAAACGTCAGAATCGAATTATTACGCCGCATCCCGGCGAGGCCGCACGGTTGCTCAATTGCAGCATCGCAGAGGTTGAAAACGATCGCATGTTGGCAGCAAGGCGTCTGGTCAAGCGCTACGGTGGCTGTGTGGTGCTCAAAGGTGCCGGCAGCCTTATTGCCTGCGATGATGGTCGCATGGGAATTGCGGATGTCGGCAATGCCGGTATGGCCAGTGGTGGCATGGGCGACGTGCTCTCCGGTATCATCGCGGCCCTGCTGGCGCAACGGCTTGAAATGTATGAGGCCGCCTGTGCAGGCTGTGTGGCGCACGGCGCAGCGGCCGACAAACTGGCGTGGCGCTATGGGACTCGCGGCATGCTGGCAAGTGATGTCATAAATGAGCTATACGCTTTTGTTAACCCGGATGTGAACTGACTGAACATGATGAACCGCGTAATTTCTCTTCCCGATGAATCTGCAACCCTCGCATTGGGTGAGCGTCTGGCACAAGCCTGCCAGGGCGCGACCGTTTTCTGGCTATATGGCGATCTTGGCGCGGGAAAAACCACCTTTAGCCGTGGCTTTTTGCAGGCGTTAGGGCATAAAGGCAATGTAAAAAGCCCGACCTATACGCTGGTGGAGCCTTATGCGCTGGATAATATGACGGTTTATCATTTCGATCTTTATCGCCTTGCGGATCCGGAAGAGCTCGAATTTATGGGGATCCGCGATTACTTTGCCCATGACGCTATCTGCCTGGTCGAGTGGCCGCAGCAGGGCGCAGGGGTATTACCTGACCCGGATGTTGAAATCCATTTAAATTACCAGGCGCAGGGCCGTGAAGCGTTGCTAAAAGCCGTTTCCCAGGCAGGGGAGTCACTGCTGTCGCGTCTGGCCGGATAACAGGAAGACGGAAAATGTATTGCGCTAAAAGTGGGTTAATCGCCGCGCTGCTGGTGCTTTGCGCACCGCTGTATGCGGCAAATTTGTCTGATATCCGTGTCTCTAACGGTGATACGCAGGCGCGTATCACTTTTAGCTTTACCGGCGATCCCGAATATACCTTCTCTGAGCAGAATGCGCGTACGGTTGCGCTGGATATTCGTCAGAGCGGTGTGATTCAGGGGCTGCCCTTGCAGTTCAGCGGCGAAAATCTGGTGAAAAGCATTCGCTCCGGGCAAACCGGTGATCCGCAGTCGTTGCGACTGTTAGTGGATCTTACGCAAAAGGGGAAAACCCGCGCGGTCAAGCAGCGTAGTGGTGACGGCTATCTGGTGGTTTTTACCATCAATGCTGACGCTCCACCGCCGCCTTCACCTCCCCCGGTGGTGGCGCAGCGAGCGCCCTCTGCGCCAGCGCAGCCGATAAAGCCGCGTGAGCCAGCGCGTAATCCGTTCAGTCATGCCAGCGAACGTACTACTGCTGTAGTCAGCAGCAACACGGCAGTGCGACCAGCACAGGCGCGTACCGCTCCCGTTTCATCTGAGCAGGTCATTGTGGCTATCGATGCCGGACACGGTGGCCAGGATCCTGGTGCTATCGGTGCAGGCGGTACCAAAGAGAAAAACGTCACGATCGCCATTGCCCGTAAGCTCAAGACCATGCTTAATGCAGATCCGATGTTTAAGGGCGTGCTGACGCGCGATGGCGACTATTTTATTTCGGTGATGGGCCGCTCTGATGTGGCGCGCCGTCAGAATGCGAACCTGTTGGTCTCTATTCACGCTGATGCCGCGCCGAACCGCGATGCTACCGGTGCCTCAGTGTGGGTGCTGTCTAACCGGCGAGCTAACACGGAAATGGCGGGTTGGCTGGAGCAACATGAGAAGCAATCTGAGCTACTGGGTGGCGCGGGCGACGTGCTGGCAAACAGCCAGGCAGACCCGTATTTGAGTCAGGCAGTGCTGGATTTACAGTTCGGTCATTCGCAGCGTGTCGGCTATGATGTCGCTACCAGCGTGCTCGATCAGTTACAAAACGTAGGGTCGCTACACAAACGCCGCCCGGAGCACGCGAGTCTTGGCGTGTTGCGCTCACCGGATATTCCGTCGCTGCTGGTGGAAACCGGGTTTATCAGCAACGGCACAGAAGAGCGGATGTTAGCTAGCGACAGTTTCCAGCAGCGTATTGCCGAGTCGATTTACCTGGGCTTGCGTAACTATTTTATTGCGAATCCACTACAGATGGCGCCGCCATCTGATAGCGCACCGCAAACGGCCAGCGCGGCCAGTCCGTTAGTAGGCGCTAACTAATCACCGCGCAAGGAGAGATAATGCCAATTCAGATCTTACCGCCTCAGCTTGCTAACCAAATCGCCGCAGGCGAGGTGGTGGAGCGACCCGCGTCGGTGGTGAAAGAGCTGGTAGAAAACAGCATTGATGCTGGTGCAACGCGTATTGATATCGACATTGAGCGCGGTGGCGCAAAACTTATCCGTATTCGTGACAATGGTTGCGGGATTGGTAAAGACGAGCTGGCACTGGCATTAGCGCGTCACGCAACCAGCAAGATTGCCACTCTGGACGACCTTGAGGCCATTTTAAGCCTCGGTTTTCGCGGAGAAGCGCTGGCGAGTATCAGTTCCGTCTCTCGTTTAACGTTAACCTCACGCACCGCCGGGCAGCAGGAGGCCTGGCAGGCCTACGCTGAAGGGCGCGATATGGCGGTCACGGTTAAACCTGCGGCCCATCCGCAGGGCACCACGCTCGAAGTGCTGGATTTGTTCTACAACACACCCGCGCGGCGCAAATTTATGCGCACTGAGAAGACCGAATTTGGGCATATCGACGAAGTGGTGCGGCGTATTGCGCTGGCCCGCTTTGATGTCACCATCAATCTTAACCACAACGGTAAAATGGTACGCCAGTACCGTGCCGTACCGGAAGGAGGTGCGCGTGAACGCCGCCTCGGCGCAATTTGTGGTACGGCATTTCTTGAACAGGCGCTTGCCATTGAGTGGCAGCATGGCGACTTGGCACTGCGCGGCTGGGTGGCTGACCCGGCGGGCACCACTTCAGCACTGGCCGAAACCCAGTACTGCTATGTGAACGGGCGCATGATGCGTGACCGCCTGATTAACCATGCTATTCGTCAGGCCTGCGAAGAGAAGCTCGGTTCTGACCGCCAGCCTGCCTATGTACTTTATCTGGATATCGATCCGCATCAGGTGGATGTCAATGTGCATCCGGCAAAGCACGAAGTGCGTTTTCATCAGTCGCGACTGGTACACGATTTTATTTACCAGGGGGTGCTGAGTGTGCTGCAACAGCAGACGGTGCCGCCGCTACCGTTGGCAGATGAAAACGGCGCACCCATTCCCTGCTGGCAGCCTGAAAACCGTGTAGCCGCAGGGCAGAACCATTTTGCACGCCCCATTGAGCAGCCGCCCAGCCGTGCTGAGGCACCGGCAGAAACGACGTATCGCGAGCCGCAGGCGGCATCATTACGTGAGTCGTCTTCTGACGGCTACAGTGCAGGCTCACGCGCGCCGAGGGCAAGCGATGCCAGCTGGCCTAACGCCACGCCGGGCTATCAAAAGCGCCAGGGCGCGCTCTACAGTAAATTGCTGGAAACGCCCGACGCCCCCTCGTCAGCACCGGCGTCCCGGGTTGAAAAAGAACGCGTTGCGGAGCTGGCCGGACACAGCCAGAGCTTTGGTCGCGTTCTGACGGTCCTTAAGGGCGATATGGCGCTTTTAGAGCGTGATGGGCGGCTATCTCTGCTGGCGTTGCCAGTGGCACAGCGCTGGCTGCGCCAGGCACAGCTGGTGCCGGGCGATGAGAAACTGCGCGCGCAGCCGCTTCTGATTCCAGTGCGCCTGAAGCTTAATAGTGCAGAGCGTAAGACGCTGGAGCACTGGCAGGAGGCACTTGCGCAAACTGGCGTAGAGTTTGCCATTGATGCGCGGCATGTGACGGTCCGCGCGGTGCCTTTACCCTTGCGCCAACAAAATTTACAAAACTTGATTCCCGAACTGATAGGCTACCTGGCGCAACAGACTGATAACGATGCTGTACGCATCGCCCAGTGGCTTGCCCGGCATTTGACCAGCGAACACGGCGAATGGAGCCTTGCACAGGCGATTGCCCTGCTGGCTGACGTCGAGCGGCTCTGTCCGCAGCTGCTGAAGTCGCCGCCGAGTGGTTTATTACAACCTATTGATCTCCAACCGGCGATGAACGCCCTGAAGCATGACTGACGTTGATAATGAAGTAAGTAAGGCTGGCCTGCCAAAGGCCATTTTTCTCATGGGGCCGACTGCCTCCGGGAAAACGGCACTGGCGATAGAATTACGTAAGATTTTGCCCGTTGAGTTGATAAGTGTCGATTCGGCCCTTATTTACAAAGGGATGGACATTGGTACGGCAAAACCTGGTCCTGAGGAACTGGCACAGGCACCGCACCGGTTGTTAGATATCAGGGATCCGTCGCAGAGCTATTCTGCGGCGGATTTTCGTCGTGATGCGCTGGCGGAAATGGCCGACATCACAGCGGCAGGGCGCATTCCGCTGTTGGTCGGCGGGACAATGCTCTATTTCAGGGCGTTGCTGGAGGGGCTTTCGCCGCTGCCTTCAGCAGACCCGGCGGTTCGCAGCCGCATTGAGCAACAGGCAGCAGAGCAAGGATGGGACGCATTGCATCGGCAGTTGCAGGAGATAGATCCTGTGTCGGCGCAACGCATTCATCCCAACGATCCGCAAAGGCTTTCCCGGGCACTGGAAGTTTTTTTTATTTCGGGTAAAACTTTAACGGAGTTGACTCGCACGTCGGGAGACGCTCTGCCTTATCAGGTGTATCAGTTCGCCATCGCCCCGGCGAGCCGTGAACTGCTCCATCAGAAGATTGAGCAGCGTTTTCATCAGATGTTGGCTTCAGGTTTTGAAGCCGAAGCGCGGGCGCTATTTGCCCGCGAAGACTTGCATACGGATATGCCTTCCGTCCGTTGTGTGGGATACCGCCAGATGTGGTCATATCTGGCGGGAGAAATCACGTACGATGAGATGGTTTATCGCGGTATTTGCGCGACGAGACAATTAGCTAAACGTCAGATGACGTGGTTACGCGGCTGGAAAGAGGTTCACTGGCTGGACAGCGGCAGTCCGCAGTCAGCTCTGGACGACGTGGTGCAGGTTGTTAGTGCGTAACATTAATGAACGTGTACAATTAAGGCGTCTCGTGTGCAAATTTTGACATATTTTTCAGAGCCTATGGGTTCGCAAGTACAAACAACAAGCTATAAGGAAAAGATAGAATGGCTAAGGGGCAATCTTTGCAAGATCCGTTCCTGAAC
>CBIFVZ010000118.1:0-8399 GCA_966185765.1 uncultured Enterobacteriaceae bacterium | reverse complement strand
TAAAGCCTTACAGGCGCATCAGAAAAACCTCCGGCTATGCCGGAGGATATTTATTATTTTGTGTGATCCGCAGAACAATGCCAACTGTTTAAGGAAAAAAGAGTCGCTAGCGTTTCAACCGTATGTAAGCGGCCCGGTAGTAGAAGTGACTACGGTTACATGCCGGGCGTATTAAATACAGCTCCAGCCAGGCAAGAATGATGGAGTTAGCGTGCAGATAATGGTCTTATCAGGAAAAAGATCTGCCAAAGGGGTAAATATTTACTTAAAAATAATGCTGATCCCCTCAGGTGATCAGCATTTTCCCGCAGATGGCTTATATATTACCGCTTCCTTTTTTTGGGCGTAGTCGGCGCGGGTTGCTCAATGTTGCCCAAATCAGTACCGGTCACGGGATTAGCCTCAGGATCGGAGGCTGTACGTGTGGTCAATGCATCAACGTTCGTTTGTTGTTGGGCGGGCAGTTTGACGCTTGCCATACCGTCACCGCCGTCCACCGCAGGTGTGGGATCTTCCACATAGGTAAAGTTCTTATCCGAATTCCAGCTTCCTCGCTGCTCGCCACCCGCTGACATGTTGTAATACACATTGGCGTATTTTTGGACAGGCGGTAATTTACCCGGTGGGAAGTTGTTGCGAATAGAATAGAGCGCTTTTTCAAAAGAAATCTGATGGGCGACTTCACGCGTCATCAGGAAGCCCAGGGCGTCTTTTACGCCAGGGTCGTCAGTTACGTTGATAAGCCGCTCGTAGATAATTTTGGCCCGCGCCTCGGCTGCAATATTGGAGCGCAAATCGGCAGTCACCTCACCGATAGTATCCACGTATGCCGCAGTCCAGGGTACGCCGCCTGAGTTAGTCAACGCCGGACCACCGCCGTATAAGAGTGAGGTCAGATGGCTGTCGTTCCCGTTGCCTGAAATATTGCGATATAGCTCGGCTTCTTGTTCAGTCGCTTCAGAAAGGTCGCCCTTAGCGCCTTTATTGAGCATCCCGACCAGCGAGCCGATAATTTCGAGGTGGCTTAACTCCTCAGTGGCGATATCCATAAGCATATCCCGGCGGCCGGGGTCTTTATCTCCCAGCCCTTGAGTGAAATAGCGGCAGGCTGCCGCGAGTTCGCCCTGAGGGCCGCCGAATTGCTCGAGAAGAAGATTTGCCAGCCCTGGATTAGGGCCTGCGACGCGAACGGTGTATTGCAGCTGTTTAACGTGTCTGAACATAGCTCGCTCCATAACGCTAAAAGTAATAAAAATGCCCGCCTGAAGCGGGCGCAGGAAAGTGGTGGCGTTATTTTTTTGCGTCAACACCGGGTGCTGCAGAGCGCACCAGAAATTGTTCGGTAACATCCGGCAGATGCTTCAGGCACCAGTCAGCCATCGCTACTTCCTGATCGCGAATTTGCGAAAATATTCTCGCCCCTTCGTGGTCACCGACAGCCTCAGCAGCAGCAATAAGCGCGGTATAGTTAGCAATTTCAAATTGTTCAAAAACGTAGCCGCTAATTGCTCCTTTAACGACTTCATCCTCGGCCATCATTCCACCCATTGCCTGCCCCATAGCGGTAAGTTTGCCCATAGCATCTTTGAATACCGAGCGTGAGGTGTCATGACGGTCAATAACCGATTGCACCAGCGCCTGTTGATGGCGGGTCTCGTCAATATGTTGCTCGATACGGGCTTTAAGGTCGGGGTAGTGTTCAAGACGGGCGGCCATTTTTTCCAGCATACTTTCGGCCTGTTTCTCCATCGCATGGGCGTCTCGTACCCAGTCAAGATAGTTTTCTTCTTTCGTCGTCATAGGATGCCTCATGAAGTTGAATGCGATTGTGCTGCCAGGCAGCGCAGCATTGAAAAAGCGATAAGCATCGATCGTCAGGCTTTTTTATCAGCGATAAGCGTCAGTTTCTTATCGGTATCTTTTTCTTCCTGAAGGGTTTCTGCGAGTAATTTCGCAGCGTCTTTGTAGCCAAGCTGAATTGCCAGCGCATGCAGAGTGCCGTAAGCGGCGATTTCGTAGTGTTCAACTTTCTGCGCAGCGCCAGTCAATCCGGCGTCACGCACCGGCCCGGCTTCAACAGATTCAATAATCTCCTGTGCTTCTTCAACAAGTCCTTCAAGCGCATGGCATTTCATGCGTTTGATACGCACACCTTCGGTTTTTTCAACCAGTTGATCGAGACGCTCGATTTGACCGTGGGTTTCCTCCAGGTGCTGCTGGAAGGCTGCAATAAGTTTTTCGTCCGTCGCAGCGCGAGCCATTTTAGGCAGAGCGCGAGTTATCTGTTTCTCGGCACTGTAAATATCGGATAAGTCATGAATAAATAAGTCTTCAAGAGTCTTTATAGCCATAAATATCTCCGCAAAATATCAATACCATGAAATGAAAGAGCAACGTTTGCACTCATGCATAATCATTAATAGCGTAGAACAAATATTCTTCATTTATTATTTATTGAGATTAATCTAATTATTTTTTGCGCGAGATATCTATTAAAAATTTTAGATGAAGCGGGCTTTATGTTGAAGACTCAGTGAAGTGTAAGTTAAGCGTTAGCAAAACGGCATTGTAAAATATGTCATGTGGCGAGTTGTGAAACGGTTTTACACTCAATTGATTTAAAAAAGGCATCACGAAAATGATTACAATAGTTGCGGCTTCGCTTGATATTTTTAGCAATTACGCTAGTGATTTCATATTTCAATAATAACAATTTGTTATTATTTTGAGAGTTGAGGCCTGGATGGAGAAATGAAGGTAAAAATGGCTTGAGAAAAATGTTTATGAAAAATGATGAGGCCAGGGTATTTATTTTTTGATGTATTTTATGCTCCAGTTGTAAATAAATCAGGAGCATACAGAGTAGGTAGCGTTTGAGTAATGCAGGGGGTTACAACTCGTTAACACATTATTTTGCGTATTGAACATAGCGGCAAATGTGTCGGCAACTACACTAACGCATACCAGATTTGCTATAAGAGCCGGTCAGTGACCGGCTCCGTTTACGGTTACGATTATTTCAGTTCATCGACCATTTGTATGGCGCGGCCAATGTAATTGGCAGGCGTCATTGCTTTCAGGCGTGTTTTTTCTGCTTCAGGCAGTTCCAGGCTATCAATAAACTGCTTCATACCTTCCGCGTCTACGCGCTTGCCGCGCGTTAACTCTTTAAGCTTTTCATACGGCTTCTCAATGCCGTAACGGCGCATCACAGTCTGAATCGGCTCGGCCAGCACTTCCCAGTTGTGATCCAGTTCATCGAGCAGACGGTCGCGATTGACTTCCAGCTTACTCACGCCCTTAAGCGTGGACTGGTAAGCGATAAGCGCGTAGCCAACACCAACGCCGAGGTTACGCAGCACCGTGGAGTCCGTGAGGTCACGCTGCCAGCGCGATACCGGCAGCTTGCTTGCCAGGTGTTGCAGCACAGCATTAGCAAGACCAAGATTGCCTTCGGAGTTTTCAAAGTCAATCGGGTTGACCTTGTGGGGCATAGTAGAAGAGCCAATTTCACCGGCGATGGTTTTCTGCTTAAAGTGGTTAAGCGCGATATAACCCCATACGTCGCGGTCAAAATCGATGAGGATGGTGTTAAAGCGCGCGATGCAGTCGAACAACTCCGCAATATAGTCGTGCGGCTCAATCTGGGTGGTGTAGGGGTTCCACTGAATGCCCAGAGAAGTCACAAACTCTTCACTGAACTGATGCCAGTCCACTTCCGGATAAGCGGCCAGGTGGGCATTATAGTTACCAACGGCGCCGTTGATTTTACCGAGGATCTCAACCTGTTCGAGCTGGCGGAACTGTCGCTCCATGCGGTAAGCCACATTCGCCATCTCTTTGCCCATCGTCGATGGTGTTGCAGGCTGACCATGAGTGCGAGAGAGCAGCGGGATGTCGCGATACTGCTGAGACAACTCTTTCACCGCATCAATAAGCTTGCGCCAGTAGGGCAGAACCACGTCTTCGCGGGCAGTTTTCAGCATCAGCGCATGGGACAGATTGTTGATGTCTTCTGAGGTACAGGCGAAATGAATGAATTCAGATACTGCGTGTAGCGCCGGTACCTGGGCTACTTTCTCTTTCAGAAAGTATTCGACTGCTTTGACGTCATGATTGGTCGTACGCTCTATTGTTTTAATGCGCGCGGCGTCTTCTTCGCTAAAATCACGCACGACAGCATCAAGGAAATCGTTTGCGTGGGCATCAAAAGCAGGAACTTCCTTGACTGCGGCGTGTGCGGCCAGCTTCTGCAACCAGCGGACTTCAACCTGCACGCGAAATTTAAGCAGGCCGAATTCGCTGAAAATGGTGCGAAGCGCGCTGACTTTATCGCCGTAGCGTCCATCAACGGGGGAAACGGCGGTCAGTGAGGATAATTCCATCAGTTACTCCTGGGAGGTTAACAATGAGCAAGAATTTGTTTGGCCTGTGAGCACAGGCGACCACGGGAAAACATTAGTTGCAGGCGTCCACCGCCCACCTGGTGCCACAGCACCGCTGCGCGAATACCGGCCAGCAGCGTAGCACGGACTTTGGCCTGGACCTGTGAACTTTGCAGCACAGCAGGTGAGCCGGTAACCTGGATACGCGGTCCCAGTGTGCTGATAACATCGACATAAATACCCGCCATGGCATTCATGAGCGTGTCGGATTCCAGGTCAAAATGGTCGAGCTGGCGCTGTAGCCCGGCGATGCGATTACCAAGCGTATCAAGCGCGCCTTTGCTGGCGTGAAGCTTGCGCTCAAGCACCATCAGACTAAGCGTGTAGCGTGTCAGCTCGGCGCTCAACCCCTGGCGTTGACCAGCATTTAGCACGCTTAAGAGCGTTTCCAGCCCGAGTTTAAGATTGGCGACACTGCCGCCAAAGACGGCGAGGGTGGAGTCTGGACTAAGATCAATTACGCTGTTGAGCGAGACGTGCAGAGCATCTGAATCACAGTGCCCCTGGTGCGCCAGTTGCTGAACCAGGCGCGCCGACTGGCAGATTCCCGCCAGCGCCAGCGTAATATCGTGATAGTTTTTAGACACGCAAACTCCTTCCTGTGTGCAAATTACAGCGCAATGCGCTGTTCAATAATTCCACCGCCGAGGCAAACCTCGTCGAGGTAGAAGACCGCCGATTGTCCTGGCGTGACGGCAGCAACTGGCTCATCAAAGCGAACATCGATACAGTCGTTATCCACTGGCGTCACAGTGCAGGGAATATCGGTCTGGCGATAGCGGGTTTTTACCGTACAGCGAAGCCGAGCCGTCAGCGGTTCACGAGCGACCCAATGAAGCTGGCGAGCCACCAGACCAACGGACATGAGCCGCGGGTGATCGTGGCCCTGCGCCACTATCAGAATATTGTTTTCAACGTCTTTATCGACCACATACCACGGGTCTTCACTGCCTTCTTTAGTACCACCAATACCCAGCCCTTTGCGCTGACCGAGTGTGTGATACATCAGCCCCTGATGCTCACCCACTTCATCACCGTCCACAGTGATGATTTTACCAGGTTGAGCTGGCAGATAACGGCCCAGGAAGTCACGGAACTTGCGCTCACCAATAAAGCAGATACCGGTGGAGTCTTTTTTCTTTGCCGTGATAAGGTCGAGCTCTTCGGCGATGCGGCGCACTTCTGGTTTCTCAAGTTCACCCACCGGAAACAGACTCTGGGCGATTTGTTCATGGCCGAGTGTGTACAGGAAGTAGCTTTGATCTTTATTACCATCAAGGCCGCGCAGTAAGCGGCTTTTCCCATCTACATCCTGGCGGCGCACATAATGACCGGTGGCGATGTAATCTGCCCCCAGATCCTCGGCGGCGAATTCCAGAAAGGCTTTAAATTTGATTTCTTTATTGCACAGAATATCGGGGTTTGGTGTACGCCCGGCTTTATATTCAGCCAGAAAAAGCTCGAATACGTTGTCCCAGTATTCTGCGGCAAAGTTTACAGTGTGCAGTTCAATGCCGAGTTTATCGCAGACCGCCTGCGCGTCTGCCAGATCGGCTGCCGCAGTGCAGTACTCTTCGCCGTCATCTTCTTCCCAGTTCTTCATGAACAGGCCTTCCACGTGATAACCCTGCTGTTGGAGCAGATACGCAGAAACGGAAGAATCGACGCCGCCGGACATGCCGACGATAACTTTTTTGGTACTGGCTGACATGGAATTACTCACGCATTGAACTTCAGAGGCGGCATATTCTAGCATGCGATGCCGTCTCAGGCATCCCCTGTAAACGGCCAGTTAAATGCACTCAGCAGCTCAAGTGGGTAACGCTGCGGCTGGTGATAGCAGCGCACGCTTTCCGCCACCAGTGCCGAGCGTAGGTTGGTGGCCTGTAAGATTTGTTCGGCACTGAGCCAGTGACAGCAGTCAATGTCGCTGTCGTGTGGTTCTGTGGGCAGCAGTTCAGGCAGGTCAATAGCAAAAAGAAAGCGCAGAAACGGCGTCTGGTCGGGAGCAATCCACTGGTGTAACCGAATAAAGGTCTGTGGTTCGGCGTGAATACCGGTTTCTTCCCACAACTCGCGTCGGGCTGCCTGTACAAGCGTTTCATTGGCTTCAAGATGGCCCGCTGGCTGGTTCCACAACGCTTTGCCGTTGATGGTTTCTTCCACAATCAGAAATTTACCCTGGGCTTGTACTATACAGGCGACGGTAACATGCGGTTTAAACACGGAAGGCTCCTTTTATAGCGGCTTGTCGATGTGGGCGTAGAGAGCATTGAGCTCACGAATACGCTCATCGTAGCGTTTATTCAGGCAGTTGCTGTCGCTTTTACACACCTTGCGTTGCTCAAGCCAGGCTCGCTGCCTGTCCTGCATGGCTCCACGCCCACCCATAGCGAACAGCCCTGTCAGGAAGCGATACTGTGTCGCCATTTCCACGTCTTTATCATTAAGAGTGCGGTTTGCACAGATGGTCTTTTCATCCGGCGTAGTGGCCTTAATACAGTCAAAGCTTGCAGCCTGAACGGCTGAAACCATAAGCAGCAGGACGAGCGACAGCCGTTTTTTCATTAGCTTTTCTCCGGCAATGCAATATCACGCCATTCACCGTTTGCCAGCCCATCAAGCGTATACGGACCCATCGCGTAGCGAATCAGGCGCAGGGTAGGGAAGCCGACGTGGGCAGTCATGCGCCTGACCTGGCGGTTGCGGCCTTCATAGAGGGTTATCTTCAACCAACGGGTGGGAATAGACTGACGTTCGCGGATAGGTGGCGTGCGTGGCCACAGCCAGGCAGGCTCCTCAACGCGCTCGACACCTGCGGGTAACGTGGGGCCATCGTTAAGTGTAACGCCGTTTCGCAGCGCATTAATGGCATTATCATCAGGCTCACCTTCAACCTGCACGTAATATATTTTACCCGTTCGCTTACCCGGTTGTGTAAGTTTTGCCTGTAGCGCGCCATCATTGGTCAGTACCAGCAGCCCTTCACTGTCGCGGTCCAGACGCCCGGCGGCGTACACGCCCGCCACCGGGATATAGTCCTTGAGCGTACGACGACCGGCTTCGTCGGTGAACTGTGGCAGGACATCAAAGGGTTTGTTAAAGAGCACAAGACGTGCAGGCCCTGTTGGGCGACGGCGCGACAAGCGCTTTTGGCTGAATCGTTCAACCTTGTGATTTTTCAAAGAAAGTTTGCGCATAGTGTTTTCAGACGAGGTCAATTGCCGCATTATAGCCAAATCACAACCGCCTTTCATGCGAACCAGAAGTCAGGTAGTATTGACAGGTTCATTACAAATCATTAACAAAAAACAGTAGCAAATCAGAAGCGCTCGAAGGAGAGGTGAATGGAAAGCAAAGTAGTTGTTCCGGCGGAAGGTCAGAAAATCACCCTGCAAAACGGCAAACTGAATGTGCCGAACAACCCTGTAATCCCTTACATTGAAGGGGATGGCATCGGTGTCGATGTGACTCCAGCGATGCTGAAAGTTGTGGATGCCGCCGTACAGAAAGCTTACAACGGTGAACGCAAAATTTCCTGGATGGAAATCTTCACCGGGGAAAAATCTACCCAGGTTTATGGCCAGGATGTCTGGCTACCGGCTGAAACGCTGGATCTGATTCGCGAGTATCGCGTTGCTATCAAAGGTCCGTTGACCACGCCAGTGGGCGGCGGTATTCGTTCTCTGAACGTTGCTCTGCGCCAGGAGTTGGACCTGTATGTGTGCCTGCGCCCGGTGCGCTACTATCAGGGCACTCCCAGCCCGGTTAAGCACCCGGAACTAACCGATATGGTTATTTTCCGTGAAAACTCTGAAGACATTTACGCCGGTATCGAGTGGAAAGCAGACAGTGCCGAAGCAACCAAAGTGATTAAATTCCTGCGTGATGAAATGGGTGTGAAGAAAATTCGCTTCCCGGAACATTGCGGTATCGGCATCAAGCCGTGCTCTG
>CBIFVZ010000117.1:0-8432 GCA_966185765.1 uncultured Enterobacteriaceae bacterium | reverse complement strand
TTGCTATCTCGCTGACGGACAGGCAAATTGATGACCAGCTTTTAAACCGTCTCCGTCAATCTCTGGATCCCCATCGTTCGGGAACCATTCCAGTACATCTCTACTATCAGAGAACGGATGCGCGTGCGAGGTTGCGCTTTGGCGCGGCGTGGCGTGTGTCACCAAGCGACCGTCTACTTAACGAGTTGCGTGGGCTGATTGGTTCTGAACAGGTGGAACTGGAGTTTGATTAACTTGTCGTTTCTGCCTGATTCAGGCGTTGAACCTGGTGTTCGTGGTATCGGGTTCGGAGCAGGTGGGGCCGGAGTTTGACTAAAACAGGAATATTATGAGTCTGAATTTCCTTGATTTCGAACAGCCAATTGCAGAGCTGGAAGCGAAAATCGATTCCCTGACCGCCGTGGGCCGTCAGGATGAAAAACTGGATATTAACATCGATGAAGAGGTACATCGCCTGCGCGAGAAAAGCGTGGAGTTGACCCGTAAAATCTTCGCCGATCTAGGCGCGTGGCAGATTGCTCAGTTGGCACGCCATCCGCTGCGTCCTTATACGCTTGATTATCTGCGTCTGGCGTTTGATGAGTTTGATGAGCTGGCAGGCGATCGCGCTTATGCGGATGATAAAGCCATCGTTGGCGGTATTGCTCGCCTTGATGGTCGTCCGGTGATGGTAATTGGTCATCAGAAAGGACGCGAAACCAAAGAGAAAATTCGCCGTAACTTCGGTATGCCCGCACCGGAAGGTTACCGCAAGGCGTTGCGCCTGATGGAAATGGCCGAGCGTTTCAACATGCCGATCATTACTTTTATCGACACCCCAGGCGCTTATCCGGGCGTGGGTGCGGAAGAGCGCGGTCAGTCTGAGGCTATTGCGCGCAACCTGCGCGAAATGTCTGGCCTGACGGTGCCGGTTATCTGCACCGTGATTGGTGAAGGTGGCTCCGGTGGTGCACTTGCCATTGGTGTTGGCGATAAAGTGAATATGTTGCAGTACAGCACCTATTCTGTCATTTCACCGGAAGGCTGCGCGTCCATTCTGTGGAAGAGTGCAGATAAGGCGCCGCTGGCGGCAGAAGCGATGGGCATTATTGCCCCACGCCTCAAAGAGCTGAAGCTGATTGATACCGTTATCCCGGAACCGTTGGGTGGCGCGCATCGCAATCCGCAAACGATGGCAGAGTCGCTCAAAGCGCAGCTACTGGCAGATCTGGCGGATCTCGATACACTGAGCAAAGACGAGCTGCTCAGCCGCCGCTATCAGCGTCTGATGAGCTACGGCTACGCCTGATTACTCTTGTCGACAAAGTTGAGTGCTAAGGGGCCGGTTTACCGGCCCTTTTCTGTTGTGAAGTATTCTGAAAAAGTGGTGGCTAGATTGTCGTGTGTACATGAGTGCGCGTAATGTCGGGTATCTGCTTAAAAGGAGAGACTATGCTGGGCCTGCAAAACGTACATCATATCGCCATCATTGCCACCGACTATGCGCGCAGCAAAGCGTTTTATTGCGACATTCTTGGCTTTACGTTGCTCTCAGAGGTTTACCGCGAGGCGCGTGACTCCTGGAAAGGCGATCTGGCGTTGAACGGCCAGTACACCATTGAGCTGTTTTCTTTCCCGTGTCCGCCTGCGCGACCAAGCCATCCTGAAGCCTGCGGTCTACGCCATCTGGCGTTTAGTGTGGACTCGCTGGACGCTGCGGTACAGCACCTTGAGCGCCACGGCGTGCTCTGCGAAACCATTCGTGTTGACCCGCTTACCAACAAACGTTTTACCTTTTTTACTGACCCCGATGGTCTGCCGCTGGAGCTTTATCAGCGCTAAGACTTGCGTCACAGGTCGTTGCCCGGTAACGTTGCCAGCAATGATTTCTGAGCGTATCTCCAACTTATGACATCCCTCCCGCTGGCGGAGTGGACAGCGCCGGAACGCCGCTTATTGGTGGCTTTGAGCGGTGGGCTGGACTCCACAGTATTGTTGCACCGTCTGGTGATGTTGCGTGAGCAACAGCCGGATTTGTGCCTGCGTGCCATCCACGTTCATCACGGCATCAGCCAGTTTGCTGACGACTGGGCTGCTCATTGCCAGGCGCTGTGTGATGCCTGGAATGTAGCGCTTCAGATTTGTACTGTGACACTTCATGATAATGGTCAGGGCCTTGAAGCGCAGGCGCGCGAGGCCCGTTATCAGGCGTTTGCCCGGGCGCTTCAACCCACAGAGGCACTGGTCACTGCGCAGCATCAGGACGACCAGTGCGAAACATTACTGCTGGCGCTTAAGCGCGGTAGCGGCCCGGCAGGTTTGGCGGGTATGCCGCAGCGCTTGCCATTTGCGGGTTCTCAGCTATTACGACCGTTGCTGGATACACCGCGTCAGTTACTTGAAGCCTGGGCACAGCAGCATCATCTGAGCTGGATTGATGACGACAGCAATGCCGATGACAGCTTTGACCGCAACTTCCTGCGCCTGCGCGTTTTACCACAGCTCACGACGCGTTGGCCGCACTTTTCCCACGCAGTGGCGCGCAGTGCCGCACTGTGTGGAGAGCAGGAGCAATTGCTTGATGAGTTGCTGGAAGAGGCATTGGCTGGATTACTGGGTGAACAGGCTTCGCTGCGCATAGCGCCGCTCACCGGAATGAGTGACGTGCGGCGTAATGCGCTCATTCGACGCTGGTTTGCGCACCTTAATGCGCCGATGCCCTCACGTGCTGCGCTGGCGCGTATCTGGCACGAGGTCGCCTGTGCGCGCGACGATGCCGCACCTTGCCTGCGTTCAGGTGAGAACGAAGTCCGACGCTACCAGGGCGCGCTATGGTGGGTAAAACATCGTGCTTCGCTTAATGGCGTGTGTCTTGAGTGGCGTGATAGTAAGCAACCGCTGATACTGCCGCAGGGGTTAGGGATGTTGCGCTGGGCAAAGGAAGGACAGACGGTTCGCCTGCCCAGGCCTGATGAGCCTGTGAGCGTACGCTTCGGTGCACAAGGTGATGTGCATATCGTCGGGCGTGAGCACAGAAGAAGTATAAAAAAGTTGTGGCAGGAATTGGGGGTTCCCCCCTGGCAGCGCGGTGCGACGCCGTTGTTGTTCTATGGTGAGCAATTGATTGCCGCAGCAGGCATTTTTATTACCCGCGAAGGTCAGGCGCCGGCAGGACAATGTCAGTGGTTAGACTGGAAGAAGGAGCAAGAGCAATGATAAGAAAAGCAGGCCTGGTGCTGGGGTTGCTCGTGTTGAGCTTACCCGTTCTGGCAAAGGGTGATGTACTGGCAGGGGAAAAGAAGGCCATGATGTGTGTGGCCTGCCACGGTGCAGACGGCGTGTCATCAGTTGCACTTTACCCGTCCATTGCAGGGCAGAGCGAAGCCTATCTGGTGCAGGCAATGCAGGCTTATAAAAAGGGCGAGCGTAGTGGTGGGCAGGCAGAAATCATGAAGGCTTATGTCAGCGGTCTGTCAGATGAGGATATTGAAAACCTGGCGGCTTACTACGCCCGGAAAAGTAAACCGGGGCAATAAGCGGGCAAAACAACGAAACACGCATACAAAAAAGGGCAGCACACAAGCTGCCCTTTTTATCGAGAAGTCGCGCTACTCTGCGCTGACGGTGATAGTGCCAATCTCAGGATGGCTGAAGCTGTTTATCTTATCCAGGCGCACTTCGCGCTCAGCGCCGGCGTCTTCGACAATCAAGTATTCGACATTTTTTCGCGTGATAAGGTCGTTAGCTTTCGCTTTAAACACTTCCCCGCTTTTGAGTTCCAGCGTCAGGATTAAGTGATGCTGGCAGGCGAGTTCGAGATTGTCATAGTCATCGCAATTGATGGGTTGATAAGTATCATTCATTGACATAATCGCTCACCAGTAAGTTCGCGGCAGCATACGCTGCCTGTTCCCTGATCGACTCCGAAAGTGATGGGTTGGAGGCCATCTCATTCAGAACCTTTAATACGCAGCCAAGCGCGTCCGGAATATATCCCAGGTCGCCGCTGGCAATTTCGCTATAGCGCTGGCGTATTAATTCACAATACTTTTCCACATGCCCTCCTGTCACAGTCCGGACAACAGACTTTTACGTGGGATGCCCGATTAAGCCTAAGAGGATTAATTACGTTTAGCAAGAAGGCAACGTTTTCCCCGGCGGCAATCGTACAGGCTATATCCACAGTATCTACGGACTTTCCTTTCTTGCGGCAAACGCCCGCCGTCTCGGGCGTGCGCAATATTCTACACGACAGTGATTATCTCGGATACTCACTAAAATGGGCGATATGTCTGACGGGCAGAGCGGTGCTGCTGGCATTGCGTTACAATAGCCGCAGTTTGTTCAGGGGGCCGTATGGCATTAAAAGCGACTATTTATAAGGCGACGGTTAACGTTGCCGATCTTGACCGTAACCGTTTCCTTGACACCAGCCTGACGCTGGCTTGTCATCCTTCTGAAACCACGCAGCGTATGATGCTGCGCCTGCTGGCATGGATAGCCTGTGCTGATGAGCGCCTGACGTTTACCCGCGGTCTGAGCGCTGACGACGAGCCGGAGATCTGGCTGCGTAACGATCACATGGGAATTGATTTGTGGGTAGAACTGGGTCTGCCGGATGAGCGGCGACTGAAAAAAGCCTGTAGCCAGTCTGCTCAGGTGGTGCTGTTTACCTATAATAACCGGGCGGCACAGGTCTGGTGGCAGCAAAACCAGACGGCACTCTCTAAGTTTGCCAATCTGACTATCTGGAACCTGGATGATGAACAGCTGTCACAGTTAAGTGCGCTGGCTGACAGAACCATGTCGCTACAGGCCACAATACAGGACGGTATTATCTGGCTGTCTGATGCGCAACATCATCTTGAACTGCGCCTGACGGCCTGGCAGGGTGCATGATTGTTATCTCGCGAAACGTAACAATTGGTGATGAGGAAGTCACGCTCAGTGCGATTCGTGCACAGGGCGCAGGCGGGCAGCACGTGAATAAAACGTCGACGGCTATTCATCTGCGTTTTGATATTCGCGCCTCACGTTTGCCTGAAGAATGGAAAGCGCGCCTGCTGGCGGCGAGCCATCATCTGATAACGCCGGATGGCGTGGTTGTGATTAAGGCGCAGGAATACCGCAGCCAGGAGATGAACCGCGAAGCGGCACTGGCGCGTCTGGTGACGCTGGTTCGTGAGTTGACCACCGTTGCCAAAAGCCGCAGAGCAACGCGTCCAACTCGAGCATCAAAAGAGCGCCGGTTGAACGCAAAAGCACAAAAGTCTGTTACCAAAGCATTGCGTGGCAAGGTACGTGATTAATACCGTTTTCTTTTTATCTGCAAGGAACGACGTGTGAAGAAATATCTTTTATCCTTGGCGGCAGCTGTCGCGTTACTTTCGCTTTTTGGCTGTAACAATCGTTCAGAAGCGCCGGAAGAGCTGGTGCAGTTAAAACCGATGCAGCAGAGTTATCGCGGGGTTGTACCGTGCGCGGATTGTGAGGGTGTTGAGATATCGTTGTTCCTTGATAAAGACGGCAGCTGGGTGCGTACCCAGCGTTATCCTGGCGGTAAAGGGGCAGGAAACTACAGTGACTACGGCACGTGGGAGCGTACCGCAGAGAAACTGATGCTTGTGGACAGTAAAGGAAAGAAAACCTGGTACCGGGCTCATGATGACGCGTTGGAGATGTTGGATATGAACGCAAATCCTCTCGACTCACCGTTTAACTACACCCTCAAGGCGGTTGAGGCACCGCTTCCCACGGTACCAATGGTGATGAAAGGGATGTATCGCTACATGGCGGATACGGCAACGTTCAAGGATTGTGCGACAGGGCGTACTTTTCTGATGGACAGCAATGCTCAGCTGGAGCGAGGTTTTGCTGGCTCACCTGAACCGGTGCTGGTGGAACTGCAGGCGCATTTTATATACGACGAGAACCCGGATACCGGGGCGCAGTTCAAAGCACTGAAGGTGGATGGCGATGGGCGTTTCCGACCCGGAAAAAAGTGCGATAATTGATTCCAGCAGGCGGCCAGAGGGTCGCCTTTTTAATGGCCAAGCATCGCGAATCTTTTTACCTTCAGGTAAATGCCTTGCTTTAAATGGCCGATATATTCCAGCGACTGCTCTGGGGCGAGTGTTGCCACATCGCCTGTACGCATATGCATTAAATCTGACGGGCTGACCCAGCCCGACTCGGCAAGCGTGAGCGGTCGCCCGGCAGCGACATAGGCCGCTGTGACAAATTCCGAGCAGAAATAGCTGTCGCGCGTGCGGCCATCCGGCGTACTGAGTTGGGCGCTGGCAAGCCCTTCAACGCACTGGCGACGGAAATCCCGCGAGAAAGGATTAAGTGAACACAGTTGCTTTGTCAGCATAAACGGCACCATTTCGACAATACCGCTGTAGTTATAGCGGCTACCGTTTTTATCGTGAGCGAACTGGGTGATAGTTTGTCCCTGTTGTGCACTGAGGTCTGCCACGCGTAGTGCAAACAGCTTATCACTGTGTGCCATTGCTTCATCCAGCGTCACAATTTGTACGCCGTCGCCCACGGCTTCTGCCACCTGCCCGTCGCCAATATACAGGGCAACATGACTGACCGAAGAGGTACTGAACAGACGAATGCCTAACGACGTCAGACCAAGCGAAGAAGAGAACAACAGGTCGCCAGGAAGCAGGTGCCCGGCGTTGATATCACGCAACGTGTTGCCCGGTGCCGAGCTTTGCTGTTGCAGGTTAAACGACAGACGTTGGGTTTCAGGAGAAGGGCCTATATCCATTGTGCAGCCTGTCAGCAGTGTCAGGCACAACAGGACGAGTCTTATCACGACATGACACTCCTTTGTCACAGATAAAAACGCCCCACTTAACGCGAGGCGCTGGAACGGCTTAGCCTTTGATCCGGGATACCAGGTAATTCACGATATCGCCAGTTTTGATCATCTGCTTTTCACCTTCGCGACGATATTTGTATTCAATATCATCGTTGTCGAGGTTGCGGTCACCCAGCACGATGGTGTGCGGGATACCAATCAACTCCATATCAGCAAACATTACGCCAGGACGCTCTTTGCGGTCATCCAGCAGTACGTCAATGCCATGCGCGCGCAGTTCACTGTACAACTGCTCGGCGAGATCCTTCACACGGAAAGATTTGTGCATATTCATCGGCAGAATGGCAACCTGGAACGGCGCAATGGCGTCTGGCCAGATAATACCGCGATCGTCATGATGCTGCTCAATGGCGGCAGCGACGACGCGAGTCACGCCAATACCGTAGCAGCCCATAGTCAGGGTGACGTTGCGGCCATCTTCACCCTGTACGGATGCTTTCATCGCTTCAGAGTATTTGGTGCCAAGCTGGAAGATGTGGCCCACTTCAATACCGCGACGAATCATCAGTGTACCTTTACCGTCCGGGCTGGCATCACCCACCACGACGTTACGGATATCCGCCACCTGCGGCAGTGCAACATCGCGTTCCCAATTGATGCCGAAGTAGTGCTTACCATCAATGTTCGCACCCGCACCGAAGTCGCTCATCACGGCGACACTGCGGTCAATCACCACTGGCAGCGGCAGGTTTACCGGACCCAGTGAACCAGGACCGGCGTTCACGACGGCGCGGATTTCGGCTTCTGTTGCAAACGTCAGCGGGCTGGCAACGTGCTCCAGCTTCTCAGCTTTCACTTCGTTCAATTCGTGGTCGCCACGGACCAGCAGCGCAACCAGCGGGAATTCACAGCCCTCTTCGGCCTTTACCAGCAGCGTTTTCACCGTTTTTTCAATCGGCAGGTTGTGTTGCTCGACCAGGTCGGCGATGGTTTTTGCATTCGGTGTATCAACCAGCGTCATGTCCTGAGTGGCAGCAGCGCGTGGTGTGGCTGGCGCAACAGCTTCTGCCAGTTCAATGTTGGCCGCATAGTCGGAGTCGGTCGAGAAAATGATGTCGTCTTCACCGCTCTGGGCCAGCACCTGAAATTCGTGCGACGCACTGCCGCCGATAGAGCCGGTATCGGCCTGTACGGCACGGAAATCCAGGCCGATACGGGTGAAAATCTGGCTATAAGCGGAGTACATCGTGTCATAGGTTTCCTGCAGGGATTCCTGCGAGGTATGAAACGAGTAGGCATCTTTCATGATGAACTCGCGTGAGCGCATCACACCGAAACGCGGGCGTACTTCATCGCGGAATTTGGTCTGAATCTGGAAGAAGTTCAGCGGCAGTTGTTTATAGGAGCTGAGTTCGTTGCGAATCAGGTCGGTAATCACTTCTTCGTGCGTCGGGCCGAGTACAAAAGGGCGTTCGCCGCGGTCAACAAAGCGCAACAGCTCCGGGCCATACTGCTCCCAACGTCCGCTTTCCTGCCACAGATCTGCTGGCTGCACAACTGGCATAGACACCTCGATAGCACCGGCGTTATTCATCTCTTCACGCACGATGTTTTCGACTTT
>CBIFVZ010000116.1:0-8468 GCA_966185765.1 uncultured Enterobacteriaceae bacterium | reverse complement strand
AACCACTTAACGTTACCTTTAATCTTAGACATCAATATTACCTTTACATGAAAAACGACACAAATGCTGTGTCGGACACCAGTACATCAATTGTGGTGGCTTTTGTCCAGTCGAACTTTGCTAAAAAGTGATAATTCTCGCTAACTTTTTTTTACAGCGTGATTTACGCCTTATTTTTCAATGCGTCGGCATAAAACATCGTTCGAAAAACATTCAGTGTCAAAACTGGACCCGGAACCAGGCGAAGTAAACATTACCGTTATTGTAGGTTCCAGGGATGTAGGTCATCTGGAACGTTGCCGGTCCATAACCGACCGAAGCCAACGGCAGTAGTGCAGGTACCGGTATATACTTCCAGTTATCACGCGCCGTCACACCTGCGGTGTAACCTAAACCTAAGCGGAAATTGTCGTCCGGCAACGGGCGCCAGGTTGCTTCCCAGCCGTAACCGGCAAATGGCTCCCATTTATTGTAAGAGTCTTTAAAGGCCATCACATAAAGCCCGTGCCAGTTGCCTTTTTCATCCCAGCGCGACTGACCGATACCGGCCCCCCACGGGCGCTCGTTATACTCGTCCGTTTTGTCTTTATCGTAGGCAAAACGCGCATGCCAGGTAATAGCGGGTATGTAAAGATCGACATGCTGCGGTTCACTCCACGTCTTCGCGACATTATCAGTAAAGGTAGCAAACCACCCTTTCTCTTCGCCGCTCGCGGCAAGCGCGACTGAAGACATAAACAACTGAGTGACTAAAACAGTCAAAACAACGCAATATTTATTCAGTGTTCTCACTTTTTTTACTACCATCTTCGTAAATCCTGGCTAATAAATTACATGCTAACAGCTTAATCAAAGCTCAATGAGGTTCCACCCTACCGGGAATATATTATGCCTTTTTCCGGCAGGTTTACTCCATAAACACAGGCCGATAAATATCCTATTTTTGGGTACGAGAACACTCGACTTCACTAACCCAATGAAAAGCAGATCAATACCCCATTACCCCTTATATTATCAGGGTTTTCATCATAGGCATCCGATCAGAAATACAGCGGGTCACTCAGGCTGAGTGCACATCCTTATTATCACAACATCCACTATTTTGTGATAAGTGAGACCATTAAATTAAGCATTTACTTACCGCCATTTCTTTTTTCTCACTGCGCTTACTTACTAAATAAAACATTTTGCCTACATTTTGCTTTCTTAATATAAACATTGCGGGTTAAAAAAGCGGTTTGCATTTCTGATGAAGCCCGGCAAGAATATCACAGCCGCTGGCTGTCGCCTGAAATACAGGTGCAAAGCGGCCAGCTGAATGGCGTTTCGCCCGTCGGACACCGCGCTGATGCTGCTATTTTCTCTCACAATATTCGTTGCCTGAATTTTTGAATCTGCACACGGTTGTGCCGAACTATTCGGTGTAACAGGGGGCTTAATGCTGACTTTTTTAGAGTTATTTATTGGCGCAGTGGTTACTGCGGGTGTTGCGCGCTATATCATCAAAGGCTACTCCGCGACCGGCGTTCTGTTTGTTGGCGGCCTGTCTTTGCTAATTATTAGTGCGTTAATGGGCCATGCCATCCTGCCCGCCAGTGCACAAACCACCGGTCATTTCACCACCGACATCCCGGAATACGTAAAAATTCTGCTCATGAGCCGTGGTGGTGACCTGGGTATGATGATCATGATGCTGTGTGGTTTTGCTGCCTATATGACCCACGTGGGCGCTAACGACATGGTCGTTAAACTGGCCTCAAAACCGCTACAGTATATCAACTCGCCTTATCTGCTGATGGTTATGGCCTATTTCCTGGCCTGCCTGATGTCGCTTGCGGTGTCTTCTGCTGCCGGTCTTGGCGTTCTGCTGATGGCAACACTCTTTCCGGTAATGGTTAACGTGGGCATCAGCCGTGGCGCCGCTGCTGCAATCTGCGCGTCACCGGCAGCCATTATTCTGGCACCGACCTCCGGTGACGTGGTGCTGGCAGCGCAGGTGGCTGACATGCCACTGGTGGATTTTGCTTTTAAAACAACGCTGCCTATTTCTATTGCCGCCATTATCTGTATGGGCATCACGCACTTTTTCTGGCAGCGCTGGCTTGATAAGAAAGAACACGTCAGCCATGAAATGCTCGATGTGAGCGAAATCCAGACTACCGCGCCAGCGTTTTACGCCATTATGCCGTTTTCACCGATTATCGGCGTGCTGATTTTCGATGGCAAATGGGGTCCGCAGCTGCATATCATTACCATTCTGGTTATCTGCTTTTTACTCATGGCAGTAATGGAATTTTTGCGCGGTTTCAATACACGCAAAGTGTTTGATGGTCTTGAAGTGGCGTATCGCGGTATGGCAGATGCCTTTGTGAATGTGGTTATGCTGCTGGTTGCAGCTGGCGTCTTCGCTCAGGGCCTGAGTACCGTAGGCTTCATTCAGAGCCTGATTTCTATTGCTACCTCATTTGGTTCTGCAAGCATTATTCTTATGCTGGTGCTGGTGGTGTTGACCATGCTGGCGGCAATGACAACGGGATCGGGCAATGCGCCATTCTATGCTTTTGCTGAACTTATCCCGAAACTTGCCGCTCAGTCTGGCGTTAATCCAGGTTATCTGGTTATCCCCATGCTGCAGGCCTCCAATCTGGGGCGTACCATATCGCCCGTCTCCGGCGTGGTGGTAGCCGTGGCAGGCATGGCAAAAATCTCCCCTTTTGAAGTGGTTAAACGTACATCAGTCCCGGTCATCGTCGGCCTGGTCGTGGTGATTCTGGCAACTGAGGTACTGCTACCTTCAGGCTGATCGCTGCAATAACATAAGCCAATGAGAAAGAAGGAAAAAACGTGGTTTTTCCTTCTTTGTGGTTAGCAGATGAAAATCAATGAATTGATTTTCCTTATTTTTTATTGGGTGTCATTCACCCTGTCTGCGACAGAGTGAGGTAAGGCATCAGTCTCAAAGCCCCTTCACGGGGCTTTTTTATGGTTAAATAGCGCCACTTGCTTACCACTGACGGAACCGTTAATGAAAATCGGAATTGCCTGCGCATTACTTTTCACGGCCTTTATCAGCACCGGTGCCAACGCTAACACACTGGTCGCGACGCAATACGGTGATTTTGACAGCTATGTGCTGGCACTCTCCTGGCAAAGTGGCTTTTGCCAGAGCATGAAAGAGCGGGGACGTAAGCTCCCTACAGAGTGCCGTTTACAGCAGGCCAGTACAGATAAAACCCAGATGCTAACCCTCCACGGGCTGTGGCCGAGTCTGCCAAAATCCATCGCTGCCCGCGGCGTGGATAATAAACGCTGGATGCGCTACGGCTGCGCCACACGCCCCATTCCGAACATGCCTGAAGCGCAAAGCTCGCGTAAATGTACGCTGCCGCAGCCGGGTATCAGCACAGGCCTTGCTGAAAAACTCAATGATGTCATGCCTGGCGCAGGGGGTAACTCATGCCTCGAGCGTTACGAATACGCCAAACACGGTGCATGCTTTGGTTTTGACCCCGATGCCTGGTCCAGCACCATGATTCGTCTGAACCAGGAAGTCAGACAAAGCGAGCTGGGCCGCTTCCTGGCAGCAAATTACGGCCAAACCGTCAGCCGCAGCGACTTTAACCGTGCGCTGGAAAAGACATGGGGACGTAATAGCGTGAAGGCGGTGAAGCTCACCTGCCACGGTAACCCCGCTTATTTAACTGAAATGCAAATTAACCTTAAAGCACAGCAAATTAATGCGCCGCTCAGCGCGGCGTCTTTCCTTGCACAGCCACATCCGGGTAACTGTAACAAGCAGTTCCGTCTTGATGCCGTCGGCTATTGAGTCATTTTCAGACATAAAAGGCGCAGTGACTGCGCCTTTTTTACGTCCGTTGATTGGCAAAATGACCCGCGCCACTGACCTGATGCGTAATGCATCCATCTTCGCACTAAAACCTGAAGTTAAAAATTAATCGCTTCACTTTTTGTTCCGTATTTTTCTGTCACTCTTTCTCCTGTAACCGACAGGAGGATGCCATGCACAACACCGAAGATTATATTAAGAGCCTGCGTAGCCTGTTTGATGCACAGCCGCGCCCAGTCACGCTCCCCGGCTGGCTGTGGCTACCACCTGAGCAGCGAGAACGGCGTTTACGCGAGCTTTTACAGCCTCTCGCAAAAACCTACTCTGAACCGCCTTTGTAATCCCCTTAACCACCAGCTGGCCCCCGGCGGCAGGAAGACCAGCTGCCGCGCAGGCGTCACGCCTTAGTCAATGCGCCTGCTTAGCCCAATAAATAACGCTGACCTCACTCTTTTGTCACGGTTTTACACCGAAAAGCCATGTAGCTCCTACACTCTTGTTGCAGGAAACCACGCGGTAAATCCTGCAAGTGTTGCACACCGGGTGAGACCGGTTGGTTTGTGGCTTCCGGGCGTGATTCACAGGGCCTCTGTACGAACTTTTCGAGGCAAATATGAGAACGAGACGCATGACGTAAGCTATGGAATGGGGATTTTATTTCGAATGTTTGAGGTTCCTCTCAAATTGTTAAACACAGCATCAATTCTTATAACCCCACCGTTGATGTTACCAGTATCATGTTACCGGTATCAGCATGGATGGGTAGTCAAGCCGAGTCCGTGCTAAAAGAACAGAGGTAGATAAAATGACGGAAGTTACATACGCGTACGGTGCCGGCACACTGCTCGGTATTGCCGCAGGGGCAGTCGCTCTGCTGCTGGTGCTGATTATGCGCTTTAAAATTCATGCATTCCTGGCGTTGACCCTGGTAAGTATCGTGGTTGCGCTGGTAACAAAAGTCCCCTTTGACAAGGTGGTGCCGACCCTGTTGAGCGGATTTGGCAGCACACTGGCAGGCGTTGCGCTGCTGGTCGGTCTTGGTGCCATGATCGGTCGCCTGCTGGAAGTCTCCGGCGGTGCAAAAGTACTGGCCGATACGTTGATAGGCAAATTTGGTTCTCACCGTGCACCGCTGGCACTGGGTATTGCCTCACTGCTGTTTGGCTTCCCGATTTTCTTTGATGCTGGCCTTGTGGTGATGCTGCCGATTATTTTCAGCGTCGCAAAACAGTTTGGTGGCTCCACGCTTAAATATGCGCTGCCTGCAGCGGGTGCGTTTGCCATCATGCACGCTCTGGTGCCGCCGCATCCGGGTCCGGTTGCCGCAGCGGAGCTATTGGGCGCGAATATCGGCCTGCTGGTCGTGGTCGGCCTTGTCATCGCGATTCCCACCTGGTACATCGGTGCTTATCTCTACGGCCTGTATGCAGGTAAAAAATTCGACGTAAAACTGCCCAGCACTTTCCTGGGTGAAGTGGAAGTCGATCCGAATCATCAGCCGCCGTCTTTCGGCATGGTAATGACCATCCTGCTACTGCCGCTGGTGCTTATCTTCCTTGATACCGGTCTGAATACCGCCATTGTCATGGGTGCCGTTTCCAGCGATAACACCCTGGTCAACTTCCTGCGCATGTTGGGTAAAACACCAGTCGCCCTGTTGATTACCGTCTTCTTTTCTCTGATGGTGTTCAGTGGTCGCCACTCAGCCAAACATCTGGAAAAAATCTGTGACGGTGCGCTCGGCCCAATTTGTGGCATCATTCTGGTGACTGGCGCAGGCGGTATGTTCGGTGGTGTTCTGCGTGCCAGCGGCATCGGTGATGCACTGGCAGGCGTACTTTCTGACACGGGCATGCCGATTATTGTGGCCGCGTTTGTTATCTCTACTGCTCTGCGCGTCGCACAGGGTTCAGCAACTGTGGCACTGACCACCACCGCAGCACTGGTAGCCCCTATGGTCGAAACCGCCACGGGCCTCAACCAGTTCGACCTGTGCTTTATCGTTATCGCTATCGCAGGGGGGGCGACCGTCCTGTCCCACGTCAACGACTCCGGCTTCTGGCTGGTGGGCCGTTTCCTGGAAATGGATGAAAAGACCACCCTGAAGACCTGGACCGTGATGGAAACGCTACTCGGCAGTATCGCGTTTCTGTTAGCGTTGATTGGTAGTATGATCCTTTAGTGTCCTGCGGGAGGAATGTGAAACAACTCGCTTTCCTCCACGCTCACGACCAGATATCATCACTATCGTGATTAAACCCTCGCCGCCTCATCGGTGAGGGTTTATTTTTGGAGAAGCCTAGCGGCCCGCAGGCCGCATCATTAACATGGAGTCTACGATGTCCAGACCTGCGATTATCATTAACGAGCTTGATGCAGAGCGCCTGGACAGGCTGCTGGAACGCCCTGAGTTTGCCAGCCTGCCTGTGGCAGAAGCCCTGAATGCTGAGCTTGACCGTGCCGAAACGCTCGCGCCTCAGGATATTCCCGCTGATGTGGTGACCATGAACAGCCGGGTGAAATTCCGTTATCTCAGCAATGGCGAGACCTGGGTGCGCACGCTGGTCTACCCCGCAACGCTTACCGACAGCGATACTCAGCTGTCCGTTATGGCACCGGTAGGGGCTGCCCTGCTCGGCCTGCGCGTTGGCTCGTCTATCAGTTGGACATTACCGGGCGGACATGAAACCCAGCTTGAAGTTCTCGAGATACAGTATCAGCCTGAAGCTGCAGGTGAATATCACCGCTAATCGTTACTGAGGGCGCACGCGCCCTCTCATATCCCCCGACCAAAACGTTGCCCCGCTCACACTCTCACACGCCTGTCAGTGCCTGCGTCACATTCTGTCGCCTCTTCGACTGAACGCATAAAAAATCCAGGGTTTATTAAGGATATTCTCAGTAACCATAAGGAAGCCCTGTATGTACAACACGATCCTGATGCCGGTGGACGTTTTCGAAATGGAGCTAAGTGATAAAGCCGTCAGCCATGCTGAATTTCTGGCTCAAAGCGATGGCATTATCCATCTGTTGCACGTACTGCCTCAGTCGTCGGCTATGCTGTTTCGTGGTTTTGCTGCCGACTTACGGCGCTTTGAGGAGCACTTGACGCGTGAGGCTCAGGAAAAGCTCGACAGTATGATCGCGCACTTCTCTTTGCCTCAACCCCGCATCAAAACGATGATCCGCTTTGGTAATATGCGTGATGAGGTAAACAAAGCCGCAGAGGCGCTGCGAGCCGATGTCATCGTCATCGGTTCGAAAAACCCCAGCATCACGACTCACCTGCTTGGCTCTAATGCCGCAAGCGTGATTCGCTATGCCACCGTGCCGGTGTTCGTTATTCGCTAACAGCATAAACCCACTGTCAAAAAAAGAGGCTACCCGAAGGTAGCCTCATTACATTGCAGTGTTAGTCTTTGCCCATTCTTCAGGCTTACGCCTGGATGGTTTCTTTTATTATGCGGTCTTAGTACGAATCAGATAATCAAACGCGCTTAGAGAAGCTTTAGCGCCTTCACCGGTCGCAATGATAATCTGCTTGTACGGTACGGTGGTGCAGTCGCCTGCGGCGAATACGCCTTTGACGCTGGTTTCACACCGTGCATCAACAATGATTTCGCCCATGCGGTTACGTTCAACCGCACCTTCCAGCCAGTTGGTGTTAGGCAGCAAACCAATCTGAACAAAGATACCGGACAGCGCCAGGCTGTGTACGTCACCGCTTACGCGGTCTTTATACTCAATACCGGTCACTTTCTGACCGTCACCCTTCACCTCGGTGGTCTGGGCGCTGAGAATAATATCCACATTCGGCAGGCTGCGGACTTTGTCCTGCAATACCTGGTCTGCCTTCATTTCCGGCGCGAATTCCAGTAGCGTGACGTGGTCAACCACGCCAGCAAGGTCAATTGCCGCTTCAACGCCGGAGTTACCGCCGCCAATCACCGCAACACGCTTACCTTTAAACAGCGGACCATCGCAGTGCGGGCAGTAGGTCACACCGCGGGTGCGGTATTCGTTTTCACCCGGCACACCCATGTTACGCCATTTGGCACCGGTGGCGATGATGACGCTACGCGCCTTCAGCACCGCGCCAGAGGCGGTTTCAATCTGATGCAGACCACCTTCCACGCTTGCCGGAATCAGGCGAGACGCACTCTGCGTGTCGATTACGTCTACGTCGTAATCATTCACATGCGCCTTCAGCGCACCTGCCAGTTTCTGGCCTTCTGTCTTCGGCACAGAAATGTAGTTTTCAATATCAACGGTATCCAGCACCTGGCCGCCAAAACGCTCGCCCATAAGGCCAGTGCGGATGCCTTTACGTGCAGAGTACACCGCTGCCGCCGCACCCGCCGGGCCGGAACCTACAATCAGCACGTCAAACGCGTCGCGTTTGTTGAGGGCTTCAGCCGCACGTTTTTCAGCACCGGTGTCCACTTTACCGACAATTTCTGCCAGCGTCATACGGCCCTGACCGAACTCTTTACCGTTAAGGAATACCGCCGGTACGCCCATAACGTTACGTTCGGTGATTTCGTTCTGGTACACGCCACCGTCGATAGCCGTGTGTTTGATGCGCGGGTTCAGCACCGCCATCAGGTTCAGCGCCTGCACC
>CBIFVZ010000115.1:0-8556 GCA_966185765.1 uncultured Enterobacteriaceae bacterium | reverse complement strand
GGAAGCGAACCATACGCAGTTTCATGACCAGGTGGTCAATCATTTCCTGTGCGTCCTGCTCGGTGATTTTACCGGCTTTCAGGTCACGTTCTATGTACACGTCCAGGAAGCTGGATACGCGACCGAAGGACATGGCTGCACCGTTCTGAGACTTAACGGCGGCCAGGTAGCCGAAGTAGGTCCACTGTACCGCTTCCTGAGCGGTGGTTGCCGGACCAGAGATATCGAAGCCATATTTCGCTGCCATCTCTTTGATCTGACCCAGCGCACGGTGCTGTTCAGCGATTTCTTCACGCAGACGGATGGTGTCTTCAAGATTGACACCGTTTTCCATGTCAGCCTGCAGAGAGGCGAACTGCGCGAATTTGTCTTTCATCAGGAAGTCGATGCCGTACAGCGCAACGCGACGGTAGTCACCGATGATACGGCCACGGCCGTAAGCATCCGGCAGACCGGTCAGTACGCCAGATTTACGGCAGCGCAGAATGTCTGGCGTGTAAACGTCAAATACACCCTGGTTGTGGGTTTTACGATAGTCGGTGAAGATTTTCTTTAAAGCAGGATCCAGTTCGCGGTTATACGCTTTGCATGAACCTTCGACCATTTTGATGCCGCCGAACGGAATGATGGCGCGCTTGAGCGGCGCTTCTGTCTGCAGACCAACGATTTTTTCCAGGCTTTTTTCAATGTAGCCTGCATCGTGAGAGGTGATAGTGGAGGCAACAGCGGTGTCAAAGTCAACTGGCGCATGGGTGCGGTTTTCCAGTTTAACGCCTTCCATCACGCTGTCCCACAGGCGGGTAGTTGCTTCGGTCGCACCAGCCAGGAAGGACTCGTCACCCTCATACGGGGTGTAGTTTTTCTGGATGAAGTCACGTACGTTAACTTCATTCTGCCAGTCGCCTTTAGTAAAACCGTCCCAGGCTGTGGCTAATTTTTCATTAAGCTCGGACATGTAACACCTACCTTCTAATGTGGAGTTCTGATCTACTGGCAGCGGTAACTTAGTGTTTATTGCCGCCGCGCAGATAAATAACCCAGTATGTCAACCCAACCAGTAAACCCCCACCGATGATATTGCCGATTGTTACCGGAATCAGGTTGTCGGTGATAAAGTTCATCACGGTCAGATGTGAAAAATTGTCCGGGGAGGAGCCGATAGCGCTCCAGAATTCCGGGGCTGCGAAGTTGCGAATCAGGATGCCCATCGGGATCATAAACATGTTCGCGATACTGTGCTCAAACCCGCAGGCGACAAACATCGCAACCGGGAGCACCATAATTAACGCCTTATCCGTGAGGCTGCGTCCGGAATAACTCATCCAGACGGCGAGGCAAACCATCAGGTTAGCCAGAATGCCAAGACTTACGGCTTCAACAAACGTGTGGTGGACTTTATGGTCGGCAGTCTGCAGCACGTTTAGACCCCAGGCACCATTGGCTACCATGTACTGCCCTGAAAGCCAGATTAGCAGGACAAAAAGCAGTGCGCCCACCAGGTTGCCAAGATAAACGTTGGCCCAATTTCGTGCCAACTGCCCCCAGCTGATGCGACCACTGGCTTTTGCGACAACAATCAGGACAGTGGACGTAAACAGGTCAGCGCCACAGACAACGCATAAAATCAAACCGAGAGAGAAGCAGACACCGCCAATCAGTTTCGCCATGCCGTAAGGCATACCGGCTGATCCTGTTGTTGCAGTGATATAGAAGACAAACGCGATAGAGATAAAAACGCCTGCGGTAATCGCCAGGAAAAATGTGGTCAACGGTTGTTTCGTCGCCTTATAGACACCCGCTTCTTCAGCAACTTTTGCCATAGCAGGTGGAAGTAACAGATCAAAAGGGTTGTCAGCTTTCACACTAACTCTCTCTTAACTAAATTCGGCGAAATGATACTAACAAAGCATTATAGATTAGAAATTGATGTAGATCATATATCGCCTGGCTGAAAGGCCTGAAAAGAGTGTGATTATTGCTCTTTTTCAGATTAACTTTTTGATTTATTTGATAAAAATAAATTTTAAATATTATTGCATGAGTTGAATTTTAACTTTTAATACCTCCCGGAAAAGTTAAATTTATTCATCTTTTGGTGAACGCAAATAACATTAACCCGTCGCGAATAAATAAATATTCACTCGTGATTAACGCTTAATTTACATCTCATTGAGTGCTGAGAAAAATAAAAAACGGGGCAATGAAATCGCCCCGTAATATAGCAAAAAAAGACCTACCTCAAAGGGGGTAAATCAATTAATTATGCCTTTTGCCAAAATTTGGCTTTTGCTCGCTGCAGCTTATCCCACGCGCCAAGCAGCGCCTGATGTGCCGGGAAGGCTTTCAAATCAAGATCGACCGGTGGCAGGCCCCAGAACGGTGCTTCACCGCTGATGGCGGCACTGGCTGCGTCCACCGTTTGCTCACCAAACATGCGTACAAAGGCGTGGTGATACTGTAAAGGATCCCGTTCTTCTTCCTGTGCCAGCAGCAACAGTGTCTGCAGACAGCGATAAAAACGCACGCGCTCTTCACTGAACACCGAGGCGTTGAACTCCATTGTCCACTCAGTCCAGATAAGCGCCTGTTCAAGATCGCCACCTGCCAGCGCCAGAAGTGCCTTCAGCTCGCCCACGCGCAACGTGTACCAGCCGTTGTCTTTACCTGTTGCAAGACCCAATAGCTCGCGCACGCGGGTGAAATCGTCCAGACCTTCGTCATCAAATTGCTCAATCAGGCGTAAGTATGCTTCTGGCTGCCATTCGCTGCCCGGTAGGCTCAAAATGGTTTCACGCAGATGACTACCCATATTGTTGTTCGCCAGCCACAGGTCTTCTGCAGGATAGATGTCGGACATGCTTGGCACCAGAATACGGCAGGCGTAAACGCCAAGGTGCTCATAATCAGCGATATATACTTCTTTACCTTCTTTGGCAAACACCGCCATTAATGTGGCAAATTCCTCTTCGGTAGTGCCGGAGAAATCCCAGTCAACGAACGGGTAGTCGGCGTCCTGCTTAAACAGATCCCAGGAGATCAGACCGCTGGAGTCAATAAAGTGGGTTTCCAGGTTTGCGTGTTCGGCGACTTCTTCATCATCAAAGGTAGGGGGCGTAAACACATCCAGATCTTTAAGACCACGGCCCTGTAAAAGCTCAGTAACGGTACGCTCCAGCGCCACGCCAAAGTCCGGGTGTGCGCCAAAGGAGGCAAAGCAGGTGCTGTTTTCAGGGTTAAACAGCACGACGCAAATCACCGGATAGTTGCCGCCCAGGGAGCCGTCGTAGGCGAATATCGGGAAACCTTCTGCTTCGAGCTTTTCGATAGAGGCTACAACGCCAGGGTAGCGTGCCAGCACGTCTTTGGGGATCTCCGGCAGACTGATGCTCTCGGCAATGATGCGGTTTTTGATGTGGCGCTCGAAGACTTCAGACAGGCCCTGAACCCGCGCTTCGTTGGCGGTGTTGCCCGCTGACATACCGTTGGAAACATAGAGATTGCCGACGATATTCATTGGAATATAAACGGTTTCCTGGTCTGACTGACGGACAAACGGCAGTGCGCAGATGCCGCGCTCGCTGTTGCCGGTTTGCAAATCGACCAGCATGGAGGCGCTGAGCGCATCATCCGGATCGTAGTATTCACGAAGGTGTGTGTCGAGAATGCCCTGCGGCAGGCTGTCGTCTTCTGGCAGCGGGAACCAACGTTCATTTGGATAATGCACAAACGGTGCGTTGGCGTGGCTTTCACCCAGCCAGAAATCGGCAAAAAAGTAGTTGGTGGAAAGACGTTCAAAATATTCGCCCAGCGCCGAGGCCAGCGCCGCTTTTTTCGTCGCGCCTTTACCGTTGGTAAAGCACAGCGCACACTCTTTGTCGCGAATATGCACTGACCAGACGTTAGGTACCGGGTTTAGCCAGGAGGCTTCTTCTATATGGAAGCCAAGGTCGGCTAACTGTTGCTGGAAGCGAGCGATGGAGTCTTCCAGCGCGGCGTCTTTACCGGGGATGAATGTTTGAGTCATAACCTGTCCACTTAATGGCGTACGCAAAGCGCGCAATGATACGGGCTTTACGTTAATAGCGCCATCTTCCGCCCTGGCTCTGCGCTAAATAAAGTCTTGCTATGCTCAAAAGGATTCGTTTCGCTTCGGAGAACGCAATGAAATCCTTTGATTTACATCGTATGGCCTTCGATAAACTGTCGGTTGATTTTCTGCTGGAAGTGGCGCTGCGTAGCTTTTATAGCTTCCTGCTGGTGTTTATCTTTCTCAAAATTACCGGACGGCGCGGTGTGCGCCAGTTGTCACTGTTTGAAGTGATTATGATTTTGACGCTTGGCTCAGCAGCTGGCGACGTGGCGCTCTATGACGACACACCGCTGTTGCCGACACTCGCCGTATTTATTACGGTTGCGCTGCTCTACCGGTTGGTTATCTGGCTGATGGCGCGCAGCGATAAAATGGAGGACTGGCTGGAGGGCAAACCCATTGCCGTGGTGGAGCAGGGGGAACTGGTATGGGAGCGTCTGCACAAAGAGCACTTCACCGAGGTGGAGTTTTTTATGGCGCTGCGTCAGTCCGGGGTCGAGCACCTCGGCCAGCTAAGGCTCGCTATTCTTGAGAGTGATGGCGGCGTGAGTACCTGGTTTTATCCGGATAACGAGGTGAAGCCTGGGCTTTCAGTGTTACCCGCGCAGTTTAATTCGAGCTACCGTACGCCGCCGCAGGCGGGGGAATACGCCTGCGGGCGCTGTAGTCGTGTTATCTCACTTGCACCCGGAAGAGACAGCGCGTGCCCGCGTTGTGGTGAACGTAAGTGGATTCGTGCCTGCCGGGCGCTGCGAGTAAGTTGAATGCCTTTTCTATGCCATCAGACGTTGTAAGACGTTGTAAGCCGTGAAACAGGCTGTGTGATTAAACACAATGACTTCCCCCTGGGGATTACCCGTTGCAGGCATTCGCAACGGATGATAAAACCGATGTCCACAGAAAAAATTATTGGCATTAAGGCGTGGTGAGGGAAATGGCTCAGGTTTACAACTTTAGTTCGGGTCCGGCGATGCTGCCGGCAGAGGTGCTCAAGCTGGCTCAACAGGAATTGCGCGACTGGCACGGACTGGGAACGTCCGTTATGGAAATTAGCCATCGCGGCAAAGAGTTTATTCAGGTGGCAGAAGAAGCGGAGCGCGATCTCCGCGACCTGATGAATATTCCGGCGAATTACCGGGTGTTGTTCTGCCACGGCGGTGGTCGCGGCCAGTTCTCGGCGCTGCCGCTAAACCTGCTGGGTGATAAAACCACGGCGGACTACGTCGATGGTGGCTACTGGGCGGCAAGCGCAGTTAAAGAAGCGAAAAAATACCTGACGCCTAACGTGATTGACGCCAAAATCACCGTTGACGGCAAGCGTGCGCTCAAGCCGATGCGTGACTGGCAGCTTTCGGATAGCGCTGCGTTTTTGCACTACTGCCCGAATGAAACGATTGATGGCATTGCTATTGATGAAACGCCAGAGTTTGGCAAGGACGTTATCGTCACCGCTGATTTCTCCTCCACCATCCTTTCAAGCCCTATCGACGTGAGCCGGTTTGGCGTTATCTACGCGGGCGCACAGAAGAATATCGGCCCGGCTGGCCTGACGCTGGTTATTGTACGTGAAGACCTGCTCGGCAAGGCAAGTAATGCCTGTCCGTCGATTCTTGACTACACCGTACTCAACGATAACGACTCCATGTTCAACACGCCGCCGACCTTTGCCTGGTATCTGGCGGGGCTGGTATTTAAGTGGCTTAAGCAAAACGGTGGCGTGGCCGCAATGGATAAGGTTAATCAACAGAAAGCGGACCTGCTGTACGGCACCATCGACCGTAGTGATTTCTATCGCAACGATGTCGCCAGTGCGAACCGTTCGCGTATGAACGTGCCGTTCCAGCTGGCCGACAGCAACCTTGATAAGGTTTTCCTTGAAGAGTCTTTCGCCGCCGGACTGCACGCGCTCAAAGGCCATCGCGTGGTAGGTGGGATGCGTGCCTCTATTTATAACGCGATGCCGCTTGAAGGCGTGCAGGCTCTGACCGATTTTATGGTCGATTTTGAACGCCGCCACGGTTAAGCACTGTATTCTTCCCGCGCCGTAGGGCGCGGGTTTTCCCCGTTTTAGTGAGAATTTTGTTACATGCAGGAATCCCTGACTATTCAGCCTGTCGCCCGCGTCGACGGCACCATCAATCTCCCTGGATCTAAGAGCGTTTCCAACCGCGCACTACTGCTCGCCGCACTGGCGCACGGCACCACGGTACTGACCAATTTACTTGACAGCGACGATGTGCGCCACATGCTCACTGCGCTCAAGGCGCTGGGTGTGGACTACACATTGTCTGCTGACAGAACGCGCTGTGAAGTGACCGGCGTGGGTGGTGCGCTTACGGCCAGCGGCGAGCCAGAGCTGTTTCTTGGCAACGCGGGTACTGCGATGCGCCCGCTCGCAGCGGCGCTGTGCCTGGGTCACAACAATATCGTGCTTACCGGTGAACCCCGTATGAAAGAGCGCCCCATTGGTCACCTGGTGGATGCGCTTCGTCAGGGCGGCGCGCAGATTGAATATCTTGAGCAGGACAATTATCCACCGTTGCGCCTGCGCGGTGGTTTTCGCGGCGGTAATGTTGAGGTGGACGGTAGCGTTTCCAGCCAGTTCCTGACCGCGTTGCTGATGACCGCACCATTGGCACCTGAAGACACGGTGATTGCAATTAAAGGTGAACTGGTATCGAAGCCGTACATTGATATCACGCTGCACCTGATGAAGACCTTTGGCGTGGAAGTGGAAAACCACGCATACCAGCGCTTTGTGGTACGTGCTAACCAGCAGTACCGTTCACCAGGCGATTATCTGGTAGAAGGTGATGCTTCATCGGCATCCTATTTCCTCGCAGCAGGGGCCATTAAAGGCGGCACAGTGAAAGTCACTGGCATTGGTCGCAACAGCGTGCAGGGCGATATTCGTTTTGCCGATGTGCTGGAGAAAATGGGCGCAACCGTAACCTGGGGTGACGATTTTATTGCCTGTACCCGCGGTGAGCTGAACGCGATTGATATGGATATGAACCATATCCCGGATGCAGCGATGACCATTGCCACGACGGCGCTGTTTGCCAAAGGGACAACCACGCTTCGCAATATCTATAACTGGCGTGTAAAAGAAACTGATCGTCTTTTTGCGATGGCGACTGAGCTGCGTAAAGTCGGGGCGCAGGTAGAGGAAGGACACGACTATATTCGCGTAACGCCGCCTGCACATCTGACCCATGCGCAAATTGGCACCTATAACGACCACCGTATGGCGATGTGCTTCTCGCTGGTGGCGCTGTCAGATACGCCTGTCACTATTCTCGACCCAAAGTGCACCGCAAAAACCTTCCCGGATTATTTTGAGCAGTTGGCGCGCATCTCAACGTCTGCCTGACAGATTTTACGGCGTGCCTGAGACTAATGGCGCGCCGCCTTCCTGACGCTTCCTTACACGCTTCACGGCATGGGTCACCTACACTTATTCCATTATGTGGATATTTTTACTGAACAGTAACGGTCGTCGGCGTTGCGGCGTATAATGCGCGGCGTTTATGGCTACCCTCCAGGGAAGCCGCTTGTCTGAAAGGTATTAAGGAGAAGATGATGACAACAGCATCCGTACCGGTGATTACGGTGGATGGCCCCGGTGGCGCAGGTAAAGGCACACTGTGCAAGGCGTTGGCGCAGGCGTTGCAGTGGCATCTGCTGGACTCCGGTGCGATTTATCGTGTGCTGGCACTGGCCGCGCTGCATCATCAGGTCAATCTGGATTCGGAAGATGCTCTGGCACCGCTTGCCGCTCACCTTGATGTGCGCTTTGTTGTAAGCGACGGCGAGCTTGAAGTCATCCTCGAAGGGGAGGATGTCAGTAGTGAAATCCGCACTCAGGATGTGGCGAATGCGGCGTCCCAGGTTGCTGCTTTCCCCCGCGTGCGCGAGGCGTTGCTGCGCCGTCAGCGCAACTTTCGTGAGGCCCCGGGTCTGATTGCTGACGGTCGTGATATGGGCACCGTGGTATTTCCCGATGCGCCGGTAAAAATCTTCCTCGACGCTTCTTCAGAAGAGCGTGCGCATCGCCGCATGCGGCAGTTGCAGGAGAAGGGTATAAGTGTTAACTTTGAACGCCTTTTGGCCGAGATAAAAGAGCGCGATGACCGCGATCGTAACCGGCCCGTAGCGCCGCTGGTGGCAGCTCATGATGCACTGATTCTGGATTCAACCAGTATGAGCATTGAGCAAGTCATTGAAAAAGCGTTACACTATGCTCGTGAAAGGCTGGCGCTCGCCTGACTAATGAATTTGCGGGCCCGGGGGCAAAAGCCCTCGGGCTTAGTTTATGAGTAGTACCCCCTGCTGCAATGGATTGTAAGCAGGCATGTGAAACAACCCCATCCGGCAAGACGCCAGGTGGACGTTAAATTGAAGAATCCTGAAGATTATCAATATGACTGAATCTTTTGCTCAACTCTTTGAAGAGTCCCTGAAAG
>CBIFVZ010000114.1:0-8622 GCA_966185765.1 uncultured Enterobacteriaceae bacterium | reverse complement strand
AGGACTTCTTTACTGAAAATGCCACACATAAACAGAACTGTACCTCGTTTAACCCAGCGTGTTATCACACACAACGTTAATAATGGCAAGCCATTTTTAAACGCGCCACGATCTGCTGCACATATTCAGAAAGCGGTTAACTCTCGAGTGTGCGTTATGCGCCATAAACCTCAAATGATGACAGTGCCCGCTGGCGAATTATGCCGTTTAGCGCCGGCAATCCGGCAACTTTTTTACGATAGCTCAAAGGGTTTCGTTCGTCCAGAAAGAGAAAAACAAAGAACTATCCGCATCATTTCAGACACCCGCAATAATGTAACACGGATGCACCAACGGGTGGCTCTCCACACGTATTTATAAGCGTAGTCAAACTTTTCTCTTTCCGCCAGCGGCTTTTTAAATATTCGTTGTCACGCTTTCAGATAAATTACCCGGAAATTTTATGGGTAAAATGGCGGCGATGAATTACACAAAAAAGAGTATGCAATGTTGTCATTGTGATTAAACACATGGGATGTTTCGCATTCGAACAGTTTTAGAAACTGTTGTAATAACGATTACTTGTTTCTGTCTAAAGAAACAAATTCCCCTATTCGTCGCGGAAAGAATAATGCTTCGTTTTCATTATCGCGTTTGAGCTGCGCGATTAACTCCCGAGGCGGCGTGTCGAGCGACTCATCTGCCAGTTCAAACGTTCCCCAGTGTATGGGTACAGACAGCGGTCTACCCATTTCACGCCACAACGCGACCGCCTCCTGCGGCCCCATATGGTGATTTGCCATAAACCAACGTGGCTCAAAGGCACCAATGGGAATGGCCGCGGCATCCAGTGGACCACAACGCTGCACTATGCCCGGCAACAAGCGACTTTCACCGCTGTCGCCACTAAACCAAAAGCGTAGCGCCTGGCTCTCAATCACCCAACCACACCATAGCGAGCGATTACGATCCCAGAGAGTACGCATGCTCCAGTGGCGCGCAGGCACCGCTGTAAACGTAAAGCCCCCCTCGCTTATCGCCTGCCACCAGTCCAGCTCTCGTACATTTCGGATACCGCGCTGCCTGAACCAGGCTCCCAGACCAAGCGGCACATAAAAACAGGTTTCGGGGAAACGGCGATGAATGACGCGAACGCTATGAAGGTCGAGATGATCGTAATGATTATGGGAAATCAGAACCGCCTGCGGCTGTGGGAGATGCTCCAGCGCCAGCGCAGGCGGCGTTTTGCGCTGTGGTCCGAAAAATTGCAGCGGTGATGCTCGCGTTGAAAAGATCGGGTCAGTCAGGATATAGCGCCCATGCAGGCGTAACAGCAATGTGGCATGTCCCAGCCACCAGACACCCTCCCCGGCCTCATCAAGCCGGGCTGGCTGCCACCACCGCTTAATAAAGTCCGCATAGCCAGATTGCGGCGGCAAAGGCAACCCGCTGGCTTTGCGTTCGCGTCGCCAGCGTTTCACATCGCCAGGCTTATGCAGATCCGGCTCAACGTTACGAAAACCGTCAGGAAGATGATGGGGATATTCAGGATGATACCAGGGATTTTTCCAGACCACGTCGACTCCGAGTCAGGCCATCCCAGGCACGAAGATGAATTATCGCTCGGCCACCAGCCGCACAAAGTCGTTTTGGTCGTCAGCGTCATCGGCATCTACTGTCGCCGTTGTCTGCTCAACAGGCATCTTTTCATCACACAGTCGACGCAGCAATACATTCTGGCGTTTTTGCTGCTCCAGCAGCGCTTCAAGCAACGCAACCTGCTCGCTCGCTCGCACACTTGCGCGATTCACAAAATACCATGCGATAAGACCGACAATAAGAACAATGAGGGACAGCGCCAGAGACGCAAAATTGACCGTATTCATGCTAAGTTCATTCACAGGACCACCTCGAACAAAGCCGTATTTTATCACCGCCAGGCCGAACTGCTATCGCCGAGTCGTAAAAATCTTTTACCACGGGATAAATTTATTGATGGCGCATACCCCGTTAAAAAACTCAACATCCTGATCGCATAACACATTTAGCGTCTGTAGCCATAGCAGCACGCAAACGACGGCAATCACTATCAGGATAACCCAACGGTATTTTTTCACTGCGTTCTCCGGGAGTAAAAAACGTGCGCATGCTATCACCTCTAACTTAAACCAGACTTCACAACGCGTGACTTTTTTCTTTAGGAATCATCATATTGTTTAGCGTTCCGTCTGGCGTCACAGTTCACTACTGCAACATTTACCACTTTCAGAGGCTATTATGCGCACACTGATTCGCCTGGTAATTATACTCGCGATCGTCTGGGTTGGACTGTTATTCAGCGGTTATGGGATTCTGATTGGTAGTACTCAAAACGCTGCAGGTTTCGGATTGCAATGTCAGTATCTGACAGCGCGTAATGTTATCACCGCACAGTATGTACATACCGACAGCGGCATTGTTGGTGTGACCGACTGTCCGGTATTGCGCAAAAGCGATGCAGCGATTGATAGCGGTAAATAAACTGCCTCCCGGAGCGTACGACGGTGTTTGTCATCATCGTCGCTATTTCATTCGCCGTCAGCTGTCCCGTCCCGTAGCGCTGCTGCCAGCGAATTTGCTACGTATTCCAACCTTTTCGCTCCCGAGGGTGATATCAGTATGTTCTTTTGGTGTACCGATTCACGCCTCTCTGGTACTGGCAGGCGTTTTTGCTGCTGTCGTGGCACTGGTGAGCAGCCAACGCGTAACGCAGCCCAGCGCCACGCACTGACATCATGAACCTGTAAAAAAAGCGTGCCGGAGCACGCTTTTTTCTTACCTGGAAAAGCTTATTTCAGATACTGACCGCTACGCAGCGCTTCGATGCGCTTATCCAGCGGTGGATGCGTCATAAACATCTCACTGAGGGATTTACCTTTGCCGTTAATGCAAAACGCCATCATATTGCTGGCCTCCTGCGGCTCGTAGCTGGTTTTCAGTCGCTGCAACGCGGCGATCATCTTCTCACGGCCGACCAGTTTCGCAGAGCCTGCATCAGCGTGGAATTCGCGATGGCGGGAGAACCACATGGTGATGATGCTTGCCAGGATACCAAATACCAGTTCCAGCACCATAGCTACCGCAAAATAGATCATCGGGTTACCGTTGCTGCTTTCGCCCTCATCGCGGTTGCCACTCAGGAAGTTAGTAGCAATCTGCGCGATGATGCGCGAAATAAAGATAACAAAGGTGTTCACCACACCCTGAATCAGGGTCATGGTCACCATGTCGCCATTAGCAATATGGCTGATTTCGTGGGCGATAACCGCTTCGGCCTCGTCCTGGCTCATGTTCTGTAGCAGCCCGGTACTGACAGCAACCAGAGACGCATCACGGCGTGCACCGGTCGCAAAGGCGTTAATGTCCGGCGCATGATAGATAGCGACCTGCGGCATAGCAATACCGGCCTGCTGAGACTGACGCTGTACCGTATCCATCAACCAGCGTTCCGTTTCATTACGCGGCTGCTCAATCACTTCACCACCAACCGAGCGCAGCGCCATCCATTTGGACATCAGCAGCGACACAATCGAGCCACCAAAACCAAACAGCAACGCCATAATGAGCAGTCCCTGTACGCTGCTGGACTGTATTCCCGTCAGGCTAAGCACCAGCCCGAAAACAACCATGACTGCCAGGTTGGTCATCAGGAAAAGCGCGATTCGCATCATAATTTCTATTTACCTCTATTTAACAAACGCACTACGCGATTCCCCACATCCTGAGGGGGCGTTGCATCATTTTCAAGCTTTCCTCACCGCCAGGTGGCTAAAAAGACAGAACTTTACATTTTGTAGCATTTTGCTGACCGGGACTGAAAAGGGATAAAAAAACAGGCACAATTTCTTGTGCCTGTCTGGAGGTTATTTGCCCGTCGATGTCGCTGGGCTGGCCTTTTCCAGTCTTGCCAGGTCGCTGGCAATTCGTACTGTTTCATCCAGGTACGGATCCGGCTCCTTGTAATCCTTGGGCAGATCCTCCACCTTCTTGAGCGGTGCTTTACCTTCGCGCTTGTAGCGATCGTTGATACGCGCCAGGCGGGTTGCATCATCCTCTTCATTCTCTTTTTCACGCTGGGCGTAATTAAGTGAGATGATGTTGCGTTTATCTTTCATTGCACGGTAACGCGCAATGTCTTTCATGATGTACTGAAATTCCATATCGTTTGCGATGCGATCCTGATGCAGTTTCAGCAGTTGCGGCCCAAACGCGCTCAGATCGCCTGAACGAACCCAGGTTGCGGCCTTGATGCTGTCCCAGGGCAGCGCGTTATCTTCAAACTTCTCGCCCGTTTCCGTTTCTTCACTGCCGGTCGGCATCAGAATGTCCGGGGTAACGCCCTTACGCTGGGTACTGCCACCGTTGATACGATAGAATTTTTGAATCGTGTATTGCACTGAACCCAACGCAGGCCACTCCGGGCGTAGCATTTGATCGTAAATACGGTTCAGCGAGCGGTACTGCTGCACGGTGCCTTTACCAAAGGTTGGCTCACCAACAATCAATGCACGACCATAGTCCTGCATGGCCGCAGCAAAAATTTCAGATGCCGAGGCGCTGAAGCGGTCTACCAGCACCACCAGCGGGCCTTTGTAGTACACAACACCATCGGTATCGCTGTCTTCACGCACTTTGCCGTTGTTATCACGCACCTGCACAACCGGGCCTGACGGGATAAACAGACCAGAGAGCGAAACCGCCTCGGTCAGGGCGCCACCGCCGTTTGAACGCAGATCGATGATAATGCTGCTCACATTCTGCTTCTCAAGTTTCTGAAGCTGTACCTTCACATCATCGGTCAGACCAACGTAGAAACCGGGGATATCCAACACACCGACTTTTTCTTTACCCACGTTTTTCACCGACATCTTCACCGCGCGGTCTTCAAGACGAATACGTTCGCGCGTCAGGGTGATGATACGGGTTTTAGTTCCCTTACCTGCTGGCAGAATTTCCAGGCGCACTTTACTGCCTTTTGGACCTTTAATTAGCGCAACGACATCATCAAGCCGCCAGCCAATTACGTCCTGAATCTGCTTACCGGGTTGGCCTACGCCCACAATGCGATCACCAACGCCAATCGCTTTACTCTTCGCCGCCGGACCACCGGCAACCATAGAGTTGATAACGGTATAGTCGTCGTCCATCTGCAATACCGCACCAATGCCCTCAAGCGAGAGGCTCATTTCGGTGTTGAACTGTTCGGTATTACGTGGTGAGAGATAGTTGGTGTGGGGATCAATTTCGCGGGCAAAGGCGGTCATCGCCAGTGAAAACACATCTTCACTCTTGGTCTGTGTAAGACGGCGAATCGCAGATTTGTAACGACGCGTGAGTGTGTCGTGAATTTCTTTATCCGTTTTACCGGTGAGCTTCAGACTCAGCTGGTCATATTTGACCTTCGCATCCCAGAGTCGGTTGAGGTCTGCGTCGCTGGTCGGCCACGGCGCTTTGCTGCGGTCAAGCTCAAAGGTGTCGTTGCCGGTGAAGTCCATCGGTCTGTCGAGCACGGTCAGTGCATACTGATAGCGCTCAAAACGACGCTTTTGCGCCAGGTTAAATAAATCATAAAAGACATTAAGCTGACCGCTGCGCAGCTCGTCACCCAGGGTGGTTTTTTTCTTTGCAAACTGCTCGACATCGCTTGCCAGCAGCACATTATGGCTGTAATCGAGCAGATTCAGATAGCGAGTGAAGATTTTTGCCGAGAAGGCCTCATCAAGATCGAACTGACGATAGTGCGAACGGGTGAAACGCGAGGTAACGCGCTCACTCACCGTTGCATGTTGCGGCTCTTCCTTCAACACGGGAATTTGGCTGGCGCGGGTAATATCCTCAACCGCGCCCGCACTGCCAGCCATCACTAACAGACTGGCGACGGCCGTCATTTTACAAAAAATGTTCATGCCCTGGATGACCTCCGTTTCAGAACAATAAATGTTCTGCGCGTACAATCATTGACATACCGGAAGTCAGCTGCACACGAACGCCATCTTTTGTGATTTCTTCAACGGTGGCGTCCATCGCATTATTGCCTGCTTTGACTTTAACGGCCTGGCCTTGCTTCAGTACGGCAATATCCGTCACTGGCGTATGGCGTGAAGTGTCGTTCTCACGAGGCGTTTTTTCAACGCGAGGCTTGCGCTGCTGTGCGCCTTCCTGACGGCGCGGAGCCGGACGAGGCTTACGCTCACGGCGCGGCGCATCAGCGGCTGGGCTGCTGCCCTCTGCCGCAGCGGCTTCACGTTTTTTCGCCTGCTGACTGGCACGCTGGGCCTGAACACGCGCTTTGGCTTCTTCAAGCTGCTTACGCGCGTGTTCAACATGTTGCTCTTCAAGCTCGCCGCACGGATTGCCATCAAGATCGACGCGAATCGCACCGGCCTTAACGCCATACAGGTAGCGCCAGCTGGAGGTATACAGGCGCAGCGCGGAACGCAGTTGGGTTTTACTCAGTTGCATTTCGCCTTCAACGCGCGCAACCAAATCCTGGAAGATGCCAATCTTCAGGGGGCGTGCTTCGCCTTCTGCGCTAAAGCATTGCGGGAAACGCTCGGCCAGAAAGGCGATAACTTCTTTACTGCTATTCAACTTGGGTTGATTTTCCATGAAATTTCCTGATTACAACGGACTTTGCCGGCCAGGCCGCAGGCATGAACAGGCGTCATTATAATGACCCCATCGGCAAATGCTACGTTAACCGTTGTTTCTTATGCGTCAAAGGCAAAGAATTTTTTAAAATCGGTGTGGGCAATAACCGTCTGCAAATGCCCTGCCAGCTCACGCAGACCACGTTCGTCCTGCTCGTCGAAGCGCCCGATAACGGTGCTGTCGATATCCAGTACCGCGAAAATCTGATTGTTCAGCGCAAGCGGTAGCACTATCTCCGCGTTACTGGCAGCATCACAGGCGATATGGCCATCAAAAGCGTGAACATCTTCCACACGCTGCACCTCGCCTGTTGCTACCGCCGTGCCACACACGCCCTTACCCACCGGAATACGAACGCAGGCGATTTTGCCCTGGAAGGGTCCAAGCACCAGCGTGTCAGCGTCGAGCAGATAAAACCCGGCCCAGTTAACGTTCTCGAGGCGCTCAAACAGCAGTGCGCTGGTATTAGCCAGCACAGCGAGAAAATGGGTTTCTCCTGCCATTAATGCACAAAAATCGCGGTTGAGATCCGCATAAAACAGTTCCTTGCTCATTGTTCGATAACCTGCTTGTCTTTCTATTGTCATTAGCCTGTTAAACTAAGCATTAAATGCTGTCTTGCTCAAGGTGAATCATTTAATACGTTAATATATTGAGCGAACGGGAAAACAAGAAAAAGATAATATGGCGCTAAAACACCGGCTCTTCTCACAGGGTAAACCCATCGCAATTGCGCGCATCGGCGAGGCATTACCGCGTCCACGGTATCAGCGTTGCCCCCAATGCGATACCCTTTTTCTGTTACCGACAGTGAAAGCCCACCAGAACGCCTATTGCCCCTGTTGCCACGCTAAAGTCCATAATGGCCGTGACTGGCCGTTAACCCGTCTTGGTGCTATGGCTATTGCCATGCTTATGCTTATGCCATTTGCATGGAGCGCGCCGCTGCTGGAAATCTGGTTGCTGGGTAGCCATATCAGTGCCAGCGTTATGCAGGGTATCTGGCAAATTGCAAGCCAGGGCGACCCGATTACCGCAACGATGGTGCTCTTTTGCGCGGTAGGTGCCCCCGTTGTGCTGGTGGTGGCGATTGCCTATTTGTGGTTTGGCAACATTCTGGGAATGAATCTGCGCCCCGTGCTATTGATGCTGGAGCGGCTAAAAGAATGGGTGATGCTCGATATCTATCTGGTGGGCATTGCTGTTGCCACCATCAAGGTGCAGGAATACGCGTACATTACGCCAGGCTACGGGCTATGGGCGTTTATCGCCCTCACGTTACTCAGCGTGCTCACGCTCATTCACCTCAACATTGAAGAGCTGTGGCAACGCTTTTATCCGCAGCCGTCCGCGCGCTATAACACTGACAAACTGCGCGTGTGTCTTGACTGCCATTTTACCGCCGTCCCGGATGCCCGTGGCCGCTGCCCGCGCTGCCATGTTCCGCTGCACCTGCGTCGCCCAATGAGTCTGCAAAAGTGCTGGGCCGCATTGATTGCCTCTCTCATTTTTTTGCTTCCCGCTAATCTGCTACCCATTTCCGTGGTGTACGTCAACGGCGCACGACAGGAAGACACCATTCTCTCCGGCATTATTTCGCTCGCCTCCGGCAACGTAGCGGTGGCGGGTGTGGTGTTTATTGCCAGTATTCTGGTGCCGTTTATCAAAGTACTGGTGCTGCTTACGCTGTTACTCAGCATTCATTTTAAATGTGCGCAGGGACTACGCACCCGTATCCTGCTGTTGCGCTTTGTGACCTGGATTGGGCGTTGGTCTATGCTCGATTTGTTTGTGATTTCACTGACCATGTCGCTGGTTAACCGCGATCAGCTACTGGCTTTTACTATGGGGCCTGCGGCGTTCTATTTCGGCGCTGCGGTAATTTTGACTATCCTTGCTGTGGAATGGCTGGACAGCCGCTTACTTTGGGATGCACATGAGTCAGGAAACGCC
>CBIFVZ010000113.1:0-8688 GCA_966185765.1 uncultured Enterobacteriaceae bacterium | reverse complement strand
AACGCGAAAGTTTCCCTGATTCATGTTGATGTGAACTACTCCGATCTCTACACCGGCCTGATTGACGTTAACCTGGGCGATATGCAAAAGCGTATCTCTGAAGAAACGCACCATGCACTGACGGAGCTGTCTACTGGTGCAGGTTATCCGATTACCGAAACCCTGAGCGGCAGTGGCGATCTGGGCCAGGTACTGGTTGATGCCATTAAAAAGTACGACATGGACCTGGTCGTCTGCGGACATCATCAGGACTTCTGGAGCAAACTGATGTCATCTGCACGCCAGCTTATCAACACTGTGCATATTGATATGCTGATTGTGCCGCTGCGCGACGAAGACGAGGATTAAGCGCAAGGCAGGTTTGAGACCGCTGAGATAACATCGCCGGGCAGTGAACGCTGCCCGGCGATTTTTATTGCCTGGAAAGAGCCAACACTTAGCTTTGCGGGCGGCTGTACTGCACGTCAATACCGTGCTGTGCAGCAAATCCATCCAGTAGCGTTTCAATTTCCGGGTCGTGGCGCAGGCCTTCGCGGCTGCGCACCACTAAGCGGCTCTCCTGCGGCAACGCCGCAAGCTGATGCCTGAGCGTACCGGCATGCAGGAAGTTAAGACGCTGATGGCACGCCAGCTCGAAATGATCGCCGCGATTTTCAAGCGAAACCGCGTGGCGCTGGCCGCTCAGCAGGCTCGCCACCAGCTGGGCGATAAACCCCAGCGCAATGCCGCTTAACATATCAAGCGCAATGATAGCGCCAATGGTTATCAGAAACGGCACGAAGCACACGAGTCCCTGGCGCCACTGCTGCATAAACACTTTCGGGGCCGCAAGCTTATAACCGGTCGCAATCAGAATAGCGGCCAGCACCGGCATCGGGATAAGACTCAGCACGCCGCTAAACCACATTACCGCTGCGGCCAGCAGCAGGCAGTGGACAATGACCGACAGACGCGTGCGCGCCCCGGCATTCACGTTGACTGAGCTGCGTACAATAACGGAGGTCACCGGCAATCCGCCGCACAGGCCGCTTAAAATATTGCCTGCCCCCTGGGCATACAGTTCGCGGTTAGCCGACGGCTCCGGGCGCTGTTCTTTGAGCTTTTTGAGCGCCTCCAGGCTCAGCAACGTTTCAAGGCTAGCTACCAGCGCAATGGTCAGCGCCACGGTCCAGACTTTTGGGTTTGCCAGCGCCCCCTGCCAGTCCGGATGAGCCATCACCGCCTGCCATGCCGCCAGGCTTGAGAGTTCCGGCAGTTCAATGGTGGTAACGTCAGAGGCCACGCCCGACAACATCGACAGCCCAACGGCGCCGCACACCACAGCAATTAGCGGCCCCGGTAGCAGCTTCAGTAACGCATGACGCTTCATCACCGGCAGCTCCCAGCCAAACAAAATAGCCAGCGCCACCACACCAAGGACCAGCGACGCCGGTGAAAACGCCCCGCTCGCTTTATCAAGCGAAATCGCGACCGGCACCTGCTGCATAATCAGCATGATACCAATGGCCGCCAGCATCCCGGCAATGACGGAGCCGGGGACCAGCGCAATCCAGCGCCCGGCCTTGAGCCAGCCCATCAACAGTTGCATACCGCCCGACAGCACGATGGCGGTGAGCAGCAGCGGATAAGACCCCAGGTCCGACGCTGCGGCTAAAATAATCGTGACTAGCCCGGCTGCCGGTCCACTCACGGCAAAACGCGACGGGCTGAGAATGGCAACCAGTAGCCCTCCGGTCACACCGGTGACAATGCCCAGCACGGGTGGCAACCCGCAGGCCTGAGCAATCCCAAGGTTCATCGGCAACGCGACCAGAAATACAATCACCCCGGCCAGCAGGTCGCTACGAATCCCTGCGATATTCATTCTTCCGTCCTCCCGTGCTTGCGCATTAACTCTTTCAACTGCCCTGACCCAATATCAAACACGCAGCCCCACAGCGTCAGGCTTTGCTGCTGCGCCCAGGCCTGTTGCACCACAGGCAATGCCTGGAGGCGTTCAAACTGCACCCGCAAGTGGGCCTCAACCAGCTTGTCGGCCACATCCGCGTGGCACTGGCTACCGCCCAGCCCTGAAATATCGGCCTCCAGCCCCTGGCGAAGCGCGCTGACACGGCGTTCAAGTGGATTACAGGCCGACAGACCGGCTGATTCTTTCATCTTCAGCGCCGCCAGCACGCCACCGCAGCCATAGTGCCCACACAGGATAATGTTGGTGACATTAAGCACATCGACGGCATACAGCAGTACGCTCATCAGGCTTTCATCGTCCTGTGAAATCATGTTCGCAATATTGCGGTGTACAAACAGCTCACCCATACGTGAGCCAGTCAACAGCTCGGGGGCCACCCGACTGTCAGAACACCCAAGCCACAGCGTATGAGGCTTTTGCCCGGCAATATGGCGAGTGAAAAAAGAGGGATCGCCCGCAACATGCCGACTGGCCCAGCTCCTGTTGCGGGCAAAAAGCGATTCGACGGGGTTCATGATAATAGTCCTTTTTATCTGTTGAGCTACGGATGTAGGTCAAAGTAAAAAGCTTTTCTTAACTCGCCCTTAAAGGAATGCTTAACATAACCATGTAAATGAAAGGGATTAAAAACATTCAGCGACAGAAAAATCTGTAACAAAAACCCTTTATTTTATTATTTTTCAATGAGTTAAAATTAGAGGCGGAACAGGGAACTGTAACTTGATGGGCGACAGAGGGGAATGACATATTAAATAAATTTAAGATTTGTCCGCAATCCCTGCGGACATCGATAAGCGTTATTCCGGTGTACCGGGATAAATATCAAAACGATGGCTCTTTGTGACAACCGCAGACTGTGTGACCAGCCCCGCAAGCGGCGGTGCGTAATCCGGGCGTTTAACCACAACGCGCTTTGAGGCCAATAGCAAAGCCGGTGCCAGCAACCCATCGGCATCCTGATCGGCACCCACCAGTGACTGAAACACGCGCATTTCCTTTTTCACCAGCGCGCTCTTTTGCCGGTGCGGATACATCGGGTCGAGATAAACCACCTGTGGACGCGGGCGAAGGCTTTCCAGCGCCGTCAGGCTGGAGGCGTGAATCAGCGACAGGCGCGCCTTGAGCCAGTCACCAATTTCCGGGTCGGCGTAGCCACGCGCCAGGCCGTCCTCCAGCAGTGCTGCCACCACAGGATGGCGCTCCAGCATCCGTACCCGGCAACCAACGCACGCCAGTACAAACGCATCACGCCCTAGCCCGGCGGTGGCGTCCACCACGTCCGGTAAATAGTCACCTTTGATGCCAACGGCTTTGGCTACCGCTTCACCGCGCCCGCCACCGAACTTGCGCCGGTGCGCCATCGCCCCGCCGACAAAATCCACAAAGATCCCGCCAAGCTTTGGCTCATCACGCTTGCGCAGTTCCAGATGCTCGGGTGTGCGTACCAGCGCCATCGGGTGTTCGGCGTCCTGCTCCAGTCTCCAGCGGGCTGCCAGAATGGACAAGGCGCCGTCACCGGCGCCTGACTCATCAATCAAACAGATTTTCACGCGAACATTCAGCCCTTGATGCCGTAGTGGGCCAGCATGGCGTCCAGCTTCGGTTCACGGCCGCGAAAACGTTTGAACAGCGCCATTGGCTCTTCAGAACCCCCGCGACTGAGGATGTTCTCCAGGAACGACAGCCCGGTCTCGCGGTTGAAGATACCTTCTTCTTCAAAGCGTGAATACGCATCTGCCGCCAGCACGTCGGCCCACAGGTAGCTGTAGTAGCCTGCCGCGTAGCCACCGGCAAAAATGTGGCTGAAGGCGTGCGGGAAACGGCCCCAGGTCGGCCCAGGAATCACAGCTACCTGCGCTTTAATCTCACGCAGGGTATCGAGGATTTTCGCGCCCTGCTCAGGGTTAAACTCGGCATGCAGACGGAAGTCGAACAGACCGAACTCCAGCTGGCGCAGAATGAACATCGCCGCCTGGTAGTTTTTGGCTTCCAGCATTTTATCAAGCAGCGCCTGCGGCAGCGGCTCGCCGGTCTCGTAGTGACCCGAGATAAACGCCAGCGCGTCAGGCTCCCAGCACCAGTTTTCCATAAACTGGCTCGGCAGTTCGACGGCATCCCACGGCACCCCGCTGATGCCAGCCACGCCTGCCGCCTCAACACGGGTCAGCATATGGTGCAGGCCATGACCGAACTCGTGGAACAGCGTGGTCACTTCATCGTGCGTAAACAGCGCCGGTTTACCGTTAACCGGGCGGTTAAAATTACACGTCAGGTAGGCCACCGGTTTTTGCAGCGTACCGTCAGCAAGGCGCATCTGGCCGACACAGTCATCCATCCACGCGCCGCCGCGCTTGTGCTCGCGGGCATACAGATCAAGGTAGAAGCTGCCGCGCAGTTCGCCCTGCTCGTCATACAGTTCAAAGAAGCGCACATCCGGATGCCAGACATCAATATCTTCACGCTCTTTCGCGCTGATGCCGTAAATACGCTTCACCACTTCAAACAAACCGTTCACCGCACGCTCTTCCGGGAAGTAGGGGCGCAGCTGCTCGTCGCTGATGCTGTACAGGTGCTGTTTCTGCTTCTCGCTGTAGTAGGCGATGTCCCACGGCTGCATCTCGTCAACGCCAAACTCTTTTTTGGCAAAGGTGCGCAGCTGGGCCAGTTCAGCCTCACCCTGCGGGCGGGCGCGTTTGGCGAGATCGGTGAGGAAATCCAGCACCTGGTGCGTGTTCTCGGCCATTTTGGTCGCGAGCGATTTCTCTGCATAGCTGCCAAAGCCCAGCAGTTGGGCCAGTTCATGGCGCAGCGCCAGGATCTCTTCCATAATCGGGCTGTTATCCCACTTGCCTGCGTTCGGCCCCTGGTCAGACGCACGGGTGCTGTAAGCGCGATACATCTCTTCACGCAACGCCTGGTTGTCGCAGTAGGTCATCACCGGCAGGTAGCTTGGGATATCAAGTGTCAGCAGCCAGCCTTCCTGTTCTTTGGCTTGCGCCTGGGCATGGGCCGCAGCAAGCGCGCTTTCCGGCATGCCGGCCAGTTCGGCCTCGTCAGTGATAAGCTTTGTCCAGCCCATTGTCGCATCCAGCACGTTGTTGCTGTAGGCAGAACCCAGCTCAGACAGGCGCGCGGCGATTTCACCATAGCGCTTCTGCTTGTCGGCAGGCAGACCGATGCCGGACAGTTCAAAGTCGCGCAGCGCGTTATCTACCGCTTTTTTCTTTGCGATATCGAGCGCGTTATAGCTGTCGCCATCGCGCAGGTTGCGATAGGCCTGATACAACCCTTCATGCTGGCCCACCCAGGTGCTGTACTCAGACAACAGCGGCAGCGTTTGCTCGTAAGCCTCGCGCAGTTCCGGGCTGTTTTTCACCGAATTAAGGTGGCTTATCGGGGAGAAAATACGCCCGAGCCTGTCGTCCACTTCCGCCAGCGGCTGACACAGGTTGTCCCAGGTGTATGGCGCGCCCTGCGCCACCACGCTTTCCACTTTCTCTCGGCACGCGTTGAGCGCCTGCGTAACCGCTGGCACCACGTGCTCAGACTGGATTTTTGAAAACGGCGGCAGGGAAAACGGGACAGTTAATGGATTCGTCATAGGCTCGGTCCTGAAATGTTGTTTGTTTAGCGCATCATGCAGTGACAATTACTGAGTAGCATGAGGGTTAGTGTAGTGAATTTCAATGGCAAGCGCGGCGCTGCCTTCCTGCAACTCGTCGGCGTTTGGGTATATACTGGCGCAATATCTGACTCCCACACTTTTTGGAAAACGCAGCCCGCATGCTCAGCTACCGCCACAGTTTTCACGCCGGCAACCACGCCGATGTTCTCAAGCACACCGTCCAGAGTCTGATTCTGGAAGCGCTAAAAGAGAAAGAGAAACCGTTTCTCTACCTCGACACCCACGCCGGTGCCGGGCGCTACCAGCTTTCCAACGCCCACGCGGAGCGCACTGGTGAATACCTGGAAGGCATTGCCCGCATCTGGCAACAGGACGATACCCCCGCTGAACTGGCGCCGTACCTGAACGCAGTGAGTGCGTTTAACCGCAGCGGCCAGCTGCGCTATTACCCCGGCTCGCCGCTGATTGCCCGCGAGCTGATGCGCCCGCAGGACCAGATGCTGATGACCGAGCTGCACCCCAGCGATTTCCCGCTGCTGCGTGCGGAGTTTCGCAACGACGAGCGCGCCACGGTCACCCGTGGCGACGGCTACCAGCAGCTTAAGGCAAAACTGCCGCCAGCCTCACGCCGCGGGCTGATTCTTATCGACCCGCCTTATGAGTTAAAAACCGACTACCAGGCGGTGGTGTCTGGCATCAACGAAGGTTACAAGCGCTTTGCGACCGGCGTTTACGCACTGTGGTATCCGGTGGTATTGCGCCAGCAAATCAAGCGCATGATGCACGACCTTGAGGCCACCGGCATCCGCCGTATTCTGCAAATTGAACTGGCGGTACGCCCGGACAGCGACCAACGCGGCATGACCGCCTCCGGCATGATTGTTATCAACCCACCCTGGAAGCTGGAGCAGCAGATGACCACGCTGCTACCGTGGCTACACCGTAAACTGGTGCCTGCGGGGACGGGTCATGCTGTAGTTAACTGGATTGTGCCGGAATAAACAGCGATTTCAGCAACAGACAAAACCTTTATTTCATTGCGCGATAATTCGCGCCTGACAGACTCACGCAAGGTGACGGCCATGACGAAACATTACGACTACATTGCAATCGGCGGCGGCAGCGGCGGTATTGCTTCCATTAACCGTGCGGCCATGTACGGTAAAAAATGCGCACTGATTGAAGCCAACGCGCTGGGCGGCACCTGCGTGAACGTCGGTTGTGTCCCCAAAAAGGTCATGTGGCACGCGGCGCAAATCGCAGAAGCTATCCGCCTGTATGGCCCGGATTACGGCTTTGACGCCACGCTCAATAACCTCGACTGGGATAAGCTGGTTGCCAGCCGCACGGCCTACATTGACCGTATCCACACCTCTTATGACAACGTGCTGGGCAAAAACAAGGTGGACGTTATTCACGGTTTTGCCCGCTTTGTGGACGCGCACACAGTGGAAGTAAACGGTGAGCACATCACCGCCGACCATATTCTGATTGCCACCGGCGGTCGCCCAAGCCACCCGGATATTCCGGGCGTAGAGCACGGCATAGATTCCGACGGTTTCTTTGCGCTACCGGCGCTGCCAAAACGGGTAGCGGTAGTGGGGGCGGGCTATATCGCAGTGGAAATCGCCGGTGTGGTGAACGGACTGGGGGCAGAAACCCACCTGTTTGTGCGCAAACATGCGCCACTGCGCAGCTTTGACCCGCTTCTCACCGACACACTGGTAGAAATTATGGCCGCCGAGGGTCCGCAGCTGCACACGCAGGCGGTGGCGAAATCGGTCGTGAAAAACGCTGACGGCAGCCTGACGCTGACGCTGGAAGACGGACGCAGCCAGACCGTAGACTGCCTGATTTGGGCCATTGGCCGCGAACCGGCAACCGACAACGTTAATCTGGCGGCAACAGGCGTGAAAACCGACGAAAAAGGCTATATCGTCGTTGATAAATTCCAGAACACCAACGTTGCTGGCATCTACGCCGTCGGTGATAACACCGGCCATATCGAGTTAACGCCCGTGGCTGTTGCCGCAGGCCGCCGCCTGTCTGAGCGCCTGTTTAACAACAAGCCGAACGAGCACCTGGATTACAGCAATGTGCCAACCGTAGTGTTCAGCCACCCGCCGATTGGCACCGTGGGCCTGACCGAACCGCAGGCGCGCGAGCAGTATGGTGATGACGCCGTGAAGGTGTACACATCCTCTTTCACCGCCATGTACACTGCGGTTACCCGCCACCGCCAGCCGTGCCGCATGAAGCTCGTGTGCGTCGGGCCAGAGGAGAAAATTGTCGGCATTCACGGCATTGGCTCCGGCATGGACGAAATGTTGCAGGGCTTTGCCGTGGCGCTGAAGATGGGTGCCACCAAGCAGGACTTTGACAACACGGTAGCGATTCACCCGACGGCGGCAGAAGAGTTTGTGACGATGCGGGGTTAAGGTAGCAATCCACCGGACACATTTTCGTGCTGTAGAAAAACCAGGAGGCCAGAGATATCTTTCGCTGGCCTTTATTTAATGATCAATACGCTGTCTTTTTTAACACGTTTCTTACCCCTGAACTAAGCTCCAAAAGCCAATCACTCCTGAAAAATCAGTCTCGGTATCAACATTGTGATTCATGCTGCTCTGTCTCAGATTCGGGCACAATGCCAATAATCTCCAGTAGTGTCTCACGGATCTTTGCCTCCTCCTCACTTCCTTTCGTTGATAACCGCAATAAGGGAATTTCCAGCTTATGCAATATGCTGTTTTTTAGCTCATCACGTCTGATTTGTGCAGGAGAAAGCGCATGAGTAGTGTAGCCATCCACTTCAATTGCCAGTACCGGAAGTTTATCGAGCTTGTTGAAAAGTAAAAAGTCTATGTGACTATTGGGATGTTGACCGAATCGCTTTTCATCTTCGGTTAACAATGTATAGTCATTTATTAATAAACTCAGTGAATAGTTATGGCGGTAAGTAAATGAGATGAATTTTTCATCTGAAAGAATGTCATTCAACAGCGTCGCCATTAAGTTTTCAGATAAGTAATCTGATATATTTACAGTACGCTTGCTGAAATCCTCTAATACTGGCGAATACTCACTATATAAG
>CBIFVZ010000112.1:0-9169 GCA_966185765.1 uncultured Enterobacteriaceae bacterium | reverse complement strand
GCCATACCGCCAGCGCAGATCTTAAAGAACTGCCTTCTGCTGACCTGCATGGTTTTGCTCCTGTTTTGACATTGTCTCATGTGTAGAATTTTTTGCAGCCAACGCTTCATAGGTACAAAATTGATCTATACCCCCTTCTGTGAGGGGGATAATGGTAGAGAATACCATATTGATGCTGCAGTTGTTTTAATCTGGTTAATTTATAGTGAATGATTTAAGTGCCAAGAAAGATGACTCTGTGACAGAGTTCACGTGCTACCGTCCGGTTTTGGTCCACACCCGCAACTCACTTGAGACGCCGGGCGAGGACTGGCTGGCCGAAGAAACACCGGTTGCGCTGGTGTACAACGGTATTTCGCATGTGGTGATGATGGCTTCGCCGAAAGATCTGGAGGCGTTCGCGCTGGGTTTTTCGCTATCAGAAGGCATTATTGAATCGCCCCAGGAGATTTACGGCATGGATGTCGTGCCGGGCTGCGGCGGTATAGAGATACGTATTGAATTGTCGAGTCGCCGTTTTATGGGGCTGAAAGCGCGCCGCCGTCAGATGGCCGGGCGCACCGGCTGCGGCGTGTGCGGCGTGGAGCAACTTAACGACATCGGGAGGCCCGTTGCGCCGCTGGCGTTCACCCAGCAGTTTTCTTTGCGCACGCTTGATAATGCGCTCGCTCAACTGAGGGACTTTCAACCAATAGGGCAGCTTACGGGCTGTACCCATGTTGCGGCATGGCTGACGCCGCAGGGCGATATTGCGGGTGGGCATGAAGATGTAGGTCGCCATGTGGCGCTCGATAAACTGTTGGGGCGGCGCAGCCGTGAAAGCTGGCACAGCGGGGCGGCGTTGGTCTCAAGCCGCGCCAGTTATGAAATGGTACAAAAGGCGGCGATGTGCGGCGTGGAAATTCTGTTTGCCGTCTCGGCCGCGACCTCGCTTGCAGTCCAGGTCGCCGAGCGCAGCAACCTGACGCTGGTGGGCTTTAGCAAACCGGGACGCGCCACAATTTACAGCCACCCACAGCGCCTGGTGGAATAAGGCGCTCAGGCGGCGGCTGCCTGCGTGAGGTAGCGGCCAATCACGTTGATATCCTGATCGGTGTAATCTGCGCTGATTTCCACATAGTGAATTCCCGCCTTACGACAGGCCTCTTTTTTAACCGCGTCGCGCGCTGCGGCGTTAGCCTGATAATGGCCGTTACCCTGATATTCAACAACGACGCACGGCTTGCCGTATTTTGAAATAATCACAAAATCAGCGCGTTTACTGTTAATGGAGCTGTGTGCCTGGGTGTCAGAAGCGCTCAGGTAGACGCCCATAGCGACCTGTGGGAAGACACGATACTCACTGTAATTTTTCTGAAGATACGATTCTAATTTGCGAAACAAATAGAACTCATGCTGGTTCATAAGTTTGCGTTTATCAAATTCACTGTTAGCAACAAAATGAAGCTGGTCGCCAACATCGCTAACGCTTCGTGTGCGCGGTATAGCCTGTGGTTTTGGAAAGTACGGGCGTTTTTTACTGCGGTTTTTATATAAATAAACGATGACCGCAATTAACAGAATAATAATGAAGGTTTGAATATCCATATGCATTCCTGCTCCTTTGTCCCTGCCGTTATCATTAATACTTTTTAATGTAATTGCAATCCTGCTATGGCAGTTGTGTCTGGCGTAACAGGAAATTGTCAGGGCTGAAGTGGCAAAGTGGGGCAATAGCAGCGGAAAGTGGAAATAAAGGTGGTGCAGGGGCAGCGTGTAAATGGGCGTTTGAGAGAACGCACGGTCCCGGGTGACCCTATAGCAGGGGCAATCAAAGGTGCGACAGGTCACCCGGCATGCCTGGCCCGGTAACCACCCGGTGACAAGAAGCGCAGGAAGCCTCGGATTGTGTTCACATTTTTGCTAACAACCAGTCAGAGAATAACCACAAAAACAGTGTGGCACGGATAAACATTTTCAATATCATTTAATTAACTATAATGAACCGACTGCTCACGCGGCGTTAACACCCTGCCGCCCGACAATTATGGAGATGAAGATTATGAGTTATACACTGCCATCCCTGCCGTACGCGTACGACGCTCTTGAGCCGCACTTCGACAAGCAGACGATGGAAATCCATCACAGCAAACACCATCAGGCTTACGTCAACAACGCTAACGCCGCGCTGGAAAGCCTGCCGGAGCTGGCTGCTCTGCCGGTTGAAGAGCTCATCACCAAACTGGACCAGGTTCCGGCTGATAAAAAAGGTGCGCTGCGCAACAACGCGGGCGGCCACGCCAACCACAGCCTGTTCTGGAAAGGTCTGAAGAAAGGCACCACCCTGCAGGGCGACCTGAAAGCGGCTATTGAACGTGATTTCGGTAGCGTTGATAAATTCAAAGAAGAGTTCGAAAAAGCGGCGGCAACGCGCTTTGGTTCTGGCTGGGCGTGGCTGGTCATCAAAGACGGCAAACTGGCCGTGACCTCGACTGCAAACCAGGACAGCCCGCTGATGGGTGAAGCGATTTCTGGCACCTCCGGCTACCCGATTCTGGGTCTGGACGTGTGGGAGCACGCTTACTACCTGAAATTCCAGAACCGCCGCCCGGACTACATCAAAGAGTTCTGGAACGTGGTGAACTGGGACGAAGCCGCAGCGCGTTTTGCAGCTAAAAAATAATCGCCCCCGGCGATTATGTGATTGAATAAGGGCGGGCCAGCAGGCTCGCTTTTTTATATCCGTCATACAGGAGTGGCAGATGCGCTATCCGGTTCAGGTTTACGTGGGTAAAGTTCGTGATTTTCCGGGCAGTCGCCCGAGCGCCATTGAGAAGTCGCAGGTGGACGGCGAGGTCGTGCTGACAACAACCGGACTTGAGGGCGACAGCCAGGCGGAGAAAATTATCCACGGCGGCGTGGACCGGGCGCTGTGTCACTACCCGCGTGAGCACTACGCCCAGTGGCAGCGGGAATTTCCTGAACAGGCAGATTTCTTTAGCGCACCGGCATTTGGCGAGAACCTGTCCACCGAGGGCATGACCGAGCGTAACGTTTACATTGGCGATATTTACCGCTGGGGCGAGGCGCTAATTCAGGTCACCCAGCCGCGCTCGCCGTGCTTTAAGCTCAATTTTCACTCTGACGTGAGCGACCTGAGCCAGCTGATGCAGGACAGCGGCCGCGTGGGCTGGCTGTACCGCGTGATTGCTGGTGGCCCGGTCAGCAGTGATGCGCCGCTGGAGCTGGCCTCGCGCCTGAGTGAGGTCAGCGTTTATGATGCTGCCGCCATCGCCTGGCACCTGCCGTTTGACGACGAGGAATACCACCGTCTGCTTAGCGCTGCCGGGCTTGCCGTGAGCTGGACGAAGACCATGCAGAAGCGGCGCCTCAGCGGCAAGATAGAGAACTTTGAAAGAAGACTGTTTGGCAAGTAGCGCCAGCCGCCGCGCTTGCTATTTCACTCCTTCTCACCTAATCTCACCTCAATTTCGTATGATTTTGAGGTGAAGTGTGAAGGTGATACGTCCGCCTGTCCTGAAATCAATCCCCGGTATGACCGAGGATTTGATAGCTGAATATCTGACAGAATACCGTTGGAAGGGCATTGCGTATCTTCACTACGATCAGTTGCGCCATCGCGTTCATGGCAAAGAAAAGCTCGATGCATTATGGGAGCGCATCAGGCTGTCCCGCATCCTCTCCTCGCAATGGGTGAGATGTCTGGGAGATGTCGGTAGCGGTATTCTCAATGCAACGGCCACCATCCAGAAATCCTGCTCCATCGTTGACCGACTCACTTCTTCTGCGGCTGAAACCGAACGTTATGAAAAGTTCGATGCCTCCGACTACCTGATGGACGAGCTGAAAGCGGCGGAATCCATCGCCTCCAGCCAGCTTGAGGGTGCAGCCACCACCAGCCAGGTGGCACTGGAAATGATCAAGGTTTCCCGCAAGCCGCGCGATGAAAGTGAACAAATGATTATGGGTAACTGGCGGCTGATGCAGTATGTGTCCGAGCGCGGCGACCGTGCTTTTGAGGTCAGTGAATTACTGAGAATGCATCAAGTGGCGGTAGCAGGGATTGATGATGCGAAATACACACCAGGGCAGTTAAGGTCTGACGCAGACGATGTGGCCGTGGTGGATCATGAGGGCAATGTTATTCACACGCCACCATCTGCGGACATGCTACAAGATGCGCTACAAAGCCTGTGTACTTTCATTAATACGCCGCATGAAACCGCAGAGGACGAAAGCTGGCTGCACCCACTGGTCAAAGCCTGCATTATCCACTTTGCCATTGGCTATCTGCATCCGTTTAAAGACGGTAACGGGCGCACCGCGAGAGCGCTGTTTTACTGGTACATGCTCAAGTGCGGCTATACCGCGTTTCGCTATATCTCCATCAGTAAGCTTTTGAAAAACGCGCCCGTGCAGTATGTGCGGTCTTATTTGTATACCGAAACGGATGAGCTGGACCTGACCTACTTCGTCAACTACCAGTGCGAAATTGTCAGCCGCGCCGTGCGGGAATATATCGATTATATTCAGCAGATTATTGAAACGCGTGTTCAGCTTAAGCAATGGCTTTATGAATCGGGAATTTATGCGGATCTCAATGCCCGCCAGCGAGATCTGGCAACCGTTGCTCTTAACCAGCCTGGCGTGCTGTTCACCGCCGCCGAAGTGCGTGAGCGGATGAAAGTCTCAGAAAACACCGCCCGCGACGACCTGAAAAAGCTCACCGCGCTGGGGCTGATGAAGACCATGAAAGAAGGGAAAGGCAACGTCTACCTTTCCCCGAAAAGCCTTCATGAACTCAAAAAATGGAGCAACCGCATGGCCGAGCCGCGTTCGGCGCAGGACTGGTAGCCTCAGAATTTGGTGGGGGCGTAGCCGGTCATCTCTTTGAGGCCCATTTCACGGCCCAGTGCGGTCATTGGATGCACAACAATAATGCCGCGCACGCTTTTCTTCAGCTTGCCCATGTCTGCCTGCTCTTTTTTGGTGATAGGGCGGCTGAACGCCATTTTCACCAGCTTTTGCGCTTCTTTACTGAGCTTTTCACTGCGCACGTCGTGCAGACGGGCAATTTCGGTTTCAAGCGTGGTTTTCTCTTTTTCCAGCTCTGCATATTTTTCAGCGTGTTCAACCAGTGACAGAGAAGCCATCTGGTGGCGCACGGCGTCCAGACGGTCGCTCAGGCGCTTAATTTCGTTTTTTTCGATCTCTTTCATGATTTTTCGCGATAGTTAGCCCGACAGGGCGGCAAGGATACACCAGAGTGTAGCGTAAGGGGGAAAACGATTATTTATTGAAGGCTTTTTTTAAGCCGATCCGGGCGAGAAGTTCAGTAAGCGAAAGCACCATTGTGGAGCGAACTATCTGCTGATAGCGCTGAATCTGCATAGCGGCAAGCTCAGGATCCTCCACGGGAGCAGGCTGTGGCGGCAGGGCGCTCACGCAATGAAGCTCGCTAAAAGGACCGAGAATTTCATCATCGGTAAACGCGTAGTCGTTGCCATCGTGATTTAACTCCTCGCGCAGGGCCATCAATAGCTCGCAGTCTTCGTATTCCGCGCGCGTAATGACACCCAGCCCATAAACCAGCTTCAGGCGTACCGACAGCTCACCCAGCGGTCCGTTACCGTCAAGCAGTGGCTCTACGGCGTATTTCACGGCGTAATCGTCTTTGCGAAAAACCTGCATGACCAGATTATTGACCGCTTCGGTAAGCAATCCGACCGAGGCAATGAGCAGGCTTCTGACGCTGTTGCCTGCATTCAACCGCTCCAGCACGCGGTTTTCAAAGGCCTGAGTTTCTTCCATTTGTGCCTGCATATCTGAAAAAAGTTATCCGGGCGTGGCGTAAACGACCTGACCTGTCCGGGCTATCTTGCTTGTCACAGTGAATCCAGGCAGCACGCGAAACCCGGTTTACGCGTGCTGCCTGTATAAATGGCCCGATGAACCAGACGCTCACTGGCGTCTGATGGCATTACGCCTGCGCATTGTAAGCGTTCACGGCCTCGGTGACGACGGCGCTGTCGGCATCCAGTCCGGAAATCTGTGCCAGCGTCTCACGCGGGCCTTTTTCCGCCAGCAGTTGTGCCAGTTCCTGCGCCTGTGGGTCTTCCGGGCTGTGGTAGTGCAGGCCAGCGGCGATACCTTTTACCAGACTGGCGTGCGGCAAGCCATACTCCAGTGTGCCGAGCAATGGCTTAATCAGACGGTCACCGGCGCTCAGTTTACGCAGCGGCTGGCGGCCCACGCGCTCTACATCGTCTTTCAGATACGGGTTTTCAAAGCGACTTAGAATCTTCTGGATATAGGCCGCATGTTTTGCCGCATCAAAACCATAACGGCGAATCAGCACCGCGCCGCTCTCTTCCATCGCGCTTTGCACCACGGCACGCACGTTGTTATCGAGGATGGCATCGCGAATAGTGCGGTGTCCGGCCTGTTGGCCGAGCCAGGCGGTAATGGCGTGGCCGGTGTTAAGCGTGAACAGCTTACGCTCGACAAACGCCATCAGGTTGTCGGTCGGCTCCATGCCGGGAATGGCAGGCAGCGGACCTTTGAACTGGGTTTTATCCACAATCCACTCGCTGAAGGTTTCAACGGTGACGGCCAGCGGGTCACTGTCGGCAGACGCAGACGGCGGCACAATGCGGTCAACGGCGGAGTCCACAAAACCAACGTTTGCTTGCGTCCAGGCTTTATCGTCATCACTAAGCGCTTTCAGCACGTGGTCTTTAAGCTGCGAGGTGCCGCGCACCATGTTTTCACAGGCGATAATGTTCAGCGGACGCTCGTTGTCGGCAGCCCGGCGCTTGACCAGCCCTTTGGCAATAGCCGGTGCAATACGCTCCAGTACCACCGGGCCAACGGCAGTGGTGATGAGATCTACCTCAGCAATCAGGTCGATAACCTCATCGCCGATGCTGCTTACCGCGTTCACGTTTGACACCGTGTCGACCTGCTCCTGCTCGCCCACCACGTGCACCTGATAGCTGTGACGGGCATTCAGTGCATCCAGCACGGCCTGGTTAACATCGGCAAATGTCAGTTCAATACCGGCATCTGCCAGCAATTTACCAATAAAACCGCGTCCGATATTCCCTGCGCCGAAATGTAATGCTTTCATCATCTGAACCTTCTTAAATTGACTGACCCTGAGAGGGCTGGGGTGAGGCGTTGCCCTGACCCTAACCCTCTCCCATGAGGGAGAGGTGAAGACAAAAAGGGGAAACGGCGTGGCCGCTTCCCCTCGGGTTTACTTGTTGCCCAACAGCGCGAGCACTTCGTCCACGCTGGTGGTATTGGCCAGGCGCTCAATGACGGTTTCATCGTCCAGCGCGTTGGTCAGGCTGGTGATAACCTGAATGTGCTCGTTATTACGTGCGGCAATACCGATAACCAGGCGCGCTACATCGTCTTCATCTTCACCGAAGCGCACGCCCTGCGGGTACTGGCAGAACACCACGCCGGTTTTCAGCACGCGGTCTTTCGCCTCAATAGTGCCGTGTGGTACAGCGATGGATTCACCCAGATAGGTCGGGGTCAGTCTTTCGCGCTCAAGCATGGCATCCACATATTCTGGCTCGACATAACCGCCTTTCACCAGCTGCTCACCGGCAAAGCGGATAGCCTCTTCTTTGTGACTGGCATGACGGCCCAGGAAGACGTTCTCAGCGCTAAGGCGGAACAGGTTATCGTCTGGCTCGTCAAAGCTGTCTTTGAGGCGGGTACGTACTTTCTCTTCGTTCTCCGTGTGGCGCTGCGCGTTGACCAAGCGTTCGGTCAGGTCGTTATACAGGCCGCTGTCGAGGAAGTTGGTGAGCGAAATATGCTGCGCCTGCGGCGCCTGGCGCATGGCACGTTCGGTCAGGTCGCGGTGAGTAATCACCAGATCCACATCACCTGGTAGATTGTTAATGGCGCTGTTGGTAACAGAGATGTTGCTAAGGCCCGCATCCTGTACCTTTTTGCGCAGCACACCTGCACCCATAGCGCTGGAACCCATACCAGCATCGCAGGCGACAATGATTTTACGCACGTGGCTCAGATCGCTGGTGGTGTCGCCCGCAGCACCTTTAGACGCCGCTTTCATATCCTGCATGCGGCGAGTGGCGGCTTCAATATCGTCTTCTTCCTTCACTTTGCTGGTTTTCAGCAAGACGGCAGCGACCACAAACGAGACCGCCATTGCAGCGACAATCGCTGCAATATTGGCGAAGTACGCGCCTTTTGGCGTCATTGCCAGCACGGCGAGGATGGAGCCAGGGGAGGCCGGAGAGACCAGGCCGCCATCCAGCACGTTCAGGGTGAATACGCCGGTCATACCGCCCAGGATAACCGCGATGATAAGACGCGGGTTCATCAGCACATACGGGAAGTAAATTTCGTGGATACCGCCCAGGAAGTGAATGATGGCTGCACCGCCCGCGGACTGCTTCGCGCTACCACGGCCAAAGAACATATACGCCAGCAGGATGCCCATGCCTGGACCCGGGTTGGCTTCAATCAAAAAGAAGATGGATTTGCCGACTTCGTGGGACTGCTGAATACCCAGCGGTGAGAAAATACCGTGGTTGATGGCGTTGTTGAGGAACAGGATTTTCGCCGGTTCAACAAAGATAGACGCCAGCGGCAGCATGTCGTGCGCCACCATGAAGTTAACGCCCGCAGCCAGGATTTTCGACAGAACTTCAACTGCCGGGCCAATGCCGAGGAACGCCAGGATAGCGAGGATCATACCGATGATGCCTGCGGAGAAGTTATTCACCAGCATCTCAAAACCGGACTTGATCTTACCGTCTACCCACACGTCGAATTTTTTAATAGCCCAGCCGCCCAGTGGACCGGCGATCATGGAGCCGAGGAACATCGGCATATCCGCGCCGACGATAACGCCCATGGTGGTAATCGCGCCGACTACGCCGCCGCGCTCGCCGCCAACCAGCTTACCGCCGGTATAACCGATCAGCAGCGGCAGCAGATAGGTGATCATCGGACCGACCAGCTTCGCCAGCGTTTCGTTCGGTAACCATCCTGTCGGAATGAATAGTGCGGTGATAATACCCCACGCGATAAACGCGCCGATATTTGGCATCACCATATTGCTGAGGAAACGACCAAAGCTTTGCACTTTGATCTTGATATCGGATGACATAAAACACCCCTT
>CBIFVZ010000111.1:0-9181 GCA_966185765.1 uncultured Enterobacteriaceae bacterium | reverse complement strand
AAGTCGGTCTGCGTAAAGCACGTCGTCGTCCGCAGTTCTCCAAACGTTAATTGTCTCTGTACAATTTGCGGAAAAACCCGGCCTCAGTGCCGGGTTTTTTGTGGCGAGGAGTTTTGCTGATATACGTGCTTTTCGTGCAAGTCACCACGCTTTTGCATCAAATCCGCAAATCCCTTCCCCACATGTTGCGTAAAATCTGGTAAACTATCATCCAATTTTCTGCCCAAATGCCGGTAACTGTTCACGTTTTGCCATACATGAGACGTGCGACAAGGTTACTGACAGGGAAGGGCGCTTAAATACGCCGGTGCCGGTTGCGACTGGCAGCTGTATTTTTCTGAATATACCTGGAGGTTGTCATGGCTGTCGCTGCCAACAAACGTTCGGTAATGACTCTGTTTTCTGGTCCTGTTGATATCTATAGCCATCAGGTACGTATTGTTTTGGCCGAAAAAGGCGTCAGCTTTGAGATTGAACACGTTGAGATGGATAACCTCCCTCAGGACCTGATCGATCTCAACCCGAGCCAGAGCGTACCCACCCTGGTCGATCGGGAGCTGACCCTGTGGGAATCCCGCATCATTATGGAATATCTTGATGAGCGTTTCCCGCACCCACCGCTGATGCCGGTTTATCCGGTGGCACGTGGTGAAAGCCGCCTTTACATGCACCGTATTGAAAAAGACTGGTATTCACTGATGAATGTCATTCGTACCGGGAGCAATCAGGAGGCGGAAGCGGCACGTAAGCAACTGCGTGAAGAGCTACTGGCGATTGCGCCGGTCTTCACCCAGAAACCGTACTTCCTGAGCGACGAATTTAGCCTGGTCGACTGCTACCTGGCACCGCTGCTGTGGCGTTTGCCGCAGCTGGGTATTGAGCTGAGTGGGGCAAGTTCTAAAGAACTTAAAGGCTATATGACTCGCGTATTTGAACGTGATTCATTCCTGGCGTCCTTGACGGAACCTGAGCGTGAAATGCGTCTGCAGGGCCGGGGCTAAGGCTGATGGATATTTCGCAGCTGACGCCGCGCCGTCCGTATTTGCTGCGCGCGTTTTACGACTGGCTTCTGGATAACCAGCTTACGCCGCACCTGGTGGTGGATGTGACACTGCCCGGTGTGAATGTGCCGATGGAGTATGCCCGTGACGGGCAGATAGTACTCAACATCGCGCCGCGCGCCGTGGGAAATCTGGATTTGGCAAACGACGAAGTGCGTTTTAACGCGCGTTTTGGTGGTGTGCCACGCCAGGTTAACGTGCCGATGTCTGCCGTATTGGCGATCTATGCACGTGAGAACGGCGCAGGAACCATGTTTGAGCCGGAAACGGGCTACGACGAAGAGGTTCCTGAGTTGCTGGAAACCGATGATGAAGAACCCGGTAACCTGATGTCGGTTATCGATGGCGATCGTTCGGACCAGAATGATGAAAACGATCCAGATGACGAGCCGCCGCCGCGTGGTGGGCGCCCGATGCTACGGGTTGTTAAATAGTATGACGGAGCCAGCAGGCTCCGTTTTTTTTACCCAGTTTCTGACCTCAATTCCTGAAATGTGTTCTTCTGCGCCGCATTATCCCGCTTCGTGTATTAGTCTTTGATTTATAAAGCTGAGGCAAAAGGAGATAACGTGATGCCCCCAACGTCAAAAAACGCCGGATACACACTGTTAACCGCCGCCTGTGGACTGATGCTTTCTGCGCAGGCCGTCGCGCTACCGGGCAGTATCCCGGTTGGGACGACGTACTACCATCCTGAAAAAGCCTGGAACGGCTATGTGTTATTCCCGGGCGGCGACCGCCAGACTCACTTAATTGATATGAATGGCAATGAAGTACATCGCTGGAAGTATGAGAGCTTCCCGCCGTGGCCCATTGTTGATAACGGTGCACAGGGACGCGTGCTGGTGCAGCTGGAGCGGCGTCAGAACCCTGATAAAGTAGCGAATCCCGGTAACGGGATGCTCAATGCCTCCGTGGGTGAAGTGGACTGGGAGGGTAACGTAATCTGGCGCTACGGTAGCCAGCTGGCACCGTTGCACCAGCATCACGACATGCGCAGGCTACCCAATGGCAATACTCTGGTCATGACGGCAAAATTGCGCCGCATTCCAGGCTTTAATTACCGGGTGATTGATAATAGCGTTGAGGAAATCACGCCCGACGGCCGCGCTATCTGGCGTTGGTCTGCGGCCGATAGTCTCAATCAGCTTGGTTTTAGCAAACAGCAAATTGCCGCCATCAAAAAGACCCGCGATCCGGATTTCCTGCATTTCAATACGGCCGCGCCGCTCGGTGAAAACCGCTGGTACGACGAAGGCGACAGCCGTTTTGCGCCCGACAATATTCTGGTGAATTCGCGCAGCGGTAACGTCGCCGCGATCATTGATAAGCAAACTCGCCGTGTAGTCTGGCGCATGGGACCCGTGTTGCCGCCGCTGAAGATGGGCGCGCCGCTGCCACGGGCACTTGACCAGACCGTTGGTGCGCATGATGTCCATATGATTGACAAAGGCTTGCCTGGGGCGGGCAACCTTCTCATCTTTGACAACCAGGGCAACGCCGGTTTTCCGCCGTCGCAACAGGGGTTTTTCTCTGCATCGCGCGTAATTGAGGTGAATCCGCAGACCCGACAGATAGTCTGGGAATATACCGCAGAGCAGTCCGGGCTGCCGGTCTGGAGTTTTTATAGTGCTTTTATCAGTAACGCTCAGCGGCTGCCAAACGGCAATACACTTATTAACGAAGGGCAAAATGGTCGCCTGTTTCAGGTCACACCTGAGGGGGAAATTGTCTGGGAGTACATAAGCCCGTTTTTTGGCCGCTCAATGGCGCAGGACAATTATGTCACCAATCAGATCTACCGGGCGAAGATGATAGATTATAACTGGGCGCCGGTTGGTACAGCGCGTAGCGAAACACCGGTGCGGGCCAATTGTGCGCAGTATCCGGCGGCACCAGGCTGTATTGATAAATTGCTTAATGAAAAGACGGCGCAATAAGCAGAGCATAACACCGGGTAACACGGTCGGGGTGGTGATTGGAGCAAAAACGAACAAGGGGAGCGATAGCTCCCCTCCAGATTGCTAACAAAGAAGGAAAAACGTGGTTTTTCCTTCTTTGTGGTTAGCGGACGAAAATCAATAAATTGATTTTCCTTATTTTTTATAGGGTGTCATTCACCCTGTCTGAGACAGGATGAGATAAGGCATCAGTCTCAGGGGAGCGATAGCTCCCCTTTTGTTTTTATGGCTCAGTCTAAGACAGACGCAACGTGTAACAACCGCACCCTGCTGGCTGCCATTATCCGCCGTCACACTTCCAGGTAATTCATAATCCCGTCTGCTGCCTTACGGCCTTCTGCAATCGCCGTGACCACCAGATCCGAGCCGCGTACGATATCGCCACCGGCAAAGATCTTCGGGTTGCTGGTCTGAAACGCATTTTCACTGCTTTCCGGTGCGACGACGCGCCCCTGAGTGTCCAGCTCAACGCTGTGTTTCTCCAGCCAGCTCATGGCGTGCGGTCGGAAACCAAACGCCATAATGACGGCATCGGCAGGTACGACGTGCTCAGAGCCTGGGACGATTTCCGCGCGGCGGCGGCCTTTTTCATCCGGTGCGCCCATTTCAGTGCGTGCCATTTTCACGCCGCTCACACGTCCATTACCGTTAATCTCGATGCCGAGCGGTTGCACGTTGAACTGAAATTCCACACCCTCTTCACGGGCGTTTTTCACTTCGCGGCGTGAGCCAGGCATGTTCTCTTCATCACGGCGATAGGCACAAATGACGTGGCTCGCGCCCTGGCGTACCGAGGTACGTACGCAGTCCATCGCGGTATCACCACCGCCGAGAACGACCACGCGTTTGCCTTCCATGTTGATATACGGTTCGTCGGCGTCGGCTTTAAAGCCCATCAGCTGCTTAGTGTTGGCGATAAGGAATGGTAGCGCGTCGAATACACCCTGCGCATCTTCATTCTCCAGCCCGCCGCGCATGGACTGATAGGTGCCCACCCCAAGGAATACCGCGTCGTATTCGCTAAGCAGTGCGTCTAATGCCACATCTTTGCCAACTTCGGTGTTCAGCTGAAACTCAATGCCCATGCCGGTGAAAATTTCACGTCGGCGCGTCATGACCTCTTTTTCAAGCTTAAATGCCGGGATCCCGAAGGTCAGTAGTCCGCCGATTTCGGGATGGCGGTCGTAGACTACCGCTTTTACGCCGTTGCGTGTCAGCACGTCAGCACAGGCGAGTCCGGCGGGGCCTGCGCCAATAATCGCCACGCGCTTGCCGGTCTGCTTCACGCCGGTTAAATCCGGACGCCAGCCCATCTCGAACGCTTTATCATTGATATAGCGCTCAATATTGCCGATGGTAACTGCGCCAAACTCGTCGTTTAACGTGCAGGAGCCTTCACACAGGCGGTCCTGCGGGCATACGCGGCCACAAACTTCCGGCAACGTGTTAGTCTGGTGCGAAAGCTCAGCGGCTTCAATAATACGTCCTTCATTGGCAAGCTTCAGCCAGTTCGGGATGTAGTTATGCACCGGGCATTTCCACTCGCAGTACGGATTGCCGCAGGACAGGCAGCGGTCCGCTTGTGCGCTCGCCTGGCTGTCGGAAAACGGCTCGTAAATTTCAACAAACTCAATTTTACGCAGTTTGAGCGGCTTCTTTGGCGGATCAACGCGCTGCAGGTCGATAAACTGATAAACGTTCTGACTCATGACAACCTCTTACTGTGCCTGCACCCGCAGCTCGGCTGCGGAACGACTACGGTGACCTAACAACGCTTTGACATCACTGGACTTTGGCTTCACCAGCGCAAACTTCGCTGCAAAGGTTGGCCAGTTGGCGAGGATCTCTTCGCCGCGCTGTGAGCCAGTAAGCTGCACGTGCTCGGTGATCAGACCGCGAAGATGCTCTTCGTGAATGGCCAGTTCTTCAACACTCAGCACTTCTACCAGTTCCGGGTTAACGCGCTTGCTGAACTCACCGTCCTCATCAAGCACGTAAGCAAAGCCACCGGTCATGCCTGCACCAAAGTTAACGCCCGTTTTACCAAGCACGCAGACAATACCGCCGGTCATGTACTCACAGCCGTTATCACCAATGCCTTCAACCACGGTGATAGCGCCGGAGTTACGCACGGCAAAACGTTCGCCCGCTCGCCCTGAGGCATACAGACGCCCGCCCGTTGCACCATACAGACAGGTGTTGCCGATAATGCTGGCATCACAGCTGCGAAACGCTGAGCCTACCGGTGGACGCACCGCGATAAGGCCGCCCGCCATGCCTTTGCCTACGTAGTCGTTAGCATCCCCGGTCAGAAACAACTCAACACCGCCTGCATTCCATACCCCAAAGCTCTGCCCGGCAGTGCCACTGAAGTGGGCGCGAATGGGGTCGGCTGCCAGCCCCTGGTCACCGTGCTTGCTGGCGATGTAGCCAGAAAGCGTGGCACCGACGGAACGGTCAGTGTTGCGAATATCAAACCACAGCGTTTTGCTCTGGCGTTCGTCAACAAACGGCTGTGCCTGCTTAAGTAACTGGGCGTTCAGCTCGCCATTATCAAATGACGGGTTACTCTCAGTACAGTACACCGCTTTGCCCGCCAGCGGCTCGACGGTTTCCAGCAGTGTCGACAGCTCAAGCTTATGCTGCTTCGCCGTGAAACCTTCAAGCTCTTTAAGCAGGTCAGTGCGGCCAATTAAATCTACCAGTCGCTTCACGCCCAGCTGGGCCATCAACTCGCGGGTTTCACGGGCGATAAATTCAAAGTAATTAGTCACCTTGAACGGCAGGCCGTGATAGTGGTTTTTACGCAGCTTGTCATCCTGGGTTGCTACACCGGTCGCACAGTTGTTCAAATGGCAAATACGCAGGTATTTACAGCCCAGTGCCACCATCGGTCCGGTGCCAAAGCCGAAGCTTTCCGCACCGAGAATCGCGGCTTTAATAATATCCAGACCGGTTTTCAGACCACCGTCTACCTGTAGGCGAATTTTGTGGCGCAGGCCATTTGCCACCAGCGCCTGCTGGGTTTCTACTAACCCCAGTTCCCACGGGCAACCGGCGTACTTCACGGAAGTCAGCGGGCTTGCACCGGTACCGCCATCATAACCGGCAATGGTTATCAGATCGGCGTAGGCCTTAGCGACGCCTGTCGCGATAGTACCCACACCTGGCTCGGATACCAGCTTCACGGAAATCATCGCCTGCGGATTGACCTGCTTGAGGTCAAAAATCAGCTGTGCAAGGTCCTCGATAGAGTAAATATCGTGATGCGGCGGCGGTGAAATCAGCGTCACGCCCGGCACGGAATAACGCAGTTTGGCTATATACGGCGTGACCTTATCACCGGGTAGCTGGCCACCTTCGCCAGGCTTGGCACCCTGGGCGACTTTAATCTGGATAACGTCAGCGTTAACCAGATACGCCGGGGTAACACCAAAGCGGCCCGAAGCGACCTGCTTGATGCGAGAGACTTTATTGGTGCCATAACGTGCCGGGTCTTCGCCACCTTCGCCAGAGTTAGAGAACCCGCCGATGCTGTTCATGGCTTCAGCCAGTGACTCATGGGCCTCAGGGCTCAAAGCACCGATGGACATGGCCGCCGTATCGAAACGCTTAAACAATTCGGTCGCGGGTTCAACGTGTTCCACGCTGATGGCTTCACCCTGTGGGTTTAGCGCCAGCAGGTCACGCAGCGTCGCTGCCGGACGTTCGTTGACCAGCGTTGCGTATTGTTGATAGTCGCTGTATTCACCACTTTGCACCGCTTTTTGCAGCGTTTGCACCACATCCGGGTTATAGGCGTGATATTCACCACCATGCACGTACTTGAGCAGACCACCGGCATCCAGCGGTTTACGCACCAGCCAGGCGCGCCTGGACAGGTTCAGCAAATCCTGCTGGAAATCGCTGAAGCTGGCACCGCCGATACGGCTGACCACCCCCTGAAAGCACAGGTCAGAGAGGTCACGGTGCAGGCCCACAGCTTCAAACAGACGTGAGCAGCGGTAAGATGCGATAGTCGAGATGCCCATTTTGGACATTATCTTATACAGACCTTTATTGATGCCGTTGCGATAGTTCAGCATCACCGCTCGGTAGTCTTTGGCAATCGTGCCGGCATCCACCATGCGTGCCAGCGTTTCGTAAGCCAGGTACGGATAAATCGCCGTTGCGCCAAAGCCTAACAGCACAGCGAAATGGTGCGGATCGCGGGCGCTCGCGGTTTCAACAATGATGTTAGCGTCACAGCGCAGGCTTTTCTCAACAAGACGCGTCTGAATTGCACCGACCGCCATCGGGGCAGGAACCGGCAGGCGGTTTTTGGCAATGTTGCGGTCTGACAACACCAGCAGTACGGTACCGGCACGCACCATACGCTCGGCCTCATCACACAGCGCTTTGACGGTGCTTTCGAGGTCGGACTGGGTAACGTCAAACGTAATGTCCAGCGTGTCGGCGCGGTAGTACTCTTCTTCAAGCGTGGTGAGCTGATTGAAGTCGGAGTACAGCAGAATCGGTGATTTGAAGCTCAGGCGGTGCGCCTGGCCTTCGGCCTCGCAGAACACGTTCATTTCGCGCCCAATGCTGGTGGCAAGCGACATTACGTGTGCTTCGCGCAGCGGATCGATAGGCGGGTTGGTGACCTGGGCAAACTGTTGGCGGAAATAGTCGTAAATGATGCGCGGCTGGCTGGAGAGCACGGCAAATGGCGTATCATCGCCCATTGAGCCGGTCGCTTCCTGGCCGTTTTCACCCAGCACGCGGATAACGGTATCCAGCTCTTCCGCGCTGTAGTTGAACTGTTTCTGGTAGCTTGCCAGCAGGTCGTCATCCATCGCACGCGTGCCGACGCGCTCGTCCGGCAAGTCTTCAAACGGCACCAGGCGGCGCACGTTCTTTTCCATCCACTCTTTATACGGATGACGGCTCTTAAGGTCGTTGTCCGTTTCTGCAGAATGCAGAATACGGCCGCTACGGGTATCAATCACCATCAGCTCGCCCGGGCCTACGCGGCCTTTCTCTACTACTTCGTCAGGCTGATAGTCCCAGATACCGACTTCGGAGGCACAGGTAATGAGTTTATCTTTGGTGATAACGTAGCGTGCCGGACGCAAACCGTTACGGTCGAGGTTACAGGCAGCATAGTGACCGTCAGACATGACGATGCCTGCCGGGCCGTCCCACGGCTCCATGTGCATGGAGTTAAAGTCAAAGAAAGCGCGCAGCTCCGGGTCCATCTGCGGGTTATTTTGCCAGGCAGGTGGCACCAGCAGACGCATGGCGCGCACGATATCCATGCCGCCTGCCAGCATCAGTTCCAGCATGTTATCAAGCGAGCTGGAATCGGAGCCGGTTTCGTTCACAAACGGCGCAGCGTCCTGTAAATCAGGAATCAGCGGCGTTTTAAATTTATAGGTACGCGCCCGCGCCCACTGGCGGTTGCCGGTAATGGTGTTGATTTCGCCGTTGTGGGCAAGATAGCGGAACGGCTGCGCCAGCGGCCAGCGCGGCACGGTATTGGTGGAGAAGCGCTGGTGGAACAGGCAAATGGCCGATTCCAGACGCAGATCGGCGAGATCCAGATAAAAGCGCGGCAGGTCGGCGGCCATGCACAGGCCTTTATAGATGTTCACCAGATTCGACAGGCTACAGACGTAGAAATCGCGCTCTTCAATACGCTTTTCAATGCGACGGCGGGCGATGAACAGGCGGCGCTCCATATCGCGTGGGCGCCAGCCCGCCGGGGCGTTAACAAAAATTTGCTCAATGCGGGGCAGGGAGGAAAGGGCAATCTCACCGAGGACGTCGGTGTTGGTCGGCACTTCACGCCAGCCGACAATAGACAACGTTTCACGCTGTAATTCTTCTTCGACAATTTTACGGCAGGCACTTGCTGCGTCGTTATCTTTGCTCAGAAAAATCATGCCGACGGCATAGTTTTTGGCAAGACGCCAGCCGCGCTCTTCGGCAACCAGGCGAAAGAAACGGTCGGGTTTTTGCAGCAACAGGCCGCAGCCGTCGCCGGTTTTGCCATCGGCGAGGATGGCGCCACGGTGCTGCATACGGGCCAGTGCATGAATGGCCGTGCGCACAACTTTGTGGCTGGGTTCGCCTTCTATGTGGGCGATCAGGCCGAAACCACAGTTATCCTTCTCAAGG
>CBIFVZ010000110.1:0-9330 GCA_966185765.1 uncultured Enterobacteriaceae bacterium | reverse complement strand
TGCCGAGCAGGACGCGCTTATTCGCCAGGTAAAAGCCAACCTGGTTTTTGTGGAACGCGGTGATTTCTGGTGGGCGATTTTGGCGCGGAATATGGCCCAATGAAGATTCATCTGAATGCTGAAAAAGACAATAAACTCCTGCATAAGGTTACGTTAACCAGTTACTCGAACAGTAAGTTCAAAACCACCAACCAGGAATATCAGGCGTATCTTCAGCTTAATAACCTATAGCTAAAAAAAGATAATCCATTGAGTCAGAAATTTACTAACGCGTCAAATACAGTAATTAATTTCCATGTGTGCTGAGTTGGTTTAAATAGTCTTGCTATCTCAAATTAACAGCGCGAAGCTGAATTAACCTGAAATAAAATTATTTGTCGGGTCATAATGGTCGCGTTGTTTTAAATATCAAATATAACCATTTATTAACGTTAAAGAGGGTGGAAGATGCCCGGTGTGATTCGTATTGGTGATAAAACATCTAGTGGTGGAACAGTGTTACAGGGGAGCAGCGGCGTTCAGTTCCAGGGGAAAGCCGTGTCCTGTCTTGGTGACAAAGTGACGTGCCCCGCCCACGGGATGACGGTTATCGCAGAAGGCGATACCGGTTCAAAAATCAATGGTAAACCCATTGCCCTTCATGGCCACCGCTGCGGGTGCGGTTGTGTACTGATTACCTCATTACCTATTGCCGGAAAACGTTAATTATGCCCGTTGAATTAAGAAAGCTTCCTGAGAAGCTCACACTGCCTGAGCCACCCGCAAAGTTGAGGTGGCTGTTAATTATTCTACTGATTACCGTACTCGGTGTGATGCTGGCGCTTTATTTGTGGCCACAGGGTATGTCTACCCACTCCGCATGGTTTTGGTTCTGCACGCTTGTTGTACCACTTTTGGTTGGCGCCACCTGTTATGCGCTTCGGCTACGTGCGTATGAAAATGAACGTGACCGCATAAATTACTGGAACCGCCTGCATCAGGAGCAACACGATATCCAGGTAGAAAAAGGCCAGCGCGCGGCGGGAGTGGTGGGGAAAGCTTTTATTACCCCCATTGCCCGCAACAAGCTCGCTTCAGCGCTGTTAAATTATGGTAGTCAGTTACAGTCAACCTATTTTTCCCCTCTCCAGCAGACGTTAACTACGGCCCGGCTTGAGCCTGACATTTTCCATTTCTCAAAAGAAAGTTACAGAACAAGGCTTACCGGGTATCTGGGCCAGCTTTTGCGCATGCTGGAGCCAGATCTGCGTGCGCTTCCTGAAAGCGCCATTACCGTGCGTATTCGCCATGATGGCGCGCTGGATAACGCCCAGGTTGTACAGCTCTGGCAGAGTCTGTGCCCTGGTTCATATAACATTAACGAGGTTGTGGCACAGACCGATACGGATGGCATGATGTGGCTGGATGCCTGGCTTGACCGGCGTGAGGCCGCCCTGGTGCTTTCAGTGGAAATCAACTTGTTTATCGAGCCGCGCAATTTCCAGGCAGAGTCGGTTTCGGCACTGTTGCTCGCTTCACCGCAATGGCTTGCCCATCACGATGTACAACCTGAGGCGGTGATACATCGCCCTGTTATTTCAACTCAGGACGCCAGTACCCTTGAAGATATGCTGCGCTGGGGGCAGTTGTCTGCCGATGAACCCCACACGCTCTGGCAGGCACAGGTTGATAATGAGGCCCTGACGCGTGTGCTACAGCAGGCCGAAAGTATCGGTTATTCTGTGGGGCAAAATGAAGGATACAACCTGGATGATGTATTTGGTAAACCCGCCGCTGCCACGGGAAATATTACTTTGCTGTGTGCCTGCGAACATGCCATGACATCCGGTAAGCCGCAGTGGGTCATCATGACGGATAAAACGACACATCAGGCAATAGTGCGTCAGGCGCAATGTTGAAGGAAAGCAGCATGGTAAAGAAAAAACGGATAAGCACCTGGATAATCGTTGCGATAATTATCCTCATGAGTGTCGGCCTCATTTGGTTAAATAACCCTTTTTTACGATTAGACGGGCGAGAGAAAAAATTATTCGCCTCGCTTATCGTTGTCATTATTTGCCTGGCGATTCTGTTATTAGACGAACTCTTTGTACGCTTATGGGACTGGCTGGTTTCGTTAAGTTTTATTCAGCGATTTACGACGCTGACCGGGAAGAAGCCTGAACAGCCGACGAATGAACAATCTAAAAATCAGCGCTATGAAGACATCAAGGCGATCCGGGTGTGTCTTCGTCAAATCTATGGTCGTAGCTGGCCCGGTAAAGTACGTATTCTGCTCGTCACAGGGGCTGCAAGTGATGTTGAGCAACTGACCCCCGGTCTCACCGCACAGCGCTGGCAGGAAGACAAAGGCACATTGCTACTTTGGGGGGGAGATCCGGGCGAGATGCCGGACCACCAGTGGTTGAAGGCGCTGCGTAAACTACGCCGCCGCCCGGCGGATGGCATGGTTTGGGTGACGCAGGCATTTGACCGGCTTTCTGGCTCAGCGTTAGCAAAGCCAGCGGCAATACCTTCTGATGGCGTGATGGATACCCTGGCGCATGCCATCCGCGAGCGCATGACGATACTGGGCTGGCAGTTACCGCTTTATGTCTGGTCTTTACATCCTCGCGCCGGTAAGACTCAGGGGCGTCTCACTCCGGCGGTGGGCTGCCTGTTGCCGGGTGGCTGTAGCGCCGAGGGGCTTGAGCGCCAGCTTCACGCGCTTTCATCGCAGCTCGTTGAACGGGGTGTGCAACAGATTTGTGATTCAGAACCGCATAACTTTCTGTTGACGCTGGCCGAGCAGATTATTCATCAGCCACAAAGCTTGTCTCAACCGCTGTCGGTGATGCTCAACCCTTACCGCCGCTTGCCGCTGGCGGGAGTCGTCTTCAGCCCGCTTTCGCAGGAGGCTGAGCGAAATGTGAAGCATCGCTGGGGTATGGACAAGCGCTGGGATGTGCTGCCTGATTCGGTTCGCGCGCTGCCTCGTGGCCTGCGTCCTCAAAAACCGGGTTTCAACTGGCAGCGGACGGCGGCTTCCGCGCTGGCTGTGCTGATGGCGTTATGGGGAGCCTGGATGTTGCTCTCCTTTGCCAACAATCGCACCCTGATAAACACGGCGCAACAGCAGGTTGCGCTATCTTCTCAGTCAAAACAGCCGCAGGCTGAACGTCTGCAAGCCCTCCTGGCAGTACAGAATACGCTTGAGCAGCTACAGTACCGCGCCGGACACGGCGTACCCTGGTATTACCGTGCGGGCCTCAACCAGAATGATGCGCTGCTGGCAGCCCTCTGGCCGCGCTACAGCGACAGCGCGCAACCACTATTACGGGATGCCGCCGCGGCCCATCTACAGCGGCAACTCAACGACTTTGTCCAGTTACCGCCCGACAGCCCTCTGCGTGAAACGCAGGCTAAAACAGCATGGGAACAACTGAAGCTTTATCTGATGCTGGCCAGACCCGAGCGGATGGATGCTGGCTGGTTTGGCAGTACCTTATTAAACGACTGGCCGCAGCGGGAAGGGATACCGGATGGTATGTGGCAGGGCATGGCGCCGTCTCTGCTGACATTCTATGCCAGCAGCTTAAAAAGCCATCCACAATGGCGCTGGCCCGCCAATGCAGAACTTGTCAGCCAGTCCCGGGCGCTGCTGATCCGCCTGGTAGGCATGCGCAACAGTGAATCTTCTCTCTATCAGAAAATGCTGTCGCAGGTCTCGCATTTGTATATGGATATGCGTCTGGAAGATATGACGGGCGATACCGACGCGTCACGACTTTTTACCACGACAGACGTCGTGCCAGGCATGTTTACCCGCCAGGCCTGGGAGCAGGCGGTACAACCCGCCATTGAGAAAGTGGTTAAAGAACGTCGTGATGAGCTGGACTGGGTTCTGACCGACAGCAAGCAACGCCCACAGCAGGAAGGCGCGCCCGAAGCGCTGGAGAAACGGCTGACTGAGCGTTATTTTGCTGATTTTGGCGGGGCCTGGCTGGAGTTCCTCAACGGCCTGCGCTGGAATCGGGCAACGACGTTGTCAGATGCTATCGACCAGTTAACGCTGATGGCTGATGTGCGCCAGTCGCCGCTGGTGGCGTTGATGAACACGCTTAACGTTCAGGGGCGCACCGGACAAACGCAAGAAGCTATCTCCGATTCGCTGGTTAAATCGGCGAAAAATCTCCTGGGGGGGCAGGAAAAAGCGGCCATCAACCAAAGCGTAGGCGCTCATGGGCCGCTTGATGCCACTTTTGGTCCCGTTCTGGCGTTAATAGACAAAAACCGGGCTGGCGGGCAGGTACAGAGCTTACAGACCTATCTGACTCGCGTTACCCAGGTACGTTTGCGTTTACAGCAGGTGACTAACGCCGCCGATCCACAGGCGATGACCCAGGCGCTGGCCCAGACCGTATTTCAGGGAAAAGCGGTGGATCTGACGGAGACCCGCGACTACGGCAGCCTGATTGCCGCTGGTCTGGGGCAGGAGTGGAGTGGATTTGGCCGTACGGTTTTCGTTTATCCGATGGAGCAGGCCTGGCAACAGGTGCTGACACCCGCAGCAGAAAGCCTCAATGCCCAGTGGCAACAGGCTGTGGTCGACGACTGGAACCGCGCGTTTGGCGGGAGATATCCCTTTAACAACGCCAGTAGCGATGTCTCATTGCCCTTACTGGCCAAATATCTGAATACCGATTCCGGGCGTATTGCCCAGTTTTTACAGACCCGCCTGAAAGGCGTGCTTCACAAAGAAGGCAGCCACTGGCTTCCTGACAGTATCAATGCGCAGGGGCTGACCTTTGATCCAGCGTTTCTGGCTGCCATGAACACCCTGAGTCAAATTTCGGATGTTGTCTTTACCAACGGAGAGGCGGGGTTGCATTTTGAACTACGCCCCGGAACGGCTTCAGGCGTGATGCAGACCACGCTAGTGGTTGACAGCCAGAAACTTATTTATGTTAACGAAATGCCAGCGTGGAAACGCTTTACATGGCCTGCGGATACCGAAGCGCCGGGGGCAACGCTTAGCTGGGTAAGCACTCAGGCAGGAACCCGGCAGTATGCGGATATGCCCGGGGCGTGGGGGTGGATACGTTTGCTGGATAAAGCCTCCGTGAGCGCTTATTCAGGAGTGGGCAGTAGTTATAGTCTGAGCTGGAAGGCACCTGACGGGCGGGCGTTGAACTATACCCTGCGAACCGAAGCTGGAGAAGGGCCGCTGGCGTTGTTGAAGTTGCGTAACTTCCGGTTACCGAAAGCGATTTTCAAGGTCGATACATCCGCAATCGAGAGTGCTATAGCCGATGTTGATAGGGATAACGGGGGACGCTTGTGATCGCATCAAACCTGGTTTTCTGGCCAGCAAAGAAGGACGGCGCTTATCAGCAGGCCAGGAAGCGCATTGCGCGCTGAAGGCCCGAAGTGGGATATCAGTGAGTTAAACAAGCTGATACCGCCGTTATTGCGCAAGGCTGTGCTTTTGCGCCCATGACGTAATCATCACAGGGTTTTCCCTGACAGGACAGCAATGGAAGACTTAACCCTTCGTTATTATGACGCCGAAATGCGCTATTTACGTGAAGCGGCAAAAGAGTTTGCCCAGGCGCATCCCGATCGCGCGGCGATGCTTGATCTGGACAAGGTGGGCACGCCGGATCCCTATGTAGAACGCCTGTTCGAAGGTTTTGCTTTCTCGATGGGGCGACTGCGCGAAAAAATTGATGACGATCTGCCCGAACTGACAGAAGGGCTGGTCAGTATGCTATGGCCGCACTATCTGCGTACCATTCCCTCGCTGTCGGTGGTGGCGTTTACGCCTGCCCTGGAGTCAATGAAAATGGTAGAGCATGTGCCAGCCGGTCTGGAGGTGTATTCGCGGCCGGTGGGCGCCAGGAATACGGTTTGCACCTATCGTGCCACGCGGGATATGGTGCTCAATCCGCTCGCTATCTCTGCGGTGACCATGACGACCGAGCCAGACGGGCATTCGCTGCTGCGCATTCGTTTCGCCTTAAGCGAACAGGCCGACTGGTCTCAGGTGGATTTACGTCGTCTAAGTCTGTATCTGGCGGCGGATGCCCCTGTCAGTAGCCATCTGCATCTGATGTTAACCCGGCGCCAGGCAGCGATGTATTTACGACTGCCTGGTCTGGCCGAGCGTATCCGTATTGATGGCTATTTCTCGCCTGGCGGCTTTGGTGAAGAAGACCGGCTGTGGCCAAAAGGCGAAACCGCTTTTAGCGGCTACCAGCTTTTGCTGGAATATTTTACCTTCCGTGAAAAATTCATGTTTGTTCACCTCAACGGCCTTGAAAACATGACGCTCCCGGCGGGGGGAAGGTGTTTTGATATTGAAGTGGTGTTTACTCAGCTCTGGCCAGCTGATTTACCGCTGACCGAGGGGGATATTTGCCTGCACTGTGTGCCAGTAATCAACCTGTTTACGCTTGAAGCTGACCCTCTCACCATCAGCGGCCTTGAAAGTGAATATCTGTTACGGCCAAAGCGATTGCAGGACGGTCATACCGAGATTTATTCCGTCGATGCTGTAATCGGCTCAGGCCGTGCTGGCGAGGCTGAATATGTTCCCTTCAGCAGTTTCCGCCATAAAGGTGGAATGATGCGTCGTGAGGCGCCGCCGCGCTATTACCATACACGGGTTAAGCGTGGCGTCACCGGTTTGCATGACACCTGGCTGATACTGGGAGGACACCAGTGGGAAGAAGATGCGACTTTTGCACGGGAAACCGTGTCATTACGTATTACCGGAACCAATGGACAGCTACCGCGCCGGGCATTGCAAAGCACGCTGCTTGACGCCTGCGAGCAGGTTGTTCAGACCCGCCTTTCGGTACGTAATCTCTGCAAGCCGACAATGCCCGTTTATCCTCCGGCGGAAGATCGCTTTCACTGGCGTGTTCTCAGCCATCTTGGCGCTGGATTTCTGAATATGATGAGCAGTGCTGAAGTGTTGCGCGGTACGCTCGCGCTGTACAACTGGCAGGAAGATGAGCTGAATAATCGTCGTCTGGACGCCATTCAGCAGGTTCGGCACCATCGTATACAACGTTTTGAAAACGGCTTTCTTCTGCGTGGTCTGGATATTGAGGTCACGCTGGACAGCCAGGGCTTCACCGGTGAAGGGGATATCTATCTGTTTGGTGAAGTGCTGAACCGCTTTTTCGCCCTTTATACTGATATGAATCAGTTTAACCAACTTACCGTGATTGTTCAGCCAGAAGGAAAATGTATTCGGTGGAAAGAGAATCACTGTCTGCACCAGCCCGACTGATAGAGAAGCTGGAACATCGGTTACCCTACATCAATTTTTATCGCTTTTGTCAGTTACTTGAACAGAGCCAGCCCGATCGGCCGGTTATCGGTAGCACCTGGCAGGTCCGCCATGAGCCGATTCGTTTTCGTCCACACCCTGGCATGGGATTTCCTGCGTCGGAAATCAAAGGACTGGAGCCAGCCGACGATCCGCACAGGCCTCCTGGCGTCAGGGTAAGCTTCATGGGGCTTTACGGTGTAGAGTCGCCGTTGCCCACGCCCTATATCAACGATATCGCACAGCGTAAGGAAGGGTATGAAGCAACGGCGGACTTCCTGGATATCTTTAACCATCGCCTGATTGCCCAGTATTACCGGATATGGCGCAAATATTCCTACCCGGCGACGTTTAAACCCGGCGCGAAAGATAAAACCTCACAGTATTTGCTGGGGCTGGCAGGATTGGGGATTGATGGCTGTGCTGAAAATATCGCCACGCCGGTGTCCCGTTTTCTGGCGCTTTTACCGGTCATGCTACTACCTGGAAAAACGGCGGAAGGAATGGCGTCGCTGGTCAGTCTGCTGGCGCCGGACACCACAGCGCAGGTGTGGCAGCATGATAAGCGTAGAGTGCCGTTAAAACACCCCCTGACCATGAGCGTGAAACAACCGGTAAGCCTGAAAGGGCATCCGGTGATGGGAGCATATGCGTACGATGTAAACAGCCAGGTACTGATGCGTCTTACTACGGCTAACCCTCAGGAGGTTGAAGGGTGGTTACCGGGGGGGGTGTTACACACCGATCTGCTGGCCCTGTTGCATGTTTATCTGGGCTCGCGCCTGGATGTTCGTCTGCAATTGTGTGTAAAGCGCAGCTTATTGCCAGATGCTGCGCTGAGTACCCGGCACGGGGCGGGGAGTATACAACTGGGGCGCACGTCCTTAATGCGTCAGCTAAAGCCTGTGTCTGAACAACAGGATCAAAATATCACGATTAACCTGGGGCGCTATGAGCGGGTTCAGGAGAATGTTTACCGAAGGGAGACTGATGAAGATGGCGATTACCGCTGGTAAAACCTGCAAGCTGTTAGTAGCGCTTGGCGCTTTGGTCATACTGAGTGGTTGTGGGCTGACGCAAAAAGTCACCGACGGCACAGTGGCTATGACAAAATCCATTTTTTACAAGCAGGTGAAAACCCTGCGTCTGGATATTCGCACCCGCGAGGCGGTAAATAACAATGACCGCGGCGAAGCGCTTTCTACTGTCATTCGTATCTACCAGTTAAAAGATCGTAAAACATTTGATTCCACCGATTATCCCTCCTTGTTTTCCAGCGACAGTCAGGCAATTAAGGACGACCTGGTCGCGCAAAAAGATATTCGTCTGACGCCCGGCGGCGCGGTTATGGTGGATATGCCAATGGAGGCGAGCGCACAGTACGTTGCGGTGGCAGCGATGTTTATGTCACCAGACCAGAAAAGTGATACCTGGCGCCTGGTATTGTCCCGTGAGGATCTCGATCCTGATAAAGCGCGCGTTATTGAGGCGGGTGACAACCATTTGACCCTTAAGCCGTTGAAGGGTGATTAAACTCTGTACGTAACCCAGCGCGGCCCTCTGGCCTGAGAGAACAGAAAACGCAGTATCCTGGTTAAAAGCCGGGTAGCGTGTGGTGTTTACGCAGAGACTGGGCAATGACAGTATCTCTACAGCACCACTACAGGATGTCACCGTCTCTGGTGGCAGCCAGATCGTTGCCCGCTACGCGGGCGTGCTGCCGGGTTATCGCTACACACGTAATACCGGCCACCTTTAGTGACCGGTATAAGTCCGCTGGTTGCCTGGCCGATTGAACGTCTGCCTTCAACCTGAAGAGCCAGTAAACTACCTCAGCAAAGATAATATGTTCTGTTGAGCCTGATTGGCCTGAGCCAGCATTGCAGTACCTGCCTGCTGAAGAATTTGTGCGCGACTCATATTAGCTACTTCAAGCGCATAGTCCGCATCCAGAATACGTGAGCGGGAGGCGGAAAGATTCACCACCGTGTTGTCAATGTTATTGATAACGG
>CBIFVZ010000109.1:0-9342 GCA_966185765.1 uncultured Enterobacteriaceae bacterium | reverse complement strand
CCTGAATAGCTTCAACGCTCATGCCCGGCTTGATGTAGTCGCTCAGGTTGTCCAGCAGCAGTACGCGCTTCTGGTTATCACGAATTTTTTTCTCAACGTCCTGAATTTCACGCTTGAGCTTGTTTTTACGGCGAAACAAACGCACAAACTCCAGTACGTCATGAAAAGACTGCTTGGTATTTTCCATTTTGACACCCCTGCTATTTGAGACTCGGATTCTCTTTCAGACAACCGCCTGGCTGTGCAGCTTAAAGGATAGCGACTGTCTATGACACTGGTTGACTTCACGCTTAAGACATTTCTTTTATCATACCCTTAAATCACGCTGAATCGAAACAACCTGATGTGCGGGACGCCTATTTGCGCAGCGCCCTGGCAATCAGCTGCGAGAGTAATTCCAGCTGGCGCGCCAGCTCCAGACTCAGCCACGCATAGCCGTGAATGGGTGTTGCTTCGGTGATATTCGATTCACGCTCATGCATCAGCGCACGCAACTCGCTTGCTATTGCAGCCAGTTCTTCACTATTGCGCTTAACTGCCCTGGGGTTGCCGTCATGCAGCGCCTGGGCGAGCGCTTCCAGCGTACGCTGCGTCATCTGTTGCGTATCACGCAGCGTATGGGCATTAAGCATCACAAAATGACTTTCACGCGAGGCCCACCAGGCATTGATTTGCATCTCCAGCGTACAAACAATATTACGGCTCACCGTCTGTATGCCCTCAAACACGCCCTTCTGAATATGCGTTTCTTTACTGGCAGGGCCGATGAGCGCACGCAGTTTAACAACATCATTGAGCATAGTTTGCAGAGGCTTATCAAGGCGCGGGCGCTCAACCAGATTGGGGGACATTCCCGCCTGATGCAGGCGGCTAAAAGTGGTGATGAAATCTGCCATTTGCATACGCCAGAGAATAAACGCTCGCTGCGGCCAGATACTGGTGAACAACATGGCGAGCAGTGAGCCTAAAATTACATCGCCGCTGCGCCAGAGCGCGGTCTCAATATCCCCGGTCGGCGCGCCCACCACCACCGATAAGGTAATCCCTATAAGCAGCGCCTGATAAGGCTTTTTGCCCAGCGCCAGATAACCACAGATAAAAATCCCGGCGGCGCACCAGAGAAGCATTAACGGCAGCGACCACAACTCAAGCTTAAGTGCCACCAGCCCCAGCAGCGCGCCGAAAAACGTCCCGCCAATACGGTCAAACGCGCGCGGCACCACATTCCCCAGAAACGAGATTGGCCCCATGATAACGACCAGTGTGATAAGCGGCCAGCTGCCTTCTGGCACGTCAAGCCAGCGCACCATCAAAAACGTCAATACAAAAGCCAGGGCAACACGAATACCGTGTACCACGCGGTAGTGGCGATAGAGTCGGATGTCAAACGCGGTCAGGGATTTATCGGGGCGCACACCCGTTCTCCGTTCACTTCAGGGCAAAGCGTTATTGTAACGCGTTTTCCTTTAAGCGTTGATAACAGCGGGCTGGGATGAGAGTTTTTAACTATATCATTAGTTTTACAGTGGTCATTTATGTCGTAATTTACCGCATCCCCGCCAGATTAATTTAATATTTCTTAACAATTAAAGCATTTAAAAGCACGTTCTAACCTTTTATTTACAAAACAAAACATTCTACCCTTATAGCGCTATCATTTGCTGCATCAACTCTTTCACGCAGCAGCAATTTTCGATTCTTAAGGAAGCAACATGCGCAAACCACAGAAAACGCTGCCGGGCATTACGCGTCGGCAGGTTCTTGCATGGTCGGGCGCGGCGTTGGCTCTGGGTACCGGTAAAGCACAGGCGGTGACTCTCACCGGCGCTCCCGGCTGGCAGCCTTTTGCCGATAACCCCCCTGAAACGTTCACCCAGCAAGGTTGGTTGTTCTTCACTGATGCTGAAGTCGCTACTCTTGAAGCCATTGTCGACAGACTGATTCCCGAAGATGAGCTAAGCCCCGGCGGCAAAGCCTGCGGCTGCGCCGTGTTCATTGACCGCCAGCTACACGGCTTTTACGGTAATTTTGAACGCCTGTATATGCAAGGCCCCTTCCATGAAGGCACACCTGAACAGGGCGACCAGTCGGCGCTCACGCCTCGCGAACGCTATCGACTCGGCCTGGCGGCACTGGATAAGTATGCTCAAAAGCACTATCACAAACGTTTTCATGAATTAAACGGTGATGAGCAAGACAAGGTGCTACACGGGCTGGAGAAAGGCGATATTCAGCTTGATGGTATCGACAGCACGCTGTTTTTTGCTCAGGTATTGAGTAATACCACCGAAGGCTTTTTTGCCGATCCTGTCTACGGTGGTAACCGCGACATGGCATCCTGGAAAATGATTGGTTTCCCCGGTGCGCGCTATGACTACCGCGATTTTGTTGAACGTCATAACGAGGATTTACACCTCACGCCGGTCAGTATCACCGGCAGCGCAGACTGGATGAAGAAAGGATAAACCATGGTCAAAAAACTTCGCGAAACCGACGTGGTCGTTATTGGCCTGGGTTGGGCTGGCTCCATTATTGCTAAAGAACTTGCCGATGAAGGGCTGCAGGTCGTGGGTATAGAGCGTGGCCCGTGGCGCGATACTGCCCGCGACTTTAACGTTGCCACGGCCCCGGACGAGCTGCGCTATGTGCAGCGCCAGGAGCTGATGCTCCGCACGCGCCAGAACACCTGTACGATGCGTAATAATCCTTCTCAGACTGCCCTGCCCATGCGTAGCTGGGGCTCATTTCACCCCGGCAACGGCACTGGCGGCGCCGGTAACCATTGGGCTGGCATCACCTTTCGCTTCCAGCCCAACGAATTCCGTCTTAAAAGCTACCTTAGTGAGAAATATGGCAGCATCCCTGAGGAGCTGGTGTTGCAGGACTGGGGCACCACCTGGGAGGAGATGGAACCACACTATATGGCGTTTGAACGTGTGGCAGGTACATCAGGAAAAGCGGGTGTGCTGAACGGTCAGGTGCTGGAAGGCGGTAATCCGTTTGAAGGCACCCGTTCAGGTGAGTACCCCACCCCACCGCTTAAACAACCTTACGGTCCGGTACTGTTTGCTGATGCTGCAAAAAACCTGGGCTATACGCCGTTCCCGGTGCCGTCATCGCTGGTCTCGGAGTCCTATACCAACCCGTATGGCGTGACAATGGGACCCTGCACCTTCTGTGGTTTTTGCACTAACTATGGCTGTGCGAACTACTCCAAAGCCAGTGCCATAACCACCATATTGCCTGCACTGTTGCGCCAGCCTAATTTTGAGGCGCGCACCTTCTGCGAAGTGCTCAAGGTGAATACTGACAGTAGCGGCAGTAAAGCAACTGGCGTGACGTATATCGACTCCTCCGGTGACGAGTGGTTCCAGCCCGCGAAACTCGTGATTGTTGCCGCGTTCACCTTCGAGAACGTGCGCCTGATGCTGTTATCCAATATCGGCCAGGCCTACGACCCGGTGACCAATACCGGTACCACCGGACGTAACTACGCCTACCAGACCGCTAATGGCGTCACGCTCTTTTTTGACGACAAGAAGTTCAACCCATTCATTGGCGCCGGTGCGGTCGGCATGGGCATAGATGACTTCAATAACGACAACTTTGACCACAGCGGACTGGGCTTTTTTGGCGGTGGCAGCATCCGCGTCACCCCTATCGGCGGCGCGCCAATCAACTATCATCCTACCCCGCCAGGCACACCCAAATGGGGCAAAGGCTGGAAAGAGGCGATGGTAAAAAACTACCAGAGCACTATGTCTATTGGCTGTGAGGCCAGCAGTTACACCACGCGCACCAACTACCTCTCGCTCGATCCGAATTACAAGGATCGCCTGGGTCGCCCGCTGCTGCGTATCACGTTCGATTTCCCGGAAAACGATCTGAAAATGGCGCAGTACTGCACTGATAAAGTGGCAGAAATCTCTAAGGCAATGAACCCGCGTGAAATCGTTTCTAAAGCCATGAGCGGGCACTGGAACAGCGTGCCATATCAGTCCTCTCATGTGGTTGGCGGCTTTATTATGGGCGCTGACCCGTCCACCAGCTCAGTCAACAAGCATTTGCAGGTATGGAATGTGCCGAACCTGTTTGTAGTAGGCGCCTCTGCCTTTCCACAAAATCCAGGCTACAACCCAACCGGCACCGTGGGTGCACTGGCATTCAAAGCCGCATACGCTATCCGCCATTTTTATCTGAAAAAACCCGGGGAGATGATCGACGCATGAAAAAGTTAGCTTTCTCTTTGCTCACCCTCTCCTGCCTTGCTGCCTCTGCTCAGGCACTGGCGCAACCGGAATTTGATCAGGTTGAAAAAGGACGCTATCTGGCAACAGTCGGCGACTGTGCCGCCTGCCATACGGCCAATCCTGAAAAACCGTTTGCAGGTGGCGTACCCATCAAAACACCGTTTGGCACACTGGTAGGGGCCAACATTACGCCAGATAATGAGACCGGCATTGGCAAATGGACCTACGACGACTTTAAACGCGCCATGTCCGAAGGTATTGGCCATGACGGCAAACGCCTCTATGGCGCGATGCCGTTTACCGCCTATACCAAAGTTACCGATGAAGATAACCGCGCTATCTGGGCCTATCTGCAAACGCTAACGCCGGTGCGCCAGCAAGTAGAAACTAACCTGCTGCCGTTCCCCTTCAGCGTGCGCACCAGCCTGATTGCGTGGAACTGGTTAAACTTTGATAAAGGTGAGTACCAGCCAGACCTGTCGAAATCTGCCGAATGGAATCGCGGCGCTTATATCGTGCAAGGCCTCGGCCACTGCGGCACGTGCCACACGCCAAAAAACATCATCGGTGGTGATAAAAATAGCCAGTTCCTGGAAGGTGCGGAAGTCGAAAACTGGTGGGCACCCAATATTACTGGTGCAAACCACGACGGCGTAGGCCGCTGGAGCGTGCAGGAAATCAAAGATTATCTGCGAAACGGCATGAACCGCTATGACATCGCCTCCGGCCCGATGGCCGAAGAGGTGAAAAACTCGTCTCAGCACTGGAATGAGAGCGATCTGCAGGCCGTTGCCGTCTACCTGAAGTCGCTTAAAGGTGATGACAAAACGCCGCCAGAAGCCATAAAAGCCGATAATCCGCAGATGGTAACCGGTAAAGCGATTTATTTTGACCGCTGCTCGGCATGCCACACCTCTTCCGGCAAAGGTGAGAAAAATATCTTCCCGCAGCTTGCCGATAGCCCACTGATTAATGCCCAGGAGCCGATATCCCTCATGCGAGTGGTGCTGGCAGGCAGTCGTGGCGTGGATACACCAACGCATCCTACTGCGCCCGCTATGCCGTCTTTTGCCGCCACTATGACCGATCAGCAGATTGCCGATGTATTAACTTACATTCGCAACAGCTGGGGTAATGCCGCACCGGCAGTCGGCGCAGGCGACGTGGAAAAAATGCGTGAGAAGCTTAAGGACTAAGGGCTGACGCAGGCAGATATCAGGGTGATGGCTTACCTGATATCTGCCACCAGGCTGGCTCCCGGCTTTTTCTGCGCTGAGCGCCAGCGGTCGTACGCCTGTGACGTGAACAAGAGAGCCTGCACGGCTAATGCTGGTCACTTAAGGAAATGAGGTTCGATAATTCGAGCCTTCAATGAAGTAAAACAGGGCTGGCCCCCTGATTCCTTCGTTTTCCTTGTAAGCATCATGATGAATTTATATTCATCTCAATGCTTAAGTGACTGGCATTAGCCTGCACGGCTCTCTTTTTTATCCGCATTCCCCCTGCGTCGGGTTTACACTGCGTTAACTGACTGATGCCGCATCCACCCGGCCGGTAAAATCTGCCGCCGAGCTGAGATAGTGCATTACTGTGCTGACAAGCCTTACTGTTATGAGGCCGCGTGGGTCTGCTCCACCGCAACATACATTTCAATATCCCATACGCCGCTGGAGCCATCATTGAGGTAAATTTCAAAGCAAGGAGCCTGACGGCACTGATACTGTTTATCAGCGGCAAGCTTTGCACAAAAATCGCGCCAGGGAGTCGAAAAATCGTGGTCAACCACGCGGACACGGGCTACGGCATATAAACCGCCATCAAGTCGGGTACAGATCACCCCTTCGCTGTCTGGCGGGATTTCAAAGCCCTCAGGCACTGTCACCATAGTGTCACAGCGCAACTTTTCCGGCGGTGTGATTTCAGGATTATCGAAATATACCGCTATCCACTCCTTCGCCGGATATTGCTGGCCTGCAACCCAGGCTTCGAGCTGCTCAAAACCCTGTTTCACCGTACGTTCCAGCGGCCCTACCAGGTGAAACCCGGCAAGGGTTCTTTGCGCTACATTCTGAATCTGGTATTCCATAATGTCACCTGTCTGTGAATACATACCTGTTTGTTTATACAGATAAAACCAGAATACTCATTGCCGCACAAATGCAAACGTTTTTTTGCGAGCAAGATTCAAGAACAGGGGCATGGGGTATGAGGTGCAGGTAGCCTGACAGACTTCTTGTGTCTGGAACAGAAATGTCTTTTATAACGTTGCCGTTAACATTGAGTTAAGAATACCCCTTTATTCTCAGCATGATTAACTACCTGACACCGATATCCCTATAACTTTCTGGCGGTGAGCATGGGGATTACTCCTATAACGTAGATTAAGTGCACAATTTACTACAATAGCGGCGGGAGTTTCAGGTATATTGCATTCGAGCAAATGAAAAGATACAACCAGGTTAATTATGATGAAATATCCTCTTCTGGCACTTTGTGTCCTGGCCCTTTCTGCCTGTTCTTCAACGGGAAAAATCTCAGACATCGATGTCGGTATGTCAAAGCAAGAAATTGTCTCAAAATTAGGTGAACCCGATAAAGCCTGGCATGATGGTGAAATGGAAGTATTAACTTACATGAATAAAAAAGAAAAAATCTGGAGCATGGATAAGCATAATTACCGCGTGGTGTTAATTAATGACACGACGGCACAAATTGACCCTGAAAATAAGGAAAATGCAGGGTAAGCGCTTCACTTATTGTTATTACACCTACCTTCAATCGCTATCGCAAATAATCATTTGCCTGCAAATATTATTTACGATAGCGCAATATTCCTGTCTTTAATGTTGCATCAACCTACCTCATTTTATGAATTACTAATACCTTCCCTTGTTCTGCTACCGGGCTTTGCGCTTTAGTTCAGGCTGCACAGACGTTATCATTAGACACTTTCACGACATTCAGGCAAATGCGTGAAAAGGACAACGCATGTCATCACCAGGCCGGGATAGAAAATGATGCAAGACGAACAGCGAAAACCCACTTTTTTGTTTCACGATTACGAGACGTTTGGCACCAGTCCATCGCTGGACAGGCCTGCGCAGTTCGCTGCAATCCGTACCGACGCTGAGTTTAATGTTATCGGTGAGCCGGAGGTGTTTTACTGCAAACCGGCCGATGATTACTTACCTCAGCCTGAAGCCGTGATGATCACTGGCATTACACCACAACAGGCGTTGGCACGCGGTGAGCACGAAGCGCAGTTTGCCGAGCGTATTCATGCGCTATTCACCGTGCCCGGCACCTGTATTCTGGGTTACAACAATGTGCGCTTTGACGATGAAGTCACGCGCAATATCTTTTATCGCAATTTTTACGATCCTTATGCCTGGAGCTGGCAAAACAGAAATTCGCGCTGGGATTTACTTGATGTCATGCGCGCTTGCTATGCGTTGCGCCCGGACGGTATTAACTGGCCGGAGAATGACGAAGGACTCCCCAGCTTCCGTCTTGAGCACCTGACTGCCGCCAACAATATCGAACATGCCAATGCTCATGATGCAATGGCGGACGTTTATGCCACTATTGCGATGGCCCAGTTGGTGAAAACCCGGCAGCCTAAGCTGTTTGACTATCTTTTTACCTACCGCAATAAGCAGAAACTCGCCACACTTATCGATATTCCACAGATGAAACCGCTGGTACATGTTTCCGGCATGTTTGGCGCATGGCGAGGCAATACGAGCCTGGTTGCGCCGCTCGCCTGGCACCCGGATAACCGCAATGCGGTCATTATGGTTGATCTGGCAGGTGATATGTCGCCGTTACTGGAACTTGACGCCGATGCGCTACGTGAGCGCCTGTACACACCTAAATCCGAAATGGGGAATGCAGCACCGGTGCCGGTCAAACTGATACATCTTAATAAATGCCCGGTGCTGGCGCAGGCTAATACACTACGTCCGCAGGATGCCGAGCGGCTTGGCATCAACCGTGAGCACTGTGCGGCGAATCTCCGACTATTGCAGGCAAACCCACAGGTGCGCGAGAAACTGGTGGCACTGTATGCCCAGGCTGCGCCATTCGTGGTCCCGGATAATGTGGATGCCCAGCTTTATAACGGTTTTTTCAGCGATGCCGATCGCGCTGCCATGAAGATAGTGCTGGAAACCCCACCCAAAAATCTGCCTGCACTGGATATTACTTTCGCTGACTCGCGCATTGAGAAGCTGTTGTTTAATTACCGGGCGCGTAACTTCCCCGGCACGCTTGATGAGACCGAGCAGCAGCGTTGGCTACAGCAGCGCCGCGAAATCTTTACACCAGAGAAGCTTCATGCCTACGCTCAGGAGTTGGAAACGCTCTATCACCAGTACCAGGATGATGCCGAGAAACTAGCACTGGTGAAAGCGCTGTATCAGTATGCCCAGGAGCTGGTGGGATAGTCAGGCTCACTCCAGACATGTTTTATATTTCCCCGACAACGGATGTCACTGAGTGTAGACATATGGATGTGTCTTATGCTTTTAACTGCAGATTCCCGCGCCTTTAAGGTAAATACAGCTATAGCTAGGGACTCCAGCGTGCCTGGAGTGATAATTGATAATGAAAATCACTGCAATGGTAGTATTTGCCATATCGCACAGATGCCATGCCAGATAAAAAAGACTAATACGTTAAAATAATAAGAACGATGTAAACCCAACTCAAATCAAAAAAAGGCCATACAATATCCGGGATGTTCAGGAGATAATATTCCCAGCAACATTCTGACATGATTCATGTTAGCCCACTTTGCAGTTTGACAAACTGAACTACGTAGGGAAGCATTCTCAACGCCCGGACAGGTACAATATCATTCACACAATATGGTATGCAGTTAAGACAAACCTTCCCCTGTAATCTCTCCTGATGATATAAGCGTAAAGCTCATTTTCATAATACCGATATACAAAAATAACTTGCAATTGACAAAAAAAATGAAACAATACATAAAACGGACGCCGGTCGTATTAAGCAATTTTTATTATGTAAAAGGGACGTTATGGATTGTATCCCTGCAGATCAGTATATCTCTTCGCCATTATATATC
>CBIFVZ010000108.1:0-9364 GCA_966185765.1 uncultured Enterobacteriaceae bacterium | reverse complement strand
ATGATTTATATAAGAAAACAGCGAAGACTTAGTAAAAAATCAAGTAGTGTTTTAAAAGCATTTGATGCCGCACTTAAAGAGGTCAATAAACCATATTGGCTTGAATTTGGCACGTTGTTAGGTGCAATACGCGATGGTGGTGCTATAAAGCATGATACTGATATTGATGTTGGAATGTTTTTGAAATCTTACGATGAAAACATTCCTGTAATACTAAAAAAACATGGTTTTAAATTAAAGTATAAGCTTAGCTCTTTTTCTGTAGATGATGCTTATGAAGAAACTTATGAGTATGATGGAATAAGCCTCGATATTTTTTATTTCATTGAAGATGAATCTGGTATTTATTGCTATGATTTTATGCGTAAGGACCCATTTTCTCGTGAATTAACTATTAGTAAATTTGGCGGTCTGGTTGTGAGGAAAATACCGTTAAAATTTGATGGTATTAGTGAGCTAAATATGGGGGGGGAGTCTTTTCCCATTCCTCAACCAGTAGAACAACATCTTAGTTCTCATTATGGACCAAATTTCATGGTCAAAGATATTCACTGGACAAGTGCAAAAAATGCAGCGAGCGCGGAATTTATAGATTATTCTGGGGTTATTACACAAGTTGATGAATCGGATTGCATTAAAAGATGACTACTTTTTCGATAATAATGCCAGCATACAATGCTGAAGATACTATTATCAACAGTGTTGATTCGGTATTAGAGCAGACATTTTCGGATTTTGAACTTATTATTGTTAATGATTGCTCAACAGACAGTACGAGAAAGATAATTGAGAATATTGCAGATTCTCGTATACGCCTTATAAATAATACTGAAAATTGTGGCGTTGCAGAGTCAAGAAATATTGGGCTGGGGGTAATCCTTGGCAAATATGTTGCTTTTTTAGATAGTGATGATTTGTGGCATCCGACAAAACTTGAAAAACAATTTTCCTTGCTGGAGTCGGGTATAAACGTAGTGTGTAGCAACTATATTGCATTTACTGAAAAACCTGAAGCGGGTAACATTAGAGTTTCGCCTGAGAATATTGATTATAAAGATATGCTCAAAAGTAATTTTGTTGGGAATCTCACTGGTGCATATAATGTAAAGGCATTAGGCGTTACCAGACAACGTAAGGTTGGTCACGAAGATTATGTTATGTGGCTTGAGATTATTCGCAAGAGTAATTTTTGTTATTGTATTCAAGAAGAACTTGCTTTTTATCGAGTATCTAAAAATTCGCTTTCGTCTAATAAAATTAAAGCATTAAAGTGGCAGTGGGAAATATATCGGAATATTTTAAATATGCCTTTTTTCTCGTCTCTATTTTATTTTGCATGTTATTCTTTTTATGCTGTAAATAAACGTCTGAACTAGTTGTCTGGCTATCAGTTAAATTAATAAGGTTGCTTTTTAACCATATGGTTATTTGACCAACTGTAGAAGGTTTGGATGTAGGCGTTACTTTAATACAAAGTCGTGCTATTTCATTAACGCTACCCACTTCTCTCAAGCTGAGTTAACATAAAAGCTACATCCACGCTGTGCGTACTGGCACAGCGAGTACACCTGACAGGAGTATGTAATGTCCAAACAGCAAATCGGCGTTGTTGGTATGGCAGTGATGGGGCGTAACCTGGCGCTTAACATCGAAAGCCGTGGCTATACCGTTTCCGTTTTCAACCGCTCCCGTGAAAAAACTGACGAAGTGATTGCCGAGAACCCGGGTAAAAAGCTGGTTCCTCATTACTCGGTGCAGGAGTTTGTTGAATCGCTTGAGAAACCGCGTCGTATCCTGTTAATGGTCAAAGCCGGTGAGGGGACTGACAAAACGATCGACTCCCTGAAGCCGTATCTGGAGAAAGGCGATATTCTGATTGATGGTGGCAATACCTTTTTTCAGGACACTATTCGCCGTAACCGTGAACTGTCCGCTGAAGGTTTTAACTTTATCGGTACTGGCGTGTCCGGCGGTGAAGAGGGTGCGCTGAAAGGGCCTTCCATTATGCCCGGGGGCCAGAAAGAAGCCTATGAGCTAGTTGCGCCCATTCTTAAGCAGATTGCTGCCGTAGCAGAAGGTGAGCCATGCGTTACGTACATCGGTTCGGATGGTGCGGGACACTATGTAAAAATGGTGCATAACGGTATCGAATACGGTGATATGCAGCTTATCGCGGAAGCTTATTCATTACTCAAGCATGGATTGAACCTCTCCAATGATGAACTGGCCACAACGTTCACGGAATGGAACAAAGGTGAGCTTAGTAGCTATCTGATTGATATAACTAAAGATATCTTCACTAAGAAAGATGATGAAGGCAATTATCTTGTTGATGTCATTCTGGATGAAGCTGCAAACAAAGGCACTGGTAAATGGACCAGTCAGAGTTCGCTTGATCTGGGTGAACCACTGTCACTTATCACGGAATCGGTTTTTGCTCGCTATATCTCCTCCCTGAAAGAACAACGCGTTGCGGCTTCTAAAGTACTTTCTGGCCCGCAGGTGAAAACGTTTTCCGGGGATAAAGCTGAGTTCATTGAGAAAGTACGCCGTGCGCTATATCTCGGGAAAATTGTTTCTTACGCACAGGGCTTCTCTCAGCTACGTGCTGCTTCTCAGGAATACAACTGGGATTTAAACTACGGTGAAATTGCGAAAATTTTCCGTGCTGGTTGTATCATTCGTGCTCAGTTCCTGCAGAAGATCACTGATGCTTATGCTGAGAATTCAGCTATTGCCAACCTGTTACTGGCGCCTTATTTCAGGAAAATTGCTGATGAGTACCAGCAGGCACTGCGTGATGTGGTTGCATATGCTGTGCAAAACGGTATACCTACCCCGACCTTCTCTGCTGCTATTTCTTACTACGACAGCTACCGTTCAGCGGTATTGCCTGCTAACCTGATTCAGGCGCAGCGTGATTACTTCGGCGCGCATACCTATAAGCGTATTGACAAAGAAGGCATTTTCCACACTGAGTGGCTGGAAAACTAAGTTTTCGTTGCACCGCGTTCTAAAAAAACCAGCTGTTTTTTGGCTGGTTTTTTTTATTGTTAGCTGTACCTGATGCCTCATTTTGCTACCATTGCGCGCTATGCTTATCCCGGGTAAAGCCATAGATTATGGGACTGAGAGTTTATGAATTTTCTTGTGACTGGCGGTGCGGGTTTTATTGGTTCTGCCGTCGTTCGTTATTTGATTAACCATACGGATTCCCGCGTTGCTGTCGTCGATAAATTGACCTATGCCGGTAATCTCAACTCACTGCGTTCGGTGTGTAGCGATCCACGTTATGTTTTCCACTGTCTTGATATTTGTGACAGAGAATCATTGACGAAAGTTTTCGAGACTTTTGAACCTGATGTCGTGATGCACCTGGCGGCGGAAAGTCATGTTGACAGGTCTATTGATGGTCCGGCTGCATTTATAGAAACCAATATCATTGGTACATATACGCTACTGGAAGTCTCGCGTAACTGGTGGAGCACACTTCCACCTGGACGTAAGGCAGCTTTTCGCTTTCATCATATTTCTACAGATGAAGTGTATGGCGATCTCGAAAATGTCGGTGACTTGTTTCGTGAGGACACGGCCTATGCGCCAAGTAGCCCTTATTCAGCATCAAAAGCGTCAAGCGACCATCTGGTACGTGCCTGGATGCGCACATATGGTCTTCCGACTATTGTGACCAATTGTTCAAATAATTATGGTCCTTATCACTTTCCGGAAAAACTGATACCGCTAACCATTATTAACGCGTTGGCGGGCAAACCGTTACCCGTTTACGGCTCAGGTAATCAGATTCGTGACTGGCTCTTCGTCGAAGATCATGCAAAAGCCTTATACCTTGCTGCAACGCAGGGAGTGGCGGGTGAAACGTGGAACATTGGCGGACATAACGAACGTCGCAATATTGATGTCGTCAGAACAATCTGTGCGCTGCTTGATGAATTAACCCCGGGTAAACCAAAAGGTGTTGAACGTTATGAAGATTTAATTACCTTCGTCGCCGACAGGCCTGGGCACGATCTGCGTTATGCCATTGATGCATCAAAAATCGAGCGCGAGCTTGGCTGGAAACCACAAGAAACATTTGAAAGTGGGATACGCAAAACGGTGGAATGGTATCTGGCAAATCGTGAGTGGTGGGAGAGCATTCTTGACGGCAGTTACTCTGGTGAACGGCTGGGACTGGGGAATCAGGTATGACTAATAGAACAATGAAGGGCATTGTGCTGGCAGGCGGGTCAGGCACACGCTTATATCCGACTACGCGCGGAGTCTCAAAGCAGCTACTTCCAGTCTATGATAAACCGATGATCTATTACCCTATATCAGTTCTGATGCTGGCAGGGATTCGGGATATCATGATTATCACTACATCAGAAGACAAAGCGGCGTTCCAGCGTTTACTGGGAAGCGGTGAACAATTTGGCGTTACCTTTACTTATAAAGTGCAACCTAAGCCGGAAGGATTGGCTCAGGCATTTATTATTGGTGAAGAATTTATTGCTAATCAGCGTTGTGCACTTGTGCTGGGCGACAATATCTTTTTTGGGCATGGCTTTGGTCACCGCATTCAGGAGGTGGCGCAGCGAAAAGCGGGTGCAACAGTATTTGGTTATCAGGTGACTGACCCAGAGCGCTTCGGCGTTATTGAGTTTGACCGGGACTATCGCGTGCTTTCTATTGAGGAAAAGCCTGTACACCCAAAATCGAGTTGGGCTGTAACAGGGCTTTATTTTTATGATGAGCGTATATGCGAGTTTGCGCGGCAGGTTAAACCTTCAGCACGCGGAGAGCTGGAAATAACCAGCATCAACCAGATGTACCTCGAGGCGCAGGCTCTGAATGTCGAACTTTTTGGTCGGGGATTTGCATGGCTTGATACCGGCACCTGGGACAGCATGACAGAGGCTTCGCAGTTTGTGCACACCATTGAAAAGCGCCAGGGGCTTAAAATTGCATGCCTGGAGGAGATCGCATGGCGAAAGGGATGGATAGATACGCAGCAGCTTCTGAATGAAGCGAGTTTATTAGCTAAAACGCCATACGGAGAATATCTTCAGAGGCTGGTCAGACAGGAGTCTTCAGAAACTGATGACTGATTTAGGAATAATCGCCATTGGCTGAGTTAAGGTCTCAACGCTACCCTGCTGTCGAGGTTGATTTTCTTGGTGAAGACGATCCCGTTTAACCATTCTTATGTAATACTATGCCACTTATATTGAATTGCGCGATATTGGTTAAAAATTGATAAGGTCAATATGAATCAAAATTTCTCTACAGCAGATGGCCGCAGAAGTGAGCCAGAAAACGTTGACCTGCTGGATATTGTGATGCAGTTATGGCGTAGCAAGCTAACAGTCATTACTTTTGTAGCGGTTTTTATTTTTTTTGCCGGGGCATACCTGTTTATAGCTAAAGAAAAATGGAACTCTACGGCAATTGTTACAATGCCCGACTCTGGGCAAATCGCTAACTATAACAACTCAATGAGTATCATCTACGCTCAAAACAAAACAAATGCGCCATCTGTCACTGACATACAGTATCGATTCTTCAATCGCTTTAACGCATTGATCTCGGCGCTTTCTGAAGAGCTGGATAACCAGAGTAAGCCAGAAAAACTGGTTATCGAGCCTGCAGTGAAGGGGCAGGCTATGCCGCTAAAAATTAGCTATATTGGCACATCGGCTGAAGACGCCCGTAAGACGCTGACGGCATACATTGACAAAATCAATCAGCGTGTGATTGATGAATTGAACCAGGATCTGGTCACTAACATTAATGCGACGATGAAAGATCTGAAAAGCTCGCTGGACACCCAGGAGTTGGTGGCGAAAGAAAAGCGTGACAAGCGTCTTCAGGTATTACGTCAGGCGCTTGCTGTCGCTCAACAAAGTAATATCAAATCAACAGAGGTTCAGCAGGCGGAGTCACTTTCTGAAGATACTCTGTTTGTCCTGGGAAGTGATGCGTTGTCGGCTACCATTCAGAATGAATCGACGCGCCCTTTGCCATTAAGTGAAAACTATTACACCACGCTTCAGTCATATATGGCGGTTAAAGCACTCGCACACAAAGCTGATACGACTGCCTCATTCCAGTATGTGATGAAACCAAATCTGCCGGTTCGTCGTGATAGTCCTAAACGTGGCCTGGTATTGATCCTCGCTGCATTGCTTGGTGGTCTGGTCGGAAGCGGTTATGTTCTTGGCCGTAATGCTATTCGTAACTATCAGTCGGCATAAGTTCTCGCCATATACTTCTTTCAAATAAAAGGGCCGGATTTTCCGGCCCTTTTTACGTCTTTATTCACAATTAACAGAAGGTGGTATTGACGATGACTTTTGCTTCAACAACGCCTTACTTATGCCTCCCTCGTAAATTCGCAATGATTTTTCCTAAATCCAGCTCCTGGTCCTGCAACAATACCAGCAGGTGATACATTAAATCTGAGGCTTCGTTCACCAGCTCATCACGGTCCCGCACGGTTGCTGCCAGTGCGGTTTCAACCCCTTCTTCACCTACCTTTTGTGCGATACGTTTGGTGCCGCTGGAATAAAGTTTGGCGGTATAGGAACTGCCTGGATCGGCATGCTTACGTTCAGCCAACAACTGTTCAAGCTGATACAAAAAGTGCCATTCATGATGCGTCTGTTCACCAAAGCAACTTGTCGTGCCCAGATGGCAGGTTGGCCCAACAGGCGTAGCCAGAATCAATAGTGTGTCGTTATCACAGTCAGGAGTAATACTGACGACTTTTAAAAAGTGGCCGGAGGTTTCGCCTTTAGTCCACAACCGTTGTTTGGTGCGTGAGTAGAAAGTCACATTACCGGAAACCTCTGTTTGTGCCAGCGCTTCCGGGTTCATGTAACCCAGCATCAGCACCTCACCGGATACCGCATGCTGAATAATGGCGGGCATCATGTCGTCAGTTTTGTTCCAGTCGAGTTCGCCGCGTTGTTGGGTTGTTAACACTGTCTTATCTCCACGCCCTGTTGAATCAAATAATCCTTCAGTTCACCAATATTAATTATTTGCTTATGGAACACCGAGGCCGCCAGAGCACCGTCGACATTGGATTCACGAAATGCCTCAAGGAAATGCGCCATTGTACCGGCTCCGCCTGAGGCGATGAGCGGCACTCGGCACAGGTTACGTACTTTTTTGAGTTGAGTCAGGTCGTAACCGTTACGTACGCCATCCTGATTCATCATGTTCAGCACAATTTCACCTGCGCCACGTTTTTGCACTTCCTGTACCCAGTCGAGGGTTTCCCACTGCGTAACACGGGTGCGACTCTCATCGCCGGTGTACTGATTAACATGGTATTTCCCGCTTTGTGCATCAAACCAGGTATCAATACCCACCACAATACACTGTACGCCAAAGCGCTCTGCCAACCGGGTAATCAGCATGGGATCAGCCAGCGCCGGTGAGTTGATGGAGATTTTGTCGGCGCCAAAGGAGAGAATTTGCGCGGCGTCTTCAATGGATTTAATACCGCCAGCCACACAAAAGGGGATATCGATCACCTCGGCGACACGTGCAATCCAGCTTTTATCTACCACGCGGCCATCGCTGGAAGCCGTGATATCATAAAATACCAGTTCATCTGCGCCTTCTTCAGCGTAACGTTTAGCCAGCGGCACGATGTCACCAATAATCTCATGGTTACGGAACTGTACGCCTTTGACCACCTGGCCGTCACGTACATCGAGGCAAGGAATTATCCGTTTTGCCAGCATGTGATAGCCTCCTTCACGTTAAATTTTCCTTCCAATAAGGCGCGACCGACGATAACGCCTTTCACGCCACTACCGCGCAATGCGGCAATGTCATCAAGGTTGCCGATGCCACCTGATGCCTGGAACGCGACCTGAGGAAAGCGAGCGCAGATTTCCTGATAAAGCGCTACGTTAGAACCTGCCAGCGTGCCATCTCGCGAAATATCAGTACACAGTACATGGGCCAGACCGAATGGCGAAAAGCGTTCAACCAGCTGTTCAAGCGTAATGCCTGAGGTTTCCTGCCAGCCGCTAACCGCTACCTGCTTGTTACCATCCGCATCAATCCGCACATCAAGTGCCAGTACCAGCTTCTGAGCGCCAAAGCGTGTGAACCACTGCTCGACGACCTCCGGTGATTTCACCGCCGTGGAGCCAACCACTACACGACTCGCGCCAGCGTTAAGCAGGGCCTCGACATCAGCTTCGGTACGAACGCCGCCACCAACCTGAACCGGTACACTGACGCCCGCCAGCAGTGTTTTCAGCAGTGGGATCTGGCGCTGAGCCGGGTCTTTCGCACCGGTGAGGTCCACCAGATGCAAAACCTGCGCTCCCTGAGCCTGATAGTCTTGCAGACGAGGCAGTGGGTCCGCACCATAGTCGCGCTGTTGCCCATAGTCGCCCTGATGCAGACGCACGACCTTGCCGTCAATCAAATCTAATGCCGGGATAATCATTTACATCTCCAGGAAGTTTTTCAGCAACTGCGCGCCAGCTTTGCCTGAACGCTCAGGATGAAACTGTACGCCGTAAAAATTGTCCTTTTGTACGGCGGCGCTGAAAGCCTCACCGTACTCGCATTGTGCGATGGTGCTGGCATTGACCGGCATGGCGTAGCCGTGGACAAAGTAGAACCAGGCACCATCTTCGATGCCACGAAACAGATGGTTGCCTGCCAGCGCCGTGACGCGGTTCCAGCCCATATGCGGCAGCGGCAGGCCGCGGTCAGTCATTTTCAACACTGGGTTATCAATAATGCCGAGTGTTTCCACGCCGTGGCTTTCGTCACTGTGGCTGCCGAGTAACTGCATCCCGAGACAAATACCCAGTACCGGTTGGGTACAGGCTTTAATCAGTTCCACCAGATCTCGTTCTTGTAGCTGATCCATTGCCGCCTGAGCAGTGCCTACACCGGGTAAAAACAGCTTGTCGGCACGTAGTACCACGTCGGGATGACGACTGACGACAGGGTCGTAGCCCAGGCGCTGCACTGCCCATTTCACTGAGGAAAGATTGGCGCAGCCGGTATCAAGAATCACCACATTCATCACAACACTCCTTTTGATGAGGGAAGTGTGTCGCCTTCAACCCGGATGGCCTGACGCAGTGTGCGGCCAAAGACTTTAAACAGGCTTTCGACGCGATGGTGATCGTTTTTACCTTTGGTCTTCAGGTGCAGCGTCACGCCCATGGTGTAGGATAACGAGCGGAAAAAGTGCTCAACCATTTCCGTGCTCAAATCGCCCACGCGCTGGAAGTTATATTCCGCTTTGTATTCAAGATGTGGGCGCCCTGAGATATCCAGCGCGCAGCGCGCCAGGCACTCATCCATCGGCAGCACAAAGCCA
>CBIFVZ010000107.1:0-9387 GCA_966185765.1 uncultured Enterobacteriaceae bacterium | reverse complement strand
CTGGACAACCTGAGCGACTACATCAAGCCGGGCATGAGCGTTGAAGCTATTCAGGAAATCATCGCCAGCATGAAGACCGACTATGAAGATCGCGTGGATGATTACATCATCAAAAACGCGGAGCTGTCGAAAGAACGCCGCGAAATCTCCGACAAGCTCAAAACAATGGGCGAGCCGAAAAGCGCGTAAATCCGTTGGGTTGTTCTGAAGCAATGTGCCAGTCAGTGACTGACTGGCATTTCTTTATGTACGATCTGCCTGGCGTTCTCTGCGCTCGCTTATCAACGTTGTGATAAATGGTGCATCATAGTGCCAGTAACCGCCAAAACGCTGGCCTGCCTGTAGCCCAGATGCTAAGGCTTGATTGAGTTCAAGCGTAAACACGCCGTCACCCACCTCCACCAGAGAAGCCGCATCAAAACCAAAGAATGTCCGCACCTCTGGCCACAGTGCCTTATAAAGGCTCTCTTTGGCTGAAAATGCCAGCAAAATGCCGATCGCGGTGTCCTGCATGCATCGTTCAAGCAGCGCTCTTTCACCGGCATCTGTTACTTCTGAGGCAGTCTCGAGCATGGTCTGGCGGTCAAAGCGTTCGGTATCTACGCCAATACGCCACGCCACCGTGTCATATACGGCAACAGCCAGCGCCCGGTTATCCGCATGGCTAATGGAGCCAGACACCCCGGCAGGCCAGAGCGGAGCACACTGTGGCGAGCGCTCAACCACGCCCGTTATCTGATACGCCGTCAATAGCCGTTGGCTGCACCAGCGTCCAGCCAGATACTCCGCACGACGTTTTACTACCGCGCGCGCCAGATCTGCGGGAAAGGGAATATTAAGTTGTGCAAACTGAGCGTCACTGTAATGCGCGCGCTCAAACGTAGCACAACAAAAGCGCACCTGTGCCGTTGTAGTCACAACGCCTTCAGTCACCTGAGGCAGAAAAGGCGCGAGCGATGAGTGGCTGAGAATGTGCAACATGGGCTGCATCCGTGAACAAAAAACGTATCATAACACGCGACTGTGGTGGTTTTTCCCCCGATTGAGAAGCAAAAAGCCCCTCACGATAAAACAGAACACGTCGCTTTTGTGAAAGGGATCAATAGTTGTCATTGCCAGCGTTTACGCTAACAGCAGGCGGCTCCATGATGGTGCGCATCATCCCGAACCGTGCGGTAAACTCATGTCCCAGATTGACTCTCCAGCACTCTCTGCGCTGCTGGCGCGCAGAGACTTTGAACAACCCGGCGTGACGCAGATTAACCGGCTTGATATGCATCCCCCGTTTTCAGGCTGGCGGGATGCTGTCGCTGCCAGGGATGACTGCCCCAGTCCGTTTGTGCTAAGTCTGAATGGCGACTGGCAATTTTCATACTTCCGTAGCCCGTTTGAAGTACCCGAAGCATGGGTGAATGAAGATTTGCCCGCTGCAACCGCGATTCCGGTGCCCGCTAACTGGCAGCTTTATGGCTACGATGCGCCCATCTATACCAACATTAACTACCCCTTTACCGTCGCGCCCCCGCATGTGCCGGCGCACAATCCCACCGGTTGTTACTCGCGTACGTTTTCACTACCCACAGACTGGCGTGAGGCCGGGCATACCCGCATTGTGTTTGACGGCGTGAATTCGGCGTTTTACCTGTGGTGTAACGGCGTGTGGGTGGGGTACAGCCAGGACAGCCGTTTGCCCGCTGAATTTGACCTCACTACTGTGCTGCGTGACGGAGAAAATCGCATCGCGGTCATGGTGCTGCGCTGGTGCGCAGGCTCTTATCTGGAAGATCAGGATATGTGGCGCATGAGTGGGATATTTCGCGATGTCTGGCTGCTTAATAAAGCCACGACCAGCCTCGCAGACGTGCGCCTGCTCGCAGAACTCAGCCCGGAAATGACACACGGAATGCTCAGTGCGGCACTGCGCGTTGCCGGTTTAACCGCTGATTGCCGCCTGGTGCTTCAGCTTTGGGATGGCGAGCAATGTGTTGGGGAGGCAACAAGCACACCTGGCGGCACGGTGGTGGACGAGCGGGGAGGGTATGACGAGCGTACCACGTTGCGCCTGAGTGTTGCACCGGTGAAACCGTGGAGTGCGGAAACGCCATATCTTTACCGCGCCGTTGTGGTGCTGCTGGATGGCGCAGGGAATGTGCTGGACGCTGAAGCGTACGACACCGGGTTTCGCAATGTCGCCATTCAAAATGGCCTGCTCATGCTTAACGGCAAGCCGCTGCTGTTGCGCGGCGTTAACCGCCACGAGCATCATCCGGTGCGCGGGCAGGTGATGGATGAAGCGACGATGCTAAACGATATCCGGCTTATGAAGCAGAACAACTTCAATGCGGTGCGCTGCTCGCATTATCCCAACCATGCGCTCTGGTATCGCCTGTGCGATCGCTACGGGCTATACGTGGTGGACGAGGCCAATATTGAAACCCACGGCATGCAGCCCATGTCCCGGCTGGCGGACGACCCGCGCTGGCTACCGGCCATGAGCGAGCGTGTAACGCGCATGGTACAGCGTGACAGTAACCATGCGAGCATTATCCTCTGGTCGCTCGGCAATGAGTCTGGTCACGGCACCAACCATGACGCGCTGTACCGATGGGTGAAAGCGGCAGATGCATCACGCCCGGTGCAGTATGAAGGCGGCGGTGCAAACACGGCGGCAACGGACATCGTGTGTCCGATGTATGCGCGGGTTGACCAGGATCAGCCATTCCCGGCGGTACCAAAGTGGTCAATTAAAAAATGGCTCGGAATGCCCGGCGAAACGCGCCCGCTTGTGTTGTGTGAATACGCGCATGCAATGGGCAACAGCCTGGGGGGATTTGACAAATACTGGGCTGCCTTTCGCCAGCATCCACGGTTACAGGGTGGTTTTGTCTGGGACTGGGTCGATCAGTCGCTAACGCGCACTGACAGCGATGGAACCTGCTGGCAGGCCTATGGCGGTGATTTTGGTGACACGCCTAACGACAGGCAGTTTTGCATGAACGGTCTGGTGTTTGCTGACCGCACGCCGCATCCGTCGCTGTTTGAGGCAAAACACGCACAGCGTTTTTTTATTTTTACGCTGAGGCAGTCTGCGCCATTGCACCTTGAAGTGCAAAGCGAATGTCTGTTTCGCCACAGCGATAACGAGCAGTTGCACTGGCGGCTTGAATTAGACGGTATTGAGATGGCGCGTGGCGACATGGCGCTTAATCTGGCACCGCAGGGCAAACAGACGCTGGTGCTGGATATCCCTGACGTTGAGGGCGCAGCGGGTCAGCAGTTATGGCTCTGTGTGGATGTGGTGCAGCCCCGTGCCACGCCCTGGTCGGCAGCCGGGCATATCAGCGCAAGTGAGCAGTGGCGGCTGGCGCTTAAAACACCGCCAGCGCAGATAGTCTCACCTGCAAATGTGCCATTGTTTACGGCAAGCGATGAGGCTTATGAGATTGGCGTTGCGCAGCAGCGCTGGCGCTTTTGCCGACAGCGCGGAGTACTGGTGCAGTGGTGGCAAAACGAGCAGCCACTTTTTCTCACGCCGCTTTATGACCAGTTTACCCGTGCTGCGCTGGATAACGACATTGGGATCAGCGAGGCACAAAATATTGACCCCAACGCCTGGGTGGAGCGCTGGAAAGCGGCGGGTTATTACGACTTACAGCCGGTGCTGCTGTCGATGCAGGCTGATTTACTCAGCCATAGCGTGCAGGTGCGTACGCGGCATGCCTGGCGGTTCGCGCAAGAAGACCGCTTTATCAGCGAGAAGTGCTGGCGTATCGATGGCGATGGCATAATGACGCTCGATGTCGACATTCACATAGCGTTCGGGCAACCGCCGCCTGCGCGTATTGGCCTGAGCTGCCAGTTGGCGGCACGTCATGATGAAGTCAGCTGGCTTGGTCGCGGCCCCCACGAGAACTATCCAGACAGAAAAAGCGGTGCCAGGCAGGGACGGTGGCGTTTGCCGCTCTCTGCGCTACACACGCCTTATGTGCGCCCCTGCGATAACGGCTTACGTTGCGACACGCGCAGGCTTGAATACGGTGCACTGCGGGTGGAAGGCGCTTTTCAGTTTGCTACTGGCCTTTACAGCCCACGTCAGTTGCACGAGATCACCCACCGCCATCTGTTGCGTGAGGAACCCGGCACCTGGCTGAATATTGACGGCTTACATATGGGGGTAGGCGGCGATGACTCCTGGAGTCCGAGCGTTAGCCAGGAATATTTGTTGCAGGCTGAGCGCTATCGCTACCAGTTGCGCTGGCGCTATGAGTCAATAACAGACGGCTGACGCTTGATTACCGTGTTAAAACCCGGGTGGAACCGCTCAGGCGTTTAAAAAACACTGCCGCCATGCGCTGACATGGCGGCTATTTTCAGGTGCCTGGGGCTGGGATTGCGTGCTCCCCCACAGACAGTGCAGGGAATACCAACGCCGCGCAGGTAAATCGGCCAGACAGGCAGTAAGAAAAAAGACTGTTGCGTTTACAGCGGCATCACCATTTCATGCCAGGACATACCGCCGTGGTCGGATTCAGAAGGGCGCACATAGCGATAACCCATTTTCTCATACAACGGTACGTGGCGTTCTTTGCACATTAAATGGATTTCTGTTTTGCCAGACTCGCGCATCTGGCTGACAAATGTCGCCATCATCAGGCTTGAGAGTCCTTTTCCCTGCCAGTCCGGGTCGATAACCACTGACATAATGACAACCTTTGGTGCCTGGGCATCATGGCCCTCCAGCTCCTTGAACGCTTCGTCAGACATCACCACATCCCAGGCGCAACCGCTGTTAATAAACCCAATGATGGTGCCTTTCTGCTCCATTATCAGAAATCCCTGCGGATAGCCTGCGATGCGTAGCGCAATTTTCTCAAGCGTTGCCGCCTCATCGCCCTCATAAGCGCTACGTTCAATCTCGTAACAGCGTTGTGTATCCTGTTTTCTGGCCATGCGCCATGTAACATTTGACAAAATTGTGTCCCCATTATGAAAGTGGCGCATAGTTTATCCTGCTTTCTGGCGGTATAACGTGCATTGTTTTCAGCATGGAATGATAGTTATGCATAGTGCTTTACGACGCCTCGATTTAAATCTACTGCTTGTTTTTGATGCGCTGCTGCGTACCCGAAGCGTAACGCTTGCCGCACAAGAGTTGTCGCTAAGCCAGTCGGCGTGCAGTCACGCGCTGGCACGGCTGCGAGAAGCGCTGGATGACAGGCTGTTTATCCGCAACGGCGGGCTTATGCAGCCTACGCCGCTTGCCCAGCGCCTGGCATCCTCTATCAGCGCCACGCTAAATACACTTTCAGGCTGCCTTGCCGAGGCCCAGCATTTTGACCCGGCGACCAGTCGGCAAATTTTTACCTGTGCCGCGACCGATTACACCGGCTTTGCGCTATTGCCGCACTTCATCAGCCGTCTCCAGCAGCAGGCGCCGTACGTGCATATTAACATCGTACAATCACGTTCAGCCGACTCGCTGGAGGAGTTGCGTGCCGGGCGTATTGATTTTTCTCTGGGGTTCGGTGGGCCAGATGAAGCTCTGGCAGAGGACATCCGGGCGGTAGATGGTTTTACCGATGACTATGTGGTCATGGCGCGCACCCGCCACCCGGTGGTGGGCGCACGGCTGACGCTTGAGCGCTATCTGGCCTGCCGACACATTGTTATTCGCCCCTGGCACGATGAGCCAGGCGTTATCGACGGTATCCTGGCGCAGCAGGGGCTGACGCGTGAGATAGCGTTACAGTTACCCACCATGATGGGGGCACCGTTTATCGTGGCGGAATCCGATTTGTTAATCACCATGCCGCGCCATGCCGCACGCACGTTCACCAGTCTTGCCGGGCTGGATATTTTCCCTGTGCCGTTTACCACGCCAAAATATACGCTGCGGGTCTGGTCACATTGTTCGGCAGAGAACAGCGGCGCACACCGCTGGGTCGAAAAGCGCCTGCTTGAGGCGATGAGTGGTAAAGGGAAAACGGTCTGAACAGGGGATTCCCCGGCACATAAAGTCAAAGCCCGCAGAAAGGAAGGCGGGCCTTTTAAAATCGGTTGTCTCAGTAGAAGGAGAATTTAGAATTTCAGCAATCCTTTTCCCACCTGGGTTGACGAACTGACTGTTCGTTGAAGCAACACACTCGGAACAGTGTGCTGCCTGTATCAGTGAGTCTGTGTTACTTTAAATCAAACCGGGTTTTGCCATTGTAAGATATTAATAAGGCTTCTGGCTAATCAGTCACAGGGACTGGATATTTCAGATGAATTTCAGGTGCATCAACTAACAGTCTGCCTGAGCGAGCCATCAGATACCCCGCGATTTCTTCAGAAGTCAACTCTACATGCAGCATATCGGGATTCTTAAACCAATGATCTGGCCAAAAAATAAGGTCTAAGGGATTGCCTTGAAAATTGATTTCAAGTAAAGAAAGTGCGTGATTTCGTTCTGATTCTTTTGAACTCGGATCGCAGACACAATTAATTGTCTTAACAACTCATCCCAGGTGAAATCCTCGTAGAATTTTTTCTGGTTAAACGCTATGCGAGTAAATTTTTTTGCATTGGTCCATGAAGAAAAGTCGCTAAAATCTGTAAATTCATGCGGGCATACGACCTGGCTGTTCCTGGCGTCTACCATTTCTTTTAATACCGCATCCTCTTTCGCCACACCACTATCAATACTCGCAAGTATCTGCTCAGCTTTATTCGCCAGTTCTTCAATTTTTTAGCGACTAGCTTTATTGGATCGCATACGTTCGCGTACAGGTATTAGCTTCAACCTTACAAAGACAGACGTTGTACAGAGAGCATTGTCCCCATAACTACACTACAATATCGCATTTATCGGTTATTTTCATTTAAACTGGTTGTTGCACCACAAGCAGAATGGACCATTTGTATCTTTATCTCCGATTTCTGCTTGAGAGCCTGATCCTTGACACCTTCCCTGCAAATTCCCCTCGTTTCGAGCCTGAATGCACAGAGCTTTGTCGCTATTGTCTCTCCCTGAGGCAGATGCTGGCAGGGCAAGGCTTTTACTCTGAAATGGAGAAACACCTTAGCTGCCTGCTGTATGAACTGATCAACTATTTCGCTGCGGAAATGAAAGCACCGCGCTGTCTCCGCACTGCCGATAACGTGAAGTTTATCGACGAGGTAGCCGCATCATGCGACGGGACTGGCATTATGCCGACATTATCGCCGGGCTGAAAAAACGTGGCACTTCGCTGTCAGCGCTTTCGCGTCAGGCGGGACGTGCGACTCCCACGCAACAAATAGCCCTGCGGGCTACCCTTACGCTTCATGACTTGCAAGAAGCGGCCTGATTTCAGGTTGATTGTTCCGTTACCGACAATACATTTTGAAAATGTCGGACTGCGTTGCAGCTAAGGTCACTCTTCACACTGCGTCAATACCTGAACTGGTTATCGGTTTCAGGTCGTAAAACGTTGAATGTCTTGCATGTTATTCACTGAAATCCCGGAATGCGTCTTCATCTTTGAAGTAATGACGCATGAATCCCTCATCCCATCACTGCATAATCCGCTTTATAGCTTTACATCTATATAGTATTTAACCTATATTCATTGGGGGATTCCGTGTGGACAATTAAAACAACGGATACGTTTGATCGCTGGTTTGCCTCGCTCAACGATACCGACAGGGTCAGCGTGCTTGCAGCACTGCTGGTCCTGCGGGAAAAGGGGCCGGGTTTGTCCAGACCTTATGCCGACACGATCAGAGGTTCCCGCTACAGCAATATGAAAGAGTTGCGTATTCAGAGCCGGGGCGATCCGATACGGGCGTTTTTCGCTTTTGATCCGACCCGTACCGGCATTGTACTTTGTGCCGGAAATAAGGTCGGCAATGAAAAACGTTTTTACGATGAGATGCTCCCGATTGCAGATCGGGAATTCACGAAATGGCTGAACACAATAAAAGAGAAGGAGTAACGCGATGGGCAGAACGCTGGAACAGCTTATTGCCGATGAAAAACCTGAAGTCGTGGCCGAAGCTCAGGCGATGGCGACGGACATCCTGCTCAACATTCACCTTGCCGAACTGCGTGAGAAAGTACAGAAAACGCAGGTAGAAATGGCGCAGGTGCTGGGCATCAGACAACCTACTGTTGCCGGTATGGAAAAACCGGGGCGCGACCTGAAACTTTCCACACTGAAACGTTACGTTGAGGCGACCGGCGGCAAGTTACGCCTTGATATTGAACTGCCGGATGGCTCTCACTACGGATTTGTACTGTAAATACTGACGCTCCCTCTGTATAACGGGCTGTGACCTGCATTGCCGACAGGCTTTGCTGCCGCGCGACCGTAAAACTGCACCAGCCTGTGATTTTAAAACACTGTACCAGACCCGTACGTCACTTTAACCGCGCAGAGTGGGAATGTGATGCACGCAGTCCTTTCGACCTGCACCAGAAAAATCAACTGCGCCAGCTTAAGGCTGGATCCTGACACCGCCTTTTCAGTCCATTTGCCCCTAAGGAGAACATAAACCGATACCGGAGGACGATCCGGGGGATAACCCGCGTAAGCGGGCGGCTGCTCAAAGAGCACAACCGAAGCCCCATAACACCTCAACGGCTCCCGCCCCGACAACACTCAGGGGCTATCGGCCTACGCGCTGGGGAAGCTGTATCAGTGTTGTGTTTTTGGGATGAATTTTCGGCAATTATGAAAAGGGGAAGGTATGGGAATACTGGAGCAGGAAATGAAGCGGCTGGCGCAACGCTTTTGTTAACGTCTGGTATTGGCGCAGAATGTGCAGATCCGCCGGGTGGGCAGCTTAAGGCTAGACATATTGAGGGATAATACGCGCTGCATAGTCAGCCGACCATTTTTTGTTGGTTTTGTGTCATGCAAGCGCCACGGCTTTAAAACATTTTTCCGGTGAAGCTGCTGCTTTTTCAGCCATGCGCTGTTGGGCGAGGTTGATATTCTGCGCCAGTAACTTACGGACGCCGTCGCGCTGTTGTCTTGCTTCAGCAAGAGAAACCAACGGATACGCGCCCAGACTGACGCGGGACTCTTTGCCATTGAAGCAATACTTGAGATACCAGATACGTGAACCGCCGGGATTGACCAGCAGGTACAGACCATGCGAATCAGACAGTTTTACGGGACGAGAAGAGGGCTTTCAGTTGCGGATTTTTGAATCATTTAAAGACATTTGGGGGGCACTCCAGAATCAAACCAACCTGACCCCAAATTAACCGGATGCAGAGGGAAAACTGAGCACGCATCGGGAGAGATTTTTACGCTAACCTGTTGAACCTATATTTAATAAAGACATAGAGGGAAGCGTAAGAATCGGAATATGGCTCCTCTGACTGGACTCGAACCAGTGACATACGGATTAACAGTCCGC
>CBIFVZ010000106.1:0-9473 GCA_966185765.1 uncultured Enterobacteriaceae bacterium | reverse complement strand
AAGGCCACTCCGTGGACGAGGTTTAATATGCCAAAGATTGTTTTTCTGCCTCATCAGGACCTCTGTCCGGATGGCGCAGTGCTGGAAGCGCAAACCGGTGAAACCATCCTTGACGTTGCCCTGCGTAACGGCATTGAAGTGGAACACGCGTGTGAAAAATCCTGTGCCTGCACGACATGCCATTGCATCGTACGTGAAGGCTTTGACTCGCTGGCAGAAAGCAGCGAAGACGAAGACGACATGCTCGATAAGGCCTGGGGACTGGAGCCGGAAAGCCGTCTTGGCTGCCAGGCGCGGGTTAGCGATGAAGACCTGGTCGTGGAAATTCCGCGTTACACAATCAACCATGCACGCGAACATTAACAGAGGGTAGTATGGGACTGAAGTGGACCGACAGCCGCGAAATCGGCGAGGCGCTGTACGACAGCCGCCCGGATACCGATCCGAAGACCGTGCGCTTTACCGATATGCATCAGTGGATTTGCGAGCTGGATGAATTTGACGATGATCCGAATGCGTCGAACGAAAAGATACTTGAGGCTATCCTGCTGGTCTGGCTGGACGAAGCTGAGTAACACAACGGGCTGCCAGTGGCGGCCCGTTTTTTTATACCGGGCGACAACACAATAAGGAAAACAAGATGAGTGAAGCCATGAATATTATGCTTTCCAGCGCACCTGCAGATGCTCGCTGGGGAGAGAAAGCCGCTTACAGTATTAACAATGAAGGTGTTACGTTGCACCTCAGCGGTCGTGATGACCTGGCCCTGATTCAGCGCGCAGCGCGTAAAATTGACGGTCAGGGACTTAAGCACGTGCGTCTTTCTGGCAGCGGCTGGGACGTTGAGAAAAGCTGGGCTTTCTGGCTCGGCTATCGTGGGCCGAAAGGGCAGCGAAAAGTTGAATGGGCTACCCTCGATGAGGTGCAGCAACGCGAACTGGACAGCCGCCTGACCTGCATTGACTGGGTGCGCGATGTGATTAATGCCCCGGCAGAGGACGTCGGGCCAGAGCAGCTGGCGCAGCGTGCGGTGGATTTGCTGAGCGGTGTCGGCGGCGAGAGGATTTCTTACCGTATTACCAAAGGTGAAGATCTGCGCGAGCAGAATTACGTTGGGCTGCACACCGTCGGGCGCGGCTCCAGTCGTGCGCCTGTGCTGTTGACGCTCGACTATAACCCGACCGGTGACGCGAATACGCCAGTGTACGCCTGTCTGGTTGGTAAAGGGATCACCTTTGACTCCGGCGGCTACAGCCTCAAGCCAACCAACTTTATGGACTCCATGAAGTCCGATATGGGCGGTGCTGCACTGGTGACTGGCTCACTGGCCTATGCCATTACTCGCGGTCTGAACAAACGTGTGAAGCTGATTCTGTGTTGCGCCGATAATATGGTAAGCGGTAACGCTTTTAAGCTTGGCGATATTATTCACTACCGTAACGGCAAAACGGTTGAGGTGATGAATACTGATGCTGAAGGCCGTCTGGTACTGGCCGATGGCCTCATTGACGCCAGCGCGCTGAACCCGGAAATCATCATCGACTGTGCGACTCTGACGGGAGCGGCGAAAACGGCGCTGGGTAACGACTATCACGCGCTGTTGAGTTTTGACGATGTGCTCAGCAATCGTCTGATGCAAAGTGCGCAGGCTGAAAACGAAGCGTTCTGGCGCCTGCCGCTGGCAGAAATGCACCGCAGCCAGCTGCCGTCGAATTTTGCCGACCTCAATAACACGGGCAGTGCGGCCTGTCCGGCCGGGGCCAGCACGGCGGCAGGTTTCCTGTCTCACTTCGTTGAGAACTACCGTAAAGGCTGGTTGCATATCGACTGTTCAGCGACTTACCGCAAATCGGCGGTTGAGCAGTGGGCGGCTGGTGCGACTGGCATTGGCGTGCGCACGCTGGCACATCTGCTCACGACAAAGTAAGCTCTCTGGCGCTGGCGTAATAGTACTGTGAGTACCAGATACTTGTCTGGTAGTGGCCGCAGCCTGATGTGCCAGCGTCTGCGTTCAGTGCTGCGGCATCTGTATTAAAAGCAGATGCCGCTGTTTGACGGATAATCCTATGTCAGAAACAAAAAATGAATTAGAAACGCTGTTGGAGCAGGCGGCAACTGAGCCAGCGTATCGTCCGGCGTTTTTCCGCGCACTCCTGGAGGCCAGCGTCTGGGTACCTGGTGAATCCGCACAGGGCGAGACGACAGATGCCGACAGCGCGGTGGATTTACAACACTGGGAAAAGGATGACGGTACGTCGGTTATTCCGTTTTTTACCTCGCTGGCGGCGCTGGAACAGGCGGTAGCAGACGAACAGGCATTTGTGGTGATGCCTGTGCGCACGTTGTTTGAGATGACGGCTGGCGAAACGCTGTTCCTCAACGCCAAACTGCCAGCTGGTAAGGAGTTCACGCCACGGGAAATCAGCCATCTGCTGAGTAAAGAAGGCGATCCGCTCAGCCAGCAGACGGTGCTGGAAGGCGGCGAAGCGCTGCTGCTTTCGCAAGTGGCTGAGCCACCGGCACAGATGATTGACTCGCTGACCACGTTGTTTAAAAGCATGAAGACCGTGAAGCGTGCTTTTGTGTGTTCGGTAAAAGAGCAGGCGGAAGAGCAACCGGTACTGCTGTTGGGCATTGAGGCTGACGGTGAGGGTGACGTCGAAGCTATCATCCAGGCGGCAGGCAGCGTGGCAATGGATACGCTACCGGGAGACGACCCGCTGGACATCTGCCTTATTGCTGAAGGTGAGGGCGGTATCAGCCACTTTATGATGGCGCACCTGACGCCATTCTACGAGCGGCGCTGGGGCAGCTTCCTGCGAGACTTTAAAACCAACCGCATTATCTGAAAATGGCCCCATAAGGGGCCGTTTTATTATCTGTGGGCAGACAGCGATAACGGGATATCAGTTTCCCGCCGGTTCGACCGGCAGGTCGTCACGTGCACCCCATTCACTCCACGAGCCGTCATACAGCGTAACGTCCGTCGCACCCAGCGTATGCAGCGCAAGCACCACGACTGCGCCAGTGACACCAGAACCACAACTGGCGATGACAGGTTGTGTCGGGTCAACGCCATGTTTTTCAAAAATAGCAGTAAGAGATGCACTGTCTTTTAAACGCCCCTCTTCAACCAGCTCAGCCCACGGCACGTTGTGCGCACCGGGGATATGGCCACGGCGCAGGCCGGGACGTGGCTCATCAGCCTGTGCGTTAAAGCGAGGTGCCGGACGAGCATCAACCAGCTGTGCGCCGCCTTCGTGGCTCACCAGCAAAACGTCGGTGAGACGTTTAATGGCCTGTGCATCAAACTTCACATCAAACTCGCCTTCCGACAACGTTACGGCGCCCGTTTCCAGCGCACCCTGTTGGGCTTTCCAGCCTGCCAGACCACCAGCGAGTATGGAGACAGTCGTGGCGCCAAAGGTTTTCAGCATCCACCAGGCCCGTGGCGCAGAAAACAGGTCGCCTTCATCATATACCACCAGATGTTTGTCGCGGCAAACGCCTAGCTCACGCATGGCAACGGCGAAGCTCTCCGGGCGTGGCATCATATGAGGGAGCGGTGTGGTATGGTCAGAAAGCGCTTCAATATCAAAGAAAACGGCACCCGGAAGATGGCCCGCGCGGTATTCTGCAGGCACGTCACGGTGCTCCTGGCCGGGTGGGGCCATACGGGCATCAATAATCTGTATTTCGGGGTCGTCGAGATGTTCTGTGAGCCAGTCGCTCGTCACAAATAAAGAGAGGGTCATGCTTGCCTCCGCGTCAGTATATCGTGGTGGATTGTCGACGTTTTTAGCGCCTGCGACAAGCGCGTGTTCTCAGGGATGCGAGCCAGCTTGCGCTCATTGCGGTAATGCAAAAGCATAAAAGAATGTCACTGAGTACGTGTTGCTGAAAAACGGGATTTTTTAAAAAAATGTTATCTCGAACCATAGGCAAGGGCATTACCTCTCTTTATAATCCTCGCCACTTTTACATGCACCGGTTTTAGCCGGCACAACAGAACACAACTACGAGGTAGTAAGTTATGGCAATTGAACGTACGTTTTCCATCATCAAACCAAACGCGGTGGCGAAAAACGTAATTGGCAATATTTTTGCCCGCTTCGAATCCGCAGGTCTGAAAATTGTGGGTACCAAAATGCTGCATATGACCGTCGAGCAGGCTCGCGGCTTCTATGCTGAGCACGACGGTAGGCCGTTCTTTGATGGTCTGGTTGAATTCATGACCTCAGGTCCTGTCGTTGTATCCGTACTGGAAGGCGAATCTGCGGTGCGTCGTCACCGTGAAATTCTCGGAGCAACCAACCCGGAAAATGCGCTGGCTGGTACGCTGCGTGCTGATTACGCCGACAGCCTGACTGAAAACGGCACCCACGGCTCTGACTCCGTAGAGTCTGCCGCGCGTGAAATTGCGTTTTTCTTCGGTGAAGGCGAAGTGTGTAAGCGCACCCGCTAAGAGATTATTAAGCGGCGTTTACATTTTCTTTCATCCTTGCCCGCTGTGGGCATAGCATACACGCCGCAGAATTTGTACAATGCAGCGCCTTTGGACGATGGTGTTCAGAGGCGCTTCATTTTATAACCCTCCAGGGGCCATAACGTGTAACAACGAGGCCGGAAAACATTATGTCAGAGCAAATTGTCACGCCCGGGACCACGCCGTCCGCCATTTCCAGCAAAAGTGAAAAAATCAATCTGCTGGATCTCACTCGTCAGGATTTACGTAAATTTTTCAGCGACATGGGTGAAAAGCCTTTTCGTGCCGATCAGGTCATGAAGTGGATGTATCACTACTGCTGCGATGATTTCGACGAAATGACGGATATCAACAAAGTGCTGCGCAGCCGCCTGAAAGAGGTTGCTGAAATCCGTGCGCCAGAAGTCGTTGAAGAGCAGCGTTCCAGCGATGGTACCATTAAGTGGGCGATCCTCGTCGGCGGACAGCGCGTTGAAACTGTTTATATCCCGGAAGAAGACCGCGCGACGCTGTGTGTCTCCTCCCAGGTAGGCTGCGCCCTTGAGTGCAAGTTCTGCTCTACTGCACAGCAGGGCTTTAACCGCAACCTGCGGGTATCGGAAATTATCGGTCAGGTGTGGCGTGCGGCAAAAATTATTGGTGCGGCAAAGGTGACCGGCCAGCGGCCTATCACCAACGTGGTGATGATGGGGATGGGTGAGCCGTTGCTCAACCTGACCAATGTGGTTCCCGCGATGGAAATCATGCTTGATGACTTCGGCTTTGGCCTGTCCAAGCGCCGCGTGACCATTTCCACCTCAGGCGTGGTGCCTGCGCTGGATAAGCTTGGCGATATGATTGACGTTGCGTTGGCGATTTCGCTGCATGCGCCAACGAATGCTATCCGTGACGAAATCATGCCCATCAATAAGAAATACAATATCGAGACCTTTCTTGCGTCAGTACGTCGCTATCTTGATAAATCCAATGCCAATCAGGGCCGCGTGACTATTGAGTACGTGATGCTTGATCACATCAACGACGGCACGGAGCACGCCCATCAGCTGGCAGAGTGCCTCAAAGATACGCCATGCAAAATTAACCTGATTCCGTGGAACCCGTTCCCGGGCGCGCCTTATGGCCGCAGCTCGAACAGCCGCATTGACCGTTTTTCTAAGGTACTGATGGAGTATGGTTTTACCACCATTGTGCGTAAAACCCGCGGTGATGACATTGACGCTGCTTGCGGTCAGTTGGCAGGGGAAGTGATTGACCGAACCAAACGTACGCTGCGTAAACGCGCGCAGGGGGAACCAATTGCTGTAAAAGCAGTCTGACTGGCTGTTGATAATGATGTGCTGGCTGCCAGTAGGGTTGGTAGTCAGCGCAAAAAACGCCGTTTTTTGGGGGCGATAAAATACGGTCCTGGAATATTTCAGCAAATTTCACAAACACGGTGCGTTTCCTGGTACTTTAGGGCAGTATGTAGCGGTACAACAACAGTTTAGCTGCGTATCCCTTAGGACTTATGTACAGATAAATCGGACAGTTGATAAAAAGCTGTCTATGGTTAAGGAACCTGACGTAAGTTTGTTTGATCAGGGGCATAGCTGGGTGTTCGGATGGAGCGAGAGTAGCTTCATACAAAGATTTTTTCGCGGCGCGGGCACAGCGCAGAGTGCGCTTTAAGTGGGTCGGCGTCTGTTTATTTATTTCAACAGTTCCAGCAGTTGTAGCGAATGAATACTGAAGCCAATCACGAACAAAATACAGCATTAAGTACGGGTGAACGTCTGCGTAGCGCCCGTGAGCAACTCGGACTGAGCCAACAGATGGTGGCGGAGAGACTGTGTCTTAAGGTTTCTACCGTACGTGAGATCGAAGAGAACAATACTCCTGGCGATCTGGCATCTACTTTTCTGCGTGGGTACATCCGGTCATACGCGCGCCTTGTGCATATCCCTGAGGAAGAACTGCTTCCAATGATGGAAAAGCAGATCCCGCTTAAATCGTCAAAGGTTCAGGCGGTGCAGGGCTTTACACTGGGCAAGCGCCGTAAAAAGCGCGATGGCTGGTTGATGAGCTTCACCTGGCTGGTGCTTTTTGTTGTTATCGGTCTGACTGGTGCCTGGTGGTGGCAAAACCACAAGGCTCAGCAGGAAGAAATCAATTCTATGGCCGATGCCTCAACGCCGGAAGTGAATAACGACAGCACAACGCCTCAACCTGTTCCGCTTAACAATGGCGAGATGGTGGGCCAGAATTCAGGTTCTGAGCAGGTACAGACCACCGAACCTTCCAACACTGGTAGCCAGTCTACTGCACCAGACACGACTGCGAACAACAGTATTACCTCTGGTACACAACAGCCCGCTCAGACCGATAACAACGCGCAGTCAGTTGTTGTTTCACCGAGTCAGGCGAATGTTGATGGTGTTGCCACGGCGAATACAGCTACCACTACCAACACTGATGCGACCACAGGCACGCTGCCTACTGAACAGGCTGTACCTCAGTCGCAGGCAGATGCTAACGCCATTGTCATGAATTTTAACGCGGACTGCTGGCTGGAAGTGACAGATGCTACTGGCAAAAAACTGTTCAGTGGTATGCAGCGCAAAGACGGCAGTCTGAACCTGACAGGCCAGGCGCCGTATCGTCTTAAGATTGGTGCACCGGCTGCTGTTCAGATTCAGTATCAGGGTAAGCCTGTCGATCTGAGCCGCTTTATCAGAACAAGCCAGGTTGCTCGCTTTACGCTGAACGCAGAATAATGCACAGCACAAGCGGCAAAGACAGAGAAGTAGCATGAATCACGAATCACCTATTCAGCGCAGAAAATCAACCCGTATTTACGTTGGTAATGTTCCTGTTGGCGATGGTGCTCCCATTGCCGTACAGTCCATGACCAACACGCGTACCACGGATGTGGAGGCCACCGTTGGCCAGATTAACGCGCTGGCGCGTGCGGGTGCCGATATTGTGCGTGTCTCGGTTCCTACGATGGACGCCGCCGAAGCGTTTAAGCTTATTAAGCAGCAGGTCAGCCTGCCGCTGGTGGCAGATATCCACTTCGATTACCGCATCGCACTTAAAGTGGCGGAATACGGCGTAGATTGCCTGCGCATAAACCCGGGGAATATTGGCAACGAAGAGCGCATTCGTCAGGTTGTTGACTGCGCGCGTGACAAAAATATTCCTATCCGTATCGGCGTTAATGCCGGATCGCTTGAAAAAGATCTGCAGGAAAAATACGGTGAGCCGACACCTCAGGCGTTGCTGGAATCGGCCATGCGCCATGTAGATCATCTTGATCGGCTTAACTTTGATCAGTTTAAAGTGAGCGTTAAAGCCTCCGACGTTTTTCTCGCTGTGGAAGCCTATCGCTTACTGGCAAAGGCCATCGATCAGCCGCTGCACCTGGGGATAACCGAAGCGGGCGGCGCACGTAGTGGTGCGGTGAAATCCGCCATTGGTCTTGGCCTGCTGCTCTCTGAAGGCATCGGCGATACCTTGCGCGTTTCGCTGGCAGCCGATCCGGTTGAGGAGATCAAGGTTGGTTTTGATATCCTGAAGTCGCTGCGTATTCGCGCGCGTGGGATCAACTTCATCGCTTGTCCAACGTGTTCGCGCCAGGAATTTGACGTTATTGGTACTGTAAACGCGCTGGAACAGCGTCTTGAAGACATCACTACGCCGATGGATGTTTCTATTATCGGCTGCGTGGTAAATGGTCCTGGCGAGGCGCTGGTGTCCACACTGGGCGTGACGGGTGGCAACCGTAAAAGCGGCTTCTATGAAGAAGGCGTGCGTAAAGACAGACTCGATAACGACGATATGATCGCGCAGCTCGAGGCAAAGATCCGCGCTAAAGCCTCAATGCTGGATGAACAAAAACGTATCAATGTTCATCAGCTGGAAAAATAAAGCAAATTGTGAAGCGGCGCGCTTCACGTGTATGATTGAACCCGCGAGACGCTCTGCCAGCCAGGGCAGTCTCATTACGGGTTCATTTTTTGTATGAGATAACAGAGAACAAACGTGGCAAAGAACATTCAAGCCATCCGCGGCATGAACGATTACCTGCCGGCAGAGACGGCGCTCTGGCAGCGAATTGAAGGCATTCTTAAACAGGTGCTCAGCAGCTACGGCTACAGCGAAATTCGTACTCCGATTGTAGAGCAGACCCCGTTATTTAAACGCGCCATCGGTGAAGTTACCGACGTGGTCGAAAAAGAGATGTATACCTTTGAGGACCGCAATGGTGACAGCCTCACGTTGCGTCCTGAGGGGACCGCAAGCTGCGTGCGTGCGGGCATTGAACATGGTCTGCTGTACAATCAGGAACAGCGCCTGTGGTATATCGGACCGATGTTCCGTCATGAGCGTCCTCAAAAAGGGCGTTATCGTCAGTTTCATCAGATCGGTGCCGAAGCTTTTGGCCTGACCGGGCCGGATATCGATGCTGAGTTGATCATGATGACTGCTCGCTGGTGGCGTGAGCTGGGTATTGACCAGCACGTTAGCCTTGAGCTGAACTCAATTGGTTCTTCGCAAGCCCGTGCAGCCTATCGTGATGCGCTGGTAGCCTATCTTGAGCAGTTCAAAGAACAGCTTGATGAAGATAGCCAGCGTCGCATGTATACCAACCCGCTGCGCGTGCTGGATTCAAAAAATCCAGCCGTACAGGCGCTGCTCAATGATGCGCCACAGTTGGGTGATTATCTTGATGAAGAATCTCGCGAACACTTCGCCGGTCTGTGTGCCTGTCTTGATGCAGCGGGCATTACCTACACCGTCAACCAGCGCCTGGTGCGCGGCCTTGATTATTACAACCGTACCGTTTTTGAATGGGTAACCAGCAGTCTTGGCGCTCAGGGTACTGTATGCGCGGGCGGTCGTTATGATGGGCTGGTCGAGCAGTTGGGTGGCCGGGCAACACCGGGCGTGGGTTTCGCAATGGGCCTTGAGCGACTTGTTTTGCTGGTTCAGGCAGTTAATCCGGAAT
>CBIFVZ010000105.1:0-9841 GCA_966185765.1 uncultured Enterobacteriaceae bacterium | reverse complement strand
CAACAACCTGGTAGAACGGACGCTTTTTAGCGCCGTGACGAGCTAAACGAATAGTTACCATAACATCCTCTTGTGTGAATAAAACAACCGGACCCCATCGAGGAACGGAGTCCGGTGTCATATTAAAAGCCCGAAAATTTTACTCATTTTTGCGCGAAAAGCAATTCATATTACCCGCCGCGCGTTGCGGCTGCGGCCTTGTGCCCTTCTGGCACCGCAGGTGGAAACCCGGCACAAAAAGAAAAAGGCTGGCAAACACCAGCCTTAATAACAATATCCTTACGGGGAGCATGCGAGGGCGTCGCCGTTGCAGCCAGTTTGGATACGGCGTGCGCGCAGCCCCCGGAGCGTACACGCAGTACGTGAGGAGGGCGAGCACACCCCGGATTCAAAATGGCAAATAAGGCAGCCCGAAAGTTTATCGCCCCGGGAAGCCAGGGGGCATCATGCCCTTCATCCCGCGCATCATCTTCGCCATGCCGCCTTTCTTCATCTTCTTCATCATGCGCTGCATGTCGTCAAATTGCTTGAGCAGGCGGTTTACGTCCTGCACCTGCAGCCCGCAGCCCGCAGCGATACGGCGCTTGCGCGAACCTTTGATAATCTCCGGACTCGCACGCTCTTTAAGCGTCATAGAGCTAATAATCGCCTCCATGCGTACCAGCACTTTATCGTCCATCTGCGATTTAACGTTATCAGGAATCTGGCCCATGCCCGGCAGCTTACCCATCAGGCTTGCCATACCGCCCATGTTTTTCATCTGTTTGAGCTGGTCGAGGAAGTCATTAAGGTCAAATCCGTCACCTTTTTTGAGTTTCTTCGCCAGTTTCTCCGCCTGCTCGCGGTCAACTTTGCTTTCGATATCTTCGATAAGCGACAGCATGTCGCCCATGCCAAGAATACGCGAGGCCACGCGGTCGGGGTGGAACGGCTCCAGCGCTTCGGTCTTCTCACCCACGCCGAGGAATTTAATTGGCTTGCCGGTGATGTGGCGAATGGACAACGCGGCACCGCCACGCGCATCGCCGTCGACTTTAGTCAGCACCACGCCGGTCAGCGGCAGCGCTTCGTTAAACGCTTTTGCCGTGTTCGCCGCATCCTGACCCGTCATGGCATCCACAACAAACAGGGTTTCTACCGGATCAATCGCGGCGTGCACCTGTTTGATTTCGTCCATCATCGCTTCATCAACGTGCAGACGGCCTGCGGTATCCACCAACAGCACATCGTAAAACTTAAGCTTCGCTTCCTTAAGTGCAGCGTTAACGATGTCAACCGGGCTTTGGCTCACGTCAGACGGGAAAAAGTCCACGCCCACTTGCTGTGCCAGTGTTTCCAGCTGTTTGATTGCCGCCGGGCGATAAACGTCCGCTGAGACAACCATCACTTTTTTCTTCTGCTTTTCACGCAGGAACTTACCGAGCTTGCCGACGCTGGTGGTTTTACCCGCCCCCTGCAAACCGGCCATCAGCACCACCGCCGGTGGCTGTGCGGCCAGATTTAACGCGTTGTTCTCTTCGCCCATCGCCGAGACCAGTTCGTCACGCACGATTTTCACGAACTCCTGACCCGGCGTCAGGCTCTTATTGACCTCGTGCCCCACCGCTTTTTCTTTTACGCGGTTGATAAAATCACGCACGACGGGCAGTGCAACGTCTGCCTCCAGCAGCGCCATGCGCACTTCGCGCAGCGTGTCTTTGATGTTGTCTTCGGTAAGGCGTCCGCGGCCGCTGATATTGCGTAGCGTGCGCGATAGTCGGTCAGTTAAATTATCAAACATAGTTTCTTGCCTGAGGTGATGACTTAAGGCCGCCGCAGCGACGCAATTCAAATTAACGCAGAGTATATCATGATGCCGACGCTATGTGATGCACGCAACGGTTGGACCAGACAGCGCGTAACGTTATACTGCCTGCCTCATTACCACGCACATTAACGACACCTCCATATGCCTGTTTTTGCACTTATCGCGCTCGTCGCATATTCCATCAGCCTGGCGCTGATCGTACCTGGCCTGTTGCGAAAGAACGGCGGCTGGCGGCGCTTTGCACTGATCTCTGCGCTGATTGCGCTTATCAGCCACAGCGTGGCGTTATGGGGGCGTATCTTTACCGCTGATGGTGGGCAGAACCTGAGCCTGCTGAACGTGGGGTCACTCGTAAGCCTGCTTATCTGTACGGTGATGACCATCGTGGCCTCACGCAACCGCGGGTGGGTGCTGCTGCCAGTGGTCTATGCATTTGCACTGATTAACCTCGCGCTTGCCACCTTTATGCCCAATGCCTACATCACACACCTGGAAGAAACACCGGGCATGATGGTGCATATCGGACTCTCGCTCTTCGCCTACGCTACGCTTATTATTGCCGCGCTATACGCGCTGCAACTGGCATGGATTGACTACCAGCTCAAGAACAAACGCCTCGCCTTTAGCAGCGACATGCCGCCGCTAATGAGCATTGAGCGTAAAATGTTTCACATCACCCAGGTGGGGGTAGTGCTGCTCACGCTCACGCTCTGCACCGGTCTGTTTTATCTGAAGAACCTCTTTAACCTTGAGAATCTGGATAAAGCCGTTCTTTCTATTGTGGCCTGGTTTGTGTATGTCATTCTACTCTGGGGCCACTATCATGAAGGCTGGCGCGGTCGCCGCGTCGTCTGGTTTAACTGCGCTGGCGCGCTGCTGTTAACACTCGCCTACTTTGGCAGCCGGATACTTCAGCAAATTCTCAGTTAACTCACGCTCTGAAAGGACATGTCGTTGGAACAGATATCGACCACCACGCTGATCGTTACGCTGATCGTCATGGTGGTGATTTCCGCCTATTTCTCCGGTTCAGAAACCGGAATGATGACGCTCAACCGCTACCGCCTGCGCCACCTCTCACGTCAGGGCAACCGTGCTGCTCGCCGGGTGGAAAAACTGCTGCGTAAACCTGACCGCCTGATTAGCCTTGTGCTTATCGGTAATAACCTGGTCAATATTCTCGCCTCTGCGCTGGCAACCATTGTCGGGATACGTCTTTATGGTGATGCCGGTGTGGCCGTTGCCACAGGTGTGCTGACTTTTGTCGTGCTGATATTTGCAGAAGTGCTGCCAAAAACCATTGCCGCGCTCTACCCGGAAAAAGTGGCTTACCCCAGTAGCATACTGCTGGCACCACTACAGATTCTGATGATGCCGCTGGTATGGCTGCTTAACTTTATTACCCGCATACTGATGCGCCTGATGGGCATCAAAACGGACGTCACTATCAGTAGTGCGCTGAGCAAAGACGAACTGCGCACGCTGGTTAACGAATCGCGCTCGCAGATTTCGCGCCGCAACCAGGACATGCTGCTGTCAGTGCTGGATTTAGAAAAAGTCAGCGTTGACGACATCATGATCCCGCGCAGCGACATTGTCGGCATTGATATCAATGATGACTGGAAATCCATCGAACGTCAGCTTCGCAGCTCTCCTCACAGCCGCATCGTGCTATATCGGGAGTCACTCGACGATGCCATCGGCATGCTGCGTGTGCGCGAAGCATGGCGGTTAATGTCGGAGAAGCAGGAGTTCACTAAAGAAGTGGTGTTACGCGCCGCCGATGAAATTTATTACGTCCCGGAAGGCACGCCGCTGAGCGTGCAGCTGGTGAAATTCCAGCGTAATAAAAAGAAAGTCGGGCTGATAGTAGATGAATACGGCGATATCAAAGGTCTGGTCACGGTCGAAGACATTCTCGAAGAGATTGTCGGGGATTTCACCACCTCCATGTCACCTACGCTTGCTGAGGAAGTACGTCCGCAGAATGACGGCTCCGTTATCATAGAAGGCGGTGCCAGCGTGCGTGAAATCAACAAAGCCTTTAACTGGACGCTGCCAGAAGAGGAAGCCCGCACGGTAAATGGCATGATTCTTGAGGAACTGGAAGAAATCCCGATTGCCGGTACGCGAGTACGCATCAGGCAATACGATATTGATATCCTGGATGTGCAGGAAAACATGATTAAGCAGGTGCAAATCCTGCCGGTAAAACCGCTACGCGAAAGTGTGGACGCCTGAATGCAAAGGCCCCTCTGACCGAGGGGCCAGAGTCATTAACCTTTGGTTTTAGCAACCGAAACCATCGCCGCACGAATAGTGCGACCATTGAGGGTATAGCCCTTTTGCATCACCATCAGCACGTGATTTGGCGACACCTCATCTGATTCCACCATCGCGATGGCCTGGTGTACGTCCGGGTTGAACGGCACGTTAATGTCGCCCACCACGTCAACGCCAAACTTACGCACCACGTCCAGCATTGACTTACGGGTCAGCTCAATGCCTTCAATCATTGCCGCCATGCCAGCACCCTCTTTATCGGCCACTTCCAGCGCCCTGTCGAGGCTGTCCAGCACCGGCAGCAGTTCATTGACGAACTTCTCCAGCGCGAACTTATGCGCTTTTTCAACGTCCTGTTCGGTACGGCGGCGCAGGTTATCCATTTCTGCTTTAGCGCGCAGCAGCGCATCGCGTTCGCGCTCCTGGACTTCGGCTAACTGCACTTCAAGATTGGCGATACGTTCATCGCGTGCGTCGACCTCAACAGCGGTATCAACAACCTCCACTTCTTCGTGCTGATCCGTGGTGCGCTCATCAGAGACTTGCTCTTCCGTCTGCTTCTGTTCTTTACTACTCATGAAAATCTCCGCGTTTCTTTAGCTTTCATCTCTCAGATTCGCTTATTATGGGGATCAGTTTCCGGGATTCAAGGGAACCTGGCATATTGTGGAACATGCGCCCCGTTATAAGGACCACCAGGAAAAATGAACAAACATTTCAACTGTATCGGTATTGTCGGGCATCCACGCCATCCCACTGCGTTAACAACGCACGAAATGCTGTGGCGCTGGCTGAGTGATGCGGGCTATGACGTTATTGTCGAGCAGCAAATCGCCCAGGAGCTACAGCTCAAACAGGCCAAAACCGGCACGCTGGCGGAAATTGGCCAGCAGGCAGATCTTGCGGTGGTTGTCGGGGGGGATGGTAACATGCTGGGCGCCGCTCGTGTGCTGGCGCGTTATGACATCAAAGTCATTGGCATCAACCGTGGAAATCTCGGTTTTCTCACTGACCTTGACCCGGATAACGCCCAGCAACAACTCGCTGATGTACTGGACGGCCACTACATTACCGAGCAACGCTTTTTGCTGGAAGCGCAAGTGTGCCGTCGCGATAGCCAGACACGCATGAGCACAGCCATTAATGAAGTCGTGCTGCATCCCGGTAAAGTCGCGCACATGATTGAGTTTGAGGTCTATATCGACGAGCGCTTTGCGTTTTCTCAACGCTCAGATGGCCTTATTATCTCCACCCCCACAGGCTCTACTGCCTATTCTCTGTCGGCTGGTGGCCCCATCCTGACGCCTTCGCTTGATGCGATTGCGCTGGTGCCGATGTTTCCCCACACGCTTTCGGCACGCCCGCTGGTTATCGACAGCCGCAGCACCATACGTCTGCGCTTCTCACATATGCGCAGTGACCTTGAAATCAGTTGCGACAGTCAGATTGCCTTACCCATCCAGGAAGGCGAAGACGTCCTCATCCAGCGTTGCGACTACCACCTCAACCTGATTCATCCCAAAGATTACAGCTACTTTAATACGTTAAGCTCCAAGTTGGGCTGGTCAAAAAAATTGTTCTAAAAACGCACTTTGCTGCTTTACTGTATAAAACGCCAGTATATACTGTATGAAAACACAGCCCTGACATTTCATACAGGAGAGTGGCTATGCTGGCACAACTCACAATCAGCAACTTTGCTATCGTTCGCGAGCTGGAAATCGATTTTCAGAAAGGCATGACGGCTATCACTGGCGAGACTGGCGCAGGTAAGTCCATTGCTATTGATGCGCTGGGGCTGTGTCTTGGCGGTCGCGCTGAGGCTGAAATGGTGCGCCCGGGTGCCGCACGTGCCGACCTCTGTGCACGCTTTTCTTTAAAAGACACGCCTGCTGCTCGCCGCTGGTTGGAAGAAAACGAGCTTGAAGACGCAAGTGAGTGCCTGCTTCGCCGCTCAATTAGCGCAGACGGGCGCTCACGCGGTTTCATCAATGGTACCGCTGTCCCCCTGTCTCAGCTGCGCGAACTGGGCCAGTTACTGATTCAGATTCACGGTCAACACGCGCACCAGCAATTGCTGCGTCCTGAACATCAGAAAAGCCTGCTTGATGGCTATACAGGTGACAATACGTTGCTTGAAACAATGGCTGAGCGCTATAAACAGTGGCACCAGAGCTGCCGCGATTTAGCCAGCCATCAGCAACAAAGCCAGGAGCGCGCCGCCCGCGCAGAGTTGCTGCATTATCAGTTAAAAGAGCTCAACGACTTTGCCCCACGTGCCGGTGAGTTCGAGCAAATCGACGAAGAGTACAAGCGCCTGGCAAACAGCGGCCAACTGCTGTCTATCAGCCAGCAGGCCCTGAATATTCTCGCCGACGGCGACGAAAACACTCTCCAGAGCCAGCTTTACAGCGTACGCCACCTGGTGACGGAACTGATCGGTATGGACGACAGACTCTCTGGCATCCTTAACATGCTGGAAGAAGCCGCCATCCAGATAAGCGAAGCCAGCGATGAGTTGCGCCACTACTGTGAGCGCATGGACCTTGATCCAAATCGCCTGTATGAACTCGAACAGCGCATTTCACGACAAATCTCACTGGCACGTAAGCACCACATCGCCCCAGAGGCGTTACCAGCGCTGCACCAACAGATGCTGGATGAGCAAAGCCTGATAGACTCGCAGGCTGACGACCAGGAAGCACTGATGCAGGCTGTAGCACGCCATCACCAGCAAGCGCTGGAAGTCGCACGTCAGCTGCATGAAAGCCGCGTTGCCAGTGCACATGAACTGGCACAGCTGATTACTGAGAGTATGCGCTCACTTTCCATGCCACACGGGCAGTTGAATATTGACGTGAACTTTAGTGAAAACCACCTCACGGCTGAGGGTGGCGATCGCATTGAGTTTCACGTGTGTACTAACCCAGGCCAGCCCTTACAGCCGTTGGCAAAAGTCGCTTCAGGCGGCGAATTGTCGCGTATTGCCCTGGCTATTCAGGTCATTACGGCACGGAAAATGGAAACTCCAGCACTGATTTTTGATGAAGTGGATGTGGGGATCAGCGGCCCAACGGCAGCCGTAGTCGGTAAAATGCTGCGCCAGCTGGGTGAATCCACCCAGGTAATGTGTGTCACTCACCTGCCGCAGGTTGCCGGATGTGGGCATCAGCATTTCTTTGTCAGTAAAGAAACCGATGGTGAAATGACAGAAACCCATATGCAACCGCTGGATAAACGTGCACGGTTGCAGGAACTGGCGCGCTTACTGGGCGGTAGTGAAGTCACACGCCACGCGCTCGCCAACGCTAAAGAACTGTTGGCTGCCTGAAACACGCGCACAGTTTTACCTGAACGGGTTGCTGAACAAAAAAACGTCGCTTTGTGCAATTTGCTGAATGACTTGCCGCGAATTAACCAACTTTTTTTATCCGCGGCGGTCATACTGTGGCGTGTTAAGGTTTTAAACTCAGTGAAGGTTTATTATCATCAGCATATCAAGTAAGCGCCACGAACCGTTCGGGCCAGAAAAGGAATCAAATTACTATGCGCTGTAAAATGCTGACTGCTGCCGCAGCGGTTCTCCTGATGTTAACCGCAGGCTGTTCCACGCTGGAGAAAGTGGTTTACCGTCCTGATATCAATCAGGGGAACTATCTGGCACCGAATGATGTATCCAAAATCCGTGTAGGTATGACTCAACAGCAGGTTGCTTACGCACTGGGTACGCCGATGGTCACCGATCCGTTCGGCACCAATACCTGGTTCTACATTTTCCGCCAGCAGCCGGGCCATGAAAACGTGTCACAACAAACGCTCACGCTGACCTTCGATAGCAGCGGTGTGCTGACCAACATTGACAACAAACCGGCCCTCAAATAACCGCCTGTATGAAATGAAAAAAGGTGCCAATGGCACCTTTTTTATTGTTTGTCATTTATTACGAGAACGCCTGGCTTATCAGCCAGCCCTTCCCCATACAACACGCTAAACAACATCCTGTTGAAGTACAGCACATACCAGCAGCCTGTTTGAAAACAGGCGTGGGTCTGTCGCACCGAGCATTTGCAGCACTTACTGCAACTTACTGCTTATTTCTTTGATGAACGTTCAGCACGCTGACGGCGTAGTTCTTTAGGGTCGGCAATGAGTGGACGGTAAATTTCTACCCGGTCGCCATCCTGAACGGTATCGTGCAGTTTCACCGGGCGGCTGTATATGCCCACTTTATTTTGCGAAAGTGAGATATCTGAACGCAGCTCCAGCAAACCTGAGGAGCGAATCGCCTCCTCTACCGTCGCCCCTTCACGTAGTCTAACCGTACGCAGGTACTGCTTTTCAGGCAGTGCATAAACCACTTCGACGCGGATTTCAGCCGACACGGTAAACCTCTTTTGCTCGGGTGGTGAACGCCTGAACCATATTGGAGGCCAGCTCTTTAAAGATGCGGCCAAACGCCAGTTCAATCAGTTTGTTGGTAAACTCAAAATCAAGCTGAAACTCAATGCGGCAGGCATCAGCGCTTAACGGCGTAAACTTCCAGCCACCAATCAGTTTTTTAAACGGCCCATCGACCAGATTCATCAGTATGCTCTGGTTACGGGTCAACGTATTGCGGGTGGTGAATGTTTTACTGATTCCGGCTTTCGCGACATCAACGGCCGCGGTCATCTGCTGCGCCGATGACTCAAGAATCCGGCTGCCGGTGCAGCCCGGTAAAAATTCCGGATACGATTTCACATCATTCACTAACTGATACATTTGCTCAGCGCTGTAAGGTACAAGCGCTGTACGGCTAATCTGCGGCATACCGTTTCCTGTCCGTCGTACAACCTCGCGATAATAACATTTCTAAAACAGCAAAGAAAAATTACGCCGCAATACATGCTAATATTGCAGCCTTGCCCCCGAGGATGGGGTGCGTTTCATGACCGTATTACGTATACTGAGCGGCACTATGACAAAGAAAAAAGCACACAAACCGGGTTCTGCCACCATTGCGCTCAACAAACGCGCGCGCCATGAATATTTTATCGAAGACGAATACGAAGCTGGCCTTTCTCTCCAGGGCTGGGAAGTGAAATCGCTGCGTGCCGGTAAAGCGAATATCGGTGACAGCTATGTCATCATGCGCGACGGTGAAGCGTTTCTATTCGGCGCAAACTTCACACCCCTGAGCGTTGCCTCATCGCACGTGGTTTGCGACCCTACACGCACGCGCAAACTTCTGTTGAACCAGCGCGAACTGGATACGCTCTACGGCCGGATTAATCGTGAAGGTTACACCATCGTGGCGCTCTCGCTGTACTGGAAAAACGCCTGGTGTAAGGTCAAAATTGGCGTCGCCAAAGGCAAAAAACAGCACGACAAGCGTACTGATGTTAAAGAACGTGAATGGCAGCTGGATAAGGCGCGTATCATGAAAAACGCAGGCCGCTAACGCCTTCCATAACTGCCGCTTCGCGGCAGTTTTTCATTTCACCGTGTACTAATTATGTCCCGACTACAAACCTGTGCAATTTGCCGGTATTGATAAATCGCGGCTCAGTATGCACGCTTACCCCACCTGAACCAGAGCGACATCATCGCTGACAACGCCATTGCATGAATTATCGCCATGAGAACAGCCGCCCATTCTCATTATGTAAAAGTGTGATATACTGCGAACTTACTTTGGGGCTGATTCTGGATTCGACAGGATTCGCGAAACCCAAGGTGCATGCCGAGGGGCGGTTGGCCTCGTAAAAAGCC
>CBIFVZ010000104.1:0-10284 GCA_966185765.1 uncultured Enterobacteriaceae bacterium | reverse complement strand
CCGGCATCGTGACCGACGTCGACCACGATGAGGGGCTGTGTCGTGTCCAGACCGGCGGCATGCAAACCACCTGGCTTAACTGGCTAACCTGTCGCGCCGGTCGTTCTCGCGTGTGGTGGGCTCCATCCGTTGGCGAGCAGGTGTTATTGCTGGCCATCGGCGGTGAGCTCGATACGGCCTTTGTGCTGCCGGGCATTTTCTCAGATGACAATCCCGCGCCGTCAGCCTCACCCGATGCGCTTCACGTTACCTTCCCTGATGGCGCGGTCATTGAGTACGAACCAGAAAACAGTGCGCTTACCGTGTCAGGTATCAAAACCGCAGACGTTACCGCGTCGGATTCCATTACAGCCACCGTGCCGGTGGTGCTGGTGAAAGCCTCGACCCGTATCACGCTCGATACACCCGAGGTGGTTTGTACCAACAAACTGACGACCGGCACGCTCGAAGTGCAGAAGGGCGGGAAGATGACCGGGAACATCGAGCACACCGGCGGGAAACTGACCTCAAACGGCGTGCAGGTGGATGACCACGGCCACGGCGGCGTTGAACGGGGCGGAAGCTGGACGGAGGGTACTAAATGACGGTGCGTTATCTCGGTATGAACAGCCAGACCGGCCTCAGTATCTCTGAGGTTGAGCATATCAGGCAAAGCGTGCGCGACATTCTCGTCACGCCGGTTGGCTCGCGCGTCATGCGCCGTGAATACGGCTCGCTTCTGTCGGCACTGATTGACCAGCCGCAGACACCGGCACTGCGATTGCAGATTATGGCCGCGTGCTATTCCGCGATCCAGAAATGGGAGCCGCGCGTCAGTCTGACCACCATCACCTTTGAGCGGTCGGAGACCGACGGCGGGCTGTATGTCGATATCACCGGCACGCGATCGGCTAACGGCCAGCCCTTTTCCCTCACCATTCCACTGAGTTAAACGCTATGGCAATTGTTGACCTTAACCAGCTCGCCGCGCCTGATGTCGTGGAAGTGCTGGACTATGAGACCATCCTCGCAGAGCGCAAGGCGACGCTCGTCTCGTTATACCCGGAGGAACAACAGGAGGCAGTCGCGCGCACGCTGACCCTCGAATCAGAGCCGATTGTTAAGCTGCTGGAGGAAAACGCCTATCGGGAAGTTATCTGGCGACAGCGTGTCAACGAGGCCGCGCGTGCGGTCATGCTGGCGTATGCAGAAGATGCCGACCTTGACCAGATAGGCGGAAATTATAACGTCGAGCGCCTCGTCATCACCCCGGCAGACGACACGACGTTTCCGCCCACGCCAGCCGTAATGGAGTCGAATACCGACTACCGTCTGCGGATTCAACAGGCTTTTGAGGGACTGAGTACCGCAGGCTCAACCGGTGCATATCAGTTTCATGGCCGCAGCGCCGACGGGCGTGTGGCGGATATTTCCGTCATCAGTCCCGAGCCTGCGTGTGTGACCGTGTCCGTGCTGTCGCGTGAAAATAACGGCGTGGCCTCTGACGAGCTGCTCGCCATCGTGCGCGATGCGCTGAATGACGAGGACGTCAGGCCGGTAGCCGACCGCGTGACCGTGCAGTCAGCGAAAATCGTCGACTATAAAATCACCGCGTCGCTTTACCTTTATCCCGGTCCCGAAAGTGAGCCGGTGCTCAGTGCGGCAAAAACAAAATTACAGGCGTATATCACCGCGCAGCACCGGCTCGGGCGTGACATCCGTAAATCGGCCATCTATGCGGCGCTCCACGTCGAGGGCGTGCAGCGTGTCGAGCTGGCCGCGCCGGTGGCTGACATCGTTCTCGATGACACGCAGGCTTCATGGTGCAGCGAGTACAGCGTCACCATAGGGGGTAATGATGAATGACACACGACTGTTGCCGGTGGGCTCCTCGCCGCTTGAGGTGGCGGCGGCGCGCGCCTGCGCTGAAATCGAAAATACCCCCGTCCCCCTGCGCCGACTCTGGAGCCCGGACGACTGCCCGGCAAACCTCCTGCCGTGGCTGGCGTGGGCGTTTTCCGTAGACCGGTGGGATGAGAACTGGCCGGAGGCCACTAAACGGGATGTGATCCGCAATGCCTGGTATATCCACGCACACAAAGGAACGATTGGGGCAGTGCGGCGCGTCGTGGAGCCGCTCGGCTACCTGATAAACGTGTCTGAGTGGTGGCAGACAAACGACCCGCCCGGCACGTTTCGCCTCGATATCGGTGTGCTGGAGACCGGCATCACCGAGGAAATGTATTACGAAATGGAGCGGCTTATTGCCGATGCAAAGCCAGCCAGCCGCCATCTTATCGGCCTCAATATTATTCAGGACATTCCCGGCTATCTGTACACCGGCGCCCTGAGCTATGACGGCGACATCATCACGGTTTACCCCGGATAAGTGAGAGCACAATGACAGTGAAATATAAAACGGTCATCACCAAAGCCGGTGCCGAAAAACTCGCGGCGGCGACCGTCCCGAACGGGAAAAAGGTGAATTTTACGGCGATGGCCGTCGGTGACGGCGGCGGTACGCTACCGGTGCCTGATCCGAACCAGACAAAGCTGGTCAAAGAGGTCTGGCGTCACTCGCTGAACAAAATCAGCCAGGACAAGAAAAATAAAAATTATGTCGTGGCGGAGCTGCTCATCCCGCCTGAGACCGGCGGTTTCTGGATGCGCGAGCTCGGCCTTTATGACGACACCGGCACGCTGATTGCGGTCGGTAATATGGCCGAAAGCTACAAGCCAGCACTGGCGGAGGGCTCAGGCCGCGCGCAGATCGTGCGCATGGTTATTATGGTGAGCGACATCGAGTCAGTCGAGCTGACCATCGACACCTCAACGGTGATGGCAACACAGGACTACGTCGACGACAAGCTCGCTGAGCATGAGCAGTCCCGCCGCCATCCTGACGCCACGCTCACCGCTAAGGGTTTCACTCAGCTAAGCAGTGCGACCGACAGCGCGTCTGAGAGCGTCGCAGCGACGCCGAAAGCGGTTAAGGCAGCATATGACCTTGCGAAAGGGAAATATACGTCTCAGGACGCGACCACGGCGCAAAAGGGTATCGTCAAGCTCAGTAGCGCAACCGACAGCACGTCTGAGGCGCTGGCGGCAACGCCGAAAGCCGTTAAGGCCGCGAATGACAACGCTAACGGGCGCGTGCCGTCAGGGCGCAAGGTAAACGGTCGGGCGCTGTCATCCGATATCAACATTACGGCGCAGGATATTTTCAACGGTCAGACTGTTGGCATTGGCAACGCTGCCGACCTGAACGCCTACACCACGCCGGGGCTGTATTACCAGCCAGCGAACGCGCAGGCACAAACAGGCAGGAACTATCCAGAGGCTAATGCCGGTTCGCTGGAAGTCTATAAGCATGCCGGTATCACGCAGATTTACCGGGTTTACAACAGCTCCCGCTCGTACATTCGCACGCTTTACAGCGGGACGTGGTCAGCCTGGACAAAACAATATGATGCGGCGAACAAACCTACACCGGCTGATATTGGGGCGTTACCAGTAACCGGCGGAACGGTGACGGGAAATCTGTATTCAAAAGGTCAGATATCAGCGGGGGATTCGCGTCTTTTATCTATATATTCCTCGAACACTTCATCCCTTGCAGGGGCTATTAACCTTTGGGGTAATGTTGACCGACCAACAGTATTAGAATTTAAAGATGCTACGGGATACCACTTTTATTCACAACGTAATGTAAATGGTTCCATATCTTTTAATTTTAATGGTGCAGCAGAAGTCAGAGGCACAATTTCTGCTCATGGTGAAATTGTTTCAAGAGCTGCGAACGGCCTGCGTATCGCCTATGGTAATTTTGGCGCATTCTGGCGAAATGATGGCTCAAGTCTTTATTTGATGTTAACGAACGCTGGTGATTCGCTGGGAAGTTACAACTCACTCCGCCCGTTGTATGTGAATCTCACCACAGGCGCGCTTCAGTCAGGAACGCCGCTGTCGGTATACAACACAATCACTGCGAGCGAAGAAATTACCGCAGGCAAAGGAATGGTCGCGGGTTATAGCGGTCCATTTGCCTGGGCTGAACAGTACAAAGCGAAAGCGCCATTTTTCAATGCGTATTCAACTACCGCCACGAGTGAATACCATCCGGTAATCAAACAACAAGCGACCATTGTGAGTAAAAACTCCTGGGCATTTTCGATGGGGTCTCTGGTTGCTGGTGATGAACTTTCATGGCATCTGCATATGAAAGGCAGTGGCGCACAGGATATTAATTTTAAATGGGACACTAAAGGAAACTTCAACGCGCCGGGACAGGTGAATCCGGGAAGCTATGCCAATTTTGATAACCGCTATTACACCAAAACCCAATCCGATGCAGGATATATGCCTAGAACGGGCGCTTACACCAAAGCGGAGAGTGACGGGCGTTTCCAGCCAACAGGCAATTACACCCCGGCGGGTCAGGCCTATACCAAAGCGGAGTCGGATGCGCGTTATGGGGTGGGTAAAACGACAACAGGCAATAACAGCGCTTACTACACGCACGGCAACGGTGCTGTGTTTATGCAGTCTGTGAGAAATATTTCAGTCAGCAACAATGCCACTGTAACTGTGACACTGCCTACGTCGTTCCCTAACGGAATACTCGGTATCGGTTCGAGTTATTACGGTGCAGGGGGTAATAACTCCGCATCATTTTATCTCTGTTCGCCTGTCGGGAAAAATCAGGTGAAAATTGAAACCCATAACTGCAACGGAACATTTTATTTAAACGTAACGGGTTACTGATATGCAGAAATATTTCAGCAATACAGATAAAAGCTTTTACCTTGAGGAAACTGTCAGAACCTATGAAGAACAGGGTATTCCCGTTCCGTCAGACCTGATGGCAATATCCGATGCCGAATATGAAATCTTTATGGTTTCACCTGACCGGAAAGCGCCTCATTACAATGTTGAATCAGAATGCATGGAATGGGTCGACATCGCGCCGCCGACCCGCGAGGAGGCTATCGAAAATGCTGAGTCATTAAAGGCGCAGCTCTTGTCTGTTGCAGCTCAGGCCATAGCACCATTGCAGGATGCGATCGATTTGTCGATGGCGACAGATGAGGAAATGGCGAGCCTGTCGGCGTGGAAGAAATACCGGGTTTTACTTAACCGGGTTGATACCAGTGAGCCTGACGAAATTGAATGGCCTGAATCACCGTTAACAGAGTAATAAAAAACCCGCGTTAAGCGGGTTTAGTCATAGGGGCATTCTTCATAGTCTTTTTCTGTTTCGTCACCGGCAAACAGTCTGAGCCAGCAAAAGCCAAAGAGCCACCATGCAGCCAGACCACCAACAACCCAGAGTAAAATCGTCATTATCGCTTCCTCGTTAATGCCGAAACGATAGCGACAATACCCACTCATTGATAATGGTTATCAGCGATCAATTTACCGTTATTGATCGCTGATAACGATCAATGACGCTTTCCTCACACGGCAACCGGTCACTGCGCGTTGTGCTGTCACTCCCCCAACGGCCTTTCGTTTCTCATGTCCCGCACACAAAAGAAAATAGTCGCACCCCTTAACCACGGAGTTAAACGGATGAGCGACTATCATCACGGCGTCGAGGTCATCGAGATTAACGATGGCACGCGTACCATTTCCACCGTTTCGACAGCTATCATCGGCATGGTCTGCACCGCCAATGATGCTGACGATTCAACATTTCCGCTAAATGAGCCGGTGCTGATTACCAGCGTGCAGAACGCTATCGGTAAAGCCGGTAAGCTCGGCACCCTGTCAAAATCCCTGCAAGCCATTGCCGACCAGTGCAAGCCGGTCGTTGTGGTTGTGCGCGTTGCCGAAGGTATTGAAGACCCGGACGACCCGGAAGCGGCGCAGAAAGAAACCATTTCCAACATCATCGGCACGACCGACGAAAACGGCAAATACACCGGTCTTAAAGCGCTGTTGACCGCCAAAACTGTCACTGGCGTCAAGCCGCGCATTCTCGGCGTGCCGGGGCTGGATTCTCTGGAAGTGGCGACCGCGCTCGCGGCGACCTGTCAGAGCCTGCGCGCGTTTGGCTATATCAGCGCGTGGGGCTGCAAGACCATTTCTGAAGCCATTGCCTACCGCGAGAATTTCAGCCAGCGCGAGCTGATGGTCATTCACCCTGATTTTCTGGCATGGGACACCACGGCGAACGATACCGATATTGCATGGGCGACCGCCCGCGCGCTCGGTCTGCGTGCCAAAATCGACCAGGAGACCGGCTGGCACAAAACGCTGTCTAACGTCGGCGTGAATGGCGTCACCGGCGTCAGTGCCTCGGTCTCGTGGGATTTGCAGGAGAAGGCCACCGACGCAAACCTGCTTAATCAGGCCGGTGTCACCACGCTTATTCGTAACGACGGCTTTAAATTCTGGGGCAACCGTACCTGCTCCGATGACCCGCTTTTCCTGTTTGAAAACTACACCCGCACGGCGCAGGTGCTTGCCGACACGATGGCGGAGGCGCACGCGTGGGCGATTGATAAACCCGTCACTGCGACGCTTATCCGCGACATCGTCGCCGGTATGAATGCGAAATTCCGCGAGCTGAAAAACAACGGCTATATCGTTGACGGCTCCTGCTGGTACGACCCGGAGTCAAACAGCGTGGAATCGCTCAAGGCGGGGAAACTGTATATCGATTACGACTACACCCCCGTCCCGCCGCTGGAAAACCTGACCCTGCGCCAGCGCATCACCGATACCTATCTGGCAGACCTGTCAGACTCGGTCAACAGCTAAGGAGCTCAGAGCATGGCGTTACCACGCAAACTGAAATACCTGAATATGTTTAACGACGGTCTCAGCTACATGGGCGTCGTTGAATCCGTCACCCTGCCAAAGCTGACCCGTAAGCTTGAGAAATATCGCGGCGGCGGGATGCCGGGCTCGGTGTCGATTGACCTCGGCCTCGATGATGATGCGCTGTCGCTTGAGTGGACGCTGGGCGGTCTGCCTGACGTCGAACTGTGGGCGCAGTACGCGTCACCGGGTGCGGACACCGTCCCGCTGCGCTTCACCGGCTCGTACCAGCGCGATGACACCGGCGCAATTTCTGCCATTGAGGTGGTCATGCGTGGCCGTCACAAAGAGTACGACGGCGGCGAAAACAAACAGGGCGAAAGCGGCACGACCAAAATCTCGACCGAGTGCACTTACTACCAGCTCACGATTGACGGGAAAGAGGTCATCGAGATTGACGTCATCAACATGGTGATGAAAGTCGACGGCGTCGACCGTCTGGCGGAACACCGTAAGGCCATCGGCCTGTAACCCCTTAACCGGTCAGTCAGGCTGGCCGGTCAGTTAACTTTGACGAGACCAACATCATGGAAAACATCAACGAAACCGAAAACTCAAACATTGTGATCCTCGATAACCCCATCATGCGCGGTGAGCAGAAAATCGAGCAGGTGACCGTCACAAAACCCAACGCGGGAACCCTGCGCGGTGTGAGTCTGGCCTCGCTGGCAAACTCTGACGTCGATGCGCTGATTAAGGTGCTGCCGCGCATGACGTACCCGGCGCTCACCGAGCATGAGGTCATGCGTCTGGAAGCGTCAGACCTGATTTTGTTCGCCGGTAAGGTGGTCGGTTTTTTGTCGCCATCTTCGGCTCGCTGACGTTCCCCGATAACCTTTCGGTCGATGACCTGATGGCGGATATCGCGGTGATTTTTCACTGGCCGCCATCAGAGCTTTATTCCCTGAGCGTGACCGAGCTCATCACATGGCGCGATAAGGCGCTGCAGCGAAGCGGAAACCACCATGAGCAATAACGTCAGACTTGAGGTGCTGCTTAACGCAGTAGACCGGGCAAGCCGACCGCTCAAAGCTGTCCAGAACGCCAGTAAATCCCTTGCTGGCGATATCCGCACTTCTCAAAACAGCCTGCGCGATCTGAATGCGCAGGCGTCCCGAATTGACGGATTCAGGAAAGCGAGCGCACAGCTTGCCGTAACCGGTCAGTCGCTTAACAAAGCGAAACAGGAGGCCGCAGCGCTGGCCGTCCAGTTTAAAAACACGGAAAACCCCACCAAAGCGCAGGCGCGCGCGATGGAGGCGGCAAAAAAATCCGCTGCTGACCTGCAACTCAAATATAACGGGCTCAGGCAGTCGGTACAGCGCCAGCGCACCGAGCTTGCTCAGGCCGGGATTAATACCCGAACGCTGTCGGCTGACGAGCGTCGCCTTAAAACCAGCATCAGCGAGACGACCGCCCAGCTTAACCGGCAACGTGAGGCGCTGGCGCGGGTCAGTCAGCAACAGGCGACGCTGAGCCGGGTTAAGGAGCGCTATCAGGCCGGAAAGAATATGGCCGGTAGCATGGCGGCGGCTGGCGCGGCGGGTACAGGTATAGCCACGGCTGGCACCATGGCCGGGGTAAAACTGCTGATGCCTGGCTATTCGTTTGCACAGAAAAACTCTGAGCTGCAAGCCGTGCTCGGGGTCGACAAACAGTCGCCCGAAATGGAGGCGTTACGCAAACAGGCCAGACAGCTCGGTGACAATACCGCCGCATCTGCGGACGACGCAGCGAGTGCACAAATCATCATCGCCAAAAGTGGCGGGGATGCTGATGCCATTCAGGCGGCAACGCCGGTCACGCTGAATATGGCGCTGTCGAATCAGCGCTCAATGGAGGAAAACGCTGCCCTGCTGACAGGGATGAAATCTGCGTTTCAGCTTTCCAACGACCAGATCGCGCACATTGGCGACGTGCTGTCGATGACGATGAACAAAACCGCCGCCGACTTTGACGGGCTGAGTGATGCGCTGACCTATGCCGCGCCGGTGGCGAAAAATGCCGGGGTCAGTATCGAGCAAACTGCGGCGATGGTCGGTGCGTTGCACGATGCGAAAATTACCGGCTCGATGGCGGGAACGGGTAGCCGTGCAATCCTGAGCCGCCTACAGGCTCCGACCGGTAAAGCCTTTGAGGCCATCAAAGAGCTCGGTGTCAAAACCTCTGATGCCAGAGGAAACACACGCCCGATATTTTCCATCCTGAAGGAAATGCAGCGCAGTTTTGAGAAAAACAATCTCGGTACCAGCCAGCGCGGCGAGTACATGAAAACCATCTTCGGTGAAGAGGCCAGCTCGGCGGCAGCGGTGCTGATGACCGCAGCGTCAACCGGCAAGCTCGACAAACTCACCGCAGCGTTTAAAGCGTCGGACGGTAAAACCGAGGAGCTGGTCAAAATCATGCAGGACAATCTCGGCGGCGACTTTAAAGAGTTTCAGTCTGCTTATGAGGCCGTGGGAACTGACCTGTTTGACCAGCAAAACGACGCTCTGCGCAAACTGACGCAGACGGCCACGCGATATGTTTTGAAACTCGATGGCTTGATCACCCGCAATAAATCACTGGCGACCACTATCGGTGTTGTAGCCGGTGGCGCGCTGGCGCTCATTGGTGTGATTGGCGGGATTGGCCTGATTGCGTGGCCGGTGGTGATGGGGATTAACGCCATTATCGCCGCCGCAGGTCTGCTGGGAACGGTCTTTACCGTTGCCGGTGGCGCAATAGTGACTGCTGTCGGTGCAATCAGTCTGCCGGTGGTTGCGGTCGCCGGTGCGGTGGTGGCCGGGGCACTCCTGATTCGTAAATACTGGGAGCCCATCAGCGCATTCTTTTCGGGTGTGGTGGAGGGGCTTAAAGCGGCATTTGCGCCGGTGGCGGAAATCTTCTCGCCGCTGACGCCGGTGTTTGATTCCATCATCGAAAAATTGCGTGGGGTCTGGCAGTGGTTCACTGACCTGATAGCACCGGTTAAGGCGACACAGGAAACGCTCGATCGTTTCAAAAATGTCGGTGTGGTAGTCGGTAAAACACTGGCTGATGCGCTGATGCTGCCGCTCCGCTCATTCAATAAGTTACGCACTGGCGTCGACTGGCTGCTGGAAAAGTTCGGGGTTATCAAAAAAGAATCAGAGGTACTCGACCAGACAGCGGCTAAAGCCAGTGCCGCAGCCGGTGCGCAAAACGGGTCTTATATCCCGCAGACCTCCGTTTATGGCGGTTATCAGATGTACCAGCCAGTGACGGCGCCTGCTGGCCGGTCCTATGTCGACCAGAGCAAGCGGGAATACAACATTACTCTGTCGGGTGGCGTTGCGCCGGGAACTGACCTTGACCGGCGGCTCCGGGAAGCTGTCGATAAACTCGACCGGGAAGAAAGAGCGCGCCAGCGCTCAAGTATGCGCCATGATGGATGAGGACTAAAACATGTTAATGGTACTGGGTTTATTTGTATTTGAGCGCCGCACGCTGCCGCATCAG
>CBIFVZ010000103.1:0-10555 GCA_966185765.1 uncultured Enterobacteriaceae bacterium | reverse complement strand
AAGCTGGTCATCAATTTGCCTGTCCGTCAGCGAGATAGCAAGCCCGCGAGCATACTTTTCGCGCGCTTCGTCGATGTCCATCACTTCGCGGGCCATCATTTTAAGGCCCCCGCTGAAGTCATCAAAGCTGACCTGTCCGCTGACGATCAGAATACGGTCTTTCTCCAGCAAATGCTGGTACTTCTCCAGCGCCTCGGTAAACAGCATCACCTCAAGGCGCCCGGAGCGGTCATCCAGCGTACAGATGCCGATACGGTTGCCGCGCTTCGTTACCATCGTGCGCGCGGCCAGCACCAGACCAGCCGCTGTGGTCATTTTACCACGCTCGGTCGGGTGCATATCTTTCAGGCGCATACCACCCACGTAGCGCTCAATTTCTTTCAGATACTGCGTAATCGGGTGGCCGGTCAGGTACAGCCCCAGCGTTTCACGCTCGCCATCAAGCACTACCTGCTCCGGCCAGGGCAGGCAACTGGCGTACGACTTCTCAACCTGCTCCGGCTCTTCGGCCAACACACCAAACATATCTGCCTGGCCAATGGCCTCGGCTTTTGCATGCTGATCGGCCGCTTTAAGCGCATCGGCAAGCGAGTTCATCAACGCGGCCCGGTGCGGCCCAAGCCGGTCAAACGCCCCCGACATGATGAGTTTTTCCATCACGCGCTTATTGATTTTCTTCGTATCCGTGCGAGCGCACAAATCGAAAAGTTCGCGAAAATAGCCGCCATTATTACGGGCTTCAATAATGGCTTCAATCGGCCCTTCACCGACGCCCTTGATAGCCCCGATGCCGTAAACAATTTCACCGTCATCATTAACGTGGAAATGGTACAGACCGGAGTTAATATCCGGTGGCAGGATTTTCAGCCCCATACGCCAGCACTCATCCACCAGCCCGACGACTTTCTCGGTGTTATCCATATCGGCAGTCATCACCGCCGCCATGAATTCAGCCGGATAATGCGCTTTCAGCCACAGCGTCTGGTACGACACCAGCGCATAAGCAGCAGAGTGCGATTTGTTAAATCCGTAACCGGCAAACTTCTCCACCAGGTCGAAGATTTTTATCGCCAGTTCACCGTCGATACCATTTTTACGCGCGCCTTCTTCGAAAGTACCACGCTGTTTGGCCATTTCTTCGGGCTTTTTCTTACCCATTGCACGGCGCAGCATATCTGCACCGCCAAGCGTATAGCCGGACAATACCTGGGCAATCTGCATCACCTGTTCCTGATACAGGATGATGCCGTAGGTTGGCTCCAGTACCGGCTTGAGGCTCTCGTGCTGCCACTGGATATCCGGGTAAGATATCTCTTCGCGCCCGTGCTTACGGTCGATAAAGTTATCCACCATGCCCGACTGCAGCGGCCCCGGGCGAAACAGCGCCACCAGTGCAATCATATCTTCGAAGCAGTCCGGCTGCAGACGCTTAATCAAATCCTTCATGCCGCGCGATTCAAGCTGGAATACCGCGGTGGTTTCCGAGCGTTGCAGCATGTCGAAGCTTTTCTTGTCATCCAGCGGAATAGCAGCGATATCCAGCGGCGCTTCGCCGTGCTTCGCACGCCGGGCGTTAATCATCTCCAGCGCCCAGTTGATAATGGTAAGCGTACGCAGCCCGAGGAAGTCAAACTTCACCAGGCCTGCGTATTCCACATCGTTCTTATCAAACTGGGTAACCGGATGCTGGCCTGCTTCATCACAATAGAGCGGGGCAAAGTCGGTAATTTTGGTCGGCGCAATCACCACGCCACCGGCATGCTTCCCGGCATTACGCGTAACGCCTTCGAGTTTGCGCGCCATATCGATAAGCGCCCTGACCTCTTCGTCTGCCTCATAGATTTCCGGCAGCTGCGGTTCAGCCTCAAACGCCTTTGCAAGCGTCATGCCCGGGTCAGGCGGCACCAGTTTGGAGATGCGGTCAACAAAGCCGTATGGATGACCCAGCACGCGCCCCACGTCACGAATAACCGCTTTCGCGGCCATCGTACCGAAGGTGATAATCTGCGATACCGCCTCGCGGCCATACATATCTGCCACGTGTTCAATAACCTGGTCGCGTTTCTCCATACAGAAGTCAACGTCGAAGTCAGGCATCGACACACGTTCCGGGTTCAGGAAACGTTCGAACAGCAGGTCAAATTCCAGCGGGTCGAGGTCGGTGATTTTAAGCGCATAGGCCACCAGTGAACCGGCACCGGAACCGCGTCCCGGTCCGACCGGCACGCCGTTATCTTTCGACCACTGGATAAATTCCATTACGATAAGGAAGTAACCCGGGAAGCCCATCTGGTTGATAACCTGAAGCTCAATCTCCAGACGCGCGTCATATTCAGGGCGGCGTTCCGCCCGCACTTGCGGGTCGGGGAATAAAAACGCCAGACGCTCCTCAAGACCTTCTCTGGATTTTTTCACCAGGAAGTCTTCGGTGGTCATATCGCCTGTCGGGAACTGGGGCAGGAAGTATTCGCCCAGACGTACTGTTACATTGCAACGTCTGGCGATTTCGACGCTATTTTCCAGCGCCTCCGGCAGATCCGCAAACAGCTCACACATCTCATCTTCGCTACGCAGATACTGCTGCGCCGAATAGTTGCGCGGGCGTTTCGGATCGTCGAGGGTAAAACCATCATGAATAGCGACACGAATTTCGTGAGCATCAAAGTCATCAGCAACCAGAAAACAGACATCGTTGGTAGCCACGACCGGCAAGCCGCGCTGTTCTGCCAGTTCAACGGCTGCATGCAGATAGCGCTCTTCATCCTGACGACCCGTTCGGATAAGCTCCAGGTAATATCGGTCCGGGAAATACTCTTCATAGAAGGCCACGCACTGTTCGACCAGCGCCGCATTGCCGCGCAGCAGGCTCTTGCCCACATCCCCCATACGCGCGCCGGAAAGCAGGATAAGCCCTTCGTTAAGCTCGGCCAGCCATTCACGGTCAATCCACGGGCCTGCCGCGCCGTAGCCACGCTGATAAGCACGGGAAATCAGTAATGTCAGGTTCTGATAACCCACGTTGTTCATCGCGAGCACAGTAACGTGGCAGTATTCATCACCCAGCGCTTCGCTGAGCATCTGAAAATCAGCGCCGATGATGGGTTTAATGCCTGCGCCATGTGCGCCGCCATAGAATTTGACCAGGCCGCAGAGGTTGGTAAAGTCCGTGATAGCCATCGCTGGCATCTCAAGAGACGCAGCCTTTTTGACCAGCGGACCAACTTTGGCCAGCCCGTCAATCATGGAATAGTCGCTGTGTATCCGCAGATGGATAAAACGTGGTTCAGCCATTTCGCTTCCCGATGTTAAACGTCAGGAGACCAGACCCAGCGCACGCTTCACCGGGCCAAAGCTGCGGCGATGGTGCTCGGTGGCACCGTGCTCAACAAGCCTTTCCAGATGCAGCGCCGTTGGATAACCTTTGTGCTGCGCAAAGCCATATTGCGGAAAGTGCCTATCCAGCTCTGCCATTTCCCGATCGCGGGTCACTTTCGCCAGAATAGACGCCGCGCTGATTTCCTGCACACGGCTATCGCCCTTGACCACTGCCATGCTTGGCATAGCAAGTGCCGGGCAGCGGTTGCCATCAATCAGCACATATTCCGGTGCTATATGCAGGCCCGCTACCGCGCGCTGCATGGCGAGCATGGTAGCGTGCAAAATATTCAACTCGTCAATTTCGTGTGGTTCAGCGCGTCCCAGGCTCCAGCTCAGCGCTTTATCACGAATTTCGTCATACAACGCCAGGCGGCGTTTTTCGCTAAGCTTTTTTGAATCTGCCAGACCGGCAACAGGGCGAGCGGGGTCGAGAATGACGGCAGCCGTCACAACGGCACCAACCAGCGGCCCACGCCCGACTTCGTCCACACCTGCGACAAGGTGAGTATGAGGGTAGATAAATTCAATCATTGTGCGAGTTCCAGTACCGCTGCCGCCGCCTGCTCATCAGCGTTACAGCGAATTTGCTCGTGCAACTGGCGAAACGTATCGTGCATCTGGTGACTCGTTGTACCGCCGTCGAGCAGTGGGGCGAGCGCCGCCGCCAGCTTTTCTGGCTGGCACTCTTCCTGCAACAGTTCTTTAACCAACTCACGTCCGGCCAGCAAATTCGGTAATGAGACAAACTCAGTCTTAACCAACCGCTTTGCCAGCCAGAAAGTGAACGGCTTCATGCGATAGCCGACGACCATCGGGCATTTTGCCAACATGCACTCCAGCGCCGCGGTGCCAGAGGCCAGCAGCGCAGCATCACTGGCAATCATTGCCTCGCGCGCACGGCCATCAAGCAGATGCACCGTCAATTCCGGCGCAATCTCGGCTTTAATACGTTCAAACTGCTCGCGCCGTTTTGCATTAACCAGTGGCACCACCACTTCCAGCGCTGGCCAGCGCTCACGCAGAATCTGCGCGGTTTTGAGGAAATCGGCGCTGAGCATCTCGACCTCTGCTCCACGACTGCCAGGCAATAACGCCAGGCAACGCGCATCGTGGGAAATTCCCAGCGCGTCACGGGCAGCGTTTTTATCCGGGTCAAGCGGCATGGCATCGGCCATAGTGTGACCAATAAAGCGGCAGGGAACATTGAATCTGTCGTAAAACGCTTTTTCAAAAGGCAGAAAGGCCAGAACCATGTTGGTGGATCTGCCAATTTTGAAAACACGCTTCTGGCGCCAGGCCCAGACGGACGGGCTGACGTAGTGAATAGTTTTGATACCGCACTTTTTAAGATTGCCTTCAAGTGTAATATTGAAGTCCGGCGCGTCGATGCCAACAAACACATCCGGTTGCAATTCGCTAAAGCGCTTTGTCAGGTCGGCACGGATGTGCAACAGGCGTTTCAGACGACCGAGGACTTCCACAATCCCCATCACCGCCAGCTCTTCCATCTCGTACCAGGCCTCACAGCCCTGCTCCTGCATCAACGGACCCGCTACGCCTACAAAGCGCGCATCGGGCACCTGCTCACGCAGCGCACGAATCAGACCTGCCCCCAGAATATCGCCGGAGGTTTCTCCGGCGACGAGGGCGATAGTCAGTGGTCGTCCTGCTTTCATTTAGCGAATCAAACCACGGGTAGAGCGTGCGAAGAAGTCAGTGAACAGTTTTACTTCTTCATGCTGTGCTGCCAGTGCTTCAATCTCAGGCTTTGCCTCTTCCAGCGTCTTGCCGCTACGATAGAGCAGCTTGTACGCGTTACGGATAGCGTGCAGGGCATCTTTACTGAAACCGCGACGCTTAAGACCTTCGATATTCACACCAAACGGTGTGGCATGGTTGCCCTGGGCGATAACATATGGTGGTACATCCTGGGCAACGCCGGAACAGCCGCCAACCATGACGTGTGCACCAATGATGCAGAACTGGTGCACAGCAGTCATACCACCAATAATTGCGAAGTCGTCCACGCTAACGTGGCCTGCAAGTGTGGCGTTATTCGCGAGGATACAGCGGCTACCCACCTGGCAATCGTGCGCTACGTGCGCATTAATCATCAGCAGATTGTCGCTACCCACCTTCGTTAATCCACCACCCTGTTCAGTCCCGCGGTGAATGGTGACGCTTTCGCGAATGCGGTTACGATCGCCAATTTCCACACGGGTTGGCTCACCAGCGTATTTCAGGTCCTGGTTAATTTCGCCAATAGACGTGAACTGATAAATCTGGTTATCCCGGCCAATTTGGGTGTGACCGTTAACAACAACATGCGATTTCAGCTCAGTACCTTCGCCAATTTCGACGTCAGGACCAACCAGGCAGTACGGACCAATGCGAACATTAGCGCCAATGACAGCGCCGTCTTCCACAATGGCGGTAGGATGAATAAAGGCGGATTTATCAATCACGTATCAGGCCTCCCGGTTACGGGCACACATCATCGTCGCTTCACAGACAACTTTACCGTCAACCGTCGCCACACCGCTAAAACGCGTTACGCCACGGCGGGTTTTCTCGAAGGTCACTTCCATAATCATCTGATCGCCCGGTACCACTGGACGCTTGAAGCGCGCGTCGTCGATGCCCGCGAAATAATAGAGTTCACCCGGCTCGAGTTTACCCATGCTTTTAAACGCCAGAATACCGGTGGCCTGAGCCATCGCTTCCAGAATCAGCACGCCGGGGAAAATCGGTTTGCCAGGGAAGTGGCCCTGGAAAAACGGTTCATTGACAGAAACATTCTTTACAGCGCGCAAAAAACGACCTTCTTCAAAGTCCAGCACACGGTCGACCAGTAGAAAAGGAAAACGGTGCGGCAGAAGCTCAAGAATCTCTTCAATGTGCAGAGTATGAGTGTCAGTAGTCAAAATACTCTTCCTGTCTAATATAAAAAATAAAACGCAATATAACACGAACACGGCCTGTCGCGCTCCGGAGATCGCTGACAGGCCGCGAAATTGATTGCTGGACGCAGTGGTTATGCGCCGCTGGTATCCTGATTGACTTGACGCTCAAGTGCCTTAAGACGCTTGCTCATTTCGTCAATATTCATGACCAGCGCTGCTGTTTTACGCCAGGCTTTATTCGGTTGCAACGGGATACCCGATGAGTAAACACCCGGTTCCTTAATGGGGCGCATGACCATGCCCATGCCGGTCACAGTAACCTTGTCGCAGATTTCCATATGTCCGTTAATGACACTGGCACCGCCGATCATGCAATAACGGCCAATTTTGAGGCTGCCTGCCATGATTACACCACCAGCAACCGCAGTATTGTCGCCAATCACCACGTTATGTGCAATCTGGCACTGGTTGTCAATGATAACGCCATTGCCAATCTGCGTGTCGTCCAGTGCGCCGCGATCAATCGTGGTACAAGCCCCGATCTCGACACGATCGCCAATGATAACGCGACCAAGCTGAGGGATCTTCACCCAGTTACCGCGATCGTTAGCATAACCAAAACCGTCTGCGCCGATCACGGTACCCGACTGGATAAGGCAATGCTCACCAATCGTGATTTCGTGATATACGCTCACGTTCGCCCACAGGCGACTACCCGCACCAATGCGGGTATTTTTACCCACAAAGCAACCTGCGCCAATCACAACGTTATCGCCCAACTCCACGCCAGATTCGATAACTGCATTGGCACCCACAGCAACATCTACGCCCAGTTTTGCCGTAGGATCAATAACCGCACTGGGTGCAATATTTGCAGCCGGTTGCGGCGTTGAATCCAGGATTTGCGCCATGCGCGCATAGGTCAGATACGGGTTTTTAACGACCAGTGCCGCACCCTTAGCCCAGGGCAAATCGTCCTGAGTCATTACTACCGCTGACGCCTGGCAGTCTGCCAGATGTTCACGATAGCGTGGGTTCACCATAAAAGTAATCTGTCCTGCCTGAGCAGACTGCATGGAAGCCACACTGGTGATGGCAATATCGCCATCACCGTGCAGTTCAGCATCCAGCTCGAGGGCTAAGTCAGCCAGTCGAATGGATGGCATGAATTATTTAACCTGCTTGAGTACATCAGAAGTGATGTCTTTAATACTGCTGCTGTTGTAAGCAACGGTGCTGGCATCAACAACCAGATCGATGCTCTGATCATCAGCCACTTTCTTCACCGCACTTTGAATACGCGTAACCAGCTTGCCACGCTCTTCGTTAGAACGACGTGCACGATCCTGCTCGAAAGACTGCGCCTTGCTGGAGAAGCTTTCGCGCTGAGTCATTACATCTTTTTCCAGCTTGCTGCGCTCGCTCGCCTTCATGGTCGCGCCGTCACGCTGAAGACGCTGCATTTTGGTCTTCAGGTCACCTTCCATACGCTGCAGCTCGCTTGCACGGCCTTTAAATTCATTTTCCAGAGTTTTGGAGACACCGGTATTCTGCGCAACCTGCTGGAACAGGTTTGACATATTCACGATGGCAATTTTATCCGCTGCCTGCGCAGAGGTCGCCATGGCCAGGCCAACGCCTGCAGCAATTAACCACTTTTTCACTATAAACTCCTTACCATGCCATATATACCCGAGGGTACGTTTCAGCTTAATCGGGCGGAAAATTCCGCCCGAAAATGTCGCTACACTGAACTCACATTCCCTTGTCGCGAGCAATTACCAGGTTTTACCAATGTTAAACTGGAACTGCTCTGATTTGTCTCCATCGTATTTCTTAAACGGCTGGGCGTAGGAGAAGACCAACGGCCCCAATGGCGACATCCACTGCAAAGCAAGACCGGCTGACATACGAATGTTGCTCGGCTCACTGTAGTCAGGAATACCCGCTGCACGGGTTGCGGCCGTGTTTTCCCAGTTGGTATCCCAGACCGTACCGGCATCCACAAACAGAGAAGTACGCACCGAGTTGGCGTATTTCTCGCTAATGAACGGCGTCGGCGTAATCAGCTCAAGGCTGGCAACACCCATGGCGTTACCACCGATAGCATCATCGGAATTACACAGCGATGCGCTGTTACAGTTGTTGGTATTCGGGCCATAGTACGCAGCTTTTGGACCAATGTTATTGGTCTGGAAGCCACGCACTGAGCTCGAACCACCGGCGTAGAAGTTCTCGTAGAACGGCATTTCTTTACTGCCCAGACCATCACCGTAGCCCCAACGGGTACGACCCAGCACAACCCAGGTGCGGTCTTCATTGAGCGGCATATAACTTGCCGTATCCAGCGTAACTTTGTAGAACTCGTTATCAGACCCCGGAATGGTGACTTTACCATTCAGGTTCACGCGGTTCCCTTTCGTTGGGAAGAAGCCACGGTCAAGGTTGTTAAACGTCCAGCCGTAGTTAAACGTAAAGTCGTCTGCCGAGAAGTCATTATTGGTAGACGTGGTGTTCGGGTTCTTACCCTGGGAATCCAGGTAACGCCACATCGCAATCTGCGGTTGCATGTCGGACAAGTCGTTATGAACGTAACCCAAACCTACACGCAACGAGTTGTATTCGTTGATTGGGAAACCCAATGTACCGTCAAGGCCGTAGCTCTTGTTAGTGTATGTTGAGAGGTCCGCATCATCAGCTTTAAAGTCGTTATAGAAAATACGACCACCAAGACTCACACCATCAACCGTAAAATACGGGTTGGTTACCGCAAGTTCGGTATAGGTCTGGTAGGAGTTTTTGGTGCCGTTGATGCCCACCGAGTAACCCGTACCCAGCCAGTTATCCTGCTGGACACCCGCCTGGAAACTCACACCACTTTCCGTACCGTAACCCACACCGAAGTTCAGGCTACCGGTGTTACGTTCTTTCACCTTATAGACCAGATCAACCTGGTCCGGACTGCCCGGGACACGCTGGGTGTCGACATCCACTGTTTCAAAGTAACCGGTACGGTTCAGACGCTCTTTACCCTGGTCGACCAGGTCGCTGCCCAGCCACGCACCTTCCATCTGGCGCATTTCACGGCGCAGTACGGAATCTTTAGAGGTGTCATTACCGGTAAAGCGAATTTTGCGCACGTAATAACGGTTGCCGGAATCCACACTGACGTGCAGCTTCACGGTTTTATCGGCATCGTTAATTTCTGGCTGCGTCATCACGCGCGGATAGGCGTAACCATAACGACCCAACAGTTTTTTGATGTCATCTTCCATGCGGGTCACTTTGGTGCCGTTATACAGCTCGCCCGGCTGAATCTTTGTCAGGCTTTCAATTTCAGCAGAGTGACCCGCCAGGTTGCCATTCACCTCAACGCCAGCAATCTTGTACTGATCGCCTTCGGTCACGTTGATGGTAACGTAGATCCCCTTCTTATCCGGGGTCAGGCTCACCTGAGTGGAATCGATATTGAAGCGGGCATAGCCCCTGTCGAGATAGAAGCTGCGCAGGGTTTCAAGATCGCCCGCCAGTTTCTGTTTCTGGTATTTACGATCGCCAACCAGGTTCCACCACGGCACTTCGTCGCGCAACTGGAAGCGGGAAATGAGTTCATCAGTGCTGTAGGCGTGGTTGCCAACGATGTTGATCTGTTGGATCTTCGCCGACACCCCTTCCTGGAACACCAGCTTCAGATCTACACGGTTACGCGGCAGTGGTGTGACAACGGCTTTCACGCTGGCACTGTATTTACCGACGCTGTAGTAGAAATCTTCCAGCCCTTTTTCGATATCGGACAGGGTGGTGCGGTCAAGGGATTCCCCCACACGCACGCCAGAAGCCTCGAGGTTTTGCTTGAGCATGTCATCCTTGACCGACTTGTTACCGGTGAAGGTGATGCTGGCGATTGTCGGGCGTTCTTTCACCTGAACCAGCAGCGTTTCGCCGTCGCGCAGAACACGTACGTCCTCAAAGTTACCTGTGGCGAAAAGCGAACGGATGGTATTACTGATGTCATCATCAGTCACCGTATCGCCAACGCGCACAGGCATGCTAAGGAGGGCCGCACCAACGGCGACTCGCTGCAGGCCTTCGAAATGAATATCTCTCACTACGAACCCGTCTGCACCGTAAACGGTGGCGCTGCTGAAGAGCAGCGACGCTATGAGCAACTTTTTCATCGCCATCGTTGTTATGCGTTCTTCCTAACCCAACTCTCTATAACCGAGAGAAATCATTGAAAAGTGCAAGCCCCATTAACAGCACCAGCAGTATTG
>CBIFVZ010000102.1:0-10931 GCA_966185765.1 uncultured Enterobacteriaceae bacterium | reverse complement strand
TTCAATCGAGGTAGAGTGGGATCCTGGTTTTTAAACCACCGGATAAACGGTAATAAGACGACGTTATGTGGATTGGCATAATAAGCCTGTTTCCAGAGATGTTCCGAGCGATTACCGATTACGGGGTAACTGGCCGGGCAGTAAAAAGTGGCCTGCTGAGCGTTCAGAGCTGGAGTCCTCGCGATTTCGCTCATGACCGGCACCGTACCGTGGACGAACGTCCTTACGGCGGCGGACCGGGGATGCTAATGATGGTGCAACCTTTGCGGGATGCCATCTCAGCAGCAAGAGCCGCGGCAGGTGAAGGCGCAAAGGTGATTTATCTGTCACCTCAGGGACGCAAGCTTGATCAAGCGGGCGTCAGCGAACTGGCAACGAATCAGAAACTGATTCTGGTGTGCGGTCGCTACGAAGGTATCGATGAGCGCGTGATTCAAACCGAAATTGACGAAGAATGGTCAATCGGCGATTACGTACTCAGCGGTGGTGAGTTACCGGCAATGACGCTGATCGACTCCGTTTCCCGGTTTATTCCGGGAGTTCTGGGTCATGAAGCTTCAGCAATCGAAGATTCGTTTGCTGATGGATTGCTGGATTGCCCGCACTATACCCGACCTGAAGTGTTAGAGCAGATGGAAGTACCGGCAGTGTTACTGTCAGGAAACCACGCTGAGATACGTCGCTGGCGTTTGAAACAGTCGCTGGGCCGGACCTGGCTTAGAAGACCTGAACTTCTGGAAAACCTGGCTCTGACTGAAGAGCAAGCAAGGCTGCTGGCAGAGTTCCAAAAGGAACATGCACAAACAGCAGCAGACATATGATGGGCATGGTGCATCGCAACCTGCCAGATATCAGTTTACCCAGGATAAGAGATTAAATTATGAGCAACATTATTAAGCAGATTGAACAAGAGCAGATGAAGCAGGACGTACCTTCCTTCCGTCCGGGCGATACCGTGGAAGTGAAAGTATGGGTTGTTGAAGGTTCCAAAAAGCGTCTGCAGGCATTCGAGGGCGTGGTTATCGCTATCCGTAACCGCGGTCTGCATTCTGCATTCACTGTTCGCAAAATTTCCAATGGCGAAGGCGTAGAGCGTGTTTTCCAGACGCACTCTCCGGTAGTTGATTCTATCACCGTCAAGCGTCGTGGTGCTGTGCGTAAAGCTAAACTGTACTACCTGCGTGAGCGTACTGGTAAGTCTGCTCGTATCAAAGAGCGTCTGTCCAAGTAATTGCTCGCGAAAGCGACATCCTGAAAAGGGCCAGCATTTGCTGGCCCTTTTTACGTTCAGGCGGGATGCTGTTAAGGCAGGCTAAGGTCGGACAACCGGCAGCGTTAAATCCGCACCGCCCTACGGATTTAGTGCATATAAAGACGGAACAGTCCTGGCAGCTGTGACAGCGCCCATAACACTACGCCGATGCTGCCGCCAACCAGCGTGCCGTTGATGCGAATAAACTGCAGGTCCTTACCGATATTCAGTTCAATCTGCTGCGACATATCGCGTGCATCCCAGCTTTTTACTGTATCGCTGATGTGGCGCGTGAGAAACGTCGCAAAGTCCGGTGCGAGCCGGGTGGCGGCCTGTTCCATGTGTTCGTTGAGCGACGTACGTAACGCGGCGTCGGCAGAGAGGGTTTCACCGAGCCACTGACCGGCATCAGCCACGCGCTGGCGCACCACCGAATCCTCATCCAACATATCGTTTTTCAGCCACTGGCGCAGATCGGTCCAGATCTCGCTCAGGTAACGATTGAACGCCTCGTCATTCTTAAGATAGTGACGCACGTTATCAGCCCGTGCCGCCATCTCTGGGGAGCTTTTCAGGTCAGCAATGAATTTTGCCGTAATCCGGTCGAACGCCAGACGAATCTGATGGGCGTTATCCTGGCTGATATCATCAAGCAGGGTGTTTACCGCATCTGAAACCAGTTCGGCGCTATGTTCGCCCAGCCATTCAGTGGGCAGGATCTTAGCCTTACGTGGATGTTCGGTTTCCAGCCAGTGGACAATCTGCTGAGCGATAAACGCCCGCGTGCTGTCGCGCTGAATAAGCGTAATGAGTTTTGCTATCAACGCATCCAGTAGCGTCTGATGGCGGTTATTTTTGGTCAGGCTCTCAAGAATAAGTGCGCTGGTCTGAGTGAGATCGACTTTATCGATGGCTTTGTGTACGGCCCGGCGCAGCAGTCCCTGAATGCGCGTATCGTCTGTGAACTCAAGAAAACCACTCATGACCTGCAGGATATGCTGGCCGATGCGACGCGCATTTTCAGGCTGACGTAACCAGTTGCCGATAATCACCGCCGGGTCATGGCGACGAATAAGCGCAATCAGCGAGGGCGTATCAAGAAACTTCTCCTGGACAAAAAGACCGAGGTTATCGCCTATTCTGTCCTTGTTGCGCGGAATTATCGCCGTATGGCGGGAAATAAACGGCACTGGCACGCGGCGAAACAGCGCAACCACGGCAAACCAGTCGGCCAGCGCGCCAACCATAGCGGCTTCAGAAGCCGCCTTTAGCAAACCCACCCACCACAGTGCGGGGGGGAGAAATAAAGTCGTGATAAAGGTCGCGGCGGCAAGTAGCAGCAGCGCTAACGCCAGACGTTTGGCGCGTTTGAGTTCAGAGATTTTTTCCATACTGTTAAGCATATCTATCTGTCGCTCAGGCAGGAAAGAATATTTGCACACAGCTGCAGTTCCCGGCATTTTCTTACGTATTTGTATCGATTGCATTCGGCATTTACCACTCAGGCAATAAACTATTTACAATGAATGCCTCTTCTGGCTCTACCGATGGATATCGTGTGCGCAAACTCACCGGCAACATAATGCAATGCGCCGCCAGGCTGGCGCTGTTTGCCATGATGCTTATCGTGGTTGCGCCACAGGTTTCTATTTCCCTGCAACAGATCCGTCAGGCACCGATGCACACGATGCATCACGAGATGCCGATGACGGATATGGTGTTGCACGACGTCGGACATTCCGACGCTACGCATGAAGACCATATGGCCTGCGGCTATTGCGTGCTGCTGGCGCATACGCCTGGCTTGCTGATGCCAGTGCTGGTGCTGTTGTTGGCACAAAGCGTGCGCCGTCAGCCGCTGGCTGTCGTGACACTCCTGGCGCAGCTGCATACCTGCTGTCGTGGTCGTCCTCCCTGTCGCGCCCCGCCGCGGAGTTAACACATTCCTGCAAACCATTTATTGCGCTTTGTCCAGTGGGCAGGGCGTCTGTGCTATGTCAGAAAATCAGGGGCAGCCGCTTGTGTACCCTGATGCATTAAAGGAATGGATATGAATCCACACACTTCACGTGCGGCCTGGGTTGAGCTGCTGCGCCGCCTGCATTTTTATATTGGCCTCTTTATTGGTCCGTTTATCTTTATTGCCGCCTTTTCCGGTTCGCTGTATGTAGCAACGCCACAGCTTGAGAGCTTTATTTATCGCGATGCACTGAGGTTTGATAGCCGCGGGCCGACGCACAGCCTTGAAGCACAGGTGGCACGGGCGCGCCAGGTTGTAGGCCAGGACGCGCAGCTCCAGGCGGTACGCCCGGCAGCTAAAGGGGAAAACACCCGAGTCATGTTTGCCGAACCGACACTTAAACCGTCAGAGGCACGGGCTATTTTCATTGACCCGGTCACGCTGGCGGTAAAAGGCGATATGACAGTTTACGGCACCAGCGGTATTTTGCCTTTGCGCCAGTGGATTGATTATCTGCATCGTTCGCTGTTGTCAGGTGAGGTGGGGCGCAATTATAGCGAGCTGGCGGCGTCCTGGATGTGGGTTGCCGCTCTCGGCGGTGTAACGCTGTGGAGTGTTACACGTGCACCGAAACGCCGCCGGCAGAGTCAGCGCAGTACTTTTGCAAGCCTGCGTTACTGGCATCTGTTACTTGGCTGGACAATGTTTGCGGGTCTGTTGCTGTTTTCGGCAACCGGGCTGACCTGGTCACGCTGGGCGGGTGAGAACATTAACCTGTTGCGTGAGCGAATGGACTGGATGACGCCACAGTTGAAAACCACTCTGGAGGGCCACATGGTGATGCCCGCTGACCCGCATTCGGATCATCACGGTACGCACGACAATACGCTGGTGATGCCTGTCGACAATACCCTGTTTGATTCGGTTCTTATGAGTGCACGTGCCGCTGGTCTTGAAGCCGCAAAAGTTGAAATTCGCCCGGTGAAAGACCGCAGCAAAGCATGGACGGTAACGGAAATTGACAGGCAATGGCCGACGCAAGTTGATGCGGTTGCCATCGATACGCACAGTATGCGTGTTATCGATCGTACCGATTTTGCAAATTTTCCGCTGATGGCAAAGCTCACGCGTTGGGGGATTGATTTCCATATGGGAGTGCTGTTCGGCTTGCCTAATCAGTTGCTACTCATATTTTTCGGGCTGGGGGTGTGCACGACAATAGTATTGGGTTACCGCATGTGGTGGCGACGCCGCCCGGCTAAGGCACATGCCAATCCACTACAAACATGGGTAAAAGCCTGGCTGGGATTGCGTATCTTTGAGCGGATCATCGTGCTTATCATCGCGCTTTGTCTGAGTGCGGCAATGCCGCTGATGGGTTGTAGCCTGCTGGCATTTGTTGCGTTGGATCTCTTGCGTTGGCGCAGAGCCAGACAACCTCAGTCTTTAGCGTCGTAATGCAATACAGTGAACAAAATGGAACGTTATGTTTACGCTTTTGGGGTTTTTAGTCTAATTACGAGGGAATTATTTTGTGATTGTAAAGTTATCGTTACGATAAGTGGATTGATATCTTTACCAATTACGGTTAAGGTAACTCATCCCTGAGGGGAAACTATCGCAAACGAGTTTAATAAGGATCGCCACCATGCAAAAAGACGCGCTGAATAACGTCCACATCGTAGAAGAACAGGTCATGCTGACCCCCGAGCAGCTTAAAGCGGAGTTCCCGCTGACCGCCGCGCAGGAAGCGCAAATTGCCGAGTCTCGCCAGACTATCGCTGACATCATTGCCGGGCGCGATCCGCGTCTGTTGATTGTCTGCGGACCATGTTCGATTCACGATCCGGAGGCCGCTCTGGACTATGCGCGTCGCTTTAAAGCCTTGTCGGAGGAGGTCCGCGATAGCCTCTATCTTGTCATGCGCGTCTATTTTGAAAAGCCGCGCACCACGGTGGGTTGGAAAGGACTGATTAACGATCCGCATATGGATGGCTCGTTTGATATTGAAACTGGCCTGAAGATTGCGCGTGGCCTGCTGGTGGACCTGGTTGCGATGGGATTACCGCTGGCGACCGAAGCCCTTGACCCAAACAGCCCACAGTACCTTGGCGATCTGTTCAGCTGGTCGGCGATTGGCGCGCGTACCACAGAATCCCAGACCCATCGCGAAATGGCCTCAGGCCTTTCCATGCCGGTGGGCTTTAAGAACGGCACCGATGGTAGCCTTGCGACCGCCATCAACGCTATGCGTGCAGCCTCTATGCCGCATCGCTTTGTGGGCATCAACCAGGCGGGGCAGGTCTGCCTGCTGAAAACCAAAGGTAACCCGGACGGGCATGTGATCCTGCGTGGCGGTAAAGCACCTAACTACGGCCCGGAAGATGTGGCGAAGTGCGAAAAAGAGATGGAACAGGCGGGACTGCGGCCGTCGCTGATGATAGATTGCAGTCATGCTAACTCCAGCAAAGACTATCGTCGTCAGCCTGGCGTGGCAGAGTCTGCTATTGCGCAGATTAAAGACGGGAATATATCCATTACCGGTCTGATGATTGAGAGCAACATCCATGAGGGCAACCAGTCATCTGAGCAGCCGCGTGCTGAGATGAAATACGGTGTGTCGGTGACTGATGCCTGCATCAGCTGGGAAACAACGCAAACGCTGCTGCGCGAGATCCATAACGATATAAAGGAACACATAGCAGCGCGTCTCGCTTAAGAGGTTTTCTATTTTATGGTTGCAGAATTGACCGCGCTTCGCGATCAAATTGACGATGTCGACAAGGCGCTGCTGGATTTGCTGGCGCGCCGCTTAGCGCTGGTAGCCGAAGTGGGTGAAGTTAAAAGCCGCTACGGTTTACCGATTTATGTTCCGGAACGTGAGTCAGCGATGCTGGCTTCACGCCGCCAGGAAGCCCAGGCGCTTGGCGTGCCGCCGGATCTGATTGAAGACGTGTTGCGTCGCGTGATGCGTGAATCCTATTCCAGTGAGAACGATAAGGGCTTTAAAACCCTGAACCCGACGCTGCGCCCGGTGACGATTGTTGGCGGCGGCGGCCAGATGGGGCAGCTGTTTGCGAAAATGCTTACGCTGTCTGGCTACCAGGTACGTATTCTGGAAAAAGACGACTGGTCACGCGCCCATGAACTGCTCGACGATGCGGGTATGGTTATCGTGAGCGTGCCCATTCACCTGACGGAAGAAACCATCGCCCGGCTACCTGCATTGCCGGACGACTGCATTCTGGTTGACCTTGCATCAGTAAAAAATGCGCCGTTGCAGGCGATGATGGCGGCACATAAAGGGCCTGTGTTGGGGCTGCACCCCATGTTTGGTCCTGATAGCGGCAGCCTCGCCAAACAGGTCGTGGTGTGGTGTGATGGCCGCCAGCCGGAGGCTTATCAATGGTTTCTGGAACAAATCCAGGTCTGGGGGGCGCGTCTGCACCGCATTAGTGCGGTAGAGCACGACCAGAATATGGCGTTTATTCAGGCGCTGCGCCACTTTGCTACCTTTGCCTATGGTTTGCATCTTGCTGAAGAAAACGTGCAGCTGGAGCAGTTGCTGGCACTCTCGTCACCGATTTACCGGCTGGAGCTGGCGATGGTCGGGCGTTTGTTTGCGCAGGATCCACAGCTTTACGCCGATATCATCATGGCGTCTGACGATAATATTGCGCTCATCAGGCGCTATTATCAGCGTTTTGGTGAAGCCATTTCACTGCTGGAGCAGGGCGATAAACAGGCGTTCATCGACAGTTTTCGTCGAGTTGAACACTGGTTTGGCGATTATGCACAGCGCTTTCAAAGTGAAAGCCGCACGCTGTTGCGCCAGGCAAACGACAGCCGTCAGTAAGTTAAACGCTGTATATACTGAAAGCCGGTGGGGAAACCACCGGCTTTTTTTATTGCAAAGGAGAAGGATATGGCAATGCAGGCGCAGCCGCTGTTCGATTATATCGGTCAGTTGCCGGAGTGCCCGACCTGGAGCGCTCGCGAGCAGACGTTATGGTGGACCGATATTCTGACGTGCGAAATTCATCGTTATCATCCTGCAAGCGGCGCACACCGAGTACTGCGTTTCCCTGAGGAAGTTGGCTGTTTTGCGCTGTGTGAAAACGGCGGGCTGATTGTGGCGCTACGCAGTGCTATCTGGCTTGCCGATGACGACGGGCGGCTGGTACGTAAAGTGTGTGATAATCCGAGTAACCCGGTACTGGCCCGCTTTAACGATGGCGGGACGGATGCTGCCGGGCGTTTTTATGCCGGTACGTTCTGGAAGCCGGGAGATTACAATGGCGCGCTGCTGATGCGTGTGAATAACAATCTGTCTGCACAGGTGATTCAGTGCGATATTCAGGGCCACAACGGACTGGCATTCAGCCCCGAGGGAGGGGTGATGTACACCTCAGATACGCCAAACGCCGTTATCTGGCGCACGCCGTTTGATGAGTATGGCGAACCGGGTCGGCGTGAAGTCTTTCGTCGTTTTACGCCTGGCGAAGGCATTCCGGATGGTGCGGCAATGGATGTGGAAGGCTGCTACTGGAGCGCGATGTATGATGGATTTCGCATTGCCCGATTTGCCCCTACGGGAGAGCAACTGGCTGAGTACAGACTACCGGTACGCTGCCCGACAATGGTGTGTTTTGGGGGGCCGCAGATGAAGACACTCTATATCACCACGACACGTGAAGACATGCAGGAAGACGAACTGGCAACTCGCCCGCTCTCCGGGGCGATTTTTACGCTTGACGTACCCGTAGTAGGAATGGTCAAACCGCGTTTTCGTTGCACGGTATAAATCCGTTCATCACAAAAGACGGGCAACAGTCAGCGCGCCTGCAGCAGCAGGCGCGAAATACTCATCAGTCTGGCTCGACCGGCACGACTGTCTCACTGGGATAGCAGCCCAGTACTTTCATTGAACGGGTAATGTCGCTCAGTTCACGCAGTGCCAGACGCATTTCCGGTGATTCCAGATTAGCCTGTACGTCCAGATAGAACATTTCTTCCCACGGGTTGCCGTGGATAGGGCGCGATTCCAGTTTGGTCATAATCAGGTTGTGGTTGCGCATTACCAGTAATGCTTCAACCAGCGAACCGGACTGCTGGCCTGTTGCCATCAGCAGCGTGGTTTTCGCCGGTACCTGGTCAGATACGCCGATGGCCTTACGCGCCAGCACCAGGAAACGGGTGATGTTCTGGCTCTGGTTGGCCAGATTGCGCTCGAGCACCTGTAAACCGTACAGCGCACCACCGGCTTCGCTGCCCAGTGCGGCAACGCCTGATGAACCTGACTGTGCCACTTTTTCCATCGCCGCTGAGGTGCTTTCACAGTATTCGATTTTCCATTGCGGCCAGCGGTTGATGAACTGGCTGCACTGCTGGAACGGCTGAGGGTGGCTGTAGACGGTGTGAATGTCTTCAAGAGTCGTCGTCGCAGCAACCATCACACAGTGATCAATAGGCAACGTCAGCTCACCGACAATAGACAGGCTGGTGTGTTGCAGCAAATCGTAAACATCGTTAATTGAGCCAGAACTGGTGTTCTCTACCGGTACTACCGCATAGTCCGACTGCCCGGTTTCAACCTGGCGGAAAATCTCTTCAAAGCGTGAACAGCCATTTTCAATGAAGTGCTCAAAGTGGCGAGCAGCATAGCGGCGTGCGGCCAGATGAGAATAAGAGCCTTTTGGGCCAAGAAAAGCGATGCGTGCAGAGTCTGCGCTGGTTTTGTTCAGATGTTTTTGTAACAGCGCCTGCTGAGTAAGGACCGAGTCCTCAATAATGAGCTGGAACAGACGAGTAATATAGTGGCCGTCCAGCTGATGCTTTTTGCCGGTGCGGACCAGATGCTCAAGCAAATCACGTTCGCGTTCGATATCGCGTACGGGGCGGTGAGTGGCAAGTTTAGCTGTACCGACTTCGACAGCCAGCTGGCGGCGCTCGGCCAGTAACGCGAGGAGTTTTTCATCCAGCGCGCTGATTTTATCGCGCAGGGCCAGCAGGGGGTTATCGCTCATAGTGCAACCTTTGTTGTTATCATAAAAAAGGCCTCCCTGGTGGGAGGCCTGTCTGTTCGTCTTCGCATTCTTTCTTACACGACGAAACGCCTCCCGCTCAGGGGAAGGTAAAGAAGAATGCGAAGAAAAACGGAATGTGCGTCATCATTAAGCCCGGATAAAGTGTAGCGGTTAAAGTACTCGCTCTCTTTTCCTTATGTCAATAAAAAACGCGCCCGCAGGCGCGTTCCTTAAATGTGATGAAGGATTAAAGCTGAGGGTCGGCCAGCGGAACCTCTTTCACAGAGCCTTCTGCGCGGCGCGCTTCGCCCTTATGTTGTACCTTATTAAGCTGGCGCTCAAGCTTATTAATTAGTTCATTGATGGCCGCATACATATCTTCATGTTTTGCGCTCGCCACCAGGTGGCCGTTAGGCGTATTGATGGTTGCGTCAGCCACAAAACCTTTAGGCTCTTTGGACAGAACAATATGCGGATTAATCAGATGGGTTTGCCACTTTTCAAGTTTGGCGAGACGGTCTGCGACATGCTGGCGGATAGCCGGGGTGATTTCCATTTGTTTGCTGGTAATATTCATTGTCATAACGTTACCTCTTTGTCTTTCCCGTCTTGATAACTTCAGCATACCCCGCAAAATGTCAAAATGTGTGACTGAGATCAGTTATTTTTGTCACATTTTGTCAGCAAGCCTGCTTTTGTGAGATGAGGCAGGAAGTGGCGATATTTGCCTTGAGAATTTTGGAAATAGTCGCCATATTTGAAGGGATAACCTGCGCTTAAGCGAGTCAATCGCTCTCTTACGCGCAAAAAAAAACGGCAGCCTGGGCTGCCGTTTTTTGTTAGCTCAAATCGTCAGGTTGTGCTGCTGTTAGCGGCGATGATTTTCGCCACTTTTTCAGCCTGTGCATCAAGCTGTAATTTGCGATAGGCGTTTTCCATCAGCTTCAGGCCATCGCGCGTAGCCTGAGTGTCAGGAAAGTCGCGCAACATTCCTTCAACACGGTTTACGACTGCGACCCAGGCGCCACGGCGGGTGTAATATTCCGCGACGGAGTATTCATACTTCGCCAGACGGTCTTTGAGGAATACCAGACGTTTGGTGGCATCAGTGGTGTACTGGCTGTTGGGATAGCCGCGCACCATTTTGGAGAAGTCGTTAAACGCATCACGCGCATGTTGAGGGTCGCGGTCAGAACGATCGACACCGAAGAAGCCCTGCAGCGCGCTGTCATCCATTGCCATGTTGGTCAGCCCGCGCATGTAAAGCACATAATCGATGTTAGGATGCGTCGGGTTCAGGCGCATAAAGCGGTCAATAGCGGCCTGAGCCAGCGGCAGATCGGCATTTTTGTAGTAAGCGTAGATCAGATCCAGCTGTACCTGCTGCGAGTACGGTCCAAACGGATAGCGGTTATCCAGCGCTTCCAGTTGCGTTATCGCCGCTTTCCAGTTACCGTCCTGGAGCTTTTGCTGGGCGGTTGCATAGATTTCAGACGGCGGACTGTCCGGAACTTGGTCTTTTGAGCCGGAGCAACCGGTCAGGGCCAGGCTCAGCGTGGCGGCAGCCACCAGGTATTTCATGCGCGTCATGACGTTTTGACTTTCCTCAGAATGTGAATCAGGGAGAACTCTCCGTTAAGCTCCCGATTAAGACCAGCTACAATAGCACACTATATTAAACGGCAAAGCCGTA
>CBIFVZ010000101.1:0-10978 GCA_966185765.1 uncultured Enterobacteriaceae bacterium | reverse complement strand
GTGTTATTCTGGCATTTCTCGTGGTGATGATTTTAGTTTTTCATGGTGGGAGAATTATTTTTCTCAAGATGATGTTCTATCATCTGATAAAAAAAATCTGAACAGTGCTGAATCAACGTTGAATAGTACGAAAAATGCTATAGCTTCGAAAAAAAGCCAAATGGAAAAATTACAGCTGGAGTTAAAAGAGCATGCATCTGGCTCTCAGGAATATGTTGATATTCAGAAAGAAATAGAGCAGTTAAATTATGAAATTAACAACCTGTCTAATTCTATTGACCAACTTGAATATAATGTTCAGATAGCGCAAGAAAATTATAATAAACAACTTTCGGTTGTTGAAAATTATCAATCCCTACCGCAATATATAGTCTATCTGGACTTAGCAAAGCACTATGCTAAACGTTATAATAATTATAAATATTTTGAGGACTATGATGATGATGTTGCAAATCAGGGGATATACTCCATAACAAGAGCTAATTTTACTAGTGCAGGTCGAAACGTAACAACATCCCCTGAGTCGCTTACATCTTTAGCCGTTACCCGTAATCGCTATTTTGGTGATGTAAATACATGTCCCGCAACACAGCCAACTTATAATATCTCATCTGTTTCTACAATAACCAAAGCCATTAACGGAATTGATTACACCGGTACAGATTTAAAAACAATTGAAGGACTTTTATGGGCAGGTAGAACTATATATGCGAAGTCATCGTCACTGACCCGGAATGTGGTGTTCCTCTTTATTTCCGCCAGGGAGGATACTCTTGATTCTGAAGGTATGGTAGGGGTTAGTGAGATATGTAGCACCATAAAAACAACTTTTACTCAGCGTAAGGCCAGTAAACTGGTTGTTATTGCGCCAACGTCTGAGGCGCTAAAAAAAGTGTCCAGATTTAACTGTAGTACAACATGGGGCAGTGATACAGGTTACATCGTTTTGGATCAACTTGATGCTGATTTTAACCAGCAACTAGAATCTTTATTCTCCTATTATTTATCACAAGAGTCTTCTACGAAAAATGTTTATAGATAAATATATTTGTCTTTTTTTTATTATGATGTCTTTTTCCGCATCTTCTTTCTCTAAGAGCTTACTTGATGATAATGTTACACAATTTGATTGTCGTAAAAGTGACTCTGAAGCAACAAATAATGCTGGCTATTTGTCAGGAGCTTTACGCTATGATGGTATAATTAAAAAAATCATACCTCCTCAAGCTATATATGATGCACGCCTTAGCCGGGTTTTACTCTCAAATCTTGATGTGCTCTGCAATGCAACTTTTATGACCTCTCCTGAAGTCTATTCATCCAATATAACGAAGGCTATGCCAATTAATGTGAAATATGTGCATAGTGTTTATTTTGCTAATGGAAGCGCAAGTGCGATGGATCGAAATATTATTGATCTTGATAAGTTACTTTCATCTTCCCCTGAAAAACACCACGGAATATTAATTGTTGGTAGTGCCGACTCACCAGGTGAAAAACGGGGAAATCATTTGCTTTCACTGGAGCGGGCTTACTTTCTCGCCGGGCTGGTAGAAAGCAACAAACGTCCGTTATTCATTTTACCTTTAGGTAGTACAGCCGTAGGCAGGAGCGGTAAAGGTACGAGCCAGCCACAATATCGGCGCGCTGATCTGTACGTTTTGCAATACATTGAGCGTTAGTGATACTAAGATTCGTCTGCTGGAGAAAGCGACGGTCACGCCCGCAGGGCCGGAACAGTACCGGCTGACGTGGGCCGCGCAGGACGGGCTGGCGCTCAGTTATCTTCTTCACGCCAGCACGCAGCAAAATATTACTGAAGGGGTTCCGCCTGCCGGACACCGTGTTCTCGTCAGGTACCACAGCAACAGGGAAGCCACGTGTCAGACCATGACTTTTTACGCTACTTCGACGGGGAAATGCGCTGGCTGAAGGCGGCATGCTGAAATATGCGAGCGAATGGCCGGAGCGCGTTTATCACACCCGTATCTGGCGTGGCGTGACCGGGCTGCATGAAACCCTGCTGATGCCGGGCGGTACGGACAACACCTCGCGCAGCCTGATGGCGCTCACCGGTATCACCCGGGCGGCAGAGCAGCCCGCGTCCCGGCTGCTGGGGCTGCTACAGCCGCTGCTGATGCCCACGCACACCGCAGACGGTATTGAATCGGTCATCCGCCGCTGTGCGCCGCAGACGCAGGTTAAGGTGCTGCCTCACCATCCGGTGAGCCTGCCGGTTGCGTCACAGGCCAGCCTGTCCGTCTCCCGGCCCATGCGGCTGCAAAAAGGCGTGGTGATGGGCAGCCATATCCGTGACGCGAACGCCTGTATGGCGGTGGAGCTTGCGACCGACGATGCGGATGAGGTGAACGGCTGGCTGCCGGGCGGGCAGTTGCGCGAGGACGTGTTCCGGCTACTGAAAACCTGTCTGGGGCAGGATTATGATGTGCGTTTCTGGCTGACGCTGCCGGTGAGACTGTTGCCACGTCCGCAACTGGGTGACCGGCGTCTGTTAAGCGGCTACAACATCATGCTGAGGATAAAAGACGATAACCCGAAAGACGGGCCACAAACGGTAAGGATAGCCGCAGGGAGGCTGAGGCGTTCAGGGCGTACCTGACGGTGCTTTGTAACGGTCGGGATAGTATCTGGCTCACAGCATCATCATGCCCATGCTGCACTTTCAGGTGCCATTGTGAGGTCTGTCCGGAGAATGAAAAAAGCAATGGGAGAGGGGTAAAACAACAATATGCTGGCGCATAAAGCAAAACCCCCGCCGAAGCGAGGGTTCTTTAATTCGTGGTGCCCGGACCCGGAATCGAACCAGGGACACGCGGATTTTCAATCCGCTGCTCTACCGACTGAGCTATCCGGGCAACGGGGCGCATTAAACCGTAAAGGTCGGTAAGCGTCAACGACTTTAGTGCAAAAAAGACAGAAAACCGTATCAATTGCCTGCTTTTCATGCAAAGCAGGCAAAACGATGCAAATCAGGTTAATGCGCCTGCGGTGCGGCACTGCGCCAGGCGCAAAATATCTTCGGCCAGGCGGCGTGCGGTATCCACATCATCCTGGCGGCGGTGCACCAGCAGGCGACTCAGGCAACCTTCCAGCACCAGCTCCATCTGGTCGGCCACCATCGCCGGGTCGTCCACTTCCAGTTGCACCAGCAGTTGATGGGTGTAAGCCCGTGCCGCATGCTTTTGCACCGTGGCAAGCTGGTGAATGGGGTGTTCGCTGTCCGGGTAAACGCTGCACGCGGCAATAAACAGGCAACCGGGATAGCGCTGATTGCCTACACAGCCAGTCAGTGTTTCATAGCGCGCCAGCAGTTTTTGCTCGATTGTGAGCGTATCGTCATGAATCAGCTGATGACGCCAGGCGTCAATCTGGTCACTGTGGTGGCGCAGGGCGTCGTACAGCAGCGCCTCTGCGTCCGGCCAGAAACGCATCAGCGCCTGTGGCGTGCAGTTTGTTGCTGCGCCAACCATCTCCAGCGTGGTATCTGCCAGCCCTTTTTTCTCAAGGATTTGCAGCGCCTGTTCCAGTACGTCTTCGCGTTGCACGGTGTTTTCCTCCGTTCTGTTCAACGGTTTCTCCCCCTGTGAAGTGTTGTTTACCGCAGGTGTTTGCGCAAATGCGCACTGAAATCGCTGGCATTCATAAAGCCGGTGACTCGCGCCTGCGGCTGTTCGGAGCCGTTTTCATCAAAAAACAAAATTGTTGGCAGACCCAGTACCTTGAGGTGCTTTAACAGCGCCACGTCATTGGGCGCGTTGGCCGTGACATCGGCTTGCAGCAGTACCGTATTCGCGAGTGCCTGTTGAACCGCCGGGTCGCTGAAGGTGTACTTTTCGAACTCCTTACAGGCAACGCACCAGTCAGCGTACAGGTCAAGCATCACCGGCTTGCCCTGGGATTTTGCCAGCGCCTGCTCAAGCTCTGCCACGTTGCTCACGCGGGTGAAGTTAAGATGCGCCTGGCTCTCAGTCACGGCGGGTGCGCCAAAAGCCCAGTCCTGTAGGGGACGGGCACAGATAAGCGCGGCGCCGAGCAGCAGAATTTGCAACACGCGTACGCCGCGGCGGGTGCTGCCAAGGCTTGTGATAAACGCCCAGCCAAAAAACGCCACGCCGAGTGCGCTCCACATGCGCAGTCCCCAGGTCTCACCCAGCACGCGCTCAAGCAGGAACACCGGTAGCGCCAGGATAACAAAACCAAACGCGGTTTTGACGCTCTCCATCCACGGCCCGCTTTTTGGCAGCAGTCGGTTGCCGAACACGGTGATGAGGATGAGCGGCAGGCCCATGCCGAGCGCGTAAAGATAGAGCGTACCGCCGCCAAGCCACAGATTACCGCTCTGGGCAATGTACAGCAGGATGGCACTCAGCGGGGCGGTGGTACAGGGAGAGCAAATCAGCCCGGCAATCGCGCCCATTGCAAACACACCGCCTGCGGAGCCGCCCTGCTGGCGGTTGCTCATGAGCGTCAGACGCGTTTGCAGTGAAGAAGGTAACTGGAGCGTGAACAGGCCAAACATGGAGAGCGCCAGCAGGATAAACAATATCGACAGACCAGTGAGGACGTAAGGATGCTGAAGCGCGGCCTGGAACTGCAATCCGGCGGCAGCGACCACCAGCCCCAGCGCGGTATAGGTGAGCGCCATGCCCTGGACGTAGATGAACGCCAGTAGCAGCGCTCGCCCGGTAGACAGCCGCTCACGCCCGCCGAGCACAATGCCGGAAATCAGCGGATACATGGGCAGTACACACGGCGTGAAGGCGATACCAATACCGATAAGCAGCGCCCACAGTGCCGAAAACGGCAGTTGTGCAGGTGCGGATTCCTGGAGAGCGGCTGAGGCGTCGTCGCTGGCCGCAGCTTGCCTGCTGTTGCTCTGCGCTGCCACCACACTCAGCGGTACAGTTTTGGTTTCTGGCGGATAGCAAAAGCCTGCTTTGGCGCAGCCCTGATACGTGACGCGTACGCTGGCCCCGGCATTAGCAGAAAGCAGGTGCAGCGGCAGGGTTAACGAGGTGAAGTAAATCTGACTTTTACCGTAGAACTCATCTTCGTGCTCAACGCCTGCGGGCAGCGTGAAGTCCGCAAGCCTGGCCCCAACCGGTGAGAGATCAATCTGCTGGCGATAGAGATAGTAGCCCGGCAAGATTTTCCAGCCCAGCGTCAGCTCGGTGCCTCGCTGCTGAAAGTCAAAGGCAAACGCCTGGTCTGCTGGCACAAACTGGCTCTGGCCGGGGCGGTCAAACAACCCGGCAAAGGCTGGTGCCGTAAACAGGAGAAAAATTAACGTAAAGACGCGTACAACCATGAGAGATATTCGCTATTTCCTTGAATGACGGGGAGCGCCAGCAGTTCCGGCGTCTGATACGGGTGATGGGCTTTCAGGCAGACCAGCAGCCTGTCGAGATGATCCTTGTCGGTTTTGATGAGCATCTGTACTTCATATTCCTGCTCAATCTTACCTTCCCAGTAATACAGCGAGGTGGCGTTAGGCATAAGCGTCGCGCAGGCGGCGAGTTTTTCGCCCAGAATCCGCGTGGCCAACTCCTGAGCCGTGGATTCATCAGGTGCAGTACACAGAACAACAACGGCATCGGGTGTCGCCATAGCAAATCTCCGTATCAGCATATTTCGTGCGCAGACTATATCACGAGCCAGGCGCAGACGGCGAAGCACAGGATGTAAACGTAGGTAACGTCAGAGATTCCCCCCTCGTATGAGGGGGGAGACGCGGTTAAATCAGGACACCGCCGATGACAAAGCCCAGGATAACGCACAGGGCAATGGCAATTATGCCCGGCACCAGGAAGGAGTGGTTAAATACAAACTTACCGATGCGGGTGGAACCGGTGTCGTCCATTTCAACCGCTGCCAGCAGGGTTGGGTAGGTTGGCAGCACGAACAGGGCAGAAACGGCGGCAAATGACGCTACTGCGGTGAGCGGGGTAACGCCCAGCAGCAGTGCGGCAGGCATCAGCGCTTTGGTGGTTGCGGCCTGGGAGTACAGCAGCGTGGCCGCAAAGAACAGGACCACGGCCAGCAGCCACGGATAGTTTTGCAGCAGATCGCCTGCGATTTCCTGGATGTCGTTGATATGGTGCTTCACGAAGGTGTCGCCAAGCCAGGCAACACCGAGCACGCACACGCAGGCGCTCATGCCGGATTTAAAGGTCGGCGCGTTAAGGATTTCACCGGTGTCGGCCTTACAGGTCAGGCAAATCAGCGTGGCGATGGTCAGCATGAACACCACGATGGCTTCGTTACGCGGCAGCACCGGGTTTTCAATAAGGCCAACGGTGTCGCTGATAGCGGTTGCGTAGAACATCACCGCCACGATACCCACCAGGAACAGCAGTACCGCGCGGCGGGCATGAGGTTTGATCTCAAATACGCGCGAGCCGCGCAGGGTGACTTCACCTTTTGCCAGACGCTCCTGGTAAACCGGATCGTCTTTGAGTTCGCAGCCGAGGAAGTTACACACGAATGCCGTCAGCATGACGGCAATCAACGTTACCGGAATACAGATAGCAAGCAGCGTCAGGTAGCTTACGCCGAGCGGCTCAAGAATACCGGCAAAGAACACCACCGCCGCCGAGATTGGCGAGGCGGTAATCGCAATCTGCGAGGCGACAACGGCAATTGACAGCGGGCGCGACGGGCGAATGCCTTGTTCTTTTGCCACTTCGGTAATCACCGGCATGGTGGAGAACGCGGTGTGGCCGGTTCCGGCGAGGATAGTCATAAACCAGGTCACCAGTGGGGCGATAAAGGTGATGTATTTGGGGTGGCGGCGCAGCAGGCGTTCGGCCAGGCTGACCAGGTAATCCATGCCGCCTGCGACCTGCATCGCCGCGATAGCGGCAATCACCGCCATAATAATTTCGATGACGTCAAACGGGATAGCGCCGGGCGGAATTTGAAAAAACAGCGTCAGCACCAGCACGCCCAGGCCACCGGCAAAGCCAATGCCGATGCCGCCCAGGCGCGCACCGAGGTAGATAGCCAACAGAACGACGACAAGCTCTGCACCAAACATAGTTGTTATCCTTAGTTTTTTAAATGTTTAAGTTGAAAATGAAATGTTGAAGATTCGTATCCGCATGCAATAAAAAAGGCACGTCACAGTGGACGTGCCTTTGGCGTTATTCGGTATGTAACTTATTGTTCGCTTTCATCGGTATAACGTTTTGCTTTATAGGCCGGGTGGCGCAGGTTATCGACAGAGAAAATGTCGTCCAGTTCGGCTTCGGTCAGCAGACCGCGCTCCAGCACCACTTCGCGCACGCTCTTGCCGGTTTCGGCACAGATTTTACCGACGATATCGCCGTTATGGTGACCAATGAACGGGTTCAGATAGGTGACGATGCCGATGGAGTTGTACACATAGCTTTCGCACACCTCTTTATTCGCCGTAATGCCGTTAACGGTTTTTTCCAGCAAATTGTAGCAGGCGTTGGTCAGAATATGGATAGATTCGAACAGCGCCTGACCAATCACCGGCTCCATTACGTTCAGCTGCAACTGACCGGCTTCAGACGCCATCGTAACGGTGGTGTCATTACCGATAACTTTAAAGCACACCTGGTTGACCACTTCCGGCACGACCGGATTCACTTTAGCTGGCATGATAGACGAACCCGCCTGCAGCTCCGGCAGGTTGATTTCGTTCAGACCAGCGCGCGGACCAGAAGAGAGCAGACGCAGGTCATTACAGATTTTTGACAGCTTCACAGCCAGACGCTTGAGTGAACTGTGCACCATCACATACGCGCCGCAGTCTGAGGTCGCTTCAATCAGATCTTCTGCCGGCACAACCGGCAGGTTGCTGACTTCTGCGAGCTTTGCAACGGCCAGCTGCTGATAGCCATCCGGCGTATTCAGGCGGGTGCCGATAGCGGTCGCGCCAAGGTTAACCTCAAGCAGCAGCTCCGCAGTACGCATCAGGTTTTTGGTTTCTTCATTAAGCAGTACGCGAAAGGCGTGGAACTCCTGGCCCAGCGTCATCGGTACGGCATCCTGAAGCTGGGTACGGCCCATTTTCAGGATGTTATCGAATTCAACAGCCTTACGCCCGAAGCCTTCGCTCAACTGGCTGATTGCATCCACCAGTTTAATGATGGAGGCATAAACCGCGATGCGAAAACCGGTCGGGTAGGCGTCGTTTGTGGACTGGCATTTGTTGACGTGGTCATTCGGGTTGAGGTACTGGTATTCGCCTTTCTGATGGCCCATCAGCTCAAGACCGATATTCGCCAGCACTTCGTTGGTGTTCATGTTCACCGAGGTGCCAGCGCCGCCCTGATAGACGTCCACCGGGAACTGATCCATGCATTTACCGTTGTTGAGCACTTCATCACAGGCTGCGATGATGGCATTGGCAATGCTGCGTGGAATGGTTTGCAGTTCGAGGTTCGCCATCGCGACAGCTTTTTTGACCATCACCATGCCGCGCACAAACTCGGGGATATCACTGATTTTGTTGTTACTGATGTAGAAATTTTCAATCGCTCGCAGAGTATGGATACCGTAGTAAGCGTCCGCCGGTACTTCTCGGGTACCCAACAAATCTTCTTCGATACGAATGTTATTTAACATGTGGACCTTCTTATTCAAAGCTGCCGAAAATAATACCAGTGTGCACAAAGTATATGCGGTTGTGCGGCGATTGGGCCGATGATTATGGTCATCTCAGGCCCGTTTTATGTGATCATATTCTGATGGCAACGAAAAGCAGTAATCTGGATCACTTATTATCCTGCATCTCTCATCAGAATTATTAATATGTGATGTAGGTCACTGACCGGGTATTTAACCCTGAAGGGTTAGACTGTTGGGGCTTGATTTTTGGCGGCAACGCCACCATTTCTGAGTCATGCTATAAAGCAACCGACATTATTCGCGGCCGCGATGGCGACCGCCCGACAACCTGGAGCTGCTGGTGCGCTGGATCCCACTTCTTGCTATTTTTCTCTATGTGTATATCGAGATTTCTGTCTTTATTCAGGTTGCACATGTGTTTGGCGTGCTGTTGACGCTGGTGCTGGTGATTTTCACGTCCATTCTCGGGATGTCGCTGGTGCGCAACCAGGGGCTGCGTAATTTTATTGCCATGCAGCAGAAGATTGAGTCGGGGGAAAGTCCGGCGAAAGAGATGGTGAAGAGCATCTCTATTGTGATTGCAGGCGTTCTGCTTATCCTGCCAGGTTTTTTTACCGACTTCCTCGGCTTGCTGTTCCTGCTACCCCCGGTACAAAAATTGCTGACGCTGCGTCTGCTGCCGCACCTGCACTTCACCCGCACGCCAGGTGGGTTTGGCGGTGGCTTTAGCAACGACCAGGGCAACACGTTTGACGGCGAGTTTCAGCGTAAAGACGATGAGCGCTCTCGTCTTGAGAACAAAGACGACCGCTAATAGAAGTACTGTGCGGCGCAGTTCACGCGCCGCGCTTTTTGGGCAGAAAAAGCCAAAAAGCAATCAGCATAATAATGGCATACAGACTTTTGTAACCCACCATTGCCAGTAACAGCAGGCAAAGCACACCGCCAAATGCGGCCAGTAACCGAGCGTAGCCCTTCAATAAACGGCATCCCGCCAGCATACACAGCAGGTAAACCATAATAAAAATGCCGTTGGCGTAAACGATCAGCGCATCAAGATTGATGGCGAGCATGTGGATGCACAGCGAGCTTACTACGCAGCAGGCGAGCACGGCATTAAGCGCATTGACCGGCAGGCGTCGTGGTGACAACCGGGCAAAGCGGCTTTGCGGACGGCTTTGCGCCTGTGCCCAGACCAGGCGGGCAAAACTTTGAATATAAATGTTGAGGCTGGCAAAGCAGGCCAGGTAGCCAATAACGCAGGCAACCCACAGCGCGCTTACGCCAAACAGTTCTACAATAATGCCCGGCAGTGAGGCTGCTGCGGCCAGCCCTTCCCCGTAAGCATTGAAGTGCAGCACAACCACCGTGCAGCCCCAGTACACCGTACCTGCCAGCAACAGACCAATTAGCAGCGCGCGAGGGAAATCCCGCTCAGGTGAGCGAAACTCTGAGGCGAGATGGGCAAAGGCTTCAAGGCCAACAAAACACCAGAACATCACCGACAGCGCGGAAAAAAGGCGCTCCGGTGCCACTGCACCAGGTGAGGGGAAAGGGATATCACGTAGCGAAATTGAGCCAAACCACCAGATTGCCACAATGAGTGCAACGATAAGTACGGCAACGCCCGTTTGCAGGTTCGCACTGGAGCGGGCGCCGCGCGTGCCAAGCCACCAGACAATGGCCAGCGTCCCTATCTCTGCGGCTAACAATTGCTCGTCATGCCAGCCAAACAGCGCCTGGCCAAAACCCGAGGCAATATGCAGCGCGGCGGGCAGTCCAACCGGAATCACTGAAAGAAATAACCACCCGGTCACCCGCGCCAGGCGAGGGCCAAAGGCCAGTTCGACAAAGTGCACGACGCCGCCTGCGCTGGGGAAATGGCGCCCGAGGATGGCAAAGACAATGGCGATGGGAAAGACCAGCACAATAAGAATGGGCCACGCCCACAGGCTGTCGTTTCCGGCGGCCAGAGCCGCCAGGGCCGGGACGGCAAAAACGCCAGTACCCAGTAATGATGTTGAAAGTAAACCGACTCCCTGAGCCAATCCCAGCTCTTGTTTCAGTCCGCTCATGACGCTGCCCTGCTATTTATGAAGAAACCGATAATATCACAGCCTGTTGTTCGACATGGTTGCGCCTTTCCCTCGGTTTTTGCAGGGATTATTCCCCGCGTCCCCTCAAAAAATTTTCAAAATTTTTTTGTTTCCCCCCTTGAAGGGGGGGAACGCCACCCCCATCTTTCTGAGCACCAGCCGGAAAACCGATTGCGGACCGGCGTCACCCATAACTGATAAAAACTTCTTCAAAGGAGAGCTATCAATGAGTATTCGTCCGTTACATGATCGTGTGATCGTCA
>CBIFVZ010000100.1:0-11093 GCA_966185765.1 uncultured Enterobacteriaceae bacterium | reverse complement strand
TGACCGCATACTCCCTTAGCAGGGGAGCGCCTTCAGCCTCTCGGCCACCTCACCTCGCGCCTCTTTCGAGTGCTTCGAAGAGCTACTTGCTCATCGTCGCTGCGATGGCGCACATATTACTTTCTGGTACTTATAAGTCAAACAATTTTTCCCAACTATGAATCGATTGCACACTTCACGCTCAATTGGCTTGCTTTATCAACAAACCGCTTGTTTTATCAACGATAAAACGCTGCCCGGAAGGATACGCGTAATACCCTCAACGTTCGATTTCACGCAGAATTAATGACCGCCACAGGCCACCGATGGCACCAGAAACCACAGAGAAGAGAAAAAGAAGAAAATGGAAGAAAGCGAAACGGTAGGGAAAAAAGACAAACAAGGGCTGCGCCCCGCTCTGTTTAGCGAGGCGCACAAACCTTAGTAACTGGTCTGCTGAGACTTCTCAGCCTGAATGCGCTGGTAGATCTCTTCACGGTGTACAGAAACTTCTTTCGGGGCGTTCACACCAATACGAACCTGGTTGCCCTTCACCCCTAGCACTGTCACGGTGACTTCATCCCCAATCATGAGGGTTTCACCAACTCGACGAGTCAGAATCAGCATTCTTTGCTCCTTGAAAGATTGAAAGAGTCGGGTCTCTGTATCCCGGCATTATCCATCATATAACGTGAAACGGTAAGTGATAACAAATGCCGTGAGGCACCTGTCTTCATCGCACTGTACTCATTTATACCTAAGTTTAGCCGATATGAACAACTTCAACCTGACTTTGATCATTTGATGCAAAAGCGCCATAACCAAATTGAAGTTATGACGCTTTCAAGATTTATATTTTGCTACAGTCTGGACGCAACCCAGCTTTCAACGCTGGACAGAGCACCCGGTAGCGCTTTCGCATCGGTACCACCGGCCTGAGCCATATCCGGGCGACCGCCACCTTTACCCCCGACCTGCTGTGCCACCATCCCAATCAAATCGCCTGCTTTGACGCGATCGACCAGGTCTTTGGAGACCCCAGAAATCAGAGAAACCTTATCACCAGACACTGTCGCAAGAACAATGACCGTCGAACCAAGCTGGTTTTTAAGGTCATCAACCATCGTGCGCAGCATCTTCGGTTCAACGTCGCTCAGCTCACTGACAAGGACTTTTACGCCCTTAATGTCGATGGCTTTGCTGGAGAGATTGGCGCTCTCCTGAACCGCCTGCTGCTCTCTAAGCTGCAGCAACTCTTTTTCAAGCTGGCGGGAGCGTTCCAGCACAGCACGAACTTTCTCGCTCAGGCTGTTGCTGTCGCTTTTCAGCAACTGTGAAATCTCATGCAAGCGATCGCTTTGAGCATGTAAAGAGGCGATAGCACCTTCACCTGTCACCGCTTCAATACGACGTACACCCGCTGCCGTACCGGATTCTGCAACAATACGGAACAGACCAATATCACCGGTGCGACTGGCGTGTGTACCACCACACAACTCGGTTGAGAAATCCCCCATGCTCAGCACGCGCACGCGCTCATCATATTTCTCACCAAACAGCGCCATTGCGCCTTTCGCCTTCGCAGCCTCAAGATCCATAACGTGAGTCTCAACAGGCAGGTTACGGCGAATCTGTGCGTTAACAATATCTTCAACCGCACGAATCTCATCTGGCTTCATCGCTTCAAAATGCGAGAAGTCAAAGCGCAGGCCTTTATCATTGACCAGCGAACCTTTCTGGGCCACATGCGTACCCAATACCTGACGCAGCGCAGCATGCAACAGGTGGGTCGCAGAGTGATTCAGGCGGATGCGTGCACGACGCGCCTCATCAACATCAGCCTGAACGCCATCATTAATTTTCAACACGCCAGATGTCAGCTTGCCAATATGACCAATGGCCTGGCCGTATTTCTGTGTGTCCTGCACCTGGAAGCTAAAGCCCGTACCGGTCAGAACACCTTTGTCCCCAACCTGGCCACCGGATTCTGCATAGAAAGGCGTTTCGTTAAGCACCACAACAGCTTCCTGCCCCGCAGTAACCTGCTCAACGGCTTTGCCGTCCACAAACAGGCCAGTGACTTTGCCAGTCAGTACCAGACTGTCGTAGCCTTTAAACTCTGACGCGCTGTCAACGCGGATCATGCTGTTATAATCTGCGCCAAAACCGCTGGATTCACGGGCGCGGCGGCGCTGCGCTTCCATTGCGGCTTCAAAACCAGCTTCATCAATCTTAAGCCCGCGCTCGCGGCAAACGTCAGCCGTCAGGTCAACCGGGAAACCATAAGTGTCATACAGGCGGAATACCGTTTCGCCGTCCAGGGTATCCCCTTTCAGCTGAGACAATTCTTCATCAAGCAACGCGAGACCACGTTCCAGCGTACGGGCAAACTGTTCTTCTTCCGTTTTCAGCACCTGCTCTACCAGGCTCTGTTGACGCGCAAGGTCTTCACCCGCGCTACCCATGACGGAAATCAGCGGTGCAACCAGCTTGTAGAAAAAGGCGTCTTTCGCACCCAACATGTTCCCATGACGCACCGCACGACGAATGATACGACGCAGTACGTAGCCACGGCCTTCGTTAGACGGCGTTACGCCATCGGCAACCAGGAAGGCGCATGAACGGATATGGTCGGCGATAACACGAAGCGATTTATTAGACAGATCAGCGGCGCCGGTCACTTTTGCCACAGCGTCAATCAGCGTACGGAACAAATCGATATCGTAGTTGGAATTCACATGCTGCAAGACAGCCGCGATGCGCTCAAGGCCCATACCAGTATCTACAGATGGCTTAGGCAACGGCTCCATCGTACCGTCAGCCTGACGGTTGAACTGCATGAACACAATGTTCCAGATTTCGATATAGCGGTCACCGTCTTCTTCCGGGCTTCCCGGTGGTCCACCCCAGATGTGGTCGCCATGATCGAAGAATATTTCGGTGCAAGGTCCGCATGGACCGGTATCGCCCATTTGCCAGAAGTTGTCAGATGCGTAAGCTGCGCCTTTATTATCACCGATGCGAATAATGCGCTCGCGTGGCACCCCGACTTCTTTTTCCCAAATTTCGTAGGCTTCGTCGTCGGTCTCGTAAACCGTGACCCACAGACGGTCTTTAGGCAGGTTGAACCACTTTTCACTCGTTAGCAGTTCCCAGGCAAAATTAATAGCATCGTGCTTGAAGTAATCGCCAAAGCTAAAGTTGCCCAGCATTTCGAAGAAGGTGTGATGGCGAGCGGTATACCCCACATTTTCGAGGTCGTTGTGCTTACCGCCTGCGCGCACGCAGCGCTGTGCGGTAGTTGCGCGAGAATAGTTCCGCTTGTCGAGCCCAAGGAAGACATCCTTGAACTGGTTCATCCCTGCGTTAGTAAACAACAGAGTCGGGTCATTACCGGGAACCAGAGAGCTGCTGGCAACGATCTGGTGTCCTTTACTGTGAAAAAAATCGATAAACGCCTGACGGATCTCAGCGGTGCTCTTGCTCATAAATTTCCTGAAAGAAAGCTTATCTAATCGTTGTAGACCTGGCCGCGTAAACGCCTATACTCTACCCGACCGGTTTGTGCGTAAAAGTGGGTGATAAGATATGTTTTCTGGCAGGCGAAGTAAAACCCCTGGTGTGCTAAACGTTAAAATTTCGGTAAATAGACTGGATATCTTCCATACAGAAGCCGCGATACAGTAAAAAACGCTGCACTTTCGCCTTCTCCGGGAAGCCCTCTGGCAGGGGAGAACCAAATTTTTTCTCTGCTATCTCCTGGGCCTGGGCCTCCCAGTCTGTTTCGCTTGCAGCTAAAGCAGCATCAATGTATTCCCGTGAAACGCCTTTTTGCTGTAACTCCTGGCGAATACGCTGTGGGCCATAGCCCTTACGACTGCGCCCAGCCAGATAGCGCTGAGCAAAGTGCCCATCATCAATCCAGTGATGTTCCAGGCATTGCGCCATCACGCGTTCAAGATCATCCAGCGTGGCATCACGCTCGTCTGTGCCATTACCCAGTGTTGTCGCAAGTTTACGTCGTAATTCCTGCTCGCCGTGGTCGCGCATCGCCAGTAAGCGCATAGCACGATCGAGTAGTCGAGCAAAGCCAGAACGGCGAGGAGAAGGTGAAGACATGGGGAAATTCCGATAACGGGGTTATATCAGGCAGGTATAAACAAACGGGGCTGCACGTTGCAGCCCCGTAAAACATCAGAAATCCTGATCGGTTTGCGCAACGTCTTCACTCAGTTCGTCTACGGCAAAGTCAGGTTTGTCATCCGGGTTGTTCAGCAGCGTCTCGCGCAGCTTTTTCTCAATTTCAGTCGCCATTGGCTTGTTTTCTTTCAGGAAGTTAGAGGCATTTGCCTTACCCTGACCGATTTTTTCGCCGTTGTAGCTATACCAGGCACCCGCTTTCTCAATGAGTTTATGCTTCACGCCCAGGTCCACCAACTCCCCGTAGAAGTTGATGCCTTCCCCATAAAGAATCTGGAATTCAGCCTGTTTAAACGGTGCCGCAACTTTGTTTTTAACAACCTTAACGCGTGTTTCACTACCGACGACGTTCTCACCCTCTTTCACCGCACCAATACGGCGAATATCCAGACGCACGGACGCATAGAACTTCAGCGCGTTACCGCCAGTGGTGGTTTCCGGGTTACCGAACATCACACCGATCTTCATACGAATCTGGTTGATGAAGATAAGCAGGGTGTTGGACTGCTTCAGGTTACCCGCAAGCTTACGCATTGCCTGGCTCATCATACGTGCTGCAAGGCCCATATGAGAATCACCAATCTCACCTTCGATTTCTGCTTTTGGCGTTAGTGCGGCAACGGAGTCAACGACAATCACATCAACGGCACCGGAGCGCGCCAGCGCGTCACAGATTTCCAGCGCCTGCTCACCGGTGTCCGGCTGAGAACACAGCAGGTTATCAATATCAACGCCCAGCTTGCGTGCATATACAGGGTCCAGCGCGTGTTCAGCATCGATAAATGCACAGGTCTTACCTTCACGCTGTGCTGCAGCAATAACCTGCAGAGTCAGCGTAGTTTTACCTGAAGATTCCGGTCCGTAGATTTCCACGATACGGCCCATCGGCAAGCCACCGGCACCCAGTGCAATATCCAGTGACAGAGAACCGGTAGAGATCGTTTCTACATCCATAGAACGGTCTTCACCCAGGCGCATGATGGAGCCTTTGCCGAACTGTTTTTCAATCTGGCCAAGTGCTGCCGCTAACGCCTTTTGTTTGTTTTCGTCGATAGCCATTATTACTCCTGTCATGCAGCGCAGCCGCGCTACTCTGTGTCTTAATCTGGTGTGGGTCAGTTGCGCTAATTATACTGTATGACTGTACAGTATCAAGTATTTTGTAGAAATTGTTGCCACAGCGTTTGCAGAGCGAAAGCCGTTGCCTGACGGCGTACGGCTTCACGGTCTCCCGCAAAACATTCACAGCGGGTGATGACGCCACCGTGTGCATCGGCAAAACCAAACCAGACGGTGCCGACAGGCTTTTCAGTACTACCGCCGTCAGGCCCGGCGATACCGCTTATTGAAACAGCATAATCCGCCGCCGCCGCCAGTTTAGCCCCACGCGCCATCTCCTGTACTACCGCTTTACTTACTGCGCCGTGTTCAGCCAGCGTCTGCCCTGAAACACCAATCATCTGCTCTTTGGCTTCATTACTGTAAGTCACAAAGCCACGCTCAAACCAGGCAGAGCTACCCGCAACGTCAGTGAGTACCTTAGCCACCCAACCACCGGTGCATGATTCTGCGGCCGTGACCGTTTGTCCACGCAGTTTCAGACACTGCCCGACCTGCTTACTCAATTGCAACAGTGCTTCATCATTCATGACGTTACCTCGGCACGTTGAAAGCGAAAAATAGCGGCATGCCCCACACCGCCAGCGACAAGTGGCACCGGACCTCACGGCAAGCCACAGCCGGACCTGCCTTTAATCAGCGCTACGTGCCCACGCAGCGCATGTTTTAGCGCGCCAGCGCCACTGCCTGTCCAAGCTGCCATACCGCCATCGCGTAATGCGTACTGTGGTTATAGCGAGTGATGGCATAGAAGTTAGGTAAACCATACCAGTACTGGTAGCGAGTGCCGATATCAAGGCGCAGCAGGCTCACCTGAGTGTGTCCCGTCGGCTGTTGTGGCGACAGGCCCGCTGCGGCCAACTGGCTGGTGGAATATTTGGTATTGTAGCCAGTCGCAAGACCTGGTGCGGCGCCGTTCGCTTCTATGGCTACAAGGTCACCTTTAACCCAACCGTGAGCTTTGAAATAGTTCGCTACGCTACCAATAGCATCAACCGGATCCCACAGGTTAACGTGCCCATCACCATTAAAATCCACGGCATACTCTTTAAATGAAGAAGGCATAAACTGCCCGTATCCCATAGCCCCCGCAAACGAACCGCGCAGCGAGAGTGGGTCATTACCTTCCGTGCGCGCCATCAACAGGAACGTTTCAAGTTCACCAGCAAAATATTTGGCGCGGCGCGGGTAATCAAAGGCAAGGGTTGCCAGTGCATCGATAATGCGCGTTTTGCCCATTACACGGCCCCAGCGTGTTTCCACACCAATAATCCCCACAATAATTTCTGGCGGTACACCGTACACCTGCCAGGCGCGGTTGAGCGCATCCTGATACTGGTTCCAGAACGCCACACCATTTTGCACATTATCCGGGGTGATAAACTTACCACGATAGCGCAGCCACGCACCGTTTGGCCCGCTCGGCGGCGCCGTTGTCGGGGCCTGTCTGTCCATCAGGCGCAATACATAATCAAGGCGTTTTGTTTGCGAAAAAATCCCATGTAGCTGCTGCCTGTCGAAGCCGTGCACGCTGACCATTTTATTAATGAATTTCTCGGTCTCAGCATTTGTCGCAAAATCGCCACTAAGCTGCATGTTATTGTGTTGTGGCTCCAGCAAAAAACCGCCTTGCGGCACGGAGACACCGGCAGCCTGTTCCTGCGTTTGCGGTTTGCTGCTGCAGGCAAAAAGAAGAAACAAAACGGGCAAAAGTGAAGCATGACGTCGAGTGAGCATGAAGTGTCCCTGAACATAACCGCGAAAGTTGGCGTTAATGGTAAATGGTTAACAGGAAATTGAGAAAGACTATCCGTAGCTTTTTATGATGAAATTTACTGATTCAGACAGTATCTCGAAAGCTCACTGAAGAATGTACTTTCGTTACACGTTGATTCACGTGTTCACTCGTACTTTAAATTTCCCACTGTTTTCCTGGTTTGCAGACTTCGCTATTATAGCCAACCTGTAGCTGTACCCGGTATCCGGCTATCTTCATCACTTTCATTACGCCTGCGGGAATGTGGCGTGACACATGACAGGGAGTCTTCGTGATGCCAACCAAAAACAAGAAATATCACGATTCAAAATTCAACACGTTGGAAACGCCATGAGTACAACCGAAAATTTTGACGCCCACACCCCAATGATGCAGCAATATCTGCGTCTCAAGGCAGAACATCGCGATATTCTGCTGTTTTACCGTATGGGCGATTTTTATGAGTTGTTTTACGACGATGCAAAGCGTGCGTCGCAGTTGCTGGATATCTCACTGACCAAACGCGGCGCTTCCGCAGGGGAGCCTATTCCTATGGCCGGTGTCCCCCACCATGCGGTTGAAAACTACCTCGCAAAACTGGTCAATCTTGGTGAATCCGTCGCTATCTGTGAGCAAATTGGCGACCCGGCAACCAGCAAAGGGCCGGTTGAGCGCAAAGTGGTTCGCATCGTCACGCCTGGCACCATTAGCGATGAAGCCCTGTTACAAGAGCGACAGGATAACCTGCTTGCCGCCATCTGGCAGGATGGCAAAGGCTTTGGCTATGCCACGCTCGACATCAGCTCAGGCCGCTTTCGTCTTAGCGAACCGGCGGACCATGAGACCATGGCTGCCGAACTGCAGCGCACTAATCCCGCAGAGCTTCTCTATGCTGAAGACTTTGCCGATATGTCTCTTATTGATGGTCGTCGTGGTCTGCGCCGCCGCCCGCTGTGGGAATTTGAGCCTGAAACTGCGCGCCAACAGCTAAACCTGCAATTCGGTACACGCGACCTCACCGGTTTTGGCGTAGAGAAAGCCGTGCGTGGGCTGTGCGCCGCAGGCTGCCTGTTGCAGTATGTGAAAGATACCCAGCGCACCTCTCTGCCCCATATTCGTTCTATCACGATGGAGCGCCAGCAGGACAGCATCGTGATGGATGCGGCCACCCGCCGCAATCTTGAAATCACGCAAAACCTGGCAGGAGGCACAGAAAACACGCTTGCCTCTGTGCTCGACTGTACCGTGACGCCTATGGGTAGCCGCATGCTTAAACGCTGGCTGCATATGCCAGTGCGTGACCTGCGCACATTAACCCACCGCCAGGAAACAATTAGCGCCTTACAGGACCACACTGGCGACATTCAGCCACTGCTGCGTCAGGTCGGCGACCTGGAACGTATTCTGGCGCGCCTGGCTCTGCGGACGGCTCGCCCACGCGATCTGGCACGTATGCGCCACGCTTTTCAGCAATTGCCTGAGCTTCGTGCCCAGCTTGCGGACCTTGACGTTGAATACGTGCAGACGCTACGCAATGAGATGGGTGAGTTTAGCGAACTGCGTGAACTGCTGGAGCGAGCAATCATCGAGTCCCCGCCTGTGCTGGTTCGCGACGGCGGAGTGATTGCCCCGGGCTACAATGCAGAGCTTGATGAGTGGCGTGCGCTCGCCGATGGCGCCACGGATTATCTCGACAGGCTTGAAGTTCGCGAACGTGAGCGGTTGGGTATTGATACGCTTAAGGTCGGGTTTAATGCCGTGCACGGCTATTATATTCAGGTTAGCCGTGGGCAAAGCCACATGGTGCCCATCAATTATGTGCGCCGGCAGACGTTAAAAAACGCCGAGCGCTACATTATCCCCGAGCTTAAAGAGTATGAAGACAAGGTTCTGACCTCTAAAGGCAAAGCGCTGACGCTTGAAAAACAGCTTTATGATGAGCTGTTCAACCTGATGTTGCCACACCTGGCCGAGCTACAGCAAAGCGCCAGCGCCCTGGCCGAACTGGACGTTCTGGCAAACCTGGCCGAGCGCGCCTATACACTTAATTATGTCCGCCCGACCTTTACCGACAAGCCCGGTATCACCCTCGCTGGAGGACGTCATCCGGTAGTCGAGCAGGTACTGAATTCTCCTTTTATCGCCAACCCGCTTAACCTGTCCAGCCAACGGCGCATGTTAATTATTACCGGTCCTAATATGGGCGGTAAAAGTACCTATATGCGCCAGACGGCACTGATTGCGCTACTGGCCTACATCGGCAGCTTTGTACCTGCTGAAAAAGCCGAGTTGGGTCCTGTCGACAGAATCTTTACCCGCGTGGGCGCGGCTGACGATCTGGCTTCAGGTCGCTCTACCTTTATGGTTGAGATGACCGAAACAGCTAATATTCTGCACAACGCGACCGAACAGAGTCTGGTGCTGATGGACGAAATCGGCCGCGGTACCTCAACCTACGACGGCTTGTCGCTTGCCTGGGCCTGTGCTGAAAACCTGGCAACCCGTATTAAAGCGCTCACGCTCTTTGCCACGCACTACTTCGAGCTCACAACCCTGCCGGAAAAAATGGAAGGTGTGGTTAACGTGCATCTGGATGCCGTTGAACACGGCGATACCATCGCGTTTATGCACAGCGTGCAGGAAGGTGCAGCGAGTAAGAGCTATGGTCTGGCTGTAGCCGCACTGGCTGGAGTACCGAAAGATGTGATTAAACGTGCACGCCAGAAGCTACGCGAGCTGGAAAACCTCTCTGGCTCGGCGGCAGCAAGCCAGGTAAACGGCAGCCAGATGTCGCTCCTTAGCGCGCCGGAAGAAACCTCACCTGCGGTTGAAGCACTGGAAGCGCTGGATCCGGATACGTTATCACCGCGCCAGGCACTGGAGTGGATTTATCGTCTGAAAAATCTGGTGTAAGCCGTTTTAGCGCGTCCGTTGCATAACACACCAGACCAGCCTGTCTTACCCTCTGGCGTCTTAAGTAACCAGGCGTCTTGCACGATAAATGACAGGCAAAAAAATACCCCCCATTGGGAGGTATTTTCACTGTAACCAGGCGATTATTCGCGGAACAGAGCCTCAATATTGAGTCCCTGGGTCTGAAGGATTTCACGCAAACGGCGCAACCCTTCAACCTGAATCTGGCGCACCCTTTCACGAGTAAGGCCAATTTCACGTCCCACATCTTCTAACGTTGCCGCTTCATAGCCCAACAGACCAAAGCGACGCGCCAGCACTTCACGCTGCTTGGCGTTCAGTTCGAACAGCCACTTGACGATGCTTTGCTTCATATCATCGTCCTGCGTGGTATCTTCCGGGCCGTTGTCTTTTTCATCGGCCAGGATATCCAGCAGCGCTTTTTCAGAATCACCACCGAGAGGCGTATCTACCGATGTGATGCGCTCATTGAGGCGCAGCATACGGCTAACATCATCTACCGGCTTATCCAGTTGTTCAGCGATTTCCTCTGCACTCGGTTCATGATCCAGCTTGTGAGACAGCTCACGCGCCGTGCGCAGATAGACGTTCAGCTCCTTCACGATATGAATCGGCAGGCGAATGGTGCGGGTCTGGTTCATAATCGCACGTTCAATCGTCTGACGAATCCACCACGTGGCGTAGGTAGAAAAGCGGAACCCACGTTCAGGATCAAACTTCTCAACGGCACGAATTAACCCCAGATTGCCCTCTTCAATCAGGTCCAGCAGCGCCAGACCACGATTACTGTAGCGACGGGCGATTTTCACCACCAGACGCAGGTTACTTTCGATCATGCGTTTACGAGATGAAATGTCACCGCGCAGCGCACGACGGGCAAAATGGACTTCTTCTTCGGCCGTCAGCAGTGGAGAATAGCCAATCTCTCCAAGATAAAGCTGGGTTGCATCAAGGACTCGCTGTGTTGCCCCCTGTGATAGCAGCTCTTCTTCTGCAAGATCGTTATCACTGGGTTCTTCTTCAACCAGGGCTTTTTCGTCAAAAGCCTCCACTCCGTTCTCATCAAATTCCGCATCTTCATTTAAATCATGAACTTTCAGCGTAT
>CBIFVZ010000099.1:0-11129 GCA_966185765.1 uncultured Enterobacteriaceae bacterium | reverse complement strand
ACCAGTCTCAGGAAGATCCGCGTGAAGCGCAGGCTGCACAGTGGGAGCTGAACTATGTGGCGCTTGATGGCAACATCGGCTGCATGGTCAACGGCGCAGGCCTGGCAATGGGCACGATGGATATCGTGAAGCTGCACGGCGGCGCGCCGGCAAACTTCCTGGATGTGGGCGGTGGTGCGACCAAAGAGCGCGTAACCGAAGCATTCAAAATCATCCTGTCTGACGACAACGTGAAAGCGGTGCTGGTCAACATCTTCGGCGGCATCGTGCGCTGCGACCTGATTGCCGACGGTATCATTGGCGCGGTGGAAGAAGTGGGCGTTAACGTCCCGGTCGTCGTGCGTCTGGAAGGCAACAACGCTGAACTGGGTGCGAGTAAACTGGCTGAAAGCGGCCTGAACATCATTGCTGCGAAAAGTCTGACCGATGCGGCTCAGCAGGTCGTCGCTGCCGTGGAGGGTAAATAATGTCCATACTGATCGATAAAAACACCAAAGTCATTTGCCAGGGGTTCACGGGCAGTCAGGGGTCTTTCCATTCCGAACAGGCGATTGCCTACGGTACAAAAATGGTTGGTGGTGTGACGCCAGGCAAAGGAGGCACCACGCATCTGGGCCTGCCGGTGTTCAACACCGTGCGTGAGGCCGTTGAGGCGACTGGCGCGACAGCTTCTGTGATTTACGTACCGGCCCCGTTTTGTAAAGACTCCATCCTGGAAGCCGTTGATGCGGGCATTAAACTGATTATTACCATTACTGAAGGCATCCCGACGCTGGATATGCTGACCGTGAAGGTGAAGCTCGATGAAGCAGGCGTGCGCATGATTGGGCCTAACTGTCCGGGCGTCATTACTCCTGGGGAGTGCAAAATCGGTATCATGCCGGGCCACATTCACAAGCCGGGCAAAGTAGGTATCGTTTCTCGTTCTGGTACGCTGACTTATGAAGCCGTGAAGCAGACAACCGATTACGGCTTTGGCCAGTCGACCTGCGTGGGCATCGGCGGCGACCCGATTCCGGGTTCTAACTTCATCGATATCCTGAAAATGTTCCAGGAAGACCCACAAACTGAAGCAATCGTAATGATTGGTGAAATTGGTGGTAGCGCTGAAGAAGAAGCCGCAGCGTATATCAAAGAGCATGTGACAAAACCAGTCGTAGGGTATATCGCTGGTGTAACTGCGCCGAAAGGCAAGCGTATGGGCCACGCAGGTGCGATTATCGCAGGCGGAAAAGGCACGGCAGATGAGAAGTTTGCAGCGCTGGAAGCGGCTGGAGTGAAAACTGTACGTAGCCTCGCCGATATCGGTGAAGCGCTTAAATCGGTCATCGGTTAAGACGTTAACTAAAACAGAATTCGTCGTAAGGCGAACAAGTTCGACATGGTTGGCCACCTCTGGGTGGCCTTTTTTATTGCTTTTTATCGCCTTTAACGCCTTCAATTAATTAATTTATTTAATGTAAATGCTTTGTAATCGAATTAATGGAAATATGAAAATGGAAAAATTATTAAGATCCCTCTAAACTTCCTGTCAGGGAAATAATAATTTTTCACTGATCAATAAGGGCGAAATAATTAATTACCGCTCCGCTTATTTTGTTTCAGTTAAGATAAATAAATGAATGAACAACCAAACAATAAATTAACATTTGAATCACTAATTCTCCAAATGTTTAAACTATGTTAACAAGCGTGAAATAAATTGATTTATATCAACGAAAATCCCTCTGTAAATTTCCGTTCAATAGCCAGTATTGCTACAGATCAAACTGGCTCTCAGGCGCTAAATTCGCTATATATTGATCGCCGTCGAGAAACGCAAAAAAGGCTAAACAAAAACCTGTTTATTGTAAGGTTTTTGCGGCGTAATATATTTGCGGGAACTGTATTGGTATTTTTTTTCACGTATTTGTAAACTTCTTTTTGTAGGAATCGTTTAAGCTAATTCTTACAACAGAGGGAGCAAATGTTTTCTATTGGGGCATGCGTTGCGGAGCACCCGTTGTGTTCTGCGTCCGGAGTCTTCATGCGAAGAGCAAGGAGTCAAGATGTTTGATATAGTCGAACTGTCGCGCTTACAGTTTGCCTTGACTGCGATGTACCACTTTCTGTTTGTGCCACTGACGCTGGGTATGGCGTTCTTGCTGGCTATCATGGAAACGGTCTATGTGCTGTCAGGTAAGCAAATCTACAAAGATATGACCAAATTCTGGGGCAAGTTGTTTGGTATCAACTTTGCACTCGGGGTCGCAACGGGTCTTACCATGGAGTTCCAGTTCGGGACTAACTGGTCGTATTATTCGCATTATGTAGGTGACATCTTCGGTGCACCGCTGGCTATCGAAGGGTTGATGGCCTTCTTCCTGGAATCCACCTTTGTTGGTCTGTTCTTCTTTGGCTGGGATCGTCTGGGCAAAGTACAGCACATGGCGGTAACCTGGTTGGTGGCACTAGGCTCAAACCTGTCCGCACTGTGGATTCTGGTTGCTAACGGCTGGATGCAAAACCCGATCGCCTCAGACTTTAACTTTGAAACCATGCGTATGGAAATGGTCAGCTTTGCCGAGCTGGTCCTCAACCCGGTTGCGCAGGTGAAATTCGTTCATACCGTGGCATCAGGTTATGTCACTGGTGCGATGTTCATTCTGGGCATCAGTGCATGGTACATGCTCAAAGGCCGTGACTTCGCTTTTGCCAAACGCTCCTTTGCTATTGCGGCGAGCTTCGGTATGGCGGCAGTGCTGTCCGTTATTGTACTGGGTGACGAATCCGGCTACGAAATGGGCGACGTACAAAAAACCAAACTTGCTGCTATTGAAGCTGAGTGGGAAACCCAGCCTGCTCCGGCGGCTTTTACCCTGTTCGGGATTCCGGATCAGGAAAAGCAGGAAAACCACTACAAGATTCAGATTCCTTATGCACTGGGCCTGATTGCAACGCGTTCTGTCGACACGCCGGTTATCGGTCTTAAAGACCTGATGGTGCAGCACGAGGCACGTATCCGTAACGGTATGAAGGCTTACAGTTTGCTCCAGGAGCTGCGCAGTGGTTCCACTGACCAGTCTGTTCGCGATAACTTCAACGCAGTTAAAAAAGACCTGGGTTACGGTCTGTTGCTTAAGCGTTATACCGATAACGTCGCTGATGCCAGCGAAGCACAGATTCAGCAAGCCACTAAAGATTCAATCCCGAGCGTTCTGCCGCTGTACTTCGCCTTCCGTATCATGGTGGCCTGTGGCTTCTTGCTGCTCGTCATTATCGCTGCGTCCTTCTGGACGGTTATTCGCAACCGTATTGGTCAGAAGAAGTGGGTACTGCGTGCCGCGCTTTACGGACTCCCGCTGCCGTGGATCGCCGTGGAATCCGGCTGGTTTGTAGCGGAATATGGTCGTCAGCCGTGGGCAATCGGTGAGGTTCTGCCAACCGCCGTGGCGAACTCATCGCTGACTGCGGGCGATCTTATCTTCTCGATGGTCCTTATCTGTGGCCTTTACACGCTGTTCCTGGTGGCTGAACTGTTCCTGATGTTCAAGTTTGCCCGCCTTGGCCCAAGCAGCCTGAAGACCGGTCGTTATCACTTTGAGCAGTCCCAGACGACTACTCAACCGGCACGCTAAGACAGGAGTCGAGAAATGATCGATTACGAAGTATTGCGTTTTATCTGGTGGCTCCTGATTGGCGTTCTGCTGATTGGCTTTGCCATTGCTGATGGTTTTGACATGGGCGTCGGTATGCTCACCCGTTTTCTCGGGCGCAGCGATACCGAACGCCGCGTGATGATAAACAGCATCGCCCCGCACTGGGACGGTAACCAAGTGTGGCTTATCACAGCCGGTGGCGCACTGTTTGCTGCCTGGCCGATGGTCTACGCTGCCGCGTTTTCAGGCTTCTATGTGGCGATGGTGCTGGTGCTGGCTGCATTGTTCTTCCGTCCGGTCGGTTTTGACTACCGCTCTAAGATTGAAGACACCCGCTGGCGCAACATGTGGGACTGGGGCATCTTTGTGGGGAGCTTCGTGCCGCCGCTGGTTATTGGTGTTGCCTTTGGTAACCTGCTGCAAGGGGTGCCGTTTAGCGTGGATGAATATCTGCGTTTAACCTATACCGGTAACTTCTTCCAGCTGCTGAACCCGTTTGGTTTACTGGCTGGCGTGGTGAGCGTGGCAATGATTATCACCCAGGGCGCAACCTATCTGCAGATGCGTACCACGGGTGAGCTGCACTTGCGTACTCGCACTACCGCGCAGGTTTCCGCGCTGGTGATGATGGTGTGCTTTGTGCTGGCCGGGGTGTGGGTGGTTTACGGCATTGATGGTTATGTGGTGACGTCAACGCTTGATACCTATGCGGCATCTAATCCACTGACGAAAGAAGTGGCGCGCGAGCCGGGAGCCTGGCTTGTGAACTTCAACAACATGCCAGCGCTGTGGGCTATACCTGCTCTTGGCGTGGTGTTGCCGTTACTGACCGTACTGTGCTCCCGCCTTGAGCGTGGTGCCTGGGCGTTTTTGTTCTCTTCGCTGACGCTTGCTTGTGTCATCCTCACTGCCGGTATCGCAATGTTCCCGTTTGTAATGCCGTCCAGCACGATGATGAACGCCAGCCTGACGATGTGGGATGCCACATCAAGCCAGCTGACGCTGAATGTGATGACTTACGTTGCGATTGTGTTCGTACCGATTATTCTGCTCTACACCGCCTGGTGTTACTGGAAAATGTTCGGTCGTATCACCAAAGAGCACATCGAAAGCAACAGCAACTCTCTGTACTGAGTGAGGAGATAACATGTGGTATTTTGCATGGATTCTGGGGACGCTGCTGGCTTGTGCCTTTGGCATCATTACTGCCCTGGCCATTGAGCACGTTGAGTCTCAAGAAAACTGATGAAGAAAATTATCGCAACGCTCTATGCGGTAATGGATAAGAGCCCGTTACGGGCTCTTTCCTTAATCATGGCGCTTTTGCTGGCGGGTTGTATGTTCTGGGATCCGTCGCGTTTTGCAGCTAAAACCAGTGGTCTTTCCGTATGGCATGGCTTTGTGTTGATGTGGGCTGTGTGTGCGGGTGTGATTCACGGCGTGGGCTTTCGGCCAAAGGCCGTGCTCTGGCAGGGTATCTTTTCTCCGCTGCTGGCAAGCCTCGTACTGATTATTGGACTGGTATTTTTCTTTTTCTGATCGTTTTTTGCTGATATTTATGGATCTTGCAGGTCCATAAATATTTACGCTTCCCTCCCTTCCTCCCATTCCAAACCCCGTTTTGCTTGCGTATAGTAGCAGCGTTTATTTGGCATTACCGGGATGTAGAGTGAGCACAATGTTGTTTCGATGGCCGGTTCGGGTCTACTACGAAGATACCGATGCCGGTGGTGTGGTTTACCACGCCAGCTATGTCGCTTTCTATGAGCGAGCACGCACTGAAATGCTACGCCATCACCACTTCAGCCAGCAGGCGCTGCTGGGGGATAGCGTAGCCTTTGTTGTGCGCAAAATCACGCTGGACTATCTTGCCCCAGCAAGGCTGGACGACTTGCTGGAGATTCAGACCGAGATAACGTCTATGCGTGGAACCTCGCTCGTTTTCTCGCAAAAAATTGTTAATGCCGACGATAACGTTCTCAATAAGGCTGAGGTGCTTATCGTCTGTGTTGACCTGACCACTATGAAGCCAAGAGCGCTTCCCCAGTCTATCGTCGCGGAGTTCAAGCAGTGACTGACATGAATATCCTTGACTTGTTTTTAAAAGCAAGTCTTCTGGTCAAACTCATCATGTTGATTTTGATCGGTTTTTCCATTGCTTCCTGGGCCATCATTATTCAGCGCACGCGCATCCTCAATGCTGCCGGGCGTGAAGCAGAGGCCTTTGAGGATAAGTTCTGGTCTGGTATTGAGCTGTCACGCCTGTATCAGGAAAGTCAGGGACGTCGTGAGAACTTAAGCGGTTCAGAGCAAATTTTTTATTCTGGTTTCAAGGAGTTTGCTCGGTTGCATCGTGCCAACAGCCATGCGCCAGAGGCCATTGTTGAAGGGGCATCGCGAGCAATGCGTATCTCCATGAACCGTGAGCTGGAAAACCTGGAAACCCATATTCCGTTTCTCGGCACGGTCGGGTCAATCAGTCCGTATATCGGCCTGTTCGGCACCGTGTGGGGGATCATGCACGCTTTTATCGCACTCGGTGCGGTCAAGCAGGCAACGTTGCAGATGGTTGCACCGGGTATCGCTGAAGCGCTGATTGCCACCGCAATTGGCCTTTTTGCCGCGATCCCGGCGGTGATGGCTTACAACCGCCTGAACCAGCGCGTTAACAAGCTGGAGCTGAATTACGACAACTTCATGGAAGAGTTCACGGCAATCCTGCACCGCCAGGCTTTTAGCGTTAGCGAAAGCAACAAGGGGTAAGTCATGGCCAGAACTCGGGGACGGGGTCGTCGCGAACTGAAGTCCGAAATCAACATTGTTCCGCTGCTGGATGTGTTACTGGTGCTGTTGCTTATCTTTATGGCGACTGCGCCCATCATTACGCAGAGTGTGGAAGTGGATTTGCCGGATGCGACCGATTCCAAAACGGTCAGTACCAATGACGAGCCGCCGGTGATTGTTGAAGTTGCTGGGGTAGGGCAGTACAGCATTGTAGTTGGCAAAGATCGTATGGAACAGCTGCCATCGGAGCAGGTTGCAGCGGAAGCGCAGCGCCGTCTGGAAGAAAACCCGAAAACGGTTTTCCTGATTGGTGGTGCGAAAGACGTGCCCTACGACGAAGTCATTAAAGCTCTAAACCTGCTGCATCAGGCGGGTGTGAAGTCGGTCGGGTTAATGACCCAACCGATTTGATTGTGAGCTGCACAGTTTTGGGGAACCAGGGTGTCTAAGGCAACCGAAGAAAACGCAAAGCTTAAGCGGGCGATTATTGTCTCCGTGGCGCTGCACATCGTCCTGATTGTGCTGCTGGTGTGGAGCTCGTTCGATGAAAATATTGATGCCAGCGCGGGCGGTGGTGGCGGGGCTATTGACGCCGTGATGGTCGACCCAGGCGCGGTGGTCAGCCAGTACAACCGCCAGCAGGATCAACAGGCAAGTGCAAAACGCGCGGCCGAACAACGAGAGAAGCAGGCACAGCAGCAGGCGCAGGAGATGCGTGAAAAGCAGGCTGCTGAGCAAGAACGCCTGAAGCAGCTTGAAAAAGAACGGCTTGAGGCACAGGAAAAAGCTCAGCAGCTGAAAGCTGAACAGCAAAAGCAGGCGGCGGACGCTGCCGCGAAAGCCAAAGCTGATGCCGAAGCGAAGCAGGCCGCTGCACAGGCGAAGAAACAGGCGGAGCAGGAAGCTGCTAAAGCTGCTGCAGATGCACAGAAAAAAGCAGAGCAGGAAGCGGCCAAAGCCGCGGCAGACGCACAGAAAAAAGCGGAACAGGCCGCGGCTAAAAAAGCGCAACAGGATGCAGAGAAAAAAGCCGCTGCCGAGGCTGCAAAAAAAGCAGCAGCAGAGAAGGCGGCGGCTCAAAAAGTAGCGGCTGAAAAAGCGGCAGCAGAGAAAGCAGCTGCGGCAGCTAAGGCAGCGGCCGAGAAAAAAGCGGCAGCCGCAGAAAAAGCTGCTGCCGCTAAAAAAGCCGAAGCGGCCAAAAAAGCAGCAGCAGAAAAAGCGGCCGCTCAGGGCGTAGACGATTTGCTTGGCGATCTTAGCTCTGGTAAGAATGCACCGAAAACTGGCGGTGGAGCGAAAGGAAACAATGCTGCGGCCGCCGGGACGGGGAATAATAAGAATAACGGTGCATCCGGTGCGGAAATTAATAGTTATGCCGCGCAGATTAAATCGGCTATTGAGAGCAAGTTTTATGACGCTGCCTCTTATGCCGGTAAAACCTGTACGCTACGCATTAAGCTTGCGCCGGATGGACTTTTGAAGGACATACAGTCAGAGGGGGGGGATCCTGCCCTTTGTCAGGCGGCATTGGCTGCAGCGCGTCAGGCACACATGCCAAAGCCGCCGAGCCAGGCCGTGTATGAGGTCTTTAAAAATGCGCCGCTGGACTTCAAACCGTAATCTTTTTCTCTGCCAGCGCGGGGAAAATCAGCAGACGGTTGTTGCCGGGTCAAATGTGTTGTGTCTTTCATATAATTAACATTCTGCTATACCCAATATTCACGTAAGGGTGATGCAGTTGCCAGGCAGGAGCGGGTAGTGCCGTATGCATTGGTGGCTGCATCGCCTGTACACTCTGAATACTGAACGGTGTAGATTATCGAAGGCTCCGGGCCGGGATAAGGGAGATAAGATGAAGCAGGCATTACGAGTTGCACTAAGTTTTCTGATGCTGTGGGCTGCTGTCCTGCATGCAGAAGTCCGTATCGAGATAACCCAGGGTGTTGACTCTGCGCGTCCCATCGGCGTTGCGCCGTTTAAGTGGGGTGGGCAAGGGGCGGCTCCGGAAGAAATCGGCGATATCGTCTCATCTGATTTGCGCAACAGTGGCAAATTTAGTCCACTGGATAAATCTCGCCTGCCACAGCAACCGGGTTCTGCCCAGGAGGTTCAGCCTGCTGCCTGGTCCGCACTTGGCATTGATGCAGTCGTTGTCGGCCAGGTCACACCTAACGCTGATGGCAGCTATACCGTGGCTTACCAGTTAGTGGATACAGGTGGTGCACCGGGAACCGTGCTGGCGCAGAACTCTTATAAAGTGAACAAGCAGTGGCTGCGTTATGCAGGCCATACCGCCAGTGACGAAGTTTTTGAAAAGCTGACCGGCATCAAAGGTGCGTTTCGCACTCGTATTGCTTACGTAGTGCAGACCAACGGCGGCCAGTTCCCTTATGAGCTGCGCGTTTCTGACTATGATGGTTACAACCAGTTTGTGGTGCATCGCTCCACCCAGCCGCTGATGTCTCCGGCCTGGTCACCAGACGGCAGCAAAGTGGCTTACGTAACGTTTGAAAGTGGTCGTTCAGCGCTGGTTATCCAGACGTTGTCTAACGGCGCCATACGCCAGGTTGCGTCATTCCCACGTCACAATGGTGCGCCAGCTTTCTCTCCGGATGGTAGCAAACTGGCTTTTGCACTGTCTAAAACCGGCAGCCTGCAAATTAACGTGATGGACATTGGCTCTGGTCAGATTCGTCAGGTAACCAACGGTCGTAGCAACAACACTGAACCGACCTGGTTCCCGGACAGCCAGAACCTGGCCTTTACTTCTGACCAGGCCGGTCGTCCTCAGGTGTACAAAATCAATGTGAACGGCGGTGCCGCACAGCGTCTGACCTGGGAAGGTTCTCAGAACCAGGATGCTGACGTCAGCTCCGACGGTAAGTTTATGGTGATGGTCAGCTCCAGTAATGGTAAGCAGAACATCGCACGACAGGATCTGGTAACGGGGGGCGTACAGACTCTGTCGTCCACGTTCCTGGATGAAACGCCAAGCCTCGCACCGAATGGTACTATGGTTATCTATAGCTCTTCTCAGGGAATGGGATCGGTGCTGAATCTGGTTTCGACCGATGGGCGTTTTAAAGCGCGTCTTCCGGCAACTGATGGTCAGGTAAAATTCCCGGCCTGGTCGCCGTATCTCTGATAACAATGAAATGATGAGTTAAGGATCTAAACATGCAACTGAACAAAGTGCTGAAAGGGCTGATGCTGGCTCTGCCTGTTATGGCTATCGCGGCCTGTAGTTCCAACAAGAGCGCCGATAGCGATCAGAACGGCGCTGGCGGTATGCTGGGTGCTGGTACCGGTATGGATGCTAACGGTAGCGGCAACATGTCTTCTGAAGAGCAGGCTCGTCTGCAGATGCAGCAGCTGCAGCAGAACAACATCGTATACTTCGGCTACGACAGCTTTGACGTCAGCTCTGAGTTCGCTCAGATGCTCGACGCGCACGCTGCGTTCCTGCGTAACAACCCGTCTTATAAAGTGACTGTTGAAGGTCATGCAGATGAGCGCGGTACGCCGGAATATAACATCGCCCTGGGCGAGCGCCGCGCTAACGCGGTGAAAATGTACCTGCAGGGTAAAGGCGTTTCTGCTGACCAGATCGCTATCGTATCCTACGGTAAAGAGAAACCTGCAGTACTGGGTCATGACGAAGCGGCTTACGCTAAAAACCGTCGTGCCGTACTGGTATACTAAGAGAATGGCATGAGCAGTAACTTCAGACACTACCTTTTGAGTCTGTCGTTACTGGTTGGCGCAGCGGCCCCGTCAGGGGCCGCTCATGCCCAGGCGTCAATCAGTAGTGTCGGCTCCGGCTCGGTCGAAGACCGTGTCACCCAACTTGAACGTATTTCTAACGCACACAGCCAACTTTTAACTCAGCTCCAGCAGCAGCTCTCCGCTAACCAGTCCGATATTGATACCCTGCGTGGTCAAATCCAGGAAAGTCAGTATCAGCTTGGGCAGATTCAGGAGCGTCAGCGGCAGATCTTGCTGCAGATTGATAACCTGAGTGGAGAAGGTGCTGGCACGCAGAGCAGCACTACGCAGAGTGGCAATGCGTCTGCAGCAGCGCCAACCGGTGGTACAGCGGCCACAGGACAGCCTGTACAGGGCGGAGATGCAAATTCAGATTACAATGCGGCCTTTGCGCTGGTGCAAGATAAAGCGCGTCAGGATGATGCCATTAAGGCATTTCAGAACTTTGTACAAAAATATCCCGACTCCACGTATCAGCCGAACGCCAACTACTGGTTGGGTCAGCTGAGTTACAATAAAGGCGATAAGGACGGTGCAGCACATTATTTTGCCACAGTGGTAAAAAGCTGGCCGAAATCGCCTAAGGCGCCAGATGCCATGTATAAAGTGGGCGTCATCATGCAGGATAAGGGCGACAGCGCGAAAGCGAAGGCCGTTTATCAGCAGGTGGTCGCGAAATATCCTGGCACTGATGCAGCCAAACAGGCACAGAAAAAAATTGACGCGAAGTGATAGCATGCGGCAGGCCTGAGGCGCTGTTTTTCTGGCCGTGCCGCATGAATCCTGAGCGGTTAAGCAGTCATTCGCAAAATTATTGTTGCGTCAGAATCTTAAACCAGTAATATATGCCGCCGTTGCCGGGGCTAAGGCGTTTAGTCTAAACCGGTGAAAAGTGGGTCGTTAGCTCAGTTGGTAGAGCAGTTGACTTTTAATCAATTGGTC
>CBIFVZ010000098.1:0-11338 GCA_966185765.1 uncultured Enterobacteriaceae bacterium | reverse complement strand
TACTGGCGCAGGCTAACCAGGTTCCGCAGAACGTCCTGTCTCTGCTGCGTTAATTCGCACGCTTTACAGCACGACATTCACCCCATCGCACTGCGGTGGGGTTTTTTATATTCGCAATCCACAGAAATAAGGGGCCGTTTCGCAGGTTTATTCAGCAATTGATTTTGTGCCAGCCAACGATAATAAGCATGATTTTTACATTGTCGGATAAGCGTGACTGTGAACAACTTATATACCCAAGCCGGGACTGTGACAGAAAAAAACGCGCTGTGGACAGAGTATGCTCCCCTGGTGCGCCATGAAGCCCTGCGTTTGCAGGTGCGGTTGCCCGCAAGCGTGGAACTGGATGATCTTATCCAGGCCGGCATGATCGGGCTGCTGGGTGCCATTGATGGCTACGATCCGCAGCAGGGTACGCAGCTGCGCACCTGGATAACCCAGCGTGTGCGCTGGGCCATGATGGATGAGTTGCGCGAGCGAGACTGGGTGCCACGCCGCGTGCGCAGCAACGCGCGCGACGTCGCGTCAGCTATCCGCCGTGTAGAGCAGCGTCTTGGGCGTACAGCAACAGAAACCGAAGTGGCGCAAGAGCTGGACGTGCCGCTGGAAACCTATCAGCAAATCCTGATGGATACCAATACCAGCCAGCTATTTTCACTGGACGAGCTTCAGGATGAGCACAATGGCGGCGTGGAACAGCCAGGCGAGCAGCATGAGCAGCAAAATCCACTCCAGCAATTACTTTCCAGCACTATGCGCCAGCGCGTTATTGAAGAGATCCAACGCCTGCCGGAACGTGAGCAGCTGCTGCTCAACCTTTATTACCAACAAGAGCTGAACATGAAGGAAATCGGCGCCGTACTCGGCGTGGGTGAACCGCGCGTCAGCCAGCTCCACAGCCAGGTTATCAAACGCCTGCGCGCACGCCTGCAGCTCGCTGACTAACGTCAGTTTTACTGTAAAAAAGCGTCAGCGCCTTGCTCAGGAGGCTGACGCTTTTTTACAGCTTCAGCTGCGCAACAGCTCGGCTAATTGCGCAAGTTTCCGCTAGCCGCGCCGATATGCCTAAAGTCAGATATCTATTCAGGAAGAATGTGAAATGAAAACCCTTAAGCTTTCCACGTACATGAAAGGTGCGCTGGTTGTATTTTGTGCGATTACACTACTGGCGAATGTGCTGGTCATTATTAACGCCGACAGAACCAGCCAGTCTTTCACCCTGTTTGGGCTTGCCGACAAGAACTCACGCGAACTTACGCGTCTTGTCGATGCCGTGGATAACATACGTGCCGACCTCAATTATGTGCATAACGATCCGAACATACTGCCGGCAGAATTTGAACGCCGACACGCTGAGTTACAGGATATGGTGCGCAGATCAAAAGCACATGCTGCCAATTTCCAGGGTTTTGAGAAATCCTCTGACGAAACTCGTCGCCTGAGCGATGAAATCAACAACGCTTTCAGTGTGTTGCTTGCGCGTTATGAAAGCAATATTCAGCAGCTGGCCGCGCACAATAACAGCGGTTTTGACAATGGTATTTATGAACGTCAATTCCGCGATGCCATCGACAAATATATGGAACTCAATGAGTCCCTCAGCCAGGCGGCGCAGAAAAAATCAGAAAAAGACCGTAATAACTCGGTACTGGTCGCTATCATTTTTATCACTATCATGGTGCTCATCTCCGTTTTCGCAAACTTCTGGTTGCGCAAACACTTGTTCCAGCGCCTGACTTTCACTGCAGAAACCCTTGAGGCCATTGGTCGCGGTGAGCTGTACCACCAGTTTGATACCGGCGCACGTAATGAAATCGGCGATATGCTTACCGCGCTCAAAAACATGCAGGCCTCGCTTGTCGATATGGCCAGTAAGATTCAGGAGGGGTCTTACGGCATCACCAGCAGCGCAGGTGAAATTGAAGTGGGTAATAATGATCTGTCTTCTCGTACCGAACAGCAGGCCGCTGCACTGCAGGAAACGGCTGCCAGTATGGAAGAGCTGCGTATCACGGTTAAGCAGAACGCTGACAACGCCCGCCATGCCAGCCAGCTGACCGTGCATGCGAGTGACGTAGCACGTAAAGGTGGCGAAGTGATGACTAACGTCATCCAGACGATGAACCAGATTACCGAAAGCTCACGCCGCATTGCTGATATCAACTCCGTTATCGACAGCATCGCTAACCAGACTAACATCCTGGCACTGAACGCTGCGGTTGAAGCCGCTCGTGCCGGTGAGCAGGGCCGCGGCTTCGCCGTGGTGGCAAGCGAAGTACGTAACCTTGCCAAACGCAGCTCCGATGCAGCAAAAGAGATTAGCGGTCTGATTTCTAACTCTGTCGACAGCGTAAATGACGGCGCGAAGCTCGTTGAAAAAGCTGGGGAAACCATTCAGGGTATCGTAACCTCTGTTGCACAAGTCAGCGATATCATGAATGAAATCACCTCTGCGACTGATGAGCAGAGCACCGGTATCGACCAGATTGCCCAGGCTATCAACGAGATGGATTTGGTCACGCAGCAGAACGCCGCGCTGGTTGAAGAGGTGGCAGCCGTATCCACCACCATGTCTTCACAGGCGAATAACCTCAAAGACAGCGTCTCGATTTTCCAGATAAGCGAAAAGCGTGGTTACGTGCGAGCGGAGCCTCAGCTCACCCGCACCGAACGCCCGGTGAAAAAAGTCAAACCGGTTGTTAAAGAAGAGAAAAACGATTACCACGAAGAGTGGGATACGTTCTAAACCTTCTGATTGCGTTAAGAATCCAAAGCCAGGCAAAAGTCTGGCTTTTTTCGATACCAGAGTTCCCCATTGGGTGCCATAGCGACATTCTCGCTCTGTAAACCCAGCGGAAAGTCACTGTCACAATGGATCCAGACTGGGCTATAGGTGATGCTGTGTGCGAATACTCGTTGAGCCATTGTTATCTCATCGAGCGTCATGAGACGTAAGGTGCCTTCTTTCTTCTGAGCGCGCTCCATCTGCACGTTTTCACATCCCTTGTCGTATTCAGAATGTCCACAATAATGATTCATCACTCATCAGAACAAGCCCCCTTCTGTCATACAGAACATAAATCGTATTGAATCGGCCATTCCTTTACTTTCTCAAACTGTTTTCAACTTACGCCATAAAAAAAGCCACCCGCAGGTGGCTTCCCATGACTCAGACTACAACCCCAGCACTCACTTCACGCCCAGCAGCGTCCTCAGCATCTGACCAGCCTGTGGGCTGACATCCAGCGGATGGTGATAGCTCACATTCTCTACCGCGCGTGTCCACAGCGCCACCAGCCAGTCATAGACGTAGTTGGTCGCTGCATGTACCGGGTTTGCGTCAAGCTTCGTCAGGCGCTCATCGCTACGCGCACGCACACCAGGCGAGAACACCGGGTGGCCTGGATTCCAGCGGCTGGCCGGGCGCGTGGCGGCATCCTGACCTACGTAGCCAAGCCAGGTAATGAAATCGCTCAGTTCAGACATCACGCGGGTGCTGTCTGCCAGTGCGCTGCGCTCACTGCCTGCTAACACTTTGCTGAAAAGGCCAGGCAAGTCCAGGCGGTAGCTCATGGTAATCAGGATATCGCACAGCGTGCGTCGCTGTGCTGCTGACAGGCTCAAACCGTCGTTTTCTTTTTCTGCCCACTGACGCAGGTGATTGACCCACAGTCGCTGTACCGCATGTTCAAAGTCGGTCAGCCTGGCCTCCTGGGGCGGTGCGCTCGGCGCCTGCTCAGAAAACAGATCAATGGCAGCGTCAAATAAGCCTGGGGTGGTTTCCTGAGAGGGCGGATGCTGCTGCCATAATTGCTGGAGCGCACTGCGGGGTGGCAGCAGCGCATTAAGCAATGCGCCATGTTCTGCGGCACCTTGCTGTAACGTGCGCAACATATCTTCCAGCGGCTGACGCCACTGTTCGTCATGCACGCCCGGTGGCGACAGCCAGCGGCGCAGCAGCTCATAAACCTGCGCTGCCAGCGCCTGGTGGTTACGCTGTGCGTCTACCTCGCGGTTTTCATCGCTCAGGGTTTCGCTTAACCAGCGCACCATACGCTGCGTGTCGTTATCGGTCAGCGCCTGGCATACTCCCCAGGGATACTGCGTGCTGTCGAGCAGGCTCTGCACTGCACTGTCGTTATTCTCCGCGCCTGACGTCGCGTCAAAACGGGCGTCAAACGGGGTGATCGCCCACACCACGCGCGGATTTTCTACATCAGCTGGCATCCAGTCGATGAGCCGGGTGGCCACCTCCTGGTTATCCTTTCTCTCCACAACGGCCTGACAAACCAGCAGCAGATCCGGGCGGCAGCGCTGGCGGTTCAGTTCGCTGAGAAAGTTGCTTTTACTTACGCACCAGTCACGTCCGTCGTCGCGGCGAAACCCGGGAATATCGAGCACTTTCAGCGCCACCAGCGCCTCATCCGGCGTGGCGCTAAGCATCATTTCGGCACACAGCATAGAAAGCAGCACGCGCGGTACAGCAACCGGAGCCTGTACGACATCCACCACCAGCGGACAAACGTTAACCAGGGCTGCCGTCTCACCGGGAAGCTTACTGTCTGGCGCGAGAAAATCTTTGGCCGGTAAACGAAACCGGTCAACGGCCAGCCGTTCCGGTGCCAACACATAGCGGGCATTACCCAACTGTTGAAGCAACGTTGCCAGCGCCAGCCAGCGGGCAGTCAGCGCAGTATTGTCGCCCCACAGCAGCGCAAAACAGCGTGCGCGCTGAGCAACACTGAGCTGTGGCAGTTGCTCGGACATGCGAAACCAGGTTTCTGATTCCGTTACGCTTGCTGTATCACCGGCAAGACGGCGATATTCTGCCGCCAGCTGCGCAACCTGCCCTGCATCAATCCCGCTATTCTCACCGTTATCATAGCTACGACGCGCCTCGTCGAGACGACGGCTCATCTCGACCTCATCAAACCTCAGCGTACCCGTACCTGCCAGATAATGACGCAGGAAGATTTGTACCAGTTCGCCTTCGTTCACCAGCATCAGGCACAGCGGGTAGCCTTCTTGTTCCGGCCAGCTGCGCGGACCAAATCGCACCGCCATTTGCGCCGGACAGCCCTCATCAGCAAGGGCCGTAAGAAAATCCGTCGTATCATTTGGTGTACGTTTGACCAGCCTGTCGCGCAGATGCGCCTTGCCGCGAGCGCTGTGCCCCCACAGGCCGACAGTCGGCAGTTGTGCGGCGGCGGTTTCGCAATACGTAAATCGACGCTGCAACTGTAACAGGCGCAACTGGATCCCGTCGGCCACATCATCCAGCAAAGGTGCCTGCTGACGCGTGATATTGACCCAGTGGCGCAGCGCGTCAAAAACGGCAGCATTCAGTGAAATGGAGGCACTCATTTTTTATACAGGCTCCCGCTATCAATCCAGTAGTCAGAGACATTGCCACGCGAATCACTTAACGTATTAAGCGTCAGGCTAAGTTTATCCAGTGAGACTTTATCACCGCCCGCCAGCCGCGCTTCACCCAGCATAAAGGCTTCGCCGTCGCGATCGGCATTCTGTCGCAGCGCCAGGCGCACATATAGCGGCCCCTGGCTGGCTATGGCCATCGTCAGGCTCGGGTCAACAATCGCCAGCGTGTACAGCGGCGAGGCTGGCCAGCGCTCATTATCAAGCTGGCGAAAACCCAGACGCACGTTGCCGCGAATCGCAAAGGTCTTCTCACTGTCCAGACGCGCACGCGGGTTATCTAAATCAATATCGCGATACCAGATATTGTCGTCTGTCAGGCGGTTGTGCTCATCCAGCACGCCAAGGTAGCGAATGGTGGAATAGGCCTGAATACCGGAAGGCTGGAACAAAAAGCCCGGCAGGCGCAGCGACTGGGACAGGCTAAACAACATCGCGCCGACGGCCGCTGTGGACTTCGGGTGGCCGTTAAACGGATACCATTCGTGTACCGGATAATCGTTCATCATCACCATGCGGTTTACCGGCACAGGTTGCAGATAACGCAGCAGCGCCTGCACGCCGGGCAGCCCAATCGGGCGACCCGTCAGCAACACCACGTCGCAGTCGTAAAACGATACCGCTTCACACAACGCATGCAACGGAGCGGCGATGGCAAAACGGCGCTCCAGTACCGCCTGTTGCAGTTCATTAAAGTTTACCTGCACGGGTACCGCCATCAAATCAAACGCCGGCGCATCATCTGCCAGTGCCGGTTGCACCAGTTTCGCAATGTCTTCACACAGTGCAGGCGAAAGTTTCTGACTTAACATATCGCCCGCGAGCCTGTCGAGGCCCGGCAGGCGGTCGTCGGGACGGCACTGTTCCCAGGCCGCCAGAATAGCGTTACCCAGTGGAATAAAATATTGCAGCGTCATCTGCTGGCGCAGCGTGTCCCCTGATTCCGGGTGCGTGGCGTCTCCCGCCAGGCGGCTCATCAGACTATCGACATCCCGCACACCACCGTTGCGCAGTGCATTTGCCAGCGCGGGGAGCACGCTGTGGCGAATCACGTCCAGCAGAATATCGTCTCCCGCAATACGAAAACCTTCGCGGAACAGCAGGCGTGGCGTAATGCGAGCGCTGCGGCTGTCGTCTTCACGCAGGCTGTACTCGGTCACAGCCATATCGGTGGTGCCACCGCCAATATCAATTGAGGCGACACGCAGCGTGCGCTCGGCAGCGCCATTGGCTCGCGCCAGCGCCCGGAACAAGGCATCGGCACGCCCGGCGTAGTTTTGCTGGATTTCGTTGTAGAGCCAGAACATCTGGCCACAGCTGGCTTCGTCCCATTCGGCTTCAACCGCAGGCAGCGGTACGGCACGCGACGGCTCCACCTCATCCGGGTGCCAGCCCATTGCGCGCCAGACCATGCCAATCGCCTCTTCCATGCGCTGGCGGAAGATATCGCGCTCGCGCACCGGCATCCCGGTTGGCAGCGTCAGAATAAGCGTACGCAACTGTCGCGGCACGTCCGGCTGACCCATACTCAGGCGATTATCCACACTGTTTATCTGGCTCAGTGCCTGAGTGAGTAACTCGCACAACAGCTGGGTCATCAGCGCGCTACGGCTGTATACGGCAGAGAACACCGGCAGGCGCTCATCTCTTGACAGTTCGGTCAGCGGGATACCTTCGTCGTTCATCAGCATCATCAGCGGCTGCGCGATGGCTTCAGCCTCGTCGCTCACGCCGTTTTTGCTAAAGCGCCACGGTCGTGCTGCGGGTTCGCAGTCCCACAGGTAACGACGTGGACTGGACAGGCTACAGGCACCGGTGCTGGCGTGGCGCTGTGCGGCAAGCAAGCACGCCTCATCACCGGTACGCACCAGAGACGGCCAGACAAACGCGTCATCTCGCCCACTTTCCACCGAATAAAAACGGCGGCCAAAATCAGCGCGCGCAAAGGTCAGACGGCTTGAGAAAAACGAGGGGCTGACATACTGCGGCGCCTCCGGCGAGCGCACACGCAGCTCGGCGGCGTGACGCAGGCCGCTTTCGCCAATACCGTGATCTTCAATCAGAATGCCGCAGGTATGGGTATTGCCCACATCAAGCACCAGATCAACCGGGATCGCCGTTGTTTGCCCACTGGTTTCCACGATCCGCAATTCAGGGATAGCCAACTCAGCGCCAAACAGCTCCAGCAGGTTCAGCCAGTGCGCCTGGTATTCGAATTTCTTCAGCGCCTGCTGAATATCACCCACCGTACGCGACTCGCGCTCGTCCGCTGCGGCACTGAAACTGTCACGCAACCAGCCATCAACCCAGACCTGGTCTATAAAATCGGCCAGTTCATCATCATGCCAGGCCAGCGCAAAACGGGTGCCAAACGTAATATCGCTACTTACCGGTGCCAGCAGCTCGGCACCCTCTTCTTCAGGCAGGATGCGGGTATCCAGCGCCAGCGTCAGACGATGGGTATTACCTGCCTCGTCGGGTTCGGCAAGCTCGCGAATCTGAAAGCGTGCCCAGTTGCCCGGTCCCTGCGCAAAACGGCGCTGGGCACTGACACGCAGCACCGGCAGCGGCAGCCATTCGCCATCCAGCAGTGTGAGCGAATGGCTGAGCGCGATGCGGCTTTCCGGCTCCACCACTTCTGGCGCGCTGCCATCATGGGCAGGTAAGGTAAATTTCTGACGGGCGTCATCCCAGTCCAGGCGCAGCAGCGGTCCGTTGGCGGTTTTGCGCACAAAACAGCCACGTGAGGCGCTGTCAGTTGGCGTCAGGCCAAAATCCAGGAACTGGATACCGCTGTCGCGTACCAGAGAGACGTTGTGACGGTAAGGATACAGGTTCGCCAACATGGTTTACTTACCCACCTTTTTAAACGTTATCGGCATTGCCTCTTCTTCACCATAGCGCGCCTCACAGCGTGCTGCCCCTGTTTCGCCCTGGCGGCAGGTGATTTCCGGCATCGGATAACGCATGTCGTCACTACAGCGCGCACGTGCACGGCTTTTCACTATTAATGCCCCAGAAGGCATCAGCCCTGAAATAATGTTCGTTTTACATCTAAATTTACCGCCCAGATTCAAAGTAGCGGTACCTTCATTATTTTTGATTTGCAACACAATCGCTCGCAGGGCCGGTAAATTAGCCGGTTGTGCTACGGGTGCGTTCGCTTCACCATTGATCTGCCATTCACCATTGAGAAAACGTGTTGAACCGGCCTTGAGTGAATCTACGGGCATCACAAGCGCCCCTGGCGGCGGCGGTGTTTCTGGTACCGTTGCGCCTTGCAATGGAAGCGACATGGTAAGTGATGGCATAACGCGCTTGACCGGCTCAATTTCAGCTTGTTCAGGCTCTGCCTCGGTCACAACCGGGGCCTCAATAACGGCGGTCTCTTCCTGAACATCCTTTGCGCTGTATGCATAATAGGTTGCGGCGGCTACAACAGGCAGCGCCAGCAGCGCAGCGCAAGCGGCAAGTGTTTTACGTGAGCGTTTTTTCGTCGTGATGACCACCGGTTGCTCTTCTTCAGGCGCGTCCGGTACGCAGGAGGTGACTTCATAAAGTGTTGTCGCGAGTGCTGCCTGAGTGTTCACCGGCTCGACCATCGGGACAGGTTCTTCAACAACAGGTGCAGGCGGTGGCTCCGGTGCAGCAAACACCACCGGCTCCGGCTCTGCAACGCTGCGCAAACCAATCAGCGCATCTTCCGGCACCTTCTGATGATGCGCGATAAAACCCCAGAAGGTGATAACCGGGCGCCCATCAACCAGAAACACATGGTTCGCGCCAGGGAACATAAACGCACGCGCCAGCAGTAGACCAAAGCGGCGAATCGCCGGTTTGTCTGCCCGCTGGCTGCGTTCGCTCAGCATGGTGATTTCATCAAGACAGCGCTCAAGATGTTTGAGCGCACGCCGACGAGTATCACCGTCGGCACCAATCCATGACACTACGCGCTTACCTGCGGGCGCGTACCAGTCCACGCGCTGGCTGGCCTCATCGGTCTGCGGGATAGCGAGAATACTGGCGGCAAGCTCCATACCGCGCAACTTCAGCGCCTCGCGAATTTGCAGCGCGGATTCGAACACCGCCTGCCCGTTGTTCCCCACAGCCTGGAAATCATTGAGAAATCCACTACGTAATAAGAGGCGCGCCACGTTAGCACGCTCCGGATAATTGGGCGGCTCGCGGCACAACGTGAGTCACAGGACGGGTCGTGTTCATAGGAGGTCGTTTCACTCAGGATAAGGAAGTGGAAGATATGGTGATATTCTATGCGATGCCACTTCAGATCTTTTTTGGTAAAAACGCCTGTTTTTCGCCCTTAATGTGTTTTGACATCCCGGCGATTTTGTGATTTACCTCATATTTTGTCGCCGGGAAGGTGTAGCGTCGCTATCAGAAGTAATAGCCAATATTCAGGTTTGTGCGAAGGTACCACTTATCACTCCCCGTTGATGAAGCACTGGTCCAGCCCGTGGCATTGAGCGCCCCGCCCCAGGGGTTAACGTTTTTCGCCCAGGACAGGTCCACCCAGAACATGACCGGCAATGCAAAAACCTGCACGCCAAGTGTGTTCATCTGTGAGTCTGACCAGCCACTTTTGTCTTTCCACAGCACGCTGAAGTCATTATAGAAGCGCAGCTTGTTAACTGGCCCCCAGGCAACCTCCACATCACGCGCCAGGTTGAGCGCGCCCGTCGTCGCTTTTGCCGGAATAAGGTAGGCAGGATTAAGACCGTTACCGCCCATCAGAACACTGTTATCACTCACACCTGGCGGGTTTTTGGGCGAATAACTAAAGCGAATCACCTGCGAGGTCAGGTGCCACGGCCCGTAATTTGCCACACCGTGTAACCCTGCGGCCCAGAACAGGCCGTCATCGCCGGTAGTGTTATTATAAAGCCGCGAGGCGGCAAGCGAGCCACCCAACTCGTTATTCCAGTCACCATCGTTAAAGGTGCGCGCCAGGCGCAGGTTAACCTGGTCACGCTTCTCATTACGCTGCGCGCCCTGAGAGGCATAAATCGTATTTCTGAGATCGGTATAATCACCCACATCTGCGGCGAAACGTACGCTCGGGGGTTCCATCCACGGAAACCAGGCGGCATCCAGTGACCAGCCATTATTCTGGTACTGATATTTAATGCCGCCCCCCGTGCCGATGGCAAACCCCATATAAAACGGAATACCAAAGGTCCAGCCGAATTGCGGATAAGGCTGTAAACCAAACGGTTTACCTGGCAAGCCTAACTGAATGTTGCTCTGCGGATTAAATCGCCAACCGACAAAGGCCCGGTCAATGGCGTATTTCCGCTTATCCTGAAACCAGAAACCTGAATCAAAAAACAGTTGCTGATAATGACCACTCGCATCCACACGCGCGGTATCAAAACGCAAATGCGGAGGGTTACGGTAATTACTGGTATTCCAGTCTTCATGACGATAGTTAGCGCGCACCGTACCGCCAATATCCAACGCCGCGTCGTTGTCGCTGTCCTTCCAGCTCAGATGGGGGAAAGGTTTATCGGCACTCTGCACGCTCTGCACCAGAGACATCGCGCAGAGTGACAGGTACAAAAACAGCCTGACTGCTTTATGCATTTGCTTTCCCCTATGAACAGGTGCAATGAACGATATCGCTGCGCTATTTATTACAGACGTAATAAATAGCTTTAATTAGCAGCGAAAAAACACACTTTTTTACAGTAATATTAACCCTACAGATTTTATATTTAAAATATGAAGCCAACATTCATATCAAACACAAAGACATTCCCATCAGGTTTAGAGAATGTCAACGCTAAAGCCACGATAACCTATTTAATAATGAATATTGTGGAGTATATCACTGCCGGGTTTCATATATGATAATTACATTATTTATTCTACGGATATTTTCCTC
>CBIFVZ010000097.1:0-11343 GCA_966185765.1 uncultured Enterobacteriaceae bacterium | reverse complement strand
TGAATAATTTAAATTCTCTGCAGGAAATCGCACGCGCGATCCGCAACCTTATCCGCACCGGCATCGTGACCGACGTCGACCACGACGAGGGGCTTTGCCGTGTCAAGACCGGCGGCATGGAAACCACATGGCTGAACTGGCTAACCTGTCGCGCCGGTCGCTCGCGCGTATGGTGGGCTCCATCTGTTGGCGAGCAGGTGCTTTTGCTGGCGATCGGCGGCGAGCTCGATACGGCATTTGTGCTGCCCGGCATTTTCTCGGATGACCATCCCGCGCCGTCTGCCTCCCCTGATGCGCTTCATGTTTCCTTTCCTGACGGGGCGGTTATTGAGTACGAGCCCGAAAACGGCGCGCTCACTGTGTCAGGCATCAAAACCGCTGATGTCACCGCGTCTGAGTCCATTACGGCCACCGTGCCGGTGGTGCTGGTGAAAGCGTCGAGCCGCATCACGCTCGATACGCCGGAGGTGGTCTGCACCGACAAACTGACGACCGGCACGCTCGAAGTGAAGAACGGCGGGAAGATGAGTGGGAACATCGAGCACACCAGCGGGACACTGACATCAAACGGCGTGCAGGTGGATAACCACGCGCACGGCAACGTACAGAGCGGCGGAAGCTGGACTAAGGGGACGCAATGACGGTGCGTTATCTGGGAATGAACGGCCAGACCGGCCTCAGTATCTCTGAGGTTGAGCATATCCGGCAAAGCGTGCGCGACATTCTGGTCACGCCAGTGGGCTCGCGTGTCATGCGCCGTGAATACGGCTCGCTCCTGTCGCAGATGATTGACCAGCCGCAGACCCCTGCGCTGCGCCTGCAGATTATGGCCGCGTGCTATTCCGCGATCCAGAAGTGGGAGCCCCGCGTAAATCTCTCGACCATCACCTTTGAACGGTCGGAGACCGACGGCGGGCTGTATGTCGATATCACCGGCACGCGCTCCACCGACGGCCAGCCTTTTTCACTCACCATTCCACTGAGTTAAACGCTATGGCAATTGTTGACCTTAACCAGCTCGCCGCGCCTGACGTCGTGGAAGAACTGGACTATGAAACCATCCTGAGCGAACGAAAGGCGACGCTCGTCTCGCTGTACCCGGAAGACCAGCAGGACGCCGTCGCGCGCACGCTGTTGCTTGAGTCCGAGCCGCTGGTGAAGCTGCTGCAGGAAAACGCCTACCGGGAAGTTATCTGGCGACAGCGCGTCAACGAGGCCGCGCGCGCGGTCATGCTGGCCTACGCCACCGGCGCAGACCTCGACCAGATAGGTGGAAATTACAACGTCGAGCGCCTTATCATCACCCCTGCAGACGACACGACGTTTCCACCGACGCCTGCCGTGATGGAGTCGGACACCGACTACCGTCTGCGCATTCAGCAGGCCTTTGAGGGGCTGAGTACCGCAGGCTCTACCGGCTCCTATCAGTTTCACGGTCGCAGCGCTGACGGGCGGGTCGCCGATATTTCGGTCATCAGTCCCGAGCCTGCGTGTGTCACGGTCACAGTGCTGTCACGCGAAAATAACGGCGTGGCGTCTGACGAGCTGCTCGCTATCGTGCGCACCGCGCTGAACGATGAGGACGTCAGGCCGGTCGCAGACCGTGTGACCGTGCAGTCGGCGAACATTGTCGACTATAAAATCACCGCATCGCTTTACCTTTACCCCGGTCCAGAAAGCGAGCCGGTGCTCAGTGCGGCGAAAGCAAAGCTTCAGGCGTACATTACCGCGCAGCACCGCCTCGGGCGCGATATCCGCAAATCGGCCATTTATGCCGCGCTCCACGTCGAGGGCGTGCAGCGCGTCGAGCTGGCCGAACCGGTGGCCGACATCGTGCTCGATGACACGCAGGCGTCATGGTGCAGCGACTACAGCGTCACCATAGGGGGTAACGATGAGTAATACCCGCCTGCTGCCGGTGGGCTCGTCACCGCTTGAGGTGGCGGCGGCGCGCGCCTGCGCTGAGATTGAAAATACCCCCGTTCCGCTGCGTCGCCTCTGGAGTCCTGACGACTGCCCGGCAAATCTGCTGCCGTGGCTGGCGTGGGCGTTTTCCGTTGACCGCTGGGATGAGAACTGGCCGGAGGCCACAAAGCGGGATGTGATCCGCGCGGCGTGGTTTATTCATGCGCACAAAGGAACGATTGGGGCGGTGCGTCGCGTGGTGGAGCCGCTCGGCTACCTGATTAACGTGTCCGAGTGGTGGGAAACGAACGACCCGCCCGGCACGTTTCGCCTCGATATCGGTGTGTTAGAGACCGGCATCACCGAGGAAATGTATTACGAGATGGAGCGGCTCATTGCGGATGCAAAGCCAGCCAGCCGCCATCTTATCGGCCTCAACATTATTCAGGATGTGCCGGGCTATCTCTACACCGGCGCGCTGACGTATGACGGCGACATCATCACGGTTTATCCGGATAAGTGAGAACACCATGACGGTAAAATATAAAACGGTCATCACCAAAGCCGGTGCGATTAAGCTTGCTGCAGCGACCGTCCCGAACGGGAAAAAAGTGAATTTTACGGCGATGGCCATCGGCGACGGTGGCGGCACATTGCCGGTGCCTGACGCCAGCCAGACAAAGCTCGTCAATGAAGTCTGGCGCCATACGCTGAACAAAATCAGCCAGGACAACAAGAATCAAAACTATGTGATCGCGGAGCTGCTCATTCCGCCAGAAACCGGCGGTTTCTGGATGCGCGAAATGGGGCTTTATGACGACACCGGCACGCTGATTGCCGTCGGCAACATGGCGGAAAGCTACAAGCCGGAGCTGGCTGAGGGGTCAGGCCGCGCGCAGACCGTGCGTATGGTCATCATGGTAAGCGATATCGAGTCAGTCGAGCTGACGATTGACACCTCAACGGTGATGGCAACGCAGGACTATGTCGACGGTAAACTCGCAGAGCATGAGCAGTCCCGCCGTCATCCTGACGCCACGCTTAAGGAAAAAGGGTTTACGCAGCTCAGCAGTGCGACCGACAGCACGTCTGAGACGCTCGCCGCGACGCCGAAAGCGGTTAAGACGGCGTATGACCTTGCTAACGGTAAATATACGGCTCAGGACGCAACCACGGCGCAAAAGGGTATCGTCCAGCTCAGTAGCGCGACCGACAGCACGTCTGAGACGCTCGCTGCGACGCCGAAAGCGGTTAAGACGGCGTATGACCTTGCTAACGGCAAATACACGGCTCAGGACGCGACCACGGCGCAAAAGGGTATCGTCCAGCTCAGTAGCGCGACCGACAGCACGTCTGAGACGCTCGCTGCGACGCCGAAAGCGGTTAAGACGGCGTATGACCTTGCTAACGGCAAATACACGGCTCAGGACGCGACCACGGCGCAAAAGGGTATCGTCCAGCTCAGTAGCGCCACCGACAGCACGTCTGAGACGCTGGCGGCCACGCCTAAAGCGGTCAAAGCGGCGAATGACAATGCGAATGGCCGCGTACCATCCACGCGTAAGATTAACGGGCGTGAGCTGTCTCAGGATATCTCAATCACTGCTCAGGATATTTTCAACGGTCAGGCGGTGGAAATTGGGAATGCTGTGGATTTGAATAGCATCACTACGGCAGGTCTGTATTATCAGACCTCAAATGCGCAGGCGCAAACCGGGCGAAACTATCCTGAGTCAGTTGCCGGATCGCTAGAGGTATATAAACACGCCGGAATCACGCAGGTTTACCGGATATATGCAGATTCACGTTCATATATCCGAATTTTTTATAACGGAACATGGACACCATGGGCAAAGCAGTATGACACTGCAAACAAACCCGCCCCTTCGGATATTGGTGCGGTTGCTGTAAATGGTGGTAATTATAACGCCACCTTCGGACTCGGAAGAGTCGAAACCATACCAACAGAATCGAACATGTCTGCTCTCTATAATATGCAGGCTGCCAATGGCGGGGTTGTGTCAGGTGTTGAGTTTAACTGGTACGGTCATAAATTCTCAATTGGCATCACCCGCGACAATGGAGAGGGTACAAACGGTTTAGTATTTCAGCACAACGGGTATACACGACTAAGAATAGATAAAGATGGAAATTTAATATCATCAGGTGCAATTTCCGCAGGTGACAAAGTAGTAGCTGGTGCAGGTGTTTACGATACTCCGGGCGTGAGGGTCTATTCACCCAATAATCAGCCACCACAGCAGGATTTGAGTCCTTATGCAACAACTGCATGGGTTAACGGGAACTTTGCAACGCAAGCCTGGACAGTCGCTAACTTTCTGCAAGGCGGAATAAGGCTTGCTTCACTGGGAACGGCAGATAACGGGAATAACGATAATGCTTTTGCTTATGCACCAAATGGTGCGGTTGTTACCGCTGTGCAACAAAAAACAAACTATACGGCGGTTCAATATCGTTATGTCCAATATAACATCGGCGGAAACTGGTACACAGCTTGGGTGGCCTAATGACAATGCAATCTGGAGTGTTTAAACAATATGACCCATTAGAAAGATGGGGGAAATATACTGCGGCGAAGGTGGCAAAACTTTCGGCGGAGGAACTCGAATTATATTACATTGCCAAATCACCGGAAATGAATATTGTTTTTCTGAAAGACGAAAACGGCAATGACTGGTATCAGTGGCTTAAGACACTTTCAAAGGAAACGTTGAAAGTCTCTTTCAATCCTGACTCGAAAGAAATCATTCATTTTTCATATGATGCGAGCACGATTTTTCCGGTTAATCAGATTGTCGTTGAAGTCGCGCCCGAGAATGTGCCGGATGATTTTACCGCAGCGGGAGAAAAAGCATTAGGCGGCGCGTTTCATTGTGTTGATGGCGCAATTACTGCCGCGCCGGTGGATTATGAGGCAGAGACACAACGCAAAAAACTGGAGCTGCTGACTCAGGCAAATAACGTCATCGCCACGCTGCAGGATGCGGTAGAGCTGAACATGGCAACAGACGAAGAAACAGCAAATTTGCAGGGGTGGAAAAAGTACCGCGTGCTTCTGAGTCGGGTCGATGTTAAAAAACCGGTCTGGCCGCCATTGCCTGAGACTGCGATTTTAGTCAGTTAGCCGTGTTTTAAATGATTTACCGAAGCCCTCCACCCAGAGGGCTTTTGTTTGTTGTTTTATCCCTCCACCAACGCCATTTCATCGCACCCGCAGAACACACAACAGAAAATAGTCGCACCCCCTAACCACGGAGTTAAACAGATGGGCGACTATCATCACGGCGTCGAGGTCATCGAGATTAATGATGGCACGCGCACCATTTCCACCGTCTCGACGGCCATCATCGGCATGGTCTGCACGGCCAGCGATGCTGACGCAAAGACATTCCCCTTAAACGAGCCGGTACTGATTACCAGCGTGCAAACGGCGATCGGTAAGGCCGGTAAAAAAGGCACGTTGTCAAAATCCCTGCAGGCCATCGCCGACCAGTGCAAGCCGGTCATTGTGGTGGTGCGCGTTCCCGAAGGTATCGACGACCCGGAAGACCCGGAAGCGGCGCAGAAAGAAACCATTTCCAACATCATCGGCACGACCGACGAAAACGGCAAATACACCGGTCTTAAAGCGCTGTTGACCGCCAAAACTGTCACTGGCGTCAAGCCGCGCATTCTCGGCGTGCCGGGGCTGGATTCTCTGGAAGTGGCGACCGCGCTCGCGGCGACCTGTCAGAGCCTGCGCGCGTTTGGCTATATCAGCGCGTGGGGCTGCAAGACCATTTCTGAAGCCATTGCCTACCGCGAGAATTTCAGCCAGCGCGAGCTGATGGTCATTCACCCTGATTTTCTGGCATGGGACACCACGGCGAACGATACCGATATTGCATGGGCGACCGCCCGCGCGCTCGGTCTGCGTGCCAAAATCGACCAGGAGACCGGCTGGCACAAAACGCTGTCTAACGTCGGCGTGAATGGCGTCACCGGCGTCAGTGCCTCGGTCTCGTGGGATTTGCAGGAGAAGGCCACCGACGCAAACCTGCTTAATCAGGCCGGTGTCACCACGCTTATTCGTAACGACGGCTTTAAATTCTGGGGCAACCGTACCTGCTCCGATGACCCGCTTTTCCTGTTTGAAAACTACACCCGCACGGCGCAGGTGCTTGCCGACACGATGGCGGAGGCGCACGCGTGGGCGATTGATAAACCCGTCACTGCGACGCTTATCCGCGACATCGTCGCCGGTATGAATGCGAAATTCCGCGAGCTGAAAAACAACGGCTATATCGTTGACGGCTCCTGCTGGTACGACCCGGAGTCAAACAGCGTGGAATCGCTCAAGGCGGGGAAACTGTATATCGATTACGACTACACCCCCGTCCCGCCGCTGGAAAACCTGACCCTGCGCCAGCGCATCACCGATACCTATCTGGCAGACCTGTCAGACTCGGTCAACAGCTAAGGAGCTCAGAGCATGGCGTTACCACGCAAACTGAAATACCTGAATATGTTTAACGACGGTCTCAGCTACATGGGCGTCGTTGAATCCGTCACCCTGCCAAAGCTGACCCGTAAGCTTGAGAAATATCGCGGCGGCGGGATGCCGGGCTCGGTGTCGATTGACCTCGGCCTCGATGATGATGCGCTGTCGCTTGAGTGGACGCTGGGCGGTCTGCCTGACGTCGAACTGTGGGCGCAGTACGCGTCACCGGGTGCGGACACCGTCCCGCTGCGCTTCACCGGCTCGTACCAGCGCGATGACACCGGCGCAATTTCTGCCATTGAGGTGGTCATGCGTGGCCGTCACAAAGAGTACGACGGCGGCGAAAACAAACAGGGCGAAAGCGGCACGACCAAAATCTCGACCGAGTGCACTTACTACCAGCTCACGATTGACGGGAAAGAGGTCATCGAGATTGACGTCATCAACATGGTGATGAAAGTCGACGGCGTCGACCGTCTGGCGGAACACCGTAAGGCCATCGGCCTGTAACCCCTTAACCGGTCAGTCAGGCTGGCCGGTCAGTTAACTTTGACGAGACCAACATCATGGAAAACATCAACGAAACCGAAAACTCAAACATTGTGATCCTCGATAACCCCATCATGCGCGGTGAGCAGAAAATCGAGCAGGTGACCGTCACAAAACCCAACGCGGGAACCCTGCGCGGTGTGAGTCTGGCCTCGCTGGCAAACTCTGACGTCGATGCGCTGATTAAGGTGCTGCCGCGCATGACGTACCCGGCGCTCACCGAGCATGAGGTCATGCGTCTGGAAGCGTCAGACCTGATTTTGTTCGCCGGTAAGGTGGTCGGTTTTTTGTCGCCATCTTCGGCTCGCTGACCTTCCCGGATAACCTTTCGGTCGATGACCTGATGGCGGATATCGCGGTGATATTTCACTGGCCGCCATCAGAGCTGAATTCCCTGAGCGTGACCGAGCTCATCACATGGCGCGAAAAGGCGCTGCAGCGAAGCGGACACCACCATGAGCAATAACGTCAGGATTGAGGTACTGCTGAACGCAGTAGACCGGGCAAGCCGACCGCTTAAAGCTATCCAGAATGCCAGCAAGACCCTTGCCGGCGACATCCGCACTTCTCAGAACAGCCTGCGCGATCTGAATGCGCAGGCGACCCGGATTGACGGATTCAGGAAAGCGAGCGCACAGCTTGCCGTGACCGGCCAGTCGCTTAACAAGGCGAAACAGGAAGCCGCCGCGCTGGCCGTCCAGTTTAAAAACACGGAAAACCCCACTAAAGCGCAGGCGCGGGCGATGGAGGCGGCAAAGAAATCCGCCGCTGACCTGCAGCTCAAATACAACAGCCTCAGGCAGTCGGTACAGCGTCAGCGCACCGAGCTCGCGCAGGCAGGGATTAACACCCGTACTCTCTCGGCGGATGAGCGCCGCCTGAAAACCAGCATCAGTGAGACGACCGCTCAGCTTAACCGGCAGCGCGAGGCACTGGCTCGGGTCAGCCAGCAGCAGGCGCGACTGAGTCGCGTTAAAGAGCGTTATCAGGCCGGTAAATCCCTTGCCGGAGGCGCTGCAGCGGCAGGCGCGGCGGGCGTCGGTATTGCCACGGCGGGAACAATGGCCGGGGTGAAACTGCTGATGCCTGGCTATTCGTTTGCACAGAAAAACTCTGAGCTGCAGGCCGTGCTCGGGGTAGAAAAACAATCACCCGAAATGGAGGCGCTGCGCAAACAGGCGCGCCAGCTCGGGGACAATACCGCCGCGTCTGCAGATGATGCGGCGAGCGCGCAGATTATCATTGCGAAAAGCGGCGGGGATGCCGCAGCGATTCAGGCGGCGACGCCGGTCACGCTGAATATGGCGCTGTCTAACCGGCGCTCGATGGAAGAAAACGCCGCGCTGCTGACGGGTATGAAATCCGCGTTTCAGATGTCAAACGACCAGATCGCACACATCGGCGACGTGCTGTCGATGACGATGAACAAAACGGCCGCTGACTTTGACGGGCTGAGCGACGCGCTGACGTATGCTGCGCCGGTGGCAAAAAATGCCGGGGTCAGTATCGAGCAGACCGCCGCAATGGTTGGCGCGCTACATGACGCCAAAATCACCGGCTCGATGGCGGGGACCGGCAGCCGTGCCGTCCTGAGTCGACTGCAGGCTCCGACCGGTAAGGCATACGAGGCCATCAAAGAGCTCGGCGTTAAAACGTCTGACAGCAAGGGCAATACGCGCCCGATATTCGCCATTCTGAAAGAAATGCAGCGCAGTTTTGAGAAAAACAATCTCGGAACCAGCCAGAAAGGCGAGTACATGAAAACCATCTTTGGTGAGGAAGCCAGCTCGGCGGCGGCAGTGCTGATGACCGCTGCCTCAAGCGGCAAGCTCGACCAGCTCACGGCGGCGTTTAAAGCCTCGGACGGGAAAACCGCTGAGCTGGTCAAAATCATGCAGGACAACCTCGGCGGCGATTTCAAAGAATTTCAGTCAGCCTATGAGGCCGTCGGTACTGACCTGTTTGACCAGCAGGAGGGCTCACTGCGTGAGCTCACTAAAACCGCCACGAAATATGTATTAAAGCTCGACGGCTGGATCACCAATAACAAAACACTTGCGTCAACCATCGGGTTAATTGTTGGTGGTGGGCTGGCGCTGATTGGCGTGCTGGGTGGGATTGGCCTGATAGCGTGGCCGGTGGTAACGGGTTTCAACGTGATTATGGCCGCTGCCGGTGTTCTCGGTGCAAATCTGGCCGCAATGGGGGCGGCCATTGTCTCTGTGCTCGGGGCGCTTACCTGGCCGATTGTGGCTGTTGGCGTTGCCATCATCGCCGGTGCGCTGCTCATCCGCAAATACTGGGAGCCAATAAGCGCATTTTTCTCAGGCGTAATGGAGGGGATAAAGCAGGCTTTTGCCCCTGTAGTGGAGTTATTCGAACCGTTAAAGCCGGTTTTTGACTGGCTTGGTGACAAACTTAAAGCGGCGTGGCAGTGGTTTAAAGACCTGATCGCACCGGTTAAGTCGACGCAGGAGACGCTCAACAGCTGCAAAAATGCGGGTGTGATGTTCGGTAAGATGCTGGCCGAAGCGCTGATGTTACCGCTCAAAAGCTTTAATACATTGCGTACCGGCGTTAACTGGTTACTGGAAAAGCTCGGGGTTATCAATAAAGAATCGAGCGACCTTGACCAGAAGGCCGCAAAAGCCAATGCCGCCACCGGCTCGCAAAATAAATCTTATATTCCGGCAACCTCAACATATGGCGGTTATCAGGCATATCAGCCAGTTACCGCGCCCACGGGTAAGACTTACGTCGACCAGAGCAAGCCAGAATATAACATCAACCTGAATGGTGGCATCGCGCCGGGCAGCGACCTCGACCGTCGGCTGCGTGAGGCTGTCGATAAACTCGACCGGGAAAACCGTGCGCGTCAGCGCTCAAGTATGCGTCATGACTGAGGGGGATAAAGCATGTTAATGGTTTTAGGTTTGTTTGTGTTTGAGCGCCGCACGCTGCCCTATCAGTCTATGCAGTATTCGAAGGATTACCGCTGGGCGTCAAACGACCGTATCGGCAAGCCACCTGCTTACCAGTATCTCGGGGAGGGGGAAACCACGCGCACGCTGTCGGGCGTGCTCTATCCCGAAATTACCGGCGGACGCCTGTCACTGACCGCCATCGAGCTGATGGCAGACGAGGGGCGTGCGTGGCCGCTGATTGACGGAACGGGCATGATCCACGGCATGTATGTCATCGACAAAGTGACGCACACCCACACCGAGCTATTCAGCGACGGAGCGGCTAGAAAAATCGAGTTTAGCCTGTCACTTAAGCGGGTCGATAAATCGCTGGCGGCCATTTATGGCGACCTGAAAACGCAGGCCGACAATCTGGTCACGTCTGCCGGTGACTGGCTGGGAGGGCTGGCAGGGTGATTACAGGAATGGATATTCAGGCCGGGGCGAAGATAGCCCCGGCGTTTATGCTCAAGCTCGATAACGACGATATCACCCAGGATTTTAGTGACCGCCTTATCAGCCTGACCATGACCGACAATCGCGGATTCGAGGCCGACCAGCTCGATATCGAGCTCGATGACACTGACGGCCAGATAGCAATGCCGCCGCGCGGTGCAACCTTGACCCTGTGGTTAGGCTGGCAGGATTCCGCGCTGATAAAAAAAGGGACGTTCACGGTCGATGAAATCGAGCACAGGGGCGCGCCTGATACGCTGACCATCCGGGGGCGCAGCGCTGATTTTCGTGGGACGCTGAACTCGCGCCGGGAACAGTCATGGCATGACACCACGCTCGGACAAATTGTGGAGACGATTGCGGCACGCAATAAGCTGGAGGCCAGCGTGGCCGACACGCTGAAAGCCGTCGCCGTGCCTCATATTGACCAGTCGCAGGAATCCGACGCGGTGTTTCTGTCCCGTCTGGCTGACCGGAACGGGGCGGCGGTTTCGGTAAAAGCGGGGAAACTGTTATTCCTGAAAGCGGGGAGCGGTAAGACGGCCAGCGGAAAGCCTATTCCGCAGATGACGCTTGAGCGCGGCGACGGCGATCGTCATCAGTTTGCCATTGCTGACCGGGAAGCCTACACCGGCGTGTCGGCAAAATGGCTGCATACCAAAGACCCGAAGCCGCAAAAGCAAAAGGTGAAGCTCAAGCGTAAGCCAAAAGAGAAGCACCTCCGCGCACTACAGCACCCGAAAGCGACAAAAGCCCCGGCAAAGACTAAAACCCATAAAGAGCAGGAAGCACGCGAGGGTGAGTACATGGCCGGTGAGGCTGATAACGTGCTGGAACTGACGACCATCTACGCGACAAAGGCGCAGGCCATGCGCGCCGCTCAGGCGAAGTGGGACAAACTGCAGCGAGGCGTCGCGGAGTTTTCAATTTCGCTGGCTATTGGCCGGGCAGATTTATTTCCTGAAACGC
>CBIFVZ010000096.1:0-11536 GCA_966185765.1 uncultured Enterobacteriaceae bacterium | reverse complement strand
GGCGGTGCAGGCCGCGGTCGAGAAATTCGAACAGGATTGGCAGGGGGCGTTCGGCAGCAATTTGCTGGGCTGATAGCTGTCCGTCTCGTTTACTGATTCTCCTCCCGATCGACAATTAATTTTAAAGGATGGCGCATCATGGCGTCATCCTCCCGCCGTTTCGCCATTCTTCGTATGCCCGCCGCCTCCCTTATGGTTTTGTGAATCGCAGTGCCATAAAGCTGTTGATTTTTCCCCCCCGAAGCTCATAATTCGCCCCAGAGTAAGTTTATTTACATTAATTTACTTAACTTATGATTTTGACCAAATAAATAACTATAAGTAACGGTGAGGAGCCAAGGATGCGCTCAGATTCAGATACTGCTCGTGCTTTACTTTATTCTATCCGCTGCGGGCTGTCGGGATTATTGATCGGCGTCGTACCCCTGTTTTCCGCTTCGGCGTCTACCAGCGATGGAATGGCGTCCATTGATGCCCGCGAACAGCAGCGCCAGCAGGAGCGCGAGCGCGCCCTGCAACAGCAAAATGCCCCACAGGCCGATGCGCGCCTTTCCCGTCCCGACGTTGTGCTGCCCGATTACCCAACCGATGAACGCCCTTGCTTCATCATCAATCGGCTAACGTTGGTCGGCGAGTCTGCCGATCGCTTTCAATGGGCGTTGAACGCCGCGGCGGATGCCAGGGGCCGCTGTCTGGGCAGCCAGGGCATTGTGCTTGCCATCAACAAGGTACAAAACGCCATACTGGCCAAGGGCTATGTCACCACACGCGTGATGGCGCAGGAGCAGGACTTGACCACGGGCGTATTGACGCTGACGCTGCAGCCGGGGCGTATCGGTGAGATCCGCTTTGAGGAGCCGGTCTCCTGGCGTGGGCGGCTGTGGAACGCTATTCCGGCCTCACGCGGCGATATTCTCAGCCTGCGCGATATCGAACAGGGGCTGGAGAACTTCAGGCGGGTGCCCAGCGCCAATGCCGATATTAAAATCGTACCCGGCGCCGAGGACGGAACCAGTGACCTGCAGGTCAACTGGCACGAAGGGCGCCCGGTGCGGCTCAGCCTGGGGCTGGACGACAGCGGCTCCAAAAGTACCGGGCGTTATCTCGGTTCGGCCACTCTGGCTATCGATGCGCCGTTTGCACAGAATGACCTGTTTTACGCCAACATCGGCAAGGATGTGTTTCAGCACGGGCCGTTCGGCAACCGTTCACATACGCTGAACTACTTTTTCCCGGTGGGATATTGGGCTTTCTCGGCCAATTACAACGACTACACCTATCACCAGAACATCCCCAACGCCAATGAGGTGCTGCGCTACAGCGGCAAGAGCGACAACATTCAGTTGACCGTCTCCCGGTTGCTGTACCGCGACCAGTCGCACAAGTTAACGCTCAACCTGCGCGGCTACCGCAAGCACTCGACTAACGCCGTGGACAACGTTGATATTGTGTCGCAAAAACGTCGGACCGCCGGCTGGGAGCTGGGGCTGAATCAGCGCAGCTACTTCGGTACCACTACGCTGGACGCCAATATCAACTGGCGCCGCGGCACCGGCGCATTCAATGCCCTGCCTGCCCCGGAAGAGTCGCGTCATGAAGGCAGCGCACGTACCGGCATTTTGCTCGGCGACCTGGGTATCAATCAGCCGTTCTCCTGGGGCGATCAGCCCTGGCGGGTGTATACCAGCGTAAGGGGGCAGTGGAGCCCGAACGCGCTGACGCCGCAGGAGCGGATGGCCATTGCCGGGCGTTACACGGTGCGTGGCTTTGACGGCGAACAGATGCTGTCCGGCGAAAAGGGCCTGCTATGGCGCAATGAAATCGCCTGGAACGTGTTTTCTCGCGGGCATGAATTGTATCTGGCCGCCGACTACGGCCGGGTGCACGGCCCAAACACCCGCCACTTGGTTGGCCATCAATTGGCGGGCAGCGCGCTCGGCGTGCGCGGCGCGCTGTGGGGGCGATTCAGCTATGACCTGTTTGCCGGCGTTCCGCTCTACAAGCCTGCGGGGTTCCACACCTCCGGCGCGACCGCGGGTTTTAGCGTAAATCTGGAAATCTGAACATCGCGATACCGGCAGCGTTGCTGCACTGACCTGAACGGACTGACTTTTCTCACGGATGTGACCTATGAACAAACATTGCTATCGCCTTATCTTCAGCCGCACCCACGGGGAGTTGCGGGTGGTGTCCGAACTGGCCCGCAGCTGCAGCAGCGAGCCGGGGCAGCGCATCGGTTCAGGAATAACGGGTGGAAGTCGTCTGTGGGTCACCGTGCGTCGGTCAGTGTGGCTGCTTGGGCTGTTGATGTTCGCCGGCCCCGTCATGGCAGACGGCATTGTCGCGGACGGCGGTGCCAATCCTTCCCAGCGGCCGGAGGTCATCACTACCCAGAATGGCTTGCCGCAGGTCAACATCACCGCCCCCAACCAGGCTGGGGTTTCACATAATCAGTATCAGCAGTTCGACGTCGACGCCAAAGGCGCCATCCTCAACAACTCGGCGGTGATGACCGCGACCCAGATGGCCGGGATGATCCAGGGTAACCCTAATCTCAATCCCAATTCCGCGCCGGCTCGCGTCATCCTCAACGAAGTCAACAGCAACAATCCCAGCCAGCTGCGCGGTTTTATGGAAGTGGCCGGTGGCAAGGCGCAGGTGATTGTGGCCAACCCCGCCGGCATTGTCTGCAACGGCTGCGGCACCATCAACGCTGGGCGCATGACGCTGACCACCGGCAAACCGCAACTGAACGCCGATGGCAGCGTGGCGGGCTACCAGGTCGAGCGCGGCGTGGTGCGCATCGAGGGCGGTGGGCTCAACGGCGATACCCGTCATGATACCGAGTACGTCGACATTCTGGCGCGCGCGGTGGAGGTCAACGCCGGCGTCTGGGCTAAAGAAGGTGTGACGCTGGTGGCCGGTCGTAACCGCGTGAGCGCGGACGGTAAAACCGCCGCGCCGCTTTCGGACGACGGCAGTGCCAGGCCTGAGCTTGCCATCGACATGGGGCAGATGGGCGGCATGTACAGCGGCAGTATCCGCATGATCGGCACCGAAGCCGGCGTCGGCGTGCGTAACCAGGGCGGACAGGTCCGGGCGGGCAAAACGCTCACCGTGAGCAGCGAAGGCAAGCTCAGTTGGCGCTCTGATGCGCCGGATGCGGCCACCCATGCCGGCGGCGATATTCAGCTGGCGGCAAAAGGCGACATCGAGACGCACGGCAAAGTGTATAGCGGTGGCCAATTGGCCGTGCAGAGTCGCGAGGGAATGTTGACGCAGTCCGGTACGCTGGCGGCGGCCGGGAATGTGCACCTGAACGCCGCGCGCGGCATCCAAAGCAGCGGCCACCTGCTGGCGGGCAGTAATGTCGAAAGCGCACTGGTCCATGATGCCAATCTGCAGCTTGATAGCCAGGGCGATATCCGCGCCAGTGGCAGTCTGCTCGGTAAAAAGAACGTTAACGCGTCCGGGCGCCGGGTGGATATCAGCGGCGCGCAGGTTGCGGCTGGCCGCACCGCGCTGGCGGCCCGCGAGGGCGGCGTGGCCTTGCGCCAGTCCACCGTAGACAGCGGTGAGCTGGCCGTGAGCACGAAGGGAAATGTGGATGCGCAGCAGGCCAGGGTCAAGGCCGGGCGCTGGGCGGTCGATGCTGACAGCCTGTTCAACCAACAGGCTACCTGGTCTCAGACCGGTGACGGTGAGAGCCGTTTCACCCTGGCAGGCGCGCTGGATAACAGTGACGGCACCATTGAGGCGCAGAACCTCCGGCTTTCGGCCGGTCAGTTAGTCAATCAGCGCGGCCGCCTGGTGGCATTGGGCGGCGCGGCGCAGCACTGGCGAGTGGGTGGCCTGCTCGACAATGGCGGTGGCACGATGGGCAGCAACGGAGCGCTTCGCCTCGACGCCGGCCGCCTCGATAATCAGCGCGGCACGATAAAAACCCAGGCGGGGCTCACGCTCCATGCTGATGGCGCGGTGAATAATGCCGGGGGCAATCTGCTGGCGGGGAACGGCCTGGCGCTTGAGGCCGGTAGCGATCTGAATAACCAGTCCGGCACCCTGAGCGGCGATGACGTGCGTCTGGCGGTACAACGGCTGGATAACTCGCAGGGGCAGGTCATTGGCCAGGGAAATCTCGAAATGACGGCCGGCCGCCTGGATAACCAACGTGGCCTGATTGGCGCCGGCAAGGCGCTGACTGTGCACGCCGGCGACTGGGACAACCGTGGCGGCACGGCGCAAGGCGAAACGGCCGTCACGGCAACGGCGAGCAATCTCAACAACGACGGCGGTAAGCTGCTTTCAGGCCATGCATCAACCCTGAAGACCTCGGGCAACGCCACCAACCGCGGCGGCGAAATCAGTGCCACGGTGCTGACGGTGCAGTCTGACCGTCTCGACAACACGCAGGGCAAGGTGATTGGCCGACAACGGCTTGAGCTGCATGCCCGTCAGGGGCTGGACAACACGCAGGGGCTGCTGGGCGCCGATGAGATGCTGACGGTGAGCAGTGAGGGCGAGCTGAACAATCATCACGGTAGGGTGCAGGGAAATGGGCAAACCACGGTGTCAGCGCGAGACATCCGCAACGAGGCCGGCAAGCTGCTGGGCGGGCAAAGGCTCTCTCTCACTGCGTCGGGCGTGCTTGGCAACCGCGAGGGGGAAATCAGCGGCGAGTCGCTCACGCTAACGGCGCAGCGCCTCGATAACGCTCAGGGCAAGGTGGTCGCCAGGCAGGATGCGAACCTGACGGCGAAGCAAGGGTTGAGCAACGCCGCCGGCTGGCTTGAAGGCGGCAGCACACTCGCCGTCAACACCGATGGCGATTGGGACAACCAGGGCGGCACCGCACAAGGTGGCTGGCAGGTCACCGCCAGCGCGCAGTCGCTCGACAATACCGGCGGGCGGCTGCAGTCCGGCGGAGGCCTGACGCTGGATGCGACAGGCAATATCCTCAACCGTTCCGGCAAACTGACCGCGCAGCAGGCCCTTGCCGTTAAAGGCGGAGCAGCCAGCCTGTTCGATAATGACGGCGGCTCCCTGCAGAGCGGCGGCGATCTGTCTCTGCAGGGAGGCCAGTTGACCAACCGCGCCGCAGGGGTGGTGCTGGGCGGCCAGGCGCTTTCTCTGAATCTGGCGGGGGGCTGGGATAACCAAAACGGCACCTTGACCGGCCATGGCCGCACGCAGGTGCGCGCCGCCAGTCTGCTCAATGCTCAGGGCGCCATCAACGCGCTGGATAGCCTGGACATGCAGTTCACCGGCAAACTGGATAACCGCCAGGGGCGAGTTTTCAGTCAATCGTCTCAGGTGTTGCAGGCACAGGATATCGTCAACGCGCAGGGTTGGATGGGCAGCCAGGGGAGCTGGCGGGCCAGAAGCGGCGGTTTTGACAATACGCAGGGCAGCGTACAGAGCCAGCAGGAAGCACAGCTGGCGGCTGATTGGTTGGATAACGCCCGGGGCGTGATGCAATCGGCACAAAACCTGGCGCTGCGCATCAAACAGGATATCGATAATCGCAACGGCAAGGTCTCGGCGCAGGGGCAGCTTGCTGTTGCAGGCGCCAAAGATGGCGAACATGCCGGCGCCATCAATAACGCCGGTGGTCAGTGGCTGGCCGGCGAGGCGCTGACTATTGCCGCCCGCGCACTCGACAATGCGCAGGGCGGGCTGCTCTACAGCCAGAAACAACAACGCCTTGCGCTGAGCGATGCGCTGAATAACCGCGATGGGAAAGTGCAAAGTGGCGAGGCGCTTCAACTTGACGCACAAACGCTGAATAATGCCGGCGGGACGATAGACGGCCAGCAACACGTAGCGCTGCGTATTCTTGGCTTGCTGGAGAATACCGACGGTGCCGTGCGCAGCAATGGCGACCAGAAGGTGTCGGCCGCCGGTATCAATAATACACGCGGCGTATTCAGTAGCCGCGGCGGCATCACGGTGGCATCAAAGCAACTGGACAATACCGGTGGTACGCTCATCAGTCAGGGGGCGGGCACCTACCGACTCGACCGGCTTAACAATCAGCATGGCAAGGTGCACAGCGGCGACGCGCTCACGCTTGAGGGGGCGCAGGTCAACAACCGGGGTGGGCAATTGGTGTCAACCCACGGGCTGGCGCTCAAGGCCGGGACGCTCGATAACAGCGGTCAGGGCACGCTCAGCAGCCAGGCGGAACTGGATGTGCAGGCCGAGCGCCTGAACAATCGCGATGGCGGGTTGATACTGGGCACCACGCGCACCGATATCACCTCTCGTGATATCGACAATACCGCAGGCCGCCTGCAGAGTAGCGGCCAGATGACCCTCTCGGGGGTAACGCAGCTGGACAACCGCCAGGGGCGTCTCCTGGCCAACGGCAACCTCAATATCAATACTGACCGGTCACGGACCGACTCGCCGCTGGCGCTGCTCAACCAGGGCGGGCGAGTGGAGAGCGCCGGGCAACTTACCTTGCATGCGCGTACCTTGGATAATCAGAACGGTACCCTGCTGGGGCTGCAGGCGCTGACGCTGTCCGCGCAGCAGGACTACACCCATCAGGCCGGCGAAACGATCAGCAGTAACGGTACGGTGACGTTCTCCCTGAGCGGCGCCTTTACCAACCTGGCGGATTGGTTGCTGCCCGGCAAGCTGGCGCTCAATGCGGCCAGCATCACCAATCCGGCGGCGCTGGTGGGCAAAACGCTGCAGCTGACGACCGGAGCCTTGCAAAACACCGGGCGCCTTGAGGCAGACAGCATGACGCTGAACGTCGATACCCTGGACAACGCCGCGGCGCTGATGGGCGACGACATCACCGTGAACGGGCGCATTATCGACAACCACGGTGCGCCTGCGGTGATGGCGGCGACCCACAGCCTGACGGTGCAGGCCGGTGAGCGGCTGACCAACCGGGAGGGAGCGCTGATTTACAGCGCCGACCGTCTGCACCTGCACAGCGATGACCTGATTGAAAACCGGGCCAGCTTTATCGAAGCGGACGGTGACGCCACCGTGGAAGCGCGTCGCCTGAACAACCTGCGCGAAGGGCTGGTGATTGAGCGTAACGCCGAGAAGAGCGACTACAAATGGCACCGCTACAACTACTACTGGCGCTCCTACGGTTCAAAGGTCAATCCCGATAAAAGCACCCTGGCGCCGACCACCCAGCAGCTGACCTATCAGGATGACGCGGCGGCGCAAACCAACCGCTACGGCACACTGCTGGCCATTGATGTGGCGGGCAAGCGCGCACAGGTGCGGGTCAAGGACAATAAGGGCCAATTGACCGACCTGTGGGTCAACTACCTGGCGCTCAAGCCGAATGCCGATGGCAGCTATGCGGTGACGTTCTATGAAACGCGTGGGGGCAATCAGCTGGCGACCATCCCGACGCCTTATCAAAACGGCTTCCATTGGGAGCACGACTGGACGCAGGTGATGACCTGGGATCCCGAAAAGCATGTCGATATCGACAGCGCGCCGTTCATCACCGATTACAACAACTTCCGCGAACGTACCGAGAGCGGCACGGTGACGCGCGACAAGCTGGTGAGTGAGGGGATCGGCGCGCGTATTCTGGCTGGCGGCAACATGGTGCTGCGCATCACGGGAGCGTTGCTCAATGACGCCAGCGTCATTACCGCCAACGGCAATCTGACGCAGGACGGCGGCGGCAGCGTGGACAACCGCGGTTACTCGGTTAATGAGCGGCGCCAGGCGGCTATCGTTGACCATTATGACAAGGACACGCATCACTGGTACCCCACGTTCAACCGGGACGAAACCACGGCGCTGGCGACCGTTGACGGGGTGATCACCGGCAATGGCACGGTCACCATCAACGGAGCCCGCATCACCAACACCACGGTCAATCAGGCGCAAATCAGTCAACTTGATGCGGCGTTAAAGGCGGTGGATGCCGAACGCGCCGAGCTTGAGCGCAATCCGCTGGCCTTCACGGTAGAGGGCGCTGCCCGACCTGACGGCGATACGACGCTGGCGCCGGGCGAGCAAATGACAAGACCGGGCGACACGCCGTCCTCGCCGCTGGGGCGTCCACTGCTGCCGTCTGAGCTGGCGCTGACGCAGTTACAGCACCTGGGCAATGTGGCCACCGCCATCCCCAATAACGGCTTGTTTAGTCAGCATACGGCGACCGGCAGCCCGTTCCTGGTGGTGACCGATGAACGCTTTACCCGCCGCGACAACTTTATCAGCAGCGACTATATGCTAGAACGCGTAGGGTATGACCCCGCGCAGGCCCATAAGCGCCTGGGCGACGGCTTTTACGAGCAGCGTCTGGTGCGCGAGCAGGTGCTGGCGCTGACCGGCAAACCGTCCGTCAAGGGCTGGGATGCGATGGAGCAGTATCAGCAACTGATGAACAACGGCAGTAAAGTCGCCCAGGACTTCCATCTGGTGCCGGGCGTGGCCCTGACGCCGGAGCAAATTGCAGCGTTGCAACAGGATATCGTCTGGCTGGTGAGCGAGACGGTGCAAACGGAAGGCGGCCCGCAAACGGTGTGGGTGCCGAAGGTGTATCTGGCACAGACTACGCTGCGCCTGACCGGCGATGGCGCGCTAATTGGCGGCGGCGACCTGCAACTCTCGGCAAACAGCATCACCAATGCCGGCAACCTGTTTGCCGAAAAAGCCCTGACGGTTGACGCCGGGCAGTTCCTGCATCAGGGCGGCGACGTCAGGGCAGGCAGCATTGACGTGCAGGCAGACAGTCTGGCCATGAGCACTAACCTGCAGGACGCGCTGCGCCAGGCGACCATGAGCGCCGGCGACTTTCGCCTGCGCGGCACCGATATCACGCTCACCGGAGCGAAACTGGATGCGACCGATACGCTCAGCCTGAGCGCGCGTAACGATCTGACCATCACCGCCGCGAAAAGCAGCCATACCGCCGATCTTGAGGTTATCTCCGGTTCAATGGGTAACCGCACCCGCGGCGGCACGGAAGCGGCAGGCTCCCGGATGGCGCACGTCAGCGGCGAATGGCAGCAGGCTCTGGGGAGTCAGCTTAACGCTGGCGGCAACCTCTCGCTCAATGCCGGGCGAGACGTCACGTTCACGGGCAGCCAGGCCAGCGCCGCCGGCAGCACCCGCGTGCAGGCCGGCGGCGATATCAACATCAGGGCCGAAAGCACCACCAATACCACGCACCTGGACGCCAACAGCCGTACTTCATCAGTCAGCAACGACCGCCAGGAAGAGCGCCTGACAGTAAGCGCACTCGGCGGAGACCAGGGCGTCACCCTGGTGGCGGGCAACCGCCTGTTGGCCGAAGGCGCGCAGATTGACAGTAAAGAGGGGCGTATTGGCGTCAGCGCGCGGGACGTGACCATTAAAGACGCGCGCAGCCGCACGCAAGATCTGGACAGCGAAAACAAGCGCGAAGGCAAAACCAAGAGCCATCGCGAAGAGCAAACCGAGCGCGAAATCAGCACCGGCAGCACCTTCAGCGGGCGCGAGGGTGTGACCGTGATCGGGCGTGAAGGCGACGTCACGGTTACCGGCAGCGCCCTGCACAGCGACCAGGGCGCCATCGCCCTGCAGGCGAAAAACGATGTGATCCTTAACCACACCACCGACAGCGAGCATCGCGTCTCCAACGAGGAAAGTCGCGGCCGGAAAACCAGAGGTGAGCGCGCCGAAGAAGTCCTGCGGGAAAACGTGGTGGGCAGCACCCTCAGCGGGCAGGGCGGCGTCACGGTGGTAGCGCAGGACGGCAGCATCATCGCCACGGCAAGCGCCCTGCACAGCGAACAGGGCGCCATCGCCCTGCAGGCGAAGCAGGATGTGACCCTCAATACCGCCACCGAACGCGAGTCGGCCCTCAGTGAAGAGCGGTCACAGAAAAAAGGTTTCCTGAAAAAAAGCAGCAGCCACAGCGTGGCGCATGACGCCACCACACGCGAGAAAGGCAGCCTGCTCAGCGGCAACAGTGTCAGCGTCAGCGCCGGCAACGATCTGACGGTCACCGGCTCGGCCATTGCCGCAGACCAGGACGTGAACCTGCAGGCCGGCCGCAACGTCGACATCGGCGCGGCCACCGAGACCGACACGCATTACCAGCTGGAAGAGAAGAAAAAAAGCGGCCTGCTGGGCAGCGGCGGCATCGGCTTCACCATTGGCAAACAGTCGAGCAAACACGAAATCGACGAGAAAGGCCGGACCCAAAGCCAAAGCGTCAGCACCGTCGGCAGCAGCCAGGGCAGCGTCAACGTCACGGCGGGCAACCAACTGCACATCGGCGGCGCCGATCTGGTGGCGGCCAAGGATCTGGCTCTTACCGGCGACAGCGTGACTATCGATCCCGGCGTTGATGCGCGCACGCGTAAAGAGACCTACGAGCAGAAGCAGAGCGGCCTAAGCGTGGCATTGTCGGGCACCGTGGGCGGCGCGCTCAACACCGCCGTCAGCTCGGCGCAGCAGGCGCGAAAAGAAGGCGATGGGCGCCTGAACGCGCTGCAAAACACCAAGGCGGCGCTGTCCGGCGTGCAGGCTGCACAGGCCTGGGAGCGGGATAATGCGCTGACCGCCTCGGCGGAGGCGAAAAACGCCGCTGCCGGCTTGCAGCCGGGAGACGAAGGTGCGGCGCAGGGCGCCACCAATACGGTGGGTATCAGCGCCTCCTACGGCAGCCAATCGTCGAAGAGCGAAACCCGCACCGACAGCCGCCAGTCGCAGGGCAGCACGCTCACCGCCGGGCAAAACCTGTCGATAACGGCGAGCGGCAAGAACCACAACGCGCAAAGTGGCGATATCGTCGTCACCGGCAGCCAGCTGAAAGCGGGCAAAGATCTGTCGCTCGATGCGGCGCGGGACATTACCCTGCAATCGGCGCAGAACCGCGAAAGCACCGTCGGCAAAAACAGCAGCAAAGGCGGCAACGTCGGTGTCGGCATCGGCGCAGGTTCGGGCGGATACGGCATCAGCGTCTCGGCAGGCGTCAATGCCGGCAAGGGACATGAGAACGGCAACGGCCTGACGCATGCCGAAACCACCCTGGATGCCGGCAGTAATCTCAAGGTGACCAGCGGGCGCGACACCCGGCTTACCGGCGCGCAGGCCAGCGGAGAAAAGGTCACCGTCGACGTGGGCCGTAACCTTCGGCTTGAAAGCGAACAGGACAGCGACCGTTATGATGCCAGGCAGACCCAGATGAGCGGCGGGATCAGCGTGCCGATCGGCGCCGGCAGCGGCTCGGCGAATTTTAGCGCCAGCAAGGACAAACTGCACAGCAACTTCGACTCGGTAAAAGAGCAGACCGGGCTGTTTGCCGGCCAAGGCGGGTATGACGTCAAGGTCAAAGAACATACCCAGCTCGACGGCGCCGTTATTGCAAGCCAAGCTGACAAGGAGAAAAACCGCCTCGATACCGGCACTTTGGGCTGGACGGACATCCACAACCAGGCGGACTTCAGCGCGACGCACAGCGGCGGGTCATTCAGCACCGGCGGGCCGGTGGGCAAGGATCTGCTGACCAACATGGCCGGCGGCATGCTGTCGGGCGCCAACCACAGCGGGCACG
>CBIFVZ010000095.1:0-12111 GCA_966185765.1 uncultured Enterobacteriaceae bacterium | reverse complement strand
CGACGAAGAACGTCGTCGTATCTCCCTGGGTCTGAAGCAGTGCAAATCTAACCCGTGGCAGCAGTTTGCTGAAACCCACAACAAGGGCGATCGCGTTGAAGGTAAAATCAAGTCTATCACTGACTTTGGTATCTTCATCGGCCTGGACGGTGGCATCGACGGTCTGGTACACCTGTCCGACATCTCCTGGAACGTGGCTGGCGAAGAAGCCGTTCGCGAGTTCAAGAAAGGTGATGAAATCGCGGCAGTGGTACTGCAGGTTGACGCAGAACGTGAGCGTATCTCCCTGGGCGTTAAGCAGCTGGCTGAAGATCCGTTCAACAACTGGGTTGCGCTGAACAAGAAAGGCGTAATTGTGACTGGTAAAGTCACTGCAGTTGATGCGAAAGGTGCTACAGTTGAATTAGCAGACGGCGTTGAAGGTTACCTGCGCGCTTCTGAAGCTTCTCGCGACCGCATCGAAGACGCGACTCAGGTTCTGAGCGTGGGCGATGAAGTTGAAGCTAAGTTCACTGGCGTTGATCGCAAAAACCGTGCAATCAGCCTGTCTGTTCGTGCGAAGGACGAAGCTGACGAGAAAGACGCTATCGCTTCTGTGAACAACAAGCAGGAAGAAGGCAACTTCTCCAACGCAATGGCTGAAGCGTTCAAAGCAGCTAAAGGCGAGTAATCTCGACCTGGCGCATTACGAAGGGCGGCTGCGGCCGCCCTTGTTCGATAGGTGTAAGAATATTTCCTGAATGGAAACCGGAGGATTCATGACCAAGTCAGAATTGATCGAAAGACTTGCCAGCCAGCACTCTCACATCCCTGCTCGGACCGTTGAGGATGCGGTGAAAGAGATGCTGGAACATATGGCCTCTACGCTTGCCCAGGGCGAGCGCATTGAAATCAGGGGATTTGGTAGTTTCTCCTTACACTATCGCGCGCCGCGCGTAGGGCGTAACCCAAAAACCGGGGATAAAGTGGAACTGGAAGGCAAATACGTTCCCCACTTTAAACCAGGCAAAGAGTTGCGTGACCGTGCAAATATCTACTCTTAAGCTGATGGTTTGAGAAAAAGGTGCCTCAGAGCACCTTTTTTATTGCCCGTAAATCAGCTTGTGGTGTGCTACGGTTGACGAAGGGTAATAAACCCGCGTTACGCTGTTTAGCCACAGCCACAGCCACAGCGACCTCCAGATATGACATCAGCATGTTTGCTGGTATTTGCGTTTTGCAATCCGGTTCCCGGCGCTGAGGGTAAGCGTAGTAACCGATATCACTTTTTCTGAACCGCGCTCGATAGGTGCTTATAACGGTAGTGCAAAGAAAAAAAGAAAAACACAGACTGCCTGAAACAGGGAGGCGGCGTGATGTCTTTAACAGGACTGTGTTTGAGCGTGATAGCAGGCATGTTACCACTGCTGTGGCTGCCTGAAATTCCGTCTGAAGGTGCTATTGGCATGCTTATGGCGGCTGCGGCGCTGGTATCGATTCCCGCAAAACGCGAGTGTCGCTATCTTGCATTCATATTATGGATGCTGTGCTGGGGGCTTTTAGCTGCAAAGCAGGTGTTGTGGCCGGTACAGGCGTTGGGTAATCGCACCGTGACTGCCGATGTGGCTATTAGTGCAACAACCGGCGAAAAGGTTAGCGAAATGCGTATTCAGCGTATTGACGGGCGCTGGCTGTTTCCACAGCCCGGCATCACGGTTTACCAGGCGGCACTGACCCAACCGGCATGTGCCGGACAACGCTGGCGTATGACGCTGCGCCTGACGCCGGTGCATGGCAGGCTTAACAGTGGCGGTTTTGATGCTCAGCGCTATGCACTGGCACAGCAGATAACGTTGCGCGGCAACATCATCAGCGCAGAACCTTTATCGACAAAATGCAATATACGCAGCCGCTTTATTGCGCGTATTACTGAGCAAAGTCAGTCATTACCCTGGCAGGGCGTATTGTTAGCGCTGGGCTTTGGTGAACGAGCAGGGCTTAGCGAGGCTGACAGGGAATTGCTAAGAAGCACCGGCACGGCACATCTGATGGCGATTTCCGGGCTGCATATCGGGTTGTCTGGCGCAGTGGGGTGGCTGCTGGTGCGACTTGGGCAATGCATGCTACCCACCCGCTATATTGGCTGGCGTTTGCCGTTTTGCGGTGGGCTGGTGATGGCGATGATATACACGTGGCTTGCCGGTGCACAGCCTCCTGCAGTGCGTACACTGCTTGCTATGCTGGTTGTTGGGACAATGCGCCTGAGCGGAATACGCATGAGCGGCTGGCAGATTTGGCTGACGTGTGTGGCGGTAATGCTGTTTGCTGAGCCGCTGGCGCTACTCTCGGACAGCTTCTTGCTTTCAATCTCTGCCGTAGGAGGGTTACTGTTCTGGTATCAGTGGCAGCCGTTTACCAAAAAGAGGCTGCCCATAGGTGTGAAGCAGGCTTTGACTCTGGCCCATCTCCAGGTGGGGATGATGCTGTTATTACTGCCGATGCAGGTGGCTATTTTTCACGGTATCAGTGTTAGCAACTGGCCTGCGAACCTGATATCAGTACCGGCAGTAACCTTCGTTACCGTACCCTTAATCTTGCTGGCAATGATGATTACGCCGTTTGCGGATGCACGTCCGTTGCTGACGCTGGCAGATATTTCGCTGGAGTGGGTGTTTGCTTATCTGCGTGCGTTACCAGACGGTTGGCTGGCACTGGATGAGCGTTATCTTTGGTTGAGTCTGGCTCCCTGGCTGCTGTTAGTGGTGTGGCGTTTTCGCAGCGGGTTAGCGTGGGGTGCCTCTGTGCTGGTACTGCTCATTGCCATGCTTTATCCCTTCTGGCGCGAGAAAACCCCAGGCGGATGGGCGTTACATATGCTTGATATTGGCCACGGTCTTGCGCTGGTAGTTGAACGTAACCAGCGTGCTATTTTATATGACAGCGGTGGCGCCTGGCAGGGGGGAGACAGTGGTAAGCAGACCATTATTCCCTGGCTGCGTTGGCACCACTTAACTCCCGAACGGCTGATACTGAGCCACGAGCATCTCGATCACAGCGGTGGGTTAAAAAGCCTGCAAACCGCCTGGCCATTGATGGTGGTGCAAAGTTCGTTGGGTGTCACAGGGCATATGCCGTGCTGGCAGGGAATGCGCTGGCGTTGGCAGGGACTCCACTTTTCTGTGCACTGGCCGCCGCGCGGCTGGCAGGGCACAGGTAATAACCGTTCCTGCGTTGTTAAAATCGATGACGGTCACCGCAGTGTACTGCTCACTGGCGACCTGGAAGCGTCGGCAGAGCTGGCGATGGTGCGCAGCCAACGTGCACTTTTACAGGCCGATATCCTCCAGGTACCGCATCATGGCAGTCGAACCTCGTCGTCACCCCTGCTACTGCGTCAGGTGTCACCCTCGCTGGCGCTGGCGTCCGTTGCGCGCTACAGCGCCTGGCGTTTACCGTCAACGGTCATTCTCAGGCGTTATCATGAGCGGCACATCCGCTGGTACGACACGGCTCGCCACGGACAACTCACCGTGCGCTTTGGCGAAGGTGAACCGCAGGTCAGGAGCTTTCGGGAGCATATTTTACCGCGCTGGTATCATCAGTGGTTTGGCGTCATCCCCGTTAACAGGTAGAATATGCGGCTATTTCAACTTTAGTTGGTTCGACAATGCACAATGATAAAGATCTCTCCACCTGGCAGACCTTCCGCCGTCTCTGGCCGGTAATCGCACCGTTCAAACTGGGTCTGATCGTGGCTGGGGTTGCCTTAATCCTCAACGCAGCCAGCGATACATTTATGCTATCGCTACTCAAACCGTTACTGGATGACGGCTTTGGCAAAACGGACCGTTCTGTACTGATTTGGATGCCGCTGGTTGTTATCGGCCTGATGGTTCTGCGAGGGATCACGAGCTTTGTATCCAGCTACTGCATCTCCTGGGTATCCGGTAAGGTGGTCATGACTATTCGTCGCCGCCTGTTTAACCACATGATGGGGATGCCGGTTGCCTTCTTTGATAAACAGTCAACCGGTACGCTGCTCTCGCGTATTACCTATGACTCCGAACAAGTGGCTTCCTCTTCGTCAAGTGCGCTGATTACCGTGGTGCGTGAAGGGGCGTCAATCATCGGTCTGTTTATCATGATGTTTTATTACAGCTGGCAGCTTTCTCTGATTCTTATCGTGCTGGCACCGATCGTGTCCTTTGCTATCCGTGTGGTTTCTAAGCGTTTTCGCAACATCAGTAAGAACATGCAAAATGCGATGGGGCAGGTCACGACCAGCGCGGAACAGATGCTTAAAGGGCATAAAGAAGTGCTGATTTTTGGTGGCCAGCAGGTTGAGGCCGAGCGGTTTAACAAAGTCAGTAACCGCATGCGTCTGCAGGGGATGAAGCTGGTTTCCGCCTCGTCGATTTCCGACCCGATTATTCAGCTCATTGCTTCTCTGGCGCTGGCTTTTGTACTGTATGCGGCAAGCTTCCCGAGCGTAATGGAAAACCTGACGGCGGGGACCATCACCGTGGTTTTCTCTTCCATGATTGCGCTGATGCGCCCGCTGAAATCGCTGACTAATGTTAACGCCCAGTTCCAGCGTGGGATGGCAGCGTGCCAGACACTGTTCTCCATTCTGGATACCGAGCAGGAAAAAGACAGCGGTAGCCGTGAGATTAAACGCGCCCAGGGCGATATTGAGTTTCGTAACGTTACCTTCACTTATCCGGGACGTGATGTACCTGCGTTGCGTAACATCAACCTCACTATTCCGGCGGGTAAAACGGTGGCGCTGGTGGGGCGCTCAGGTTCCGGTAAATCAACTATCGCCAGTTTGATTACCCGTTTTTACGATATCGATGAAGGTGAAATCCTGATGGACGGCCACGATATCCGCGAATACACGCTGGCATCGTTACGTGACCAGGTGGCGCTGGTGTCGCAAAACGTTCATTTGTTTAACGACACCATTGCCAACAACATCGCTTATGCACGTACCGAGCAGTACACGCGTGAGGATGTGGAGAAGGCTTCGCAAATGGCCTATGCCACAGACTTCATCAACAAGATGGACAATGGGTTGGATACCGTCATTGGTGAAAACGGCGTTCTGCTCTCGGGTGGCCAGCGCCAGCGTATTGCAATTGCCCGTGCGTTGCTGCGTGACAGCCCCATTTTGATTCTGGATGAAGCAACCTCGGCGTTGGATACCGAATCAGAACGAGCCATTCAGGCAGCCCTCGACGAGTTACAGAAAAACCGAACGTCGCTGGTGATTGCTCACCGTCTGTCTACCATTGAACAGGCGGATGAAATTGTGGTGGTGGAAGACGGTAACATCGTTGAGCGCGGTACGCATATCGCACTGCTGGAGCAAAAGGGTGTCTATGCCCAGTTGCATAAGATGCAGTTCGGCGCATGATTGAGCGTATCTGGTCCGGTCAGTCGGCACTCTGGCGACTGTTGCTGCCGCTTTCCTGGCTATATGGCCTGGTAAGCGGTGCTATTCGTCTGAGCTATCGGCTGGGTCTGCGTAAAGCCTGGCGTGCGCCAGTGCCGGTGGTGGTGGTGGGTAACCTGACAGCCGGCGGCAACGGTAAAACCCCCGTTGTGGTCTGGCTGGTTGAGCAGTTAACGCTCCGTGGCATTCGCGTTGGTGTGGTCTCGCGCGGTTATGGTGGCAAGGCGCAGCATTATCCGCTGTTGCTCAATGGCACAACCACCACCGAACAGGCCGGTGATGAGCCGGTGTTAATTTATCAGCGTACCAGCGCACCTGTCTCGGTCGCTCCCGCGCGCAGCGCTGCGGTAAAGGCGTTACTTGCAGAGCATAATCTGCAGGTCGTGATTACCGATGATGGTCTGCAGCACTATGCGCTGGCGCGTGATAAAGAAATTGTGGTGGTTGACGGCGTGCGCCGCTTTGGCAACGGCTGGTGGTTGCCCGCAGGTCCCATGCGCGAACGAGCCGGACGCCTGAAGAGCGTTGATGCGGTGATTACTAACGGTGGCGTCGCCAGGACCGGTGAAATCGCGATGCGTTTGCGCCCGGGCCTTGCCGTTAATTTACTGAGCGGTGAAAAGCGTGCGGTTGCTGAGCTTCACCATGTGGTCGCTATGGCGGGTATCGGTCATCCGCCACGTTTTTTCGCCACGCTCGATGAGTGTGGTCTGACGCCTGAGAAAACCGTCGCATTAGCCGATCACCAGGCCCTGAGCGAGGCGCAGGTGGTGGGGTTTTACCAACCTGGGCAAACGCTGTTGATGACCGAGAAAGATGCGGTGAAATGCCGCCATTTTGCTCGTGAAAACTGGTGGTATCTGCCGGTTGAGGCCGATATACAGGGTCCACTGGCAGAAAACCTGCTTACAGAAATCATTGCGCTGACGCGCTAAGGCGCAGCTTCTTATCGTCTGGCTGACCGACCGCGCATCGGCTTTCAGGAGATGCTGTGCCTGTTCCTCAACTCTCATTACGCGCTGCCCGCCATCTTCACCTCGCAGCCCAGGGGCTGCTGCAAAAACCGCGCCGCCGTGCGCGGGCGCAGGACATTCCTGCTGCTATTTCCCGCATGTCTTTGCTGCAAATCGATACCATCAACGTGGTGGCTCGCAGCCCTTATCTTGTGCTGTTTAGTCGACTCGGTGATTATCCTCAGTGCTGGCTTGAGCAAGCACTGGCTCGCGGTGATATCTTTGAATACTGGGCGCATGAAGCCTGCTTTTTACCGCGTGCGGATTTTGGTCTGGTGCGCCATAACATGCTGCAGCCTGAAAACATGGGTTGGAAATACCGAACTACCTGGATGCAGGAGCATGAGCAGGACATTGCTCAACTGCTTGAGCACGTGCGTGTCAACGGGCCAGTGCGGTCAGCCGATTTTGAACATCCGCGCAAAGGAGCGGGTGGCTGGTGGGAGTGGAAGCCACACAAACGCCACCTTGAAGGCCTGTTTACGGCCGGTAAACTAATGGTGAAGGCGCGGCATAACTTTCAGCGTATCTACGATCTTACCGAGCGCGTGCAGCCGCAGTGGGATGATGCCCGTGATTTACCGTCACGCGAGGCGGCTCAGCGTCAGATGCTGCTCAACAGCGCGCGCAGTCTGGGCATATTTTTACCGACCTGGCTTGCGGACTACTATCGCCTGCGCAACGTTGCACTTGCACCGCTGTTAGCACAGTGGCAGGAGCAGGGGGAAATTATCGCTGTGCAGGTAGAGCAGCTTGGTGCCATGTGGTTACATCGCTCGCTGGAGCCGCTGCTGGCGCGTGCACAGGCGGGCACGCTGCGCGCTACGCACAGCACGGTGTTGTCGCCTTTTGATCCCGTGGTCTGGGATCGAAAACGCGTCGAACAATTTTTTGCTTTCCGCTATCGGCTGGAGTGCTACACGCCAGCGTCGAAGCGCCAGTATGGCTATTTTGTTTTGCCGTTACTGCATCGTGGCGCGCTGGTCGGGCGCATGGATGCAAAAATGCATCGTAAGGCGGGTTATCTTGAGGTCATCAATCTTTGGCTCGAGAAGGGAATAAAACCAGGCGTTGGTCTTGCTACCGGGCTTGGCACGGCGTTGGATGACTTTGCTCGCTGGCAGGGGGCGCGTGAGATTCGTTTCACTTTCCTGCCAGATTTTCTGGCGCAGTGCTGGGGCAAACACCGGGAAATCCCCGGCAGCTCTGTGTTATTCTGAATACCTCTCGCTCCCCGGTCCATTCTGGAGGAATTATGGACAATCGCTTGCTTGAAATTATCGCTTGCCCGGTTTGCAACGGGAAACTCTGGTTTAACAAAGATACACAAGAACTCATTTGTAAGTCTGACGCGCTGGCTTTCCCACTGCGCGACGGCATTCCGGTATTACTGGAAAATGAAGCGCGCTCACTGAGTGTTGAAGAGAGCAAACCATGAGTTTTGTTGCCATTATCCCCGCGCGTTACGCATCCACGCGCTTGCCCGGTAAGCCGCTCAAAGACATCAATGGCAAGCCGATGATTGTTCACGTGCTGGAGCGCGCCCGCGAGGCTGGCGCTTCCCGTATTATCGTGGCGACGGATCATGAAGATGTTGCACGTGCAGTAGAAGCTGCGGGTGGCGAAGTGTGCATGACACGCGCGGATCATCAGTCTGGCACCGAGCGGTTGGCGGAAGTCGTCGAGAAATGCGGCTTTGCGGATGATACGCCTATTGTGAATATTCAGGGCGATGAGCCAACGATCCCGCCGGTTATCGTACGCCAGGTTGCTGAGAATCTGATTGCCAGCAGCGCCGGAATGGCGACGCTGGCGGTGCCTATTCATGATGCGCAGGAAGCTTTTAATCCAAACGCAGTGAAAGTTGTGCGTGACGCACAGGGCTATGCGCTCTATTTTTCCCGCGCAACCATTCCGTGGGATCGCGATCGCTTTGCGCAGTCCCGCGATAGCATTGGTGACACGCTGCTGCGTCATATTGGTATTTACGGCTACCGTGCGGGTTTTATCCGCCGTTACGTAAGCTGGGCACCAGGCCCCCTTGAGCGTATTGAAATGCTCGAGCAACTGCGTGTGCTGTGGTATGGCGAGAAAATCCACGTTGACGTGGCAAAGCAAGTGCCTGGCACCGGTGTTGATACACCTGAAGATCTCGAGCGCGTGCGCGCGGAGATGCGTTAAACATTCATTCCAGAGAGAGCCGCCGCTCTCTCTGTCCTTTCTGGCGAAGGTTCCTTCCTCTCGCAATATTTGCTCAACATACCGCCTTAATGTGTTGTTTAGTTGATCCTGTGGGCGCTATCGCTTGCGTTTGTTGCCGCATACCATCACCAGACTATTGATAACTATTTCTTGCGAAGCTTCCTTGCTTTTGATCTTGCCTGGTGACATTCATCAAAGGCAGGCACATCATAAAGGCAGGTTTTTCATGAGGGATAGTGCGAATGGAGCGACTGCGTGCTGAACTGAGTCATTTGCTGGGCGAACCGCTGAGTCGGATGGAGTGCATCAGCAAGTCACCTGAAAACTCACTGTGGTCGTTGTACGACGAGCGCGGGCAAGCGATGCCGCTGTTAGCAAAATGCTATACCTCACCAGGCCTGGCTGCTCGTATTGCCTGGAAAATGTCGCTACTGGCGCGCCATGCCACAGTACGGGTGCCGGTCGTCTACGGTGTGGTTACGCATGATAACAGCGCGGCACCCGATGTGCTGCTCATTGAGCGGCTACGTGGGGTTTCGGTTGAGGCGCCTGCACGTACGCCACAGCGCTGGGAGCAGCTTAAGGACGAGATTGTTGAAGCGCTGTTGAGCTGGCACCGGGTGGATAGTCACGGCTGCGTGGGAGATGTGGACAGCACGCAGGAAAATCTCTGGTCCGACTGGTATCGCCAGCGAGTTGAGGTGTTGTGGAGTACGCTTAATCAGTTTCAGAGCAGCGGACTAAGCATGCAGGATAAACGTATTCTGTTTCGTACCCGGGAGGCGCTGCCGCACCTGTTTGACAATTTTAGCGACAGCTGCGTGTTGGTGCACGGTAACTTTACGCTACGCAGCATGCTTAAGGATGCGCGCAGCGACCAGCTCACGGCAATAGTGAACCCGGGGGCGATACTCTGGGCGCCACGGGAATATGAGCTTTTTCGTTTGCAGGAGCAGGGGCTACCGGAGAGCCTGCTGTGGCATTATCTCCAGCGCGCGCCAGTGGCAGAGTCGTTTATGTGGCGGCGCTGGCTGTATGTGCTGTGGAGCGAAATTGCGCGGCTGGTAAGCAGCGGGCGGATGAATCGGCCCGCGTTTGATGCAGCCGCGAAGGCGTTACTCCCCTGGCTGTGACGATGTACCTTTCATCTTCTGCCAGATTCTTCCCAGCGTTTCATAAACCACGCGTTCGCTGTGCAGCAGCCAGATCGGTGAAGGAATGACGCGCTCAAAGCTTTGCAGCGGTGAGGTGATAGCCAGCTGATTTGCCGGAGCGGGAACAGGCTGCAAGCCCTGCTGGCGGAAAAACACGATGGCGCGTGGAAGATGCGAAGCCGATGTCACCAGCAGGAACGGTTGTTGACCGAGTGTTTTCGCCACGGCAGCGGCTTCTTCCTCGGTGTCCTTAGGATTATCCAGTGTAATAATATCCGCGCGTGGCACGCCAAGACTTTGCGCGACGCGCGCACCCGCTTCTGCGGTGCTGACAGGGTTAGTTGGTGCGGCAGCGCCAGTAAAAATCATTTTTGCACCGGGATTAGCAAGCCACAGGCGAACGCCTTCAGTGACGCGCGCCAGGCTGTTATTGACAAGATTAGAGCTGGGTGCCCACTCCGGGTTCCAGGTATAGCCACCGCCGAGTACCACGATGTACTTCACCTTCTCACCACCGCGCCAGGTTGGGTAGCTGTCCTCAATGGGTTTGAGCATTTTATCGGCTACTGGCTGCAGGCTAATCAGCAGCAGCGTGAGCCAGCTTAAGGTCAACAGCGTGCGAGCGCTTTTTTGCCAGCGGGTAAACCACAGCAGCGCGATGGCGATTCCCATCAGAAGTAACAAAAACGGCAGCGGTAACAGCAGGCCACCTACGTATTTCTTAAGCATAAAAAGCATCGCGCTTTGCTCCTTTTTTAGCCATCCAGCGGAGAAATCCCCGTGATATTACACCAGAAGGATTCATTCTCGCCTCGGGTATGACAAAATAGCGGTTTTGCATCATGGGCGCTTGTGTTCAGGGAGTTCAGGCGATGAACGATCGCAATTTCGACGACATTGCCGAAAAATTTGCGCGCAATATCTACGGCACGACAAAAGGACGATTGCGTCAGGCTATTTTGTGGCAGGATCTGGAGCTGCTACTGGCGCAACATGCTACCCGGCGCTTGCGCATCCTTGATGCCGGGGGCGGAGAAGGGCACAACGCCTGTCGCCTTGCCGAGCGGGGTCATCACGTTACGCTGTGCGATTTATCCGCTGAAATGGTGGCGCGTGCGCGCATCAACGCGGATGAAAAAGGTGTGAGCGGGAACATGCATTTTGTACATTCTTCTGCCCAGCATGTTGGCGAGCATTTGGAAAGCCAGGTTGATCTGATATTGTTCCATGCTGTGCTGGAATGGGTTGCCAGTCCTTACGCTATGCTGGAGACACTGTGGTCATATCTGGCTCCTGGCGGCGTCCTGTCGTTGATGTTCTACAATGCTAACGGTCTTCTGATGCACAACATGGTGGCGGGAAACTTCGACTATGTGCAGCAGGGGATGCAAAAAAAGAAAAAACGCACCCTTTCGCCTGACAATCCGCTACAGCCTGAACAGGTTTACCGCTGGCTGGAGCAAATTGGCTGGCGTATTGAGAGTAAAACCGGGGTTCGTGTGTTCCATGATTATCTGCGTGAAAAGCATCGGCAGCGCGACTGCTTTGATCAGCTTCTTGCGCTCGAAACGCAATACTGCCGACAGGAGCCCTGGATAAGCATGGGGCGTTATATTCATGTGATTGCGCAAAAGCCGGAGAATCAGGGATAAGCTATGAGTGATTTTTCCCAGACAGTACCTGAACTGGTTGCCTGGGCCAGAAAAAACGATTTCTCCATTTCGCTGCCGGGTGAAAGGCTGGCGTTTCTGCTCGCCGTCGCCACGCTCAACGGTGAGCGACTGGATGGTGAACTGACGGAAGGCGAACTGGTTGATGCCTTTCGCCATGTCAGTGACGTTTTTGAACAGAGCAGTGAAACCATTGCCCAGCGTGCCAACAACGCCATTAACGATATGGTGCGCCAACGCCTGTTTAACCGCTTTACCAGCGAATTAACTGAAGGTAATGCCATTTATCGCCTTACGCCGCTGGGTATTGGTATCACCGACTACTACATTCGTCAGCGTGAATTTTCCACGCTGCGCCTGTCTATGCAGCTGTCGGTGGTGGCGGGCGAGCTGAAAAGTGCTGCGGATTCAGCCGCCGAAGGGGGGGATGAATTCCACTGGCATCGCCACGTATTCGCGCCGCTTAAATATTCGGTTGCGGAGATTTTCGACAGCATCGATTTGACCCAGCGTGTAATGGATGAGCAGCAACACCAGGTGAAAGAGGATATCGCCGCGCTACTTAATAAAGACTGGCGCGCTGCCATTTCCAGCTGTGAACTGCTGCTGTCTGAAACTTCCGGTACGTTGCGCGAATT
>CBIFVZ010000094.1:0-12972 GCA_966185765.1 uncultured Enterobacteriaceae bacterium | reverse complement strand
ATCTCTTCCATCAGCACGTCTTTCTGGTTGCTGGACAGCAGAGACTCAACGTGGCTCATCTTCAGCGGCTCAGCGGCGGGCAAAGAAGAGTTGTTGCGCACGATGGTGGTGGTCTGGTCAGGGGCATCGCCGCCAGCGCGCGGCTGGGCAATGGGTTTAAAGACGCTCAGACGAACGCCTTTACGTTCCATAGCACGGATAACGCCCAGGCTGACGCTGGTCAGGCCGACGCTGGTTCCGGTCGGAATTAGCATGATAGTACGGGACACGGTTTATCCTCTTTCGTTAGCGCCTGCTGTGTGGCGCAGCACAAAACAACACCGCCAGCGTAGCTGGCGGTGGGGAATCAGGCGGTCAGGCGACTCGCGTCCTGCGCGATGACCAGCTCTTCGTTGGTCGGGATGACCATCGCAAGGGTAGTGCCTTCTTTGTTGATGAAGCCGGATTTACCAAAGCGAGCAGCCAGGTTGCGCTCATGGTCAATCTCAAAGCCCAGCACGCCAAGCTTGCCCAGAGACAGCTCACGTACCATTGCCGCGTTTTCACCGATACCGCCAGTAAACACAACCGCGTCCAGACGGCCGTCCATCAGCGCCGTGTAGGAACCAATGTATTTGGCCAGGCGATGGCAGTAAACGTCCATTGCGCGTTTAGCATCTTCTTTAGTGTCGTAGTTATCTTCGACATAGCGGCAGTCGCTGGTCACTTCGGTCAGACCCAGCAGGCCGGACTCTTTGGTCAGCATCTTGTTGATATCATCAACGCTCATGCCGAGCGCGTCGTGCAGATGGAATACGATAGCCGGGTCGATGTCGCCAGAGCGCGTGCCCATTACCAGACCTTCCAGCGGGGTCAGACCCATAGAGGTGTCAACACACTGGCCGTTGCGGATAGCGGAAACAGAACCACCGTTGCCCAGGTGACAGGTAATGATGTTTACCTGATCAACAGGTTTGTTGAGCATTTTTGCCGCTTCCTGAGTCACAAAGAAGTGGCTGGTGCCGTGCGCGCCGTAGCGGCGGATACCGTGCTCTTTGTACAGTTTGTACGGCAGAGCATAGAGGTAAGATTCTTCCGGCATGGTCTGGTGGAATGCGGTGTCAAACACAGCCACGTTTTTCTTCGCAAGATGAGGGAAGGATTTCAGTGCTTCCGCAATACCGATGAGGTGCGCCGGATTGTGCAGCGGAGCGAAAGAGGCAGAGTCTTTGATGCCCTGAATCACGCTGTCGTCGATAACCACGGAGGCGGTGTATTTTTCACCGCCGTGAACGATGCGGTGACCAATAGCGGTCAACTGAGCAGACAGCTCCGGTTTCTGAGCCAGGATAGTGTTAACCATGAAGTTCAGCGCTTCGCTGTGGGCAGCACCTGCGCCCAGCGCTTCTTCATGCTTGCTGCCGTCCATTTTCCATTTGATACGTGCTTCAGGCAGATGGAAACATTCGGCCAGGCCAGAAAGATGTTCTTCGCCGTTTGCTGCATCAATGATTGCAAATTTGAGGGAAGAACTACCGCAGTTCAGAACCAGTACTAACTTACTCGACATGGAAGTACCTACTATGTATACGTGGCTAAAAAAACGTCAGACAGACTCTCATCGTAGCGCAAGATGACGCTGACGTTTATGATTAACGTCATGCCAGATCCGTTTTTTGGCATGGCGAAGAAATAGTCATGCGTTTACCTGAAATAGCGTAAACTACAAAGTGTGTCATCAGGTGAAAATTGACAGCCTGCGGTTTGCCGTCTATGGCTGTCAAAGGCCCGCAAAGGATACCCGATTGCGCCACGCAATGACAAAAGATTTTGAACGTTGTCGATTGTAGTTGTTATTTTGCATAAAAATTTTATTTTTTGTTTGTGTATTTGAGGTGTCAGCCATGTCGGACTCTCCCCAACGCCCTGTGAGTGGCCTTCGCTTGTTTGGCCGTGGTCAGCATTACGCCAAAAGCTGGCCTATGGATAAGCGCCTCGCTCCCGTCTTTGTTGAAAACCGTATCATTCGCGCTACCCGCTTTGGCATTCGTTTTATGCCGCCGGTCGCGATGTTTACGCTGTGCTGGCAAATTGCGCTCGGCGGCCAGCTTGGCCCGGCCGTCGCGACGGCGCTGTTTGCTTTAAGCCTGCCGTTACAGGGGCTGTGGTGGTTAGGCAAGCGTTCGGTGACACCCTTGCCGCCGACTATCCTCAACTGGTTCTATGAGGTGCGTGGCAAGCTTGAGGAAGCCGGCCAGGCGTTGGCTCCGCTGGACGGTAAGCCTGATTATCAGGCGCTCGCCGATACGCTCAAGCGCGCTTTTCGCCAACTTGATAAAACCTTTCTTGATGATCTGTAACCATTTCGTGGTAACGCAGAACCGTATACAGTAAGGCACATTCAGAATGTGCCTTTTTAAATGGTTTATTTTTGCAGGAGTACAAGAAATGGAAATGACCCACGCCCAGCGTCTGATTTTGTCGAACCAGTATAAAATGATGACCATGCTTGACCCGGATAATGCCGAGCGCTATCGCCGTTTGCAGACTATTGTCGAGCGTGGTTATGGTTTACAGATGCGCGAACTGGACCGCGAATTTGGTGAGCTGACTGAGGAAACCTGCCGCGAAATTATCGACGTGATGGAGATGTACCACGCCCTGCATGTGTCCTGGAGCAATCTAAAGGATGCACAAAGCATTGACGAACGTCGCGTCACGTTTCTGGGGTTTGATGCAGCCACGGAAGCCCGCATGCTGAGCTATGTCCGTTTTATGGTGAACACAGAAGGGCGCTATACGCACTTTGATGCCGGTACGCACGGCTTTAACGCTCAGACGCCAATGTGGGAGAAATACCAGCGCATGCTGAAAATCTGGCACGGTTGCCCGCGCCAGTATCACCTGAGCGCCAACGAAATCACCCAAATCATTAACGCCTGATGCGGAGGTTGCGTGCTGGAGTGTAGCGGTTTTCTGTTCGATCTGGACGGTACGCTGGTGGATTCGCTGGCGGTGGTTGAGCGTGCGTGGTGCCAGTGGGCCGACCGTTTCGGTTTATCGCATCAGGAGGTGCTGGGGTTTATTCACGGCAAACAGGCGATAACTTCACTACGCCACTTTATGCCTGGAGCAACGCAGGACGAGATTCAGCGAGAATTTCGTGCGCTCGAAAAGCTTGAGGCTGAGGACACTGTTGGTATCGTTGCGCTACCCGGCGCGCTGGCGTTACTCAATCACCTCAATGCGAGCGGTATACCGTGGGCGATAGTGACCTCCGGGTCAATGCCGGTGGCCGATGCCCGCCGACGCGTAACCGGGCTGCCGGAGCCGAAAGTGATGGTTACTGCCGAGCGTGTAGCACGCGGTAAACCGCAGCCGGATGCCTACCTGCTGGGAGCAGAGCTGCTGGGTATTGCGCCTGCACAATGCGTGGTGGTGGAAGATGCTCCGGCTGGCATTGAGTCAGGCCTGGCAGCTGGTTGCCAGGTTATTGCGGTGAATGCACCAGCAAAAACGCCGTGTCTTAGTGAGGTGAATATGGTGCTCAACACGCTGGAAGCGCTCACCGTAAGCAAACTTCCCGACGCCCGCGTGCAGATACGTGCTGATTAATGATTTAGCCCCGCATTGTCGGGGCTTTTTTATGGCATGATTTTCGTCTTTCTTCAACGCCTTACAAGGATCGGTTGTGAACAGTGAACTCATTTGGGTCCTTATCCTGCTTGCCGGTGCAATAGTGATGTTTGCGACGGGCAAAATTCGTATGGATGCCGTCGCTTTATTGGTTATTGTCGCGTTTGTTCTGAGCGGGACACTGACGCTCGGAGAAGCGTTTTCTGGTTTCAGCGATCCCAACGTTATTCTTATCGCTGCACTGTTTATCATTGGCGATGGTCTGGTGCGCACAGGGGTAGCCACTCGCATGGGGGCCTGGCTGGTACAGATGGCAGGCAGCAGCGAGATAAAGATGCTGGTCCTGTTGATGCTGACCGTTGCCGGGCTGGGGGCATTCATGAGTTCAACCGGCGTGGTGGCGATTTTTATTCCGGTGGTGTTGAGTGTTTCCATGCGGATGAAGATTTCACCTTCACGTCTGATGATGCCGCTGAGCTTTGCCGGGCTTATCAGTGGCATGATGACGTTGGTAGCGACGCCGCCAAACCTGGTCGTTAACAGTGAACTGGTGCGTGAAGGCTTGCCGGGTTTTTCATTTTTTAGCGTCACGCCCATCGGCCTTGTGGTTCTGCTGCTGGGTATTGGCTACATGCTTATCATGCGCTTTGCGCTCAGGGGCGAAAAAAATGAAGAAGGTAAAGAGCAGTGGAAGCGCCGTACTTTTCGCGAGCTAATTAAAGAGTATCGGCTGACCGGGCGGGCGCGCCGCCTGGCTATTCGTCCGGGATCACCACTGATTGGGCGGCGCCTTGACGATTTGAAGCTGCGCGAGAGCTACGGTGCGAACGTGATAGGCCTTGAGCGCTGGCGGCGTTTTCGCAAAGTCATCGTTAACGCGACGGGCGGCACAGAGTTGCGGGTGCGTGACGTACTGCTGATTGACATGTCTGCTTCAGACGTTGATCTGCGCGAGTTTTGCGGCGAGCAGATGCTGGAGCCAATGGTGCTGCGCGGCGAGTATTTTTCTGAGCAGGCGCTGGATGTGGGGATGGCTGAAGTATCGATGGTGCCGGAATCTGCACTGCTTGGGCAAACGGTACGCGATATTGGATTTCGTAGTCGTTACGGCCTGAACGTGGTCGGTATTAAGCGTAACGGTAGCGCGCTGGAAGGTGCACTTGTGGATGAGTCGCTGCAGTTGGGTGATATCTTGCTGGTGGTGGGGAACTGGAAACAGATTCGCCAACTTGGCCTGCAAAGCCGCGACTTTGTGGTGCTGAATCTGCCGGTAGAAGAGCAGGACGCGTCGCCAGCGCACACGCAGGCACCGCACGCGATATTCTGTCTGGCGCTGATGGTAGCGCTGATGCTAACCGACGAAATTCCCAATCCCATCGCCGCTATTATTGCCTGCCTGTTGATGGGCAAGTTCCGCTGTATTGATGCTGAGAGTGCCTGGAAGTCAATCCACTGGCCGAGCATTATCCTCATTGTTGGCATGATGCCGTTTGCACAGGCACTGCAAAAAACCGGTGGCGTGGACCTGATAGTAAAAGGGCTACTGGAGTTAGGCGGCGGCTATGGCCCGCACCTGATGTTGGTATGTCTGTTTGTGATGTGTGCAACGATTGGACTGTTTATTTCCAATACTGCAACGGCCGTGCTCATGGCCCCCATTGCGCTGGCGGCGGCTAAATCAATGGCGGTGTCGCCTTATCCATTTGCGATGGTAGTGGCAATGGCAGCGTCCGCGGCATTTATGACGCCGGTATCCTCACCGGTTAATACGCTGGTGCTGGGACCGGGGAATTATCGCTTCAGTGATTTTGTTAAAATTGGCGTGCCGTTCACGGTAATTGTAATGGTGGTCTGCGTGTTGTTCATTCCCGTGCTGTTTCCGTTCTGAGTACTCTTCGGGCATGGCGTATTGACGTACCAGAATGTGACATAACAACCGGCCTTTTGGCCGGTTGTTATGTTATTCAGGAGGTGAGAAGAAAAGCAGTCCTGCCAGGGAGTTCACAGCGGTGAGTCCTGACTTATTTCATCAAGTGACAAATGAAAGCTCGGTACAAATACCTGCATGAAGTAGTCCATTTCGTCACTGTGTCGGTCGGCCAGCGTTTTTTCCAGGCGGCTTTTTGCCAGCACAAACTCATTGTTGCCTGCTGATAGCTCTTCCAGACATTTCAGATAAGCACACAGCGCATCGGCCTGTTTCACGACCGATTTTTCGTCCTCACTGTATTGCTGCTCATCGATTAGCGGTTCAAAGATATCGCGTAAATCCTCCGGCACCATATCAATAAGTTTGCGCTGCGCAATTTTTTCAATGGCTTTGTACTCATGGGCAATCTGCGTGTTGAAGTATTTTACCGGCGTGGGTAGATCCCCTGTCAGTACTTCGCTGGCGTCGTGGTACAGCGCCAGTAGCGCCACCCGTTCGGCATTAACCTGGCCGCCAAATTTGCGGTTCTTAATCACTGCCAGTGCATGTGCCACCATCGCTACCTGCAAACTATGCTCAGAGACATTCTCGGTACGTACGTTGCGCATTAGCGGCCAGCGGTTAATCAGTTTAAGACGTGACAGGTGGGCAAAAAAATGGCTCTGGTTCATGGCTATTTCCCGTGCGGCAAAGGAGCAGGGCGGTATCATCGCGCCCTTAAGGCGAAGGATAATGCATTTTGCGACCAGGGTAGGCAGGATGCAATGCCTGCCCTGGCTGAGGGTTACTGATGGTATCCAGACAGGAAGCGACCAAACTTGCTGATAGCCATTTCCAGCTCGTCTTCGCGCGGTAGCGTGACGATACGTACGTGATCCGGCCACGGCCAGTTAAACGCGCTACCCTGCACCAGCAGCACTTTTTCCTGCAACAGGAAATCAAGGACCATCTTCTGGTCGTCGTGAAGGTTGAATTTTTTGGCATCAATACGCGGGAACATATACAGGGCACCGCGCGGCTTCACGCAGCTTACGCCGGGAATTTCATTAATCAGCTCCCAGGCGCGGTTACGTTGCTCATACAGACGTCCGCCAGGCGTGATGAACTCACTGATGCTCTGATAACCACCCAGTGCTGTCTGGATAGCGTGTTGGGCGGGCACGTTAGCGCAAAGTCGCATGGATGCCAGCATTTCCAGCCCTTCAATATAACCTTTTGCGTGCTTTTTCGGGCCGTTTAACACCATCCATCCCTGGCGAAAACCTGCGACGCGGTAGGTTTTGGACAGGCCGTTAAACGTCACGGTCAGCAGATCCGGCGCCAGTGCGGCGATGGAGTGGTGCTCAGCGTCGTCATAAAGAATTTTGTCGTAAATTTCATCGGCGAAGATGATGAGATCATTCTGACGGGCGATTTCCACAATCTCCATCAACAGTGCTTTGGAATACACTGCGCCGGTAGGGTTATTCGGATTGATGATGACAATACCACGAGTACGCGGCGTGATTTTGGCACGGATATCATCCAGGTCAGGAAACCAGTCAGAAGATTCATCGCACAAATAGTGTACTGCTTTACCACTGGAGAGCGACACTGCGGCAGTCCACAACGGATAATCCGGGGCGGGCACCAGCATTTCGTCACCGCTGTTGAGCAGGGCTTGCATGGACTGCACGATAAGCTCGGAAACGCCATTACCGATATAAATGTCTTCCACCGTTACATCCAGCATTTCCCGCTGCTGATAATGTTGCATGATGGCCTTGCGCGCCGAGTAAAGGCCCTTTGAGTCACAGTAACCCTGTGCAGTGGGCAGGTTACGGATGACATCCACCAGAATTTCATCCGGCGCCTCAAAACCGAAAGGGGCCGGGTTGCCAATGTTAAGCTTAAGGACTTTGTTGCCTTCTTCTTCAAGGCGTTTGGCCTCTTTTAACACCGGGCCGCGGATGTCGTAACAGACGTTATCTAGTTTGCTCGATTTTTCGATGGGAGACATGGATGTAACCTTACATAGTGATACCGGCTTCCCGCCGTGGAAGCAGCGCATCCGCCAATGTAACCTTACCGCCGGGTATTTTGAAGTATGATATCGTTAATCGAATAAAATCAGAGGATTCGCCCAGATTTTCCTGAGCAGGAATTCAGGAATGCTGGGTTTTTATAATTAACTGATAAATAGTTGTTTTTTTGCGTGGTGATGAGCGTATTCAGCACGTTGCTGCGCAAAAATGGGATAATACGCCCGCCAAAGTAATTCTGGTAAGAGTTGGCAGAAACGTCATAATCTTAAGGACGGGTAATATTTTCTATGGTAAAAACTTCAACCCGCCCATCTGACAAAGCGTGAGGTAATGCATAAAGAACAGTTATTCAGAAGCGTTAAAAAAGTCAGTAAATTTTTTTATTAAACCGTTAATAGTAGTGATTATAGGTTTTCTTAATATTCTGAATTTTCGGGCATATAAGCCCAGTTAGCATGAGATAAATCGCAAATGGACTTATAAAGAAAGTGTGCCTGCGGTAGGATGTTGAGCGTGAGAGATCGCACTTTCGCCAGGACAGCGGTGAGGCGATAACGTCGGATTCCAGTGCCAACACCTTGTGCCACATGATAATGCCATTGTTAAACTCTGCTTTACGATAAAAATGCGCCAGCCAATATATAATGTTATTTCGCGACGAAAACTGACAAAAATTACCCGGGTTTAATTATCTGGACTAGTATGTCAGGTCAAAAGTTTGTATGTTGCAGGAGTCGACATAATAGCGGCAGTTAGCAGTCATCATTTATGTTCATCGACGGTAATGGATATATCAATAATAAAGACAGGACTACCTGTCGCATGATGACTGAACACATGATTCGAAAGGGATTGTTTTATCTCTTTGATTACACATAGATATTGAACCAGGGCAGCTCCAAAAGAGCACACCTACTAGTGAAAAATTATGATAAACGCGAATCGTCCAATACTTAATCTTGACCTCGATCTGCTGAGAACCTTTGTTGCAGTCGCTGATCTGAATACCTTTGCCGCGGCTGCTGCTGCTGTCTGCAGGACGCAGTCTGCCGTAAGCCAACAGATGCAGCGACTTGAACAACTGGTAGGTAAAGAACTCTTTGCGCGCCACGGCCGCAATAAGCTTTTGACAGAACACGGTATTCAGCTGCTGGGTTACGCCAGGAAAATTTTGCGCTTCAACGACGAAGCATGCAGTTCAGTGATGTTTAACGATCTACAGGGGGTGCTGGCTCTCGGTGCCACTGATGAATGTTCTGATACCATCCTTCCTTTTTTACTAAACCGGATCAGTTCTACCTGGCCTAAAGTGGCGCTGGATGTGCGCGTAAAGCGTAGTCCTGGCTTCACTGAAATGCTGGTTGATGAGAAAAACGATCTGGTGCTCACGACAACTCGCCCTGAACAGGGTGACTGGCTGACATTGCGTACCTCTCCCACACTTTGGTTCTGCTCTGCTGACTACGTTTTCCAGAAAGGTGAGCCAGTGCCGTTAGTGCTGCTTGAAGAGCCAAGCCCGTACCGCGAAATGATGGTTGAACACCTCAATGCCGTTGGAATTGCCTGGCGTATTTCCTATGTAGCCTCAACGTTGTCGGCGGTGAAAGCGGCAGTCAAAGCAGGGCTTGGTGTGACCGCGCGTCCTGTTGAGATGATGGGACCAGAACTGCGCGTGCTGGGTCTGTCGGACGGCCTGCCTGTCTTGCCCGAAACGGAATACCTGCTGTGCCGCAACTCGGATTCTAAAAACGAGTTGGCAGAAGCGGTGTTCCGCGCTGTTGAGAACGACCTCAACCCGTGGAATGTGTATAGTGTCTCTGCTGAGGGGACGCTGACATCAGTAGGTGCAAGCGATTAATTTGCAGTACCCGCTGTGATTAAGTCGTAACATTTTGTAAACCCCCTGAACGAGCTTTCTGTGCGTTTTGTGCGCTTCAAAGCTCGTTTTTTCATCATCCTCTTCTTTTCCTTTTTTTTCCTCTTATAATTCCCTTATTTCTCAGCGTGATAAAAGCACTGCTTTTGATGGGCAGACTATGTTGCTGTACGAATTCGTATGGGTTGTCAATGTTAAAAAACGCATAACATTGTTGCCTCTTTTTTATATGAATTAACAAAAGCGTGTCTTAGATCAAGAAAATACCCGGTGTAAGGGGGAGGAATGCGCAGCATTTCCTGCCAGAATAGAGGCTGCAATACCCTTTCCGCGCTGTTACGGACTCGATTCAACACCGACATTTATCCCCCTACGCTGCCAGGAGGTGGTTAATAAGGCATGTTATGTTAATGAAATTGAGTTCATGTGAATTAATGTGTGGTTACTTTTGTTAAAGTTGACAAAAGGTTATAGAAAGGGGTAAAAAACCGTCGTGATCTGCTGCCTTAACGATTTTTCTGGTAGATATTTTTAGGGTTTTTTATTCCTCCCCGTGAATCGATGTGGCGTTCAACTGCCGGAACAGGTAGAGGTATTAGCGCCGCTTTTGATGAGTAAGCAATGAGTATGTCGACATCCACTGAAGTCATCGCTCACCATTGGGCGTTTGCTGTCTTTCTTATTGTTGCCATTGGCCTGTGTTGCATGATGCTGGTCGGGGCGTGGTTCCTTGGTGGACGCGCTCGCGCCAGGCACAAGAACACACCTTTCGAATCCGGTATCGACTCAGTCGGCTCCGCGCGGTTACGCCTCTCGGCCAAGTTCTATCTGGTAGCGATGTTCTTCGTCATCTTTGATGTGGAAGCACTCTACCTTTACGCATGGGCAACCTCTATTCGCGAAAGCGGCTGGGTAGGGTTCGCCGAGGCTGCAATTTTCATTTTAGTGCTGCTGGCCGGTCTGGTGTATCTCGTGCGCATTGGCGCGCTGGACTGGACGCCTTCGCGTTCCCGTCGCGAGCATATGAACCCGGAAACCGACAGTTACACTAACCGTCAACGCTAATCGCGAGGCAATAAGATGGACTATACGCTCACCCGCATAGATCCCAACGGTGAGAACGACCGTTATCCCCTGCAAAAGCAGGAGATTGTAACCGACCCGCTTGAGCAGCATGTGCACCGTAGCGTGTACATGGGCAAGCTTGAGCACGCCGTGCATGACATGGTGAACTGGGGGCGTAAAAACTCCCTGTGGCCCTATAACTTTGGGCTGTCCTGCTGCTACGTGGAAATGGTGACATCGTTCACCGCTGTTCACGACGTGGCACGTTTCGGTGCAGAAGTGTTGCGTGCTTCACCACGTCAGGCTGACTTTATGGTTGTGGCGGGGACCTGCTTTACCAAAATGGCCCCGGTCATTCAGCGCCTGTATGACCAGATGCTGGAGCCGAAATGGGTAATTTCTATGGGAGCCTGTGCTAACTCGGGCGGTATGTACGATATTTACTCGGTTGTGCAGGGTGTTGATAAATTCCTGCCGGTTGATGTGTATATCCCAGGCTGTCCGCCGCGTCCAGAAGCCTACATGCAGGCGCTGATGCTGCTACAGGAATCCATTGGTAAAGAGCGCCGCCCTCTCTCCTGGGTCGTCGGCGATCAGGGCGTGTACCGCGCCAACATGCAGTCAGAACGCGAGCGTAAGCGCGGCGAACGTATTGCTGTTACGAATCTGCGTACACCAGACGAAATTTAACGGGTGTCTGCCTGAGCGGAACCTGAACTCGCATATCAATTAATTACAGCGCGAGTCCGCAAGCGGCAGTCACCATAGAACCATTTGCAATGGTGAACAATATGACCGATTTAACCGCGCATGAAGCTGCCCAGCCCGTCTGGCAAACCCGCGATCACCTGGATGATCCGGTAATCGGCGAACTGCGTAACCGCTTTGGGCCGGATGCCTTTACCGTTCAGGCTACCCGTACCGGTGTTCCGGTAGTGTGGGTTAAAAGAGAGCAACTTCTTGAAGTTGGCGATTTCCTCAAGAAACTGCCTAAACCGTATGTCATGCTTTTTGACCTGCATGGCATGGATGAACGACTGCGCACTCACCGCGAAGGCTTGCCTGCAGCGGATTTTTCCGTTTTCTATCATCTGATTTCCATCGATCGCAATCGCGATATCATGCTGAAGGTGGCGCTGTCAGAAAATGATCTGAATGTGCCGACTTTCATTAAACTTTTCCCCAACGCCAACTGGTATGAGCGCGAAACCTGGGAAATGTTTGGCATCACCTTCAATGGTCACCCGCACCTGACGCGCCTTTTAATGCCGCCGACATGGGAAGGGCACCCGCTGCGTAAGGATTATCCCGCACGCGCCACCGAATTCGATCCGTTTGAGTTGACCAAACAGAAAGAAGATCTGGAGATGGAAGCACTGACCTTCAAGCCCGAAGACTGGGGCATGAAGCGCGGCAATGAAAACGAAGATTTCATGTTCCTGAACCTGGGGCCAAACCACCCGTCTTCTCACGGTGCTTTCCGTATAATCCTCCAGCTTGATGGCGAAGAGATTGTCGACTGTGTCCCGGACATCGGCTATCACCACCGCGGTGCGGAAAAGATGGGCGAGCGTCAGTCCTGGCACAGCTACATCCCGTATACCGATCGTATTGAATACCTCGGCGGCTGCGTTAACGAAATGCCGTATGTGCTGGCGGTTGAGAAGCTGGCGGGCATCACCGTGCCGGACAGGGTTAACGTGATTCGTGTCATGCTCTCTGAGCTGTTCCGCATCAACAGCCACCTGCTGTATATCTCCACCTTTATCCAGGACGTCGGTGCGATGACACCGGTGTTCTTTGCCTTTACCGACCGCCAGAAAGTCTACGATGTGGTAGAAGCCATTACCGGTTTTCGTATGCACCCGGCGTGGTTCCGTATTGGCGGTGTCGCACACGACCTGCCTAAAGGCTGGGATCGCCTGCTGCGTGACTTCCTTGACTGGATGCCTAAGCGTCTTGATTCCTATGAGAAAGCGGCACTGCGTAATACCATCCTGAAAGGTCGTTCACAGGGTGTGGCCGCCTATGGCAAGAAAGAAGCGCTGGACTGGGGCTGTACCGGTGCGGCACTGCGCGCTACCGGCATTGATTTTGACGTGCGTAAAGTGCGTCCTTACTCCGGTTATGAAAACTTTGACTTTGAAGTCCCGGTCGGCGGTGGCGTCAGCGATTGCTACACCCGCGTGATGCTCAAGGTTGAGGAGCTGCGCCAGAGTCTGCGTATTCTTGAGCAATGCCTGAACAACATGCCGGAAGGTCCGTTTAAAGCCGATCATCCGCTGACCACGCCGCCGCCGCGCGAGCGTACGTTGCAGCATATCGAAACCCTGATTACCCACTTCCTGCAGGTTTCCTGGGGACCGGTGATGCCGGCCAACGAATCCTTCCAGATGGTGGAGGCGACGAAGGGTATCAACAGTTACTACCTGACCAGCGACGGCAGCACCATGAGCTACCGT
>CBIFVZ010000093.1:0-13186 GCA_966185765.1 uncultured Enterobacteriaceae bacterium | reverse complement strand
ATTTTATTCTGGCTGGTTTTGTATCCAAAAGGCGGTAATAAACACCCTGTGGTGGGACGTATTCCTGTATGACTGCGAAAGCAGGTAAGACGCCTTTCAGGAAGGAACTATTATTTTTTGGTGCTTTTAAGTGCGTTTAGGCTAATTTCAGACGACGGTAGGTGATATCAGGCCATTATTACGCTACTGGGTAAATACCGGCCCATCTTGCTCTCAGAGAGCAAAAGACAGGAACCCGCTGGAAGGGGACTTTTCAGGTTCCTGTTAAAGGTTTGGCTTATTTATGGCAGGTGAATCACTTGCTGTACTGGCGGTTTAGTTCATTAAGCTGTGTTCCTGCCTGCATCTGTAAAGCGACAGATTGCTTGCCCAATGCGCTGAGTTCTTTTCTGTCGGCTTCGGAGAGCATGTCTTTGCTGGCAATTTTTGCCATTGCAATTGCCTTCATATTGCCTTCTACAATTTTCAGGCGCAGTCCCTGAACCTCCTGGCTTTTCAGGGTAAGTGCGATAAGTTTAGCATTGGTGCTCTCCTGCAGGTTCTGCGATCGCTTAAGTACTGCCGTCGCTGCATTTTTATCGTTGTTACTGTTTGCCTTCATCAGCTCATCACGCATGCTGATGGCTTCGCTGTTTGCGCTGTTGATGATGTTATTAAGCTCATCCAGGTCGGATTTGATATCTGCAGCACTGGCAGAAGAGAGCGTTTCTTGTTTAGCGGAGAAATTGCCGACAGGCGTACTGTCAGTGGCGTTTTGCCCGTCACAGCCTGCAAGAAGAAGGGCGAGCATAGCAGTACATAACGTCATTTTTTTCATCGGATTTCCTTGAGGTATTGTGTTATCCATTGCCTGATGAGTATATCGGGAACACCCGGTGATATCGTAAACACGCACCACGTTTGATGAAAAGACATAAAAAAACCGGCGCAGGAGGCCGGTTTTGCTGAGTCGATGAGCCATCAGGCTGGCACACTACCTGTCTTTCCTTCACGCGCCCACACGCGGTGTGCGGCGAGCTGTTGCAAAAAGTCATCAACAAAGCTGCCACTGGTATTATCAGCTTCGATAAGTCCCGCATCGGTAGCGCTGACTGCTGCCAGTTTGCTGCGGAACTGGCGCGCGTCGCCTAGCAGTCCGATAACTTTAAGGTGCTTCCATGCTTCGAGTAAATAATAGACGGCATCACCGTTATCGATAATTGAGGCGATATCGCCGCAGGGGACGATGACCGCATCGACGGTAACTGACGGTGTGTTACTGAAGGTACCCATTGCTTTAATGCACGAACCATCATCGGCCGTGATTTCGCCCATTCGGCTGTAAAGCAGCTTCGCATGCACACCTGCTGCTTTTAGCTCTTTAAGCACCCCCAGTAGATCTGCCGAACGAACGTTATCATTAAGTAATACCGCCACCACGCGACCTTTTACGTTGCCACTCGGTATGGCGTACAGACTCAGGGACGCATCTTTTTTCAGGCCGTTAACGTCCTCAGGAGGCGCTCGGTTAAGTTGCTCGTCCGTCAGTTCAATACCCAGATTCTTCGCCACACACTGAGCAAGTTGGTTATCAATACGTGTCAGTTCGTCAACAACCCGTTCGCGGATATAGGTGCGTACCACTTTACTGAGTTCAAAGCTGAAGGCATCAATAATGTGCTGCTGCTCTACTGGTGTCTGGCTAAGCCAGAACAGACGGGGTTGCGCATAATATTCCGAGAAAGAGGGACTGCGCTCGCGCACTTTATGCCCATCCATGCGTTCCTGATACGACTCAAAGCCACCACGTTGTGGCCCTGGCGGTGTTTCTCTTGGCCAGTTGTCGTTGATGGAGTTGGGTTCATAGTTCGCGGGGTTGGTCTCAATATCCATCCGGTGCATGCCATCGCGCTGGAAGTTGTGATAAGGACAGGTGGGGCGATTAATCGGGATTTCGTGAAAGTTTGGTCCACCCAGGCGACTGATTTGAGTGTCGGTATAGGAAAAAAGACGCCCCTGTAACAATGGATCGTTAGTGAAGTCCAGCCCCGGCACGATATGACCCGGGTGAAACGCCACTTGTTCGTTTTCAGCAAAGAAGTTATCCGGGTTGCGGTTGAGGGTCATTTTGCCTACCAGTTGTACTGGCACCAGCTCTTCAGGGATCAGTTTGGTTGGGTCAAGAAGGTCGAAATCAAATGCAAACTCGTCTTCTTCCGGGATGAGCTGCAGCCCCAGCTCAAATTCCGGGTAATCTCCGGCCTCAATGGCTTCCCACAGATCGCGGCGGTGAAAGTCCGGATCCCGACCGGTGAGTTTTTGCGATTCATCCCAAAGGAGTGAGGCTTTACCTGCCGTCGGTTTCCAGTGAAAGCGTACGAACGTGGCTTTTCCCTGGGCGTTAATCAGGCGAAAAGTATGAATACCAAACCCTTCCATAGTGCGGTAGCTGCGAGGAAGGCCGCGGTCAGACATGGCCCACATCACGTTATGCAGCGTTTCTGGCTGCAGCGAGATATAGTCCCAGAATGTGTCGTGCGCGCTGGCACCCTGCGGAATAGCCCAGTGTGGTTCCGGTTTTACCGCATGGACGAAATCCGGGAACTTCATTGCATCCTGCAAGAAGAAAATAGGGGTATTGTTGCCAACCAGGTCGAAGATGCCTTCATCGGTGTAGAATTTGGTCGCAAAGCCGCGAATATCTCGCACCGTATCGGCTGAACCGGCGCCTCCCTGAACAGTAGAAAAGCGTACAAAAACGGGCGTTTCTTTGTTGGGGTCTGCCAGAAATGAGGCTTTAGTAATATCAGCCAGACTTTTGTAAGGACGAAATACCCCATGCGCTGCCGAACCTCGGGCGTGTACGATACGCTCGGGAATACGCTCATGGTCGAAGTGGGTGATTTTCTCTCGCAGGATAAAATCTTCCAGCAACGTAGGCCCGCGCGTACCGGCGCGCAGAGAGTTCTGGTCATCAGCGATGCGTGTCCCCTGGTTGGTTGTCAGTGGGAAGTTCTCGCTGCCTTTACGAAATGATTCCAGCGCATCCAGTTTCTCTGAGTGGGTATCTGGCGCTTTCAGGCTGCCAGGCGCGGTGGGTTGTTCACCCGGTGCGCTGGGCTTTGGCTCTGGGCGGTGAGAGTTATCTGCAGGGGCAAGAGAATCGAGGCCTGGCTGAGATTCACGGGCGTCGGTAACCGGGGCGGTATGAGGGTATTTGTTGTGTATCGACATTGAACTCGTCTCCTTATTTTCATAACTGAAATCTGGTCGTTGTTACGTCTTGTTCACGTGGTAAAAAAACCCTCTAACTATAGAACATGCATAGGGAAGTGCCTGATACGGGCAGTAAAGCCTCCGTTTAACGCACGGTATGCGCGACGGGCACAGTGCAAATCCGCTATTATTTGTTTTCGCCCGTCAGGAATAAATCGACAAGCCGTACTTATGAAACCTCTACGTCAACAAAACCGACAGATAATCAGCTATACCCCACGTGTGGAGCCTGCACCGCCGGACCACGCGCGTCGGCTGGACGAGTATCGGGATGTTTGGCAACTGCGCGGCAAGTTCGTAGCATTTGTGCTGGTGGGCGATGCATTTTGCCGCTCGCCAGCGTTTGATATGCCACAGGCGGCACAGCGCTGGGCCGATCAGGTTCGTCAGGATGAAGAGGTCTGACAGTCCAGCCTTTCTCTCCCCCAACATTGCAACTCTCCCCGTGGCAGTGGATTTCTGGGGCTTTTTACCTGTGCTGTTTGTCGTGGTCAGCACGCGTGGCGGGTCAGTCAGGAATTCTCTTTTCTGGAAATGTCTTAAAATTGCGCCGTCCGCCTGAATCTGCCTGTTTTATTGCTCCACAATATTTGTTGTGCCACCAGTGGCAATAAAAAGGGCGCCCGTGGGCGCCCCTGTTACGCAGTGAACATTTAACGATGCGCCAGTTCGGCTTCTTCTTCGCTGTTCAAAATGTCCTTATCGGTCTGGCGCAGTAACTGGCTGGTGATGGTGCCAGCAGTCATCGAACCACTGACATTCAGGGCAGTACGGCCCATATCAATCAGCGGCTCAACGGAAATCAGCAGCGCAACCAGCGTGACAGGCAGGCCCATCGCAGGCAGAACAATCAGGGCAGCAAAGGTCGCACCGCCGCCAACGCCTGCCACACCCGCAGAGCTTATTGTGACTAACCCCACCAGAGTAGCAATCCATATCGGGTCAAGTGGATTGATACCGACCGTGGGCGCGACCATAACGGCCAGCATTGCCGGATACAGACCGGCACAACCATTCTGACCGATAGTGGCACCAAATGAAGCCGAGAAGCTGGCAATGGATTCTGGTATGCCCAGGCGACGGGTTTGCGCTTCAACATTAAGCGGAATGCTGGCTGCGCTGGAACGGCTAGTAAAAGCAAACGTCAGCACGGGCCAGACCTTGCGGAAATATTTGAGCGGGCTGACGCCAGTGATTGCCAGTAACAGCGCATGTACCACAAACATAATGGCAAGGCCGAGATAAGAGGCAACGACGAAACTGCCAAGCTTAATGATGTCCTGCAGGTTTGAACCTGCAACGACTTTCGTCATCAGTGCCAGCACACCGTACGGTGTAAGCAGCATCACCAGACGCACCAGTTTCATCACCCAACTTTGCAGCGTATCGATAGCGGCCAGTACGCGTTCGCCTTTTGGCGCATCTTCTTTGAGTAGCTTCAGTGCCGCCACGCCAAGGAAGGCAGCAAAAATCACCACGCTGATAATAGAGGTTGGGTTGGCACCCGTCAGATCGGCAAACGGGTTTTTCGGGATAAACGACAAAATGAGTTGCGGTACGGAGAGAGAAGCAACTTTGCCTGCGTAGTTCGACTCAATGGCGTTCAGGCGCGCAGTTTCTGCGCTGCCCTGAACCAGTCCTTCAGCAGTCAGACCAAACATGTTGGTGACCAGTACCCCGACTAGTGCTGCAATAAGGGTGGTAAACAGCAGAGTCCCGATGGTCAGCACGCTAATTTTGCCCAATGAAGATGCATTGTGCAGGCGCGCGACGGCATTAAGAATACAGGCAAATACCAGCGGCATGACAATCATTTGCAACAGCTGTACGTAACCGTTACCGACAATGTTAAACCAGGAGATAGATGCTTTCAGAACTGGATTGTCGGCACCATAAATAAGCTGCAATGCCAGGCCAAAAACGACGCCGACGCCAAGACCAACCAGTACTTTTCTTGCCAGACTCCATAGGCGGTGGCGCATTTGCGCCAGTCCCAGTAGTAAAAGAACGAACACAACAATGTTCGCAATGAGTGGAAAATTCATTCCGTATCTCCTGAGCATTTTTATCAGGTCTGCTCGATTCAGCAGCCTTTATGGGCGCAAGGGTATCAGAACCCACGCAATGGCGTTTATATTCAAACGTAATTGGTTATATGTTTTTTGATATAAAGGCGGTTTTTTTGGCTAGCGTTGGTTATCAATAAAGCGTTCAAAGCTGTGCTGAAGCAGTGAAATGGCTTCGCTGGACCAGCGTACAGCATCATTTTTTTGCACATTTTGCGGCATCCACAGCGCAAGAATAAAGAAAGCCATACACACCATACGCTCGAGGTGGTTGCCGTTTTGCGTGGTCACTACCGGAAAACGAAAGCGCCAGCGACAGGGCCACAACAGTGGTACGCCTGCGGGGGTCAGCATATCGGCCAGGATATGGCTCAGATAACCCAGCACCATCCCCTGAATTGCATCGGCAGGGACCAGCCAGCTGTCGGGAATTTTCAGGTAGAAGAGCGTCAGCCCGGCAAATACCGCTAACAGACTGTGGGTGAAACCACGGTGACCAAACATGCGCGCGACCGGGCGCGATATCCACGGAATACGCTGGCCGAGAAACGATTTAGGGTGGTCAATATCCGGCAGCAGGCAGGTAAGTACAGCTGCAGGTACAATATGCCACCAGTCACCCTGGGCCAGCACTGGCGTGAGTTCAGCATTTTTTGCAAATACCGCACAGGCGATGGAAAAGAGCAGATGGCCTTCCGCCGTCATGATGCAATCCAGAATAACTGTCAATACATCCAGTATAGGGTTTTTATACAGCAGAAGAAAGGGTGACGTTGTAACTCTTTATCTCTGCCGTTGCATCATGCAAATACGAATTCGTTGCTGCCCATTATCATTAGCAGTGGCTGATACCGGCTGATGCCATACTTACTTTACACTGACCGCAGCGCCCAGATTGCACGAGGTGTTCTGACACTTGCTGCAATGGCATTATTATGGATTCATTATGATGCCAGGCCTGAGTTAGGCGGGTATCTATGTGGCCTGCGACAAAGCAGGGAGGTGGTAAAACATCGTTAAGAAAAACGATAATCACCGGGATGCGTTGTCTGCTCCCGGCGACGTTGTCTTTTACACGCCGAGGTGACGTGTATTCAGTTCGCTGAGTGTGGCGAGCTTTTCATCTGCCAGTGCCCAGCGAGGATCATGGCGGTTTTCAATGGCAGGCACCACTATCGAGCGCATACGTGCGGCTTTTGTGGCAATCATGCCATTCACGGAGTCCTCAAACGCCACGCAGCACAATGGCGAGACGCTAAGTTGAGCGGCTGCGTTGAGATACACCTGAGGATGGGGCTTGCTGTAGGGCAGGTTTTCAGCTGAGGCGAGCGTGTCAAACTGTTCACGCAGCTCAAACATTGTCAGTACGCGCTCCAGCATGCGCAGCGGCGACGCGGAGGCCAACCCAACCTGTAACCCGTGTGATTTACATAGCGCGACAGCGTCTTTAACGCCAGGTAGTAATGGGCGTTCTTCTTCAACCAGAGAAATGGCGCGAGTAATAATACGGTCGGTGACCTCGGCTTTGCTGGGTCCGTTCCAGGGCTGACGCTCAAACCACAGGTCCACTACCAGGTCAATACGCAAGCCCAGTGGGTCCGGCAGTTCATTTCGTCGTGTGATATCCACACCGACAGAGGCCAGCACGTCGAGCTCTGCGCGATCCCAGAGCGGTTCAGAATCAATTAATAATCCATCCATATCAAATATTGCGGCAAGTATCTGGCGCTGCTCTGACATCAGTAATGACTCCCGTTATGCAAATGAAGTGACAACTCTATCAATAGCGTGAAACTACGCCGCTGACTAGCGTATTCAGCTGTCTTTACGGCGAAAGTCAGGCGAAAACGGGCTGGACAGGGTAAACTTAACCCTTTGAGAAAGCGTCAGTTGAACAAGGGGAAAAGATGACGTATCAACAAGCGGGACGCATTGCGCTACTTAAACGAGTCGCCGGGTGGGTGATTTTTATACCTGCGGTGGTTTCCACGCTTATTTCATTGCTGAAATTCATGTATCAGCGCAGCGAAAAGCAGCCGGGTATCGACGCGGTGATGATGGATTTTGTATACGTTATGATTGAAATGGTGCGTTTCAATACACCATTTCTCAATATGTTCTGGCATAATTCTCCACAGCCCAATTTCCATACCAGTCTGAATGTCGGTTTCTGGATTATTTATATTCTGATTTTTGTTGGCATGGCGCTGCAATCCAGTGGCGCGCGTATGGCGCGTCAGGCGCGCTTTTTGCGTGAAGGCGTGGAGGATCAACTTATTCTGGAAAAGGCGAAAGGCGAAGAAGGCCTCAGCAAAGCGCAGCTGGATGCACGCGTGGTCGTGCCACGCCACACGATTTTCCTGCAGATCTTTCCACTTTATATTTTGCCGGTGGTGCTTATCATACTCGGCTACATCTTCTTTCATCTGCTTGGCTTTCTCTGATTTCAGGCACAAATACACCGCCCCGCAGTGATTGCAGGGCGGTATTGCTATGGAACTCAGACTGCCAGTATTTTGTCCAGGGTGCGTTGTGCCGTCTCGATATGTTCGCCGCCAAAAAGCCTGGCACGGTTAAGCAAGGTATAGAGTTGATATATGGGCTGCCTGTCAGGGAAGTCCTCAGGTAGTGGCGTGACGGACTGATAGCCGTCATAAATTTGTGGCGGTTGTTCCGGATGTAGCGGTAGCATTGCCAGATCGCATTCCCGGTCTCCCCAGTAGCAGGCCGGATCAAACAGGAACGGACCTTCTGGCCCCAGCGCGCAGTTTCCAGACCACAAATCGCCGTGCAGGAGTGAGGGCTGTGGCTGGTGGTTTGCAAGACGGCTTTGTATGGCATCAACAATGCCGTCGATATCGCCAAAAGAGAGTCCTTTCTCGGCGGCTAACTCAAGCTGCCAGCCGATGCGCTGTTCTGAAAAGAAGGTAGACCAACGGCGCTGCCAGCTATTAGGTTGCGGCGTGGTAGAAATGTGGTTGTCAAAGTCGAGACCAAATTGTGGCTGGTCACTCCACTGATGCAGGCGAGCCAGCTGTTGACCCAGTAAGAAGGCGTTATGCGCATCCAGTGGACGTGGTTCGAGATATTCCAGTACCAGGAAACTTTCGTCACGTGTGCTCCCCACGGCTAAGGCTTTTGGGACCAGCACGGTGTTGCTGCGCGCCAGCTGTGCCAGCTGATCGGCTTCGGCGGTAAAACAGGGCAGCATGTCCCGGGTGTCACTTTTGACGAAAATGTTGTGTCCATTAAACTGCGCCCGCCAGGCCGAGTGGATTTCACCGCCCGGCAATGCGATGCGCTGGCTTGATTCTCCGCCACCCAACTGCTCGCTCAATAAACGATCGATGGTTTGCCACATATCATTTTCTCCCGCGTTGTCAGGCCAAATCATGGCACATTGTTCGGGGTTAAAACCGGAACTGCCGCACAACTTCACCCCAAAGGCGCTGATTTTTTTAGGATTATTACTGTTCTTTGCGCCACTCTTCCAAGGTGAGAACGCGAACCTCTGGTTCTTCGCCCAGCGCCAGTTTGCCCAGACCGCGCGCCAGTGCTTCAACCTCCTGAGCGCTAAGTGTGCTGGTCAGCGTCCATACGCCGGGTCCGGGTTCATGCAGCTTGCCGTCTTCATCTGTCAGGGTGAGAGAAAAACCGGCGCGCGTCATTTCATTATTGAGTTCATTGACGGGAGTAAGGCCGGTAGCTTTATGGTCGATAGTAATCATATAGCGGGTAACATCGGTACTGCTCATGGTTTACCTCATTGTTATCCTGAGTTTTTCTATCGCGAATGTTCAGCATAGCTTGTCTGGTGATTTTATCTACAATACAGCATGGCGCTCAGGATAGGCAGATGGTTTAAGGACATAAGAGATATCCCTGTATTTTGCATTATTACTGTTGTGGCGTTTGTTTAAAACAGCGTGATTTATAATAACTCGCTGATTTAATGGATTATGATGATTAAGTCTGTCGGCCTTTATAATAATTAACGCATTACAGTAACGTGCTTATTCTAAAAAAAAGGGTATCAACACATTGCTATGTTAATGGGTGATTTTTATAATCCGCCTCCTTCTGGGATATATCTTCCTGTGAACCTGCGATGTGTGTCTGTGAACATTGCCGTTCTTTATGTTGTATGGATAACGTATTTAAATGAAGCAACGTAAGATAATAACCGCACTCTTTATACTGATGAGTGGGACATGTGTTGCGCCTTATGTAGCCGCAGACAGTTCAGTTTTTACCGTGATGGATAACCCGGCTGTTGCCAAAAAGCCGTTTGAAGGCAATCTCAATGCGGGTTACCTGGCGCAATCAGGTAATACGCGTAGCTCATCGCTGACGGCAGACTCCACGCTGACCTGGTATGGGAGTGCGACTGCCTGGTCACTGTGGGGAACGGCGAATAACACTTCTTCTGATGACCAACGCGCCTCGGAACGATATGCGTTAGGTGGACGTAGTCGTTATAACCTGACGGATGCGAATTATCTTTTTGGTCAGGCAAGCTGGTTGACGGATCGTTATAACGGTTATCGTCAGCGCGATGTATTAACGGCGGGTTACGGGCGCCAGCTGTGGGACGGGCCTGAACACTATCTGCGCCTTGAAGCCGGCCCTGGCGTGCGTTATGACAAATACACTAACGGTCAGGACAAGACCCAGGCGCTGGGCTATGCATCGGGTGCCTGGACATGGCAGTTCACCGATAACGCGAAATTTACTCAGGGTGTGTCAGTGCTGGGTACTGAAGATACCACGTTGAACGCCGAATCAGCGCTTGAAGTTGCAATCAACGCGCATTTTGGTTTAAAGGTTGCCTATAACGTGACCTGGAATTCAAATCCACCTGTGGATGCACCAGAACGTACCGACACCCGCACCGCCGTGACGTTAGGGTATAAAATGTAATTATTCAGGCCGGGTTCATCCCGGCTTTTTGACGCATGTGTGTGAGATAGATCTGCCGTTAATATTTTCCTGGATTATTTTGTGCGGTATTAAATAATGAAACAAAAAATACCGGCAATTCTGCGTAAAAAAACATAAACAGCTATTCTTTATATACGCAGCTATCGGGCTTGCGGCATTTATATAAAGAGAATAAGACAATGAAAAGCGTAAAAGCAACGGCGGCGGGGAGGGTGCTTTCGGCTATCTCTTTTGGTATTTTTTCCGCTGAGTCTGAGCAACCTGCGACGCAGGGGAGCGTAAAGGCTATAGACGCTATCCCGGACGTTACGGGGAATAAGGCAGTTTCATCATCCATGACCCATCAGGTAACAAACCCGCGAGTCACAAAACCACAGGCATAACTTCCTTATTTTCCTCTACACGCGTAACGCCGGGTCTGTGCGGCCTGGCGTTTTTATTTGCCGCCATTATTCCGGATAAATTAAGTGACATCTCGTCGTCACGCGGGGCGACAGTGGGGCGCTGAAGTGGTACCATCCGTTATCGCGCGTATCGGTTTTACGAGCGCGCAGGTTAACGGTCTCACGGCCTGACTCGCGATTGTTGGCGAGACGGCAGCGGGAGCGCAATTTATTTTACAGACACACTTTGTATGTGAGCTTGCGTGTGGCTCACCACTGCAAATAAGGATTATTTAATGCCTGTTATTACTCTTCCTGATGGTAGCCAGCGTTCTTATGACCATGCCGTCAGCCCAATGGATGTGGCGCTGGACATCGGTCCGGGTCTTGGAAAGGCCTGCATTGCCGGGCGCGTTAACGGTGAACTGGTTGATGCCTGTGATCCGATTGAGCAGGACGCAGCACTTGCCATTATTACTGCCAAAGATGCCGAGGGGCTGGAAATCATTCGCCACTCCTGTGCGCATCTGCTGGGTCACGCGATTAAACAGCTGTGGCCGAAAACCAAAATGGCTATCGGGCCGGTGATTGACAACGGTTTTTACTATGATGTAGACCTCGATCACACCCTGACCCAGGAAGATATCGATCAGCTTGAAAAGCGGATGCACGAGCTGGCGGAAAAAAATTACGACGTCATCAAGAAGAAAGTCAGCTGGGAAGAGGCGCGTAAAGCTTTCGTTGACCGCGGCGAAACCTATAAGGTTGCCATTCTGGATGAAAACATCAGCCACGATGACAAGCCGGGGCTGTATCACCACGAAGAATACATCGACATGTGCCGTGGTCCGCACGTGCCGAATATGCGCTTTTGCCATAACTTTAAGCTTATGAAAACCGCTGGTGCTTACTGGCGTGGCGACAGCAACAATAAAATGTTGCAGCGTATTTATGGCACCGCGTGGGCAGACAAGAAAGAGCTTAAAGCCTATCTGCAGCGCCTGGAAGAAGCCTCAAAGCGCGACCACCGTAAAATTGGTAAGCAGCTCGACCTGTACCACATGCAGGAAGAAGCCCCGGGTATGGTATTCTGGCACAACGACGGCTGGACTATCTTCCGTGAGCTGGAAGTGTTTGTTCGCTCTAAGCTTAAAGAGTACCAGTACCAGGAAGTGAAAGGTCCGTTCATGATGGACCGTGTGCTGTGGGAAAAAACGGGACACTGGGATAACTACAAAGATGCGATGTTCACGACGTCTTCTGAGAACCGTGAATACTGCATCAAGCCAATGAACTGCCCAGGCCACGTACAGATTTTTAACCAGGGCCTGAAATCCTATCGCGACCTGCCGCTGCGTATGGCTGAGTTCGGTAGCTGCCATCGTAACGAGCCGTCAGGCGCGTTGCACGGCCTGATGCGCGTACGCGGTTTTACCCAGGACGACGCCCATATTTTCTGTACTGAAGACCAGGTGCGCGATGAAGTAAACAGCTGCATCCGCATGGTGTACGATATGTACAGCACGTTCGGTTTTGAAAAAATTGTGGTGAAGCTCTCCACTCGCCCTGAAAAGCGTATCGGCACTGACGATATGTGGGACCGCGCTGAAGCGGATCTCGCGATGGCACTCGAAGAGAACAACATCCCATTTGAGTACCAGCCGGGCGAGGGCGCTTTCTACGGTCCTAAAATTGAATTCACCCTCTACGATTGCCTGGACCGTGCCTGGCAGTGTGGTACCGTGCAGCTTGACTTCTCGCTGCCGTCGCGCCTGAATGCGTCCTACGTAGGGGAAAATAACGAACGCCAGGTGCCGGTCATGATTCACCGTGCTATCCTGGGGTCAATGGAACGCTTCATCGGTATCCTCACTGAAGAGTTCGCCGGCTTCTTCCCGACATGGCTTGCGCCAGTGCAGGTTGTGGTGATGAATATCACCGATTCACAGTCTGAATATGTCGAAGAACTGGTGCGTAAACTGCAAAGTGCAGGCATTCGAGTAAAAGCGGACTTGAGAAACGAGAAGATTGGCTTTAAAATTCGCGAGCATACTCTTCGTCGTGTTCCGTATATGCTGGTTTGTGGCGACAAAGAAGTCGAAGCCGGCAAAGTAGCGGTGCGTACACGCCGTGGTAAAGACCTCGGTAGCATGGACGTAAGCGACGTTATTGCTAAGCTGCAAGAAGAGATTCGCAGCCGCAATCTTCACCAACTGGAGGAATAAGGTATTAAAGGCGGAAAACGAGTTCAAACAGCGCGTCCGAATCGTATTAACGGTGAAATTCGCGCACAAGAGGTTCGCTTGACAGGTCTGGATGGCGAGCAGATTGGTATTGTCAGCCTGCGTGAAGCAATTGAACAGGCTGAAGAGGCCGGTGTCGACCTGGTCGAGATCAGCCCTAACGCCGAGCCGCCCGTGTGCCGTATCATGGATTACGGCAAGTTCCTCTATGAAAAAAGCAAGTCTTCTAAAGAACAGAAGAAAAAGCAGAAAGTTATCCAGGTTAAGGAAATTAAATTCCGCCCTGGTACTGATGAAG
>CBIFVZ010000092.1:0-13219 GCA_966185765.1 uncultured Enterobacteriaceae bacterium | reverse complement strand
AAATAAATTAATTTAGATAATGATAAAGCTCCCTGCGACGCCGAAGACGGACCATAAATGCTTACGTAGTACGTGAATGCCCCCTTTCTGACGGCTACGTCGGATGCAGTCATCCCCGGATTGCGTCAGGGACATGGGTATAGAGGTGAGAATGAATACAGATGAGAAAAAACACGCAGGTTGACTGTAGTGAGAAGGTCACACCGAGTGAGTGGGCTTCAGGCATGGTATCTGGCTTTCACTCTAAATCACATTAATGTAAGTGTTTTTCACTCTCTCAGAACGATATAAATAAAGTGTCCAGACAGCACTCCACATCATGACCCGAACTACTTCTGTTAGCGTTTCTTCGTGGGATAGATTGACGCCCAGGAAGAAATAAGGTGCAAATAAGTCTCTGAAAATGACTGATGCCGGAAAAACGATACCGATCGTCAGTTTCGATAATTGAACGGTACGAGGCTCTTTCCTGCGGAAAAAAAGATATCCACAATAGAGCAGTGACAACCCTGCACCGAACTGTACGGCTCTGTCCATGATTTGGTAATTCTGAAATGCGGTATGCTTAAGAAGTGAGGGACTCTGAGCCTCAACTGCCTTCCAGGCACCACCATCAACTGCATGGAATACGTTAATTGCACCAGTGAAGATAACTATTGCAACCAGTAAACTTAACCATCCTCCTATCCCTACCAAACGCCAGTTTCGCGTCATAAATACTCCTTTCCCTTTGAGTCAATATGAGCATCATACTGTGTAGACATGGAAGTGGAAAGACAACCGAATGAGTGGGCATGGCGTTATGTCAGTGAACAAACTTCACTATCCTTTCTTTCTTATTCACCAGAGAGATTTTATTTGCATATAGTAGCCATTGAATAAAACTGGCTTTCTATATAATTTATTGAATTGTCGATGATGATTTTTGGCGTAAGGGAATGCCATGTTTGGTTTGCACACAAAAAAGCGCAGAGATAAACTGAATAAAGTTCTGCATGAACTCCCTGATTGTCCCCCCTCTCTATTCTCCAGCTTGACCATAGCTACTGGCGGGTTAACAGAAGTAGGCTTCTCCCGCCAGAAGCCAGAGCTATTGCTGGTCATATCATCTTCAGGCCGCAGTGTCATAAACTGCAGCACTGGTGAAAAACTAGCGAGAGATTACGAAGAATATGGCGACTGGTATGACCCATGCAATTTGACTTGTCAGGGTATTGGCCCGTTATCTGATGAATTGATAAGTATCTCAGGTTTGTGTTGTGGTGGATTGCCTCACTACAGTTTTGTCGGTGATTCTCTTGAACAGATAGCTTCAGACTGGCCAATTGAAACTCTAGTGTGGTGTCCTCCAGGGAAAAGCGCACTTATACCAGGTCATCGACAAGGCTGTCTTAAACTAACTTCCGACTACATACTTTGCGCTGGTTACTCATGGGATGGCAGATTTATCATTTCTGCAACCAGTAGCGACGTTACCATCTGGCAAAGAAATTTGGACTCAGGTGAAAAATGAATAAACTTACGACCCTTTTCATAGCCGCTCGAAAAGGATTATCACCTTATGACCTACTATCTGATGCCGCTATCACTTCAATCGCTAAACAATGTGGCCGCGATGAAATAGCATCAATATATATCCGACTAAAGCAGCTTAAAGCCGAACTTATCATGTGTCCGGAGTGGGATGGAGATACACAAGATCAAATTTGGTTGGCTATTCAAATGCTCAGAACACTTATGGGAAAAATTGAGCAAAGACAGTAGCGTGCCCATCAAGTATGTATGCAAATGAATGTTAGCGTTTTCACGAATTGAATCTAAACTTCCTGGCGATTCATACCTCATCACATTTCATGAAGAGAAGTTAAATGACGAAGTTATGACCTGCTCCCCGTCGATTAACACACCGCGATATTAGTAATGACTTCATATGACCCTGACCCCGAATACATTTCACGACCTCAAGGCTAGGGCGATATCAGATTGTGAGGGAAGCAGCAGAGACAAACAGCTTTTCAGCGGCCACAAAACTGAAGGGCAAGTTCTCGTATACGACAGAAAAGTGAAGGTAACGCCCACGCTCAACGCGCCGCTTATCAAGAAAGATATTCTATGAGGATATTCTACGAACGTTATATGAATCAAAAAGCAAAAAGGGGTTAGCCTAAGCTAACCCCTTCTTTAATATGGCGGAAGCGCAGAGATTCGAACTCTGGGAGGGTTTCCCCTCGCCGGTTTTCAAGACCGGTGCCTTCAACCGCTCGGCCACACTTCCAATGCCGCGAACTATAAACATCCCGTTGCCTCCTGTAAAGCATGAATTAATTCAATTGCCTGAAAAAGCAGCAAACGCGATTTATTTGCCTGAAATAACACCATTTTGTACAGGCTTTCATCATTAACAGGGTACGCATGACGCAAAAAGAAAAGTCAGCGGGTGAAAATGCAAACCGCATCGCGCGGTGTAACAGGTAGACCGCAACATACCGTAACCCCGTGGATTATAGCGTAAAGATGGGTAAACCCCCTTCCCCCTCTGCACGCCCCTTATTATGCTCAAAAATTGATTTCACCTGTCCTTTTTACTTAAGAGAGTGACTAATGGATCGCATCATTACCTCTTCGCAAGACCGCACCTCGCTGCTGAGCACCAACAAGGTGCTACGCAATACCTATTTTTTACTGGGCCTGACGCTAGCGTTTTCTGCTATTACGGCGACGGCAAGCACGGTACTTATGCTGCCTTCTCCGGGCCTGATTCTTACGCTGGTTGGTATGTACGGGTTGATGTTCCTGACCTACCGCCTTGCCAATAAACCCAGTGGGATTCTGGCTGCTTTCGCCTTTACCGGTTTTCTGGGCTACATCCTCGGCCCGATACTCAATAGCTTCCTGTCTGCTGGCATGGGCGATGTTATCGCCCTGGCGCTGGGCGGCACCGCCCTGGTGTTCTTTTGCTGCTCAGCCTATGTCCTGACTACCCGTAAAGACATGTCCTTCCTCGGCGGCATGCTGATGGCGGGCATTGTGGTGGTGCTGATTGGCATGGTGGCTAACATCTTCCTGCAAATCCCGGCACTGCACCTGGCGATTAGCGCGCTGTTTATCCTGATTTCATCCGGCGCCATCTTGTATGAAACCAGCAACATCATTCACGGCGGCGAAACGAACTATATTCGCGCAACCGTGAGCCTGTATGTGTCGCTGTACAACATTTTTGTGAGTCTGCTCAGTATTCTGGGCTTCGCCAGCCGCGACTGATTCTTTCTTTGCCCTGCACAAGCCCCGCACTCTGCGGGGCTTTGTTTTTATGGTGCGTGGAAATTTGCTACACTGCCCGGCGTTTCAGGTAACGGACAGATTGTAATGTTGATGTTTGAAGGCAAAGAAATTGAGACTGATAGCGACGGCTATCTGAAAAATAGCCACGAGTGGAACGAAGCACTGGCGGTACATATTGCCGAAAAAGAAGCGATTATTCTCTCGCCTGAGCACTGGGAAGTAGTGCGGTTCGTGCGCGATTTTTATCTGGAATTTAATACCTCTCCGGCCATCCGTATGCTGGTCAAAGCCATGGCGAACAAGTTTGGCGAAGAGAAAGGAAACAGCCGCTACCTTTACCGCCTGTTCCCTAAAGGCCCAGCCAAACAGGCGACAAAAATTGCCGGCCTGCCTAAACCGGTGAAATGCATTTAATAGCGAATATCAAAACTCGTTAACGGTTTTTGAAGCCGGTGCGGCTCAGTCAGCACCTTTTCAACCCGGGCACTGCGTGGGCCGCCTGCTTTTAACCAGGTAATGAGCGCATCAACCTGCGCCTGCTCGCCGCAGGCCACTACTTCTACACTGCCGTCGTCAAGATTACGGGCATACCCGCTTAAACCTAAACGACGCGCCTCCTGCTGCGTGTTGTAGCGAAATCCCACGCCCTGGACCATTCCATAAACCCAGGCGATAGTACATACAGACATGCGTTTGTGCCTCCGTGTTGTGCGCCTTAGATTGCAATTGCCCCACTAAGTCGGGAAAATAGCGCCCCTTTATCATTTCTTCGCAGCATAGCAAATTATGAGCGTACGTTTAGTATTAGCCAAAGGGCGCGAGAAATCGTTACTGCGCCGCCATCCCTGGGTCTTTTCCGGGGCCATCGCACACGTAGAAGGCAAAGCCAACAGCGGCGAAACCGTAGACGTTGTCGATAGCAAAGGAAACTGGCTGGCTCGCGCCGCCTGGTCCCCCAGCTCGCAGATTCGCGCTCGTGTCTGGACCTTCGATGCTGCCGAGAATATTGATATCAATTTCTTCGTGCGCCGCTTACAGCGCGCACAACAGTGGCGCGACTGGTTGGCACAGCGTGATGGCCTTGACAGTTATCGTCTGATTGCCGGGGAATCCGACGGACTGCCTGGCATAACGATTGACCGCTTTGGCAACTTTCTTGTCCTGCAGCTCTTATCTGCCGGTGCTGAGTACCAGCGCCCGGCGCTGCTGAGTGCGCTGAAGCAATGCTATCCGCAGTGCAGTATTTATGACCGCTCCGATGTCGCAGTACGTAAAAAAGAGGGTCTGGAATTAGCACAGGGACCGGTCAGTGGTGAATTGCCGCCAGCGCTGCTGCCCATTGAAGAGCACGGTATGAAACTGCTGGTTGATATCAAAGGCGGCCACAAAACCGGTTACTACCTTGACCAGCGTGATAGTCGTCTCGCAACGCGCCGTTATGTTGAAGATAAGCGCGTGCTGAACTGTTTTTCCTATACCGGCGGTTTTGCGGTTTCCGCGTTGATGGGCAACTGCCGCCAGGTTATCAGTGTGGATACCTCGGCGGAAGCCCTGGATGTGGCACGCCAGAATGTTGAGCTTAACCAGCTCGATAGCAGCAAAGCCGAGTTCGTGCGTGATGACGTCTTCAAACTGCTGCGCCGCTACCGTGACCAGGGAGAGATGTTTGATGTTATCGTCATGGATCCTCCCAAATTTGTTGAGAATAAAAATCAGCTGATGGGCGCCTGTCGCGGCTACAAAGACATTAACATGCTGGCATTGCAGCTACTTAACCCAGGCGGGGTGCTGCTGACATTTTCCTGCTCCGGGCTGATGACCAACGATTTATTCCAGAAAATTGTGGCAGATGCCGCCGTTGATGCCGGTCGTGATGTACAATTTATAGAACAGTTTCGTCAGGCTGCCGACCATCCGGTTATTGCATCCTATCCGGAAGGGCTGTATCTGAAAGGCTTCGCCTGCCGCGTGATGTAACTTCTCCTCGATGAGAGCAGAAGGACACGCAGTAACTTGAAAACAGCGGCTTTCGCCTCCATATCGGTGGCAGAAGTGGCGTTTTTGGGAGGTGATTATGATTGCCAGCAAATTCGGTATTGGTCAGCAGGTGCGTCATTCTTTGCTGGGCTATCTGGGTGTTGTGGTCGATATTGACCCGGAATACTCACTGGAAGAGCCATCCGCAGATGAACTGGCGGTTAACGATGAGCTTCGTGCGGCCCCCTGGTATCACGTTGTGATGGAAGATGGTGACGGGCGCCCGGTGCATACCTATCTTGCCGAAGCACAGCTTAGTGGCGAAGATGAGGGTGAGCATCCGGAACAGCCAACGCTTGATGAACTGGCGGCGACCATCCGCCGCCAGTTACAGGCACCGCGCCTGCGTAACTGATATAAGAAACCCGGCCTGTGCCGGGTTTTTACTATTTCGCCAGACCCAGGCGGGGTATTTCTATGGCCGGACAACGGTCCATGACCACGTTCAGACCCGCCTCACGTGCCAGTACGGCAGCAGGCTCATTAATGACGCCAAGCTGTAACCACAACGTTTTTGCGCCCACCGCGATAGCGTCTTTTGCCACACGCCAGGCGGCCTCTGAATTACGAAATACATCCACCATATCGATTTTTTCCGTCACCTCCTCCAGCGTGGCATAGCCCTGCTGTCCGAGCAGCGTTTTTCCTGCCACCTTAGGTGAAACCGGAATAACGTGATATCCCTGCTTCAGCAGATAGTCCATCACGCGGTAGCTGGGTCTGTCAGGATTATCGCTGGCACCCACCAGTGCAATGGTGTGGGTTTGTTTGAGGATGTGGGCAATATCGTTGTCGTTCATGTCGTCCTCCGCATGCTTTTCAGACAAGTTTAAGCCAGTTACCAGGCTGGCTCCAGCGTGATTCACTGTTGTTTGCCCGAGGTCACTTGCAGCAACGCTCACATTCAGTAAGCTGTAAGCAAATTTCTCTTTAACAGGAAAAAATATGGAACTGACCACCCGAACGCTGGCGGCGCAAAAACATATCGCTCTGGTTGCCCACGATCACTGCAAAGATATGCTGCTTACATGGGTTGAGCGCCACAAGGCGCTGCTGGAAAAACACGTGCTCTACGCCACGGGCACTACCGGTAACCTGGTACAACGCGCCAGCGGCATGCAGGTGAATGCGATGCTAAGTGGCCCAATGGGTGGAGATCAGCAGGTAGGTGCGCTGATTTCAGAGGGCAAAATTGATATTCTGATTTTCTTCTGGGACCCGCTCAACGCCGTACCACATGACCCGGACGTAAAAGCATTACTGCGCCTGGCCACGGTGTGGAATATTCCGGTGGCAACCAATGTTTCGACCGCCGATTTTCTGATTGAATCCCCACACTTTGGTGAAAGCGTGGAGATCCTTATCCCGGACTATCCGCGTTATCTGGCTGAACGACTGAAATAATTACGGCTTGCGCGCCACTGGCACGTCGAGACGCTTAAGCACATCAACAAACGCCGACGGCTGCTGTTTGTTATAGAGCAGCCACACACGGTGACGCGCACGCGTTAACGCGACATACAACAGACGGCGCTCTTCGGCATCCGGATAATCCTCCGGCTGCGGCAAAAGTGCCTGCTCCATAATGGATTCCCGCGCGGGTGCCGGGAAGCCATCATGCCCATCCTGTAGTCCAACAATCACAACATAGTCGGCCTGCTGTCCCTTGCTGGCATGGATTGTCATAAAATCAATGGCCAGTTTCGGCCAGCGCGTTTTTGCACGTTCCAGCGCGGTCGGGCGCAAATGATGATAGCGCGCCAGCACTACTACCCGCTGGTCAGGCTTTACGTAGCCGCTCATTTTATCAAACAGCGCTTCAAGCTGGTCATCTGCCAGCAACGTAACCGCTTTGCTGTCGCCACGCGTCAGGCTGTTAAGCGGTTTTGCCAACTGGTGCGGGTTCTGCTGGATAAAGCGATTAGCTATTTCACCAATACGGTCATTAAAACGGTAGGTGGTATCCAGTGCGCAGCTGTCACCTTCACCAAAATGCTGTTCAAACGCGGTAGTCAGCGACAGCTGTGCACCGCTGAAACGGTATATTGCCTGCCAGTCGTCACCCACCGCGTACAATGTGCTGTGGCTGTTCTGGCGACGTAATGCCTCAAGCAGTGCAGCTCGCTGTGGCGAGATATCCTGAAATTCGTCCACCAGAATGTGTTTCCACGGGCTGATAAAACGCCCTTTCTCCAGCACATTGATGGCCTGATGAATCAAGCCTGAGAAATCCACCGCTTCTTCGGCTTTAAGTGCCGTTTTCCAAGCTTTGAGCAGCGGTGCCATCAACTTAATACGCTTTTGAAACGTATCGCGTAGGTCTTGCGGGCAGCTCGCTATCATCTGCGCCTGTGACCCACCGTGCATGCGCATCAACCCCAGCCACCTGTCCAACCGGCCAGCAAGACGCCTGGTGAGGCGTTCATCTTGCCAGAACTCGCCTTCGGGTACAGTCCACTCAAGTTCCTCTTCCAGCCACTGACGCCAGCCTTTAGCCTGCGCCTTTTTTTCACGGCACTGCTCGCGCCAGCACTCGGTTAACAGGGCATGACGCGCCGCAGTATCACTTTCAAGCGTGCTCACACGAGGTACTTTACGGCCACTTTGTGCAATGATATGCAGCGCCAGCGCATGAAAGGTGCGCGCGCTAATCTCCTCGGTGTGCAGGCGCTGTTTGATGCGTTCATCCATCTCCTGCGCCGCCTTACGACCAAACGCCAGTAGCAGAATTTGACTGGCCGAGGCCTCACCGCGTGCCAACAGCCAGCCTGCGCGAGCGACCAGGACGGAGGTTTTGCCACTACCCGCCCCAGCCAGCACCAGTAGCGACGCTTCACCGTTCACCACGGCACGCGCCTGGGAAAGATTTAGCGGTGAGCTTTCAATGTGCGCAAAGAAATCCGCGTACTCGTCCAGCATCCTTGCCGTCCAGGCATCGTTATACGCCGCACGTCGCACCTCCCCTTGCTCCAGCCAGGACTGGCATTCGCGCCAGGCATCACGACAGTTATCAAATTCCTCCAGCCGCACGACTGGCAACGGCAATGCGCCAGACAAACTTCGTATGTCCTGCTGCAATTTATCGACATCAGCACGCCGCAACCAGGTGTCACCGGTGGTCAGGCTTTTCACCTGTTCGAGCTGTGCATGAAGCACCTGCGCTGCTACTTCACTCATCTCAACACTCCAGCGCTGCCAGATGTCATGCAGATGATGATAAAAGCGCTGTGTGGCCGCCCATTCCGTGCCATGCAGGCGTACAACCTGCTGTTGTGGAAGTAAAAACTCCAGCTCGCCCCAGACCATACCGCGCTTGCAGTTGACAGCCAGAAGTTGATTGAAGGGAATAAGATACTGATGGCGTTCGCCTGACACTTCCACGCCTGCCGTGAGAAGCCGCACGCGGTTGTAGGGATGCTGCGCCAGGTGTTTACCCAGGGCTGTTGCTTTGAGTTCCATGCTGCTTCTGTTCCCGCTCGTTCAGTTGCTCAGGAGGCCGCCAGTTTACCCGTCAGAGAAATCACGCTCCAGGCAAAAACACGATACAATTAGCACAATTACCGATTTTATACCGACATACGGTCAATCAGGGGAGATTATGCGTACCGTTCTTAATATTCTCAATTTTGTGCTGGGTGGCTTTTTAACCACGCTGTCATGGCTGCTGGCGACCCTTGTCAGTATTGTACTGATTTTTACTCTGCCGCTGACCCGCTCCTGCTGGGAAATCACCAAACTCTCTCTGCTGCCGTTTGGTAACGAGGCAGTACACGTTGATGTTCTGACCCCCGACAGCAAGAGTAGCGTACTGAACGCAGGCGGCACGTTGCTGAATATTTTCTGGGTGGTATTTTTTGGCTGGTGGCTGTGCCTGCTGCACATCACCGCAGGCATTGCACAATGCCTGACCCTCATCGGCATTCCTGTGGGCATCGCTAATTTTAAAATTGCTGCTATCGCTCTGTGGCCTGTTGGCCGTCGCGTCGTTTCTGTCGAAACCGCGCGTGCCGCGCGTGAAGCCAACGCACGTCGTCGTTTTAGTGAATAAAGGAAACCGCGTGCCTAAACTGAGTCCTCTGCTGCGCCGCTATACATGGAACAGCGCCTGGCTTTATAACCTGCGTATTTTTCTTGCCCTGAGCGGTGCGGCAGCACTGCCCTGGTGGTTAGACGAAGTAAAGCTCACCATTCCGCTTACGCTCGGCGTGGTTGCTGCGGCCCTGGCCGATCTTGACGACAGACTCACCGGCCGTCTGCGCAATCTGGTCATTACGCTGGTGTGTTTTTTCATTGCCTCTGCCTCGGTAGAGTTACTGTTTCCCTGGCCGTGGCTGTTTGCCCTGGGATTGTTGACCTCAACCAGTGGCTTTATTTTGCTCGGCGGGCTGGGGCAGCGCTATGCCACCATTGCGTTTGGCGCACTGCTGATCGCGATTTACACCATGCTCGGGGTTACGCTTTATGAGCAATGGTATATTCAACCATTGCTGCTGCTCACCGGTGCGGTGTGGTACAACCTCCTGACACTAACCGGGCATTTAATTTTCCCGGTACGCCCGCTTCAGGACAGTCTGGCAAGATGCTATGAACAGTTGGCCTGTTACCTGGAGCTTAAATCTCGCCTGTTTGATCCCGATCTGGAAGATGAAAGCCAGGCACCGCTGGTCTCGCTGGCAATGGCAAACGGCCAGCTGGTTGACATACTTAACCAGACCAAAGCCACGTTATTAACGCGCCTGCGTGGTGATCGGGGCCAACGCGGTACCCGTAGAACACTACATTATTATTTTGTGGCGCAGGATATTCATGAACGCGCCAGTTCGTCTCATGTTCAATACCAGATTTTGCGTGACAAATTCCGCCACAGCGATGTGATGTTTCGTTTCCAGCGCCTGCTCTCTATGCAGAGTCTGGCCTGCCAGCAGCTGTCACGTTCTATTCTGCTGCGTGAGCCTTATCAGCATGACTCCCGTTTTGAGCGTGCGTTCACCAATCTGGACGCCGCTATTGAGCGCCTGCCTTTTGATGAGCACGATGCCGAACGCGAAGCTATCCACTTTCTGATTAACAACCTGCGTGCCATTGATGCCCAGCTTGCCACCATAGAATCTGAGCAGGCTATGGAAAAGCCGACCTCAGATAACCGTCTTTCTGATGATGGGCTTCACGGTGCGAGCGATGTCTGGCTACGCCTGCGTAGCAATCTGACGCCCGAATCCGCGCTGTTTCGTCATGCTGTACGCATGTCGGTCGTGCTGTGCATTGGTTACACCTTTATTCAGGTGACCGGCCTGCAACACGGTTACTGGATTTTGCTGACCAGCCTGTTTGTGTGCCAGCCGAACTACAACGCCACGCGCCGACGTCTGGCATTACGTATTATCGGCACGCTGATTGGTGTTGCCGTCGGCCTGCCGGTACTGCTGCTGGTGCCATCTGTCGCAGGACAACTGGTACTGATTGTTATTACCGGCGTGCTATTTTTTGCCTTTCGTAATGTTCAATACGCCCACGCCACTATGTTTATCACGCTGCTGGTGCTGTTGTGCTTTAACCTGCTTGGCGAAGGCTTTGAAGTAGCGATACCACGTATTTTTGATACCTTGCTGGGTTGTGCCATTGCCTGGGCTGCGGTGAGTTTTATCTGGCCAGACTGGCGATTTCGCCGCCTGCCACAGGTGGTTTCCCGTGCATTTAACGCCAACTGCCGTTATCTGGATGCTGTGCTGGAGCAATATCATCAGGGAAGAGATAACCGTCTGGCCTATCGTGTTGCCCGCCGCGATGCCTACGCGAGGGATGCCGAACTGGCCTCTGTGGTCTCAAATATGTCCTCAGAGCCGGATGCCACACCAGAAAAACGTGACACAGCCTTCAGGCTGCTTTGCCTGAATCACACGTTTAATAGCTATATTTCTACGCTGGGCGCGCACAGGGATAAAATTACTAATCCGCAAACGCTGGCCTTACTGACTGATGCGGTGTGTTATGTTGACGGCGCGCTGTACCATCAGGACGTTGATAAGAAGAGACTGGCGCAAGTGCAGGGCGACATCCTGTCGCGCCTGGAAAAATTCGTTCCCGAACCTGGCAGCAAAGAACAGCTGGTTGTTCAGCAAATTACCTTGTTGATAGCCCTGCTACCCGAGCTGTCGAGTCTGCAACAGCAAATTCGTTAACTGTCCGAATGCCGCTCTTCGCTGGCGATATGTTCCGCAGCCCAGGCCAGCAGCTCCCGACGCATTTGCTTTGGGAGCGCTGCTTCATGCTGACCTGTAATCGCACCGGCGAGCGCCAGCAACAGTCGGGTACCCGCCGTTCTGTTGACCTTACGCACTTGTATCCAGACTCGCTTCGCGCCAACCCGATAAAGCGCTTCTACGCTATGAATGCCCGCCATCAGCAGCATATTCTCAATACCAGTGCTGATATTTGGCAGGTCTTTCAACCTGCGCTCGCAGGCGCGTTGCGCTTTTTCACGCTTTGCCCCTTCCAGCGCCTGTGATGACAGTTCAATCAATTGTGAAGGATTCTGCCAGAGCGCTTCATCAACCTTATAGTAATTCAAACTCACCTGGCGCCCGCGTTTGAACCAGGTTAGCAGCGGTGAGTTTTCCCGACGGAAATACGCCACACTCTGCTCACTGGCTCGTAGATAAAGCTCTCCTTCTGCCACCATCGCAAATATGGTGTTATCAACAGATAAGCTGTAGCCCCCAAATAATGCCCGGCTACGAATTTCACCCAATATGGAGAGATAAGCACGCGCCTTACTTATCTTCACATAGCTCTCATCCTTCATTTTTCAACCTTAAAAATCAAAGAGTAAACACCGATATTCGTAAGCCGTTCTGCTTCACCGCAAAATAGGCAACTTATGGCTTAAGGGCAATACGTATTCGCCGAGACCAGGATGAAAATGCGAGATGCTTTCAAAAAAATTCTGGTTGATCTTTACCCGATCAGGCATTACTGTATATACATACAGTAAACCACGGGAGTGGAGACACTATGTACTTACCTGCTTATAACGACCATTCTACAAATGCGGGCTATACTGCCAATGCCGTTAGCGATTGCGCTACATCAGATAATTTCCAGGGTTTGATAAGCGAAGTCAGCTATAACGAAGCAAGCCCAGTGTTGACCCAAATGCTGTTGCTTCCTTTATTACAGCAGCTCGCTCAGCAGTCACGCTGGCAGCTCTGGCTTACGCCTCAAAGTAAATTAAACCGCGAGTGGGCGCGTTCAGCTGGCCTCCCTCTCAATAAAATGATGCAGTTGCCGGTGATGTCTGTAGCGGCAATGGCAAAAGCTTTACGTACCGGGAATTACAGTGTAGTGATTGGCTGGCTGGCGCAACCATTGACGGATGAAGAGCATCATTTGCTCACAAGATGCGCAGAAGAAGGATGTGCAGTTGGGTTAATTATGCGCCCGGAATACAGTCGGACTTCAGCCTCAAGACCACGAAACGGCCTAAAAATTCACTCCAATTTGTATCATTAAGTAAATTTAGGATTATTCCTGGTATTTTTTTTGACACTCATCCAGGTTACTGACAAAACGAGTAAAAGCGCTGCGCACCGGGCTTCCGGGGCTATTCCCCTGTATATGCAGTGTCTATTTTTTAAACCAAATTGTAAGGAAGTGTTTATTTCCACCGACTTTTCCTGGGCTTTTGACCGTCTTCACACTTGTAAGTTTCCAACTACGTTGTAGACTTTACGTCGCCGGGGTTGCTCATTGAAAAACCGCTGTGAGCGGTAAAGTTATAACTGAGCATTAACCCAGGCAAAGGATTTAACCGTGGGCTTTGAACACACTAATTTAAAGCCTGTGGATTTTTTGGATGATAACGAGGCGCAAAAATGAAAAAGACAGCTATCGCGATTGCAGT
>CBIFVZ010000091.1:0-13625 GCA_966185765.1 uncultured Enterobacteriaceae bacterium | reverse complement strand
TATCCTTACAATGTGTTTATCGCTTGCTAAGCATCGAGTGCGACGGAAATGCCATAACAGCACTCTCCTGCATACACGCACCGATAGCCACTTTTTTTCGCCCCACAAATGTAGACCAGACGGGGGGTTAATTGGAAGCCTTCAGGTATGACAAAACAGGCTATAAATCACGTTTTGTTGTCTTCTTGCTGCAAATTTATACCGATGTTACTGATTCCGGCTTCTCGCAGGTCTGCACGCAGCCCTTTTATCAGCTCAATATCCCGCTCTTCGCAGGCTGCCAGCAGGCGGTGAATCTCCCACTGAATGTCCCATTCCTCTTCCACTGCCGGGTTAAGCTTAAGCTCTTCGTCAGTCATTTCACGTCCGGCCTGGGTCATTTCCAGCATCGCAACCGTGGTAATGGAGGTCTTGCTGACTTCAATGGCGTGCTCAAGCGTTTCGCCACTCAAACGTGAATGCAGCAGCTCGCTTAACGCCACACAGGCGTCGATAGCCGGATAAACGCCGTACATATCATAGTCGTCCGCCGACGGAATTGCCTCTTCGAGCTTCTCAAGCTGGCTGTCAAAGTTCACTTTGGCATCTTTAACCGTCAGGGTTTCCCAGACCAGATCGAGAATGCGGCGGTAAAGCTGGGGCTCACCAAAGCCGGTCTGCGTGCAAAACATTGCGTAATTGGGATACATACGCTCGCAAAGCGACGCCATAAAGGTCACGTGCTGCCAGCTTTCCAGCTTTTCCAGACGCAGGTGGATTGGGTTTTGTAGCATTTCTGAATCTCATTAATCAGGACTGGCGGCAGTGTAACCTAAGCCGCGCTTAATTTCCCGTCAGCCGCATGAAGGCCGGGCGGCCCGAGGCCACCGCATCAGCCCAGCGTGTCGGCTCCGGCAGACGGTAGCCTTTCATGCAACGTTGCACCCACGCCAGCGCAGTGTCGATACTGACGCGATGCCCGGTGGAAACAAAAAGTGGATTGCAGCGCTTTTTGCTGCGCCAGACCCAGGCCAGTTGCTCACCTTTATCCAGTAATGGCACTGCACTGCCGGGTTCCTCACCCAACGCTTCAAACTTGCCGCACAGGCGTTTTTTCGCCACGCCAATGGTGGGTGTGTCCACCAGCAGACCAAAGTGGCTGGCAACGCCCAGGCGGCGCGGGTGGGAAATGCCGTGACCATCGACAAAAATAAGAGAGGGTTTCTGCGACAGCTGGCTCCATGCCTGCAACAGCGCCGGGTACTCGCGAAAAGAAAGGAAGCCTGGAATATACGGCATTTGCGTCGGTATTCTGGCTAGCTGGTATTCAACCAGTTCCAGACTGGGCCAGGAAAGCAACACCAGGGCCGCACGCGTAACGTCCCCGCCCTGCTCAAACCCTACATCCGCCCCAGCGATGAGCCGCGGTGGGTCGATATCAAGGCGGTCCTCCCGGACCACCTGTGATGCCAGTTCAAGCTGCTTTGTTCGCAGCGCGCCAAGATCCATGATGGTCTCCTTAGCGGTGATACTCCGCCGACAGGCGATGCACCGCCTCAACGAACACACCGGCATGGTCCGGTGGCACATCCTGATGAATGCCGTGACCCAGGTTAAACACGTGACCTTCGCCGTTACCAAAGCCTGCGAGGATAGTTGCCACTTCCTCTTCAATACGTGCAGGTGGCGCGTACAGCATAGACGGATCCATATTGCCCTGCAGCGCCACTTTGTCACCCACACGACGGCGCGCGTCGGCAATGTCGGTCGTCCAGTCAAGGCCCAGTGCATCGCAGCCGGTTGCCGCCATTGCTTCCAGCCACTGGCCGCCACCTTTAGTAAACAGCGTGACAGGCACGCGGCGGCCTTCGTTTTCACGCAGCAGACCGTCGACAATGTTGTGCATGTAGTACAGCGAGAACTGCTGATAATCACGTCCGGTCAGCACACCGCCCCAGGTATCAAAAATCATCACCGACTGGGCACCGGCGCGAATCTGGGCGTTGAGATACAGCACCACGCTTTTCGCGAGCTTGTCGAGCAGCGCATGTAACGTCTGCGGCTCGGCGTACATCATTTTTTTAATACGCGTAAAAGCTTTGCTGCTACCGCCTTCTACCATGTAAGTCGCAAGCGTCCAGGGGCTGCCGGAAAAGCCAATCAGCGGCACTTTGCCATCAAGCCCTTTGCGGATGGTGCGCACCGCGTTCATCACATAGCCCAGCTCCTGTTCCGGGTCAGGCACAGGCAGCTTATCAACGTCTGCTTTACAGGTAATGGGGTGGCTAAAACGTGGACCTTCACCGGCTTCAAAATACAGTCCCAGACCCATCGCATCCGGCACGGTCAGAATGTCGGAGAACAGGATGGCGGCGTCAAGGTTATAACGGCGCAGCGGCTGTAACGTCACTTCACACGCCAGTTCGGCGTTTTTACACAACGCCATGAAATCGCCAGCTTCAGCACGGGTGGCTTTATATTCCGGCAAATAGCGACCTGCCTGCCTCATCATCCATACCGGGGTCACATCCACCGGCTGGCGCAGCAGCGCACGCAGATAGCGATCGTTTTTTAATTCGGTCATTTTGCATTTCCTTCGGCTACAGAGCGCCAGTGTAACACGTCATTCATACTCCGCCCGGCACAGCGCAACGGTATCTTCAATCAGGCGACGCGCCACGGTGCCAGGCGGTGGCAACAGCGGCAGTTGGTCATAGCGATACCACCCCGCATCCACCAACTCTGAAGTATCAATTTTTAACTCACCGCTGTGGTAATCGGCCATAAACGCGGTCATTAACGACTGTGGGAAGGGCCACGGCTGGGATGAAATGTAGCGCAGGTTTTTCACCGTAATGCTGCTCTCTTCCATCACTTCACGCGCGACCGCCTGCTCCAGCGTCTCACCCACTTCGACAAAGCCGGCCAGCACCGTATAAATACCGTTACGGTGGCGGTTGTGCTGGGCAAGCAGAATTTTATCTTCACGCCGGATAGCCACAATGATACAAGGCGCAATTTGCGGATAGTAACGCTCACGGCAGTGGCCGCACAGCATGGCCCACTCGCGCTGGCTGGGGTGCATTTCATGACCACAGTAGCCACAATATTTATGCGAACGCCAGAATTCGGCCAGTTGAACCCCGCGTCCGGCCAGTTGAAACAGCGCCGTATCCTGGTCAATAAGCTGGCGTACTGACCCCATATCCTGCGAGCGGTTTTGCGCCACCAGCCACACTGGCTCCCCCTGCCAGACACCAATCTGTGATGCAGGTAGCCCATCCAGGCCAAAATCTGCGGCATTACCCTGTGGCAATTCACCACGCGGCAGCCATAATTTGTGTTGGTGGCTGACTATCCACCAACCGTGGTCTAACTTTTCAGATATATGTTCCATAGCGCTTGCGCGGCTCCAACTTCACTGGCAATCTCGTTACATTATGTTTACATATCGCGTTGTTTTGCATTGTTATCATATAACTCATGGAGACAATCATGCTAAACCAACTAAAAAGTCTCACCGAACGCGTTGGCGGCTGTAATGAGTTAATAGACCGATGGCTTCACGACAGAAAGCAACTGCTGGTTGCGTATTACAATCTGGTCGGTATTAAGCCTGGCAAGGAAACCCACAGCGTGCTCGATGAAGACGCACTGGATAACTTTTGCCAGAAGCTGGTGGATTACCTCTCAAGCGGCCACTTCAGTATTTATGAACGCATCATACTCGAAATGGACGGTGCGCCAGCGGTGAATCCGCTTTGGGCACAGCTTGAGGCCAACACAGAACAGCTGATGGCGTACTACGACACACATCTCGAAAACGCCATCGATCATGATGATTATCTCGAATTCCAGCGGGCACTGTCGGAGATTGGCGAGACGCTGGCCTCGCGCTTTACGTTTGAAGACCGGCTCATCGTACTGGTGCTGGAAAAAGGCCTGCGCGGCGGCGCCAATGATACGGACACTTTCGCCCGCCCGGCTTGAGTTCTTTACTGTTAACGCGTAGTTTACTTATTACGTTGCCTTCGGGTAGCGCACCATCTTGTCGGAGTGCCCAGTGCGCAGCACGGGCTGAGACCGTTAATTCGGGATCCGCGGAACCTGATCAGGTTAAAACCTGCGAAGGGAACAAGAGTAATCACACCTTACGGATGCCTGTTCAGGGCCAGCCGTATTCGTTACTCCCTCCGTCGTTCTGACAAGCCACGTCCCGTCACACTACTGGAACGAGCTATGTCTGCATCTACAACCAAACCAGGCCGTCGCGAACAGCGCGCCGCCGCACAGCAGTTTATCGACACGCTGGAAGGGACCAGCTTCCCCAATTCTCGCCGTATCTATCTCACTGGCTCACGCAGTGATATTCGCGTACCGATGCGCGAAATCCGGCTCAGTCCAACGCTCATCAACACCAGCAAAGATAATCCGCAGTACCAAGACAACGAACCGGTGCCGGTGTACGACACCTCCGGCCCGTATGGCGACCCGCAAATCACCATTGATGTTCATGCGGGGCTGGCAAAACTGCGTAGCGCCTGGATTGCTGAGCGTAACGACACCGAAGACTTAAGCGACCGCAGTTCCGCTTATACCCGCGAACGTCTGGCCGATGACGGCCTTGACGACCTGCGCTTCACGGGCCTGTTAACGCCTAAACGCGCCAGGCCCGGTAGATGCGTCACTCAATTGCACTACGCGCGCCAGGGCATTATCACGCCGGAGATGGAATTTATCGCCCTGCGCGAAAATATGGGCCGCGAGCGCATCCGCTCTCAGGTACTGCGCCAGCAGCATCCAGGCATTGGCTTTGGTGCGCGCCTGCCAGAGAACATCACACCAGAATTTGTGCGCGCCGAAGTGGCCGCCGGGCGCGCCATTATTCCCGCCAACATCAACCACCCGGAATCCGAACCGATGATTATCGGGCGCAACTTCCTGGTAAAAGTGAACGCCAATATCGGCAACTCGGCGGTGACATCCTCTATTGAAGAAGAGGTGGAAAAACTGGTGTGGTCCACGCGCTGGGGCGCGGATACGGTGATGGACCTCTCAACCGGGCGCTACATTCACGAAACCCGCGAGTGGATTTTACGTAACAGCCCGGTGCCGATTGGCACAGTACCTGTCTATCAGGCGCTGGAGAAAGTGAACGGCATCGCAGAAGACCTCACCTGGGAAGCGTTTCGCGATACGTTGCTGGAGCAGGCCGAACAGGGCGTGGATTACTTCACTATTCATGCAGGCGTGCTGCTACGTTATGTACCAATGACGGCCTCACGCCTGACCGGTATCGTCTCACGCGGCGGCTCTATCATGGCGAAGTGGTGCCTGTCGCACCATCAGGAAAATTTCCTGTATGAACACTTTCGCGAAATCTGTGAAATTTGCGCCACTTATGATGTTTCACTGTCGTTAGGCGACGGTCTGCGCCCGGGTTCCATTCAGGATGCCAACGACGAGGCGCAATTTGCCGAGCTGCATACGCTCGGTGAACTGACCAAAATCGCCTGGGAATACGATGTGCAGGTGATGATAGAAGGCCCGGGACACGTGCCGATGCAGATGATTCGTCGCAACATGGACGAAGAGCTGGAACACTGCCACGAAGCGCCGTTTTATACCCTGGGACCGCTGACAACCGACATCGCCCCCGGTTACGACCACTTCACCTCCGGCATCGGTGCTGCAATGATTGGCTGGTTTGGCTGTGCGATGCTGTGTTACGTCACGCCAAAAGAGCACCTTGGTCTGCCGAACAAAGACGATGTCAAACAAGGTCTCATTACCTACAAAATCGCCGCCCACGCCGCCGACCTCGCAAAAGGCCATCCCGGCGCGCAGATTCGCGATAATGCGATGTCGAAGGCGCGCTTCGAGTTCCGCTGGGAAGATCAGTTCAATCTGGCGCTCGATCCGTTCACGGCACGTGCTTATCACGACGAAACGCTGCCGCAGGAGTCTGGCAAAGTGGCCCACTTCTGCTCAATGTGCGGCCCGAAATTCTGTTCAATGAAAATTTCTCAGGAAGTGCGCGACTACGCCGCCACGCAGAAAGTCGATGCCGGAATGCAGGATATGTCGCGCGCATTTCGCGCCAAAGGCGGTGAGATTTATATCCAGACCAGTACCGATGCCGCCCCGTCACCCCAGGAGGAAGCATGAGTGAGTACCAACCCCTTTTCCCGCCCTCGCCTGCCCGACTCGGCCTGTATCCGGTAGTCGATAGCGTAGAGTGGATTGAACGCCTGCTGGAAGCAGGCGTGCGCACTATCCAGTTGCGTATCAAAGACAAGCTGGACAACGACGTGGAAGCCGACGTTATTGCCGCTATTGCGCTGGGCCAGCGCTACAACGCACGGCTGTATATAAACGATTACTGGCAACTGGCGATAAAACACGGCGCATATGGCGTACATCTGGGTCAGGAAGACCTGGAAACCACCGATCTCGACGCTATCCGCACTGCCGGGCTACGCCTGGGCGTGTCAACGCACGACGATATGGAAATTGACGTTGCGCTGGCGGTACGCCCGTCCTACATCGCACTCGGCCATGTGTTCCCAACTCAGACAAAACAGATGCCATCCGCACCGCAGGGACTTACCCATTTAGCCGCACACGTTGAACGGCTGGGCGATTACCCAACGGTGGCTATCGGCGGCATCAGCCTTGAGCGTGCACCGTCAGTGCTGGCGACTGGTGTAGGGAGTATTGCCGTGGTGAGCGCCATTACGCAGGCCGCAGACTGGCGTACCGCGACAAAGCAGCTACTCACACTGGCAGGAGCAGGCGATGAATGATGCAGATTTTATGCGCTACAGCCGCCAGCTGCTGCTGGAGGACATCGCGCAGGAGGGGCAGCATCGGCTGATGCAAAGCCGGGTGCTGATAGTTGGCCTCGGTGGGCTTGGGTCGCCAGCGGCACTATGGCTCGCGGGCGCGGGCGTCGGTACGCTCGTCCTTGCTGATGATGACAGCGTGCACATCAGTAATTTGCAACGCCAGATTCTGTTTACCACCGACGATATTGATACCCCTAAAGCCAGCGCGGCCAAACATCGGCTTAAACAACTCAATCCCGGTGTGCAGCTGGTGGCACGCCATCAACGGCTGTCTGGCGAGGCGTTGAGTCAGGCCGTGAGTGAAGCGGACCTGGTGCTGGACTGTACCGATAACATGGCAACCCGCCACGCCATTAATGCCGCCTGCGTGGCACAGTCCACACCGTTAATCAGCGCCAGCGCGGTGGGTTTTGGCGGCCAGATGATGGTACTGACGCCACCGTGGCAACACGGCTGCTATCGCTGCCTGTGGCCAGAAGAAAGTGAGCCTGAGCGCAACTGCCGTAACGCGGGTGTGCTCGGCCCGGTGGTGGGCGTGATGGGTACGCTTCAGGCGCTGGAGGCCATCAAACTCTTGTGTGGGATGGAAGTACGCAGCGACTGCCTGCACCTGTTCGACGCCCGTGCCCACCAGTGGCGCGCCCTTGCTCGCCAGCGGGCGGCAAGCTGCCCGGTCTGTGGAGGTGCCTGTGCAAATTCTGCTTAACGATGTGCCGCACGCGTGCGAGCCGGGCGAGACTGCCCGGCAGTTGCTGATAAGACTGAAGCTGGACAATCCCGGCAGCGCACTGGCGCTTAACCAGACCATTCTCCCGCGCGAACAATGGGAGCATCACACTTTACAGGATGGCGATACCCTGTTGCTGTTCCAGGCAATTGCCGGAGGCTGACATGCTACAGATTGCTGATAAGACATTTACTTCACGCCTGTTCACAGGCACCGGCAAGTTTGCCTCGCCAGAGGTAATGACCAGTGCATTGCGTGCGTCCGGTTCACAACTGGTGACGATGGCCATGAAGCGCGTCGATCTGAACAACCGTCACGATGCCATTCTCAAGCCGCTGCGCACGCTGGGCGTCTCTCTGCTGCCCAATACGTCCGGGGCGCGTTGTGCTGACGAAGCGGTTTTTGCCGCCCATCTGGCGCGCGAGGCGTTGGGTACGCACTGGGTAAAACTTGAAATCCACCCGGATGCGCGTTGGCTGCTGCCTGACCCGGTAGAAACACTCAAGGCGGCAGAAATTCTGGTCCAGAAAGGCTTTGTGGTACTGCCATACTGTGGTGCCGATCCAGTGCTGTGCAAACGGCTTGAGGAGGTGGGCTGCGCGGCTGTCATGCCGTTGGGCGCACCTATTGGTTCCAGCCAGGGGCTGCAAACCCGGGCGTTTCTGGACATCATTATTGAGCAGGCAAACGTGCCGGTGGTGGTTGACGCCGGGATTGGCGCTCCCAGCCACGCGGCCGAGGCACTGGAGATGGGCGCCGACGCAGTGCTGGTGAACACCGCCATTGCGGTCGCGGGTGACCCGGTGAGTATGGCACAAGCGTTCCGACTGGCAGTCGAGGCAGGTCATATGGCCGCAAAGGCAGGACAGAGCGCGCGCTTTCATCACGCGGTGGCTTCCAGCCCCCTCACCCGGTTTCTGGAGTCGGCGCCATGAAGACGTTCACCGACCGCTGGCGTGAGCTGGACTGGCACCACATCACACTTGCGATTAACAGCAAGCGCGCACAGGACGTTGAGCGTGCACTCTCTGCTGCCAGACCAACCCCAGACGATATGATGGCGCTGTTGTCACCCGCAGCGGCCGATTATCTTGAGCCTATGGCGCAGAAGGCCCAGCACCTGACGCGCCAGCGCTTTGGCAATGTGGTGGGCCTGTACGTGCCGCTTTATCTCTCTAACCTGTGCGCCAATGACTGTACCTACTGCGGCTTTTCCATGAGCAACCGCATCAGGCGCAAAACGCTGAACGCTCAGGACATCGCCCGTGAATGTGAGGCGTTGCGTGAGATGGGTTTTCAACACCTGCTGCTGGTTACCGGCGAGCATCAAAGCAAAGTCGGTATGGATTACTTTCGTGAGCATTTACCAGCCATTCGCGCCCGTTTCAGTTCACTGCAAATGGAGGTACAGCCACTGACCCAGGCAGAGTACGCAGAACTTAAAAGGCTCGGGCTGGACGGCGTACTGGTATATCAGGAGACCTATCACGAGGCGACCTACGCGCGCCACCATCTGCGCGGCAACAAGCAGGATTTCTTCTGGCGCCTGGAAACACCGGACCGGCTTGGTCGTGCAGGTATCGATAAAATTGGCCTCGGTTCGCTGACAGGTCTTTCTGACAGCTGGCGTACCGACTGTTTTATGGTGGCAGAGCACCTGCTGTGGCTACAAAAGCACTACTGGCAAAGCCGCTATTCAGTGGCCTTCCCGCGTTTGCGCCCGTGTGCAGGCGGCGTGGAGCCAGCATCGATTATGGACGAACGCCAGCTGGTACAGACGATATGTGCTTTTCGCCTGTTGTCACCCGAGGTGGAATTAACGCTTTCGACCCGTGAATCTCCGGCCTTTCGCGACAATGTCGTACCGATTGCTATTAATAACGTCAGCGCGTTTTCTAAAACTCAGCCTGGCGGTTATGCCGATAATCAGCCTGAACTGGAACAATTCGCACCGCATGATAACCGCCGCCCTGAGCAGGTAGCGCAAGCACTGCGCCTGGCGGGCTTGCAGCCGGTATGGAAGGACTGGGATCCTTTTCTTGGTCGCCAGACTTAGCGCACTCTACGCCGCTGTGCAGGTACAAAGCGCTTGTCCTGCTCCGCGGCGGCTTTTATGCTCAGGCGACCCGGTTATCGGATTCGCAAACGATGGACACCCACACCCTTCTTCATTTCCCCGGCAGCCTGTTGAGCGAAGGTAATATAGTTGCCAGCTACGATATTGAACAAGGTTGCACTTATCCTTCTCTGTCACCGCTGACACATATTGCGGTGCTGAACTATGCCCATCAGCCGTTTAAGCTGGATTTTTCCGCCGTACGCACATTAACCCTTGTAAACGGTATGGGCGTGACGCTTGGCGACTCGGTTATAGGGATTGAGGTGCTGCATTATCTGCGTCAACGGTATCCGGATGTACGCGTGCGCGTCCTGCGTCCTGCGTGCTGTGCCGACTTTGTCGAACAGCTTTATCGCCTCGCCTCAGGCAGCGGCATCATTGATACACTAGCCAGTCTGCCACAACCGCTTCCTGAGCCAGCACCCCGGGATGTGTATGTCGATACAGGAAACCAACTGTTTCGCGATGATTTCGCCACGCTCGACATGCACGACTTTTTTTATCGCCATACCGGCATTGATGAAAAGACCGTACCGGATGCGGCAAAACAAAACCGCTGGCTACGTCGCGTCGATATCAGCTCCTGCGAACGTCTGGCCCCTGAGTATGTGCTGTTTTGTCCTGGAGCCAGTACCGCGCTGCGCGCCATTCCACCACGCTTTTATCAGACACTGGTTGAGCGCCTCCACCAGCGCTTTACGTTGCCGGTGCTGGGCTTTGGTAACGTGGATCACCCGCATTACCACAACATTGCCCAGCGCTGTCGGAGCACACTGAGTTTTATCGCGGCCATCGCGCGGGCGAATTTTTTATATACCGCAGATTCCAGCGCATTACATATCGCCGCTGGTTTTGGCATCCCTACGCGTGCGCTTTTTAATGCGATACCACCTGCACTACGTGCTCGCTATTACCCGGCCTGTGACAGCGTGTGGACAGGCACGAAAGCCACCGAGACACTGCATCAAAGTACCGATCCGCATACGTTACGCGCGGTCGAAGAAAACATCGCACGCCTCATGCAAAACGGGGAGCTGTAAAGCTCCCCGTAGTCTGTGGTTATACGCTGTCGCAAACAACAATTTTATCTTTGCCCGTCTGTTTTGCCCGATAGAGCAGCTTATCGATGCGCTCTATCAGCTGCTCACGTTGCTCTCCCTCAACCCGGCTGCCTAGCCCCGCACTAAACGTGACACGTTCAATGCCTTCGCGCCACACACGATTTTTGATGCTGAGTCGACATTTTTCCAGTAATGCCCAGGCATGTTGAGGCGGCATATGATTGAAGATAATGGCAAATTCTTCCCCACCATAGCGGTAGATTTCACATCCCACCAAATCGAAAATACTGCGACACTCAGATACCAGACCTTTGAGAACGTCATCACCCACAACGTGACCAAAGGTGTCATTGATTCGTTTAAAGTTATCAATATCCACTAATGCCAGTGAAAACGGTTTATTGGTACTGAGTTGCTCGGCTAACGCTTTATCAAAGGCGCGGCGATTGGATGCTCCGGTCAGCGGATCGTGCATCGATTCCGCCCTTAAGGCATCCTGACGCTTGCGGGTATTATTAATTTCCTCAGACAGGATGTTTTCCAGATTTCCCCAGCCATTAGGCGCACCCGTTTTGATATGCCCAATAATTTTAATCAGTGCCTTATCCCAGTTACTTTTTAAGTAGAAGCCAAAAAATAAAAGAATCAATAATGAAATCGCAAAACCATAAATAACTTTTTGTGATTCGTTCCAGGTTAACGCTTTTAGCACACGGTCATCGACGCTATAAACCAGCATCCATCTTGGCCCATCAAAACGATGGGTAAAAAACCAGAGCTTGCGTTCATCATCATACCAGACGCCACTGCTTTTCTTTAACGCTGACATGATGCTTCGATATTCATCCTTTTCCGGTTCCACCTCTGCCATATCGTCAGCGATGACCTGGCCGCTGTCAGAAAGTAAGACAAGTTTACCCGCTACAGGTGGCAGCAGCCGCTCCATGCTTTTATTCATCTGTGAAAGGTTAATATCAAAAGCCAGCACACCGTTAAAGCGTCCTTGAGTATTAATAATCGGTGCAGAAACAGTAACCGTTGACACCCCCGTCACGACATCCTGATACGGCTCGGTAAATTTAATACGATGAGGAGAATTAGCCTCCTCGATAAACCATGGCCGATTGATTATCTCTTCTGGCGTCTTCTTGCTGTAACTCGCCTTCTCAGGTACCCGGATGTAATCACCTTGCGTATCCGCCAGAATGATCGCATTCAGCTCCGGTGAGTTAGATATCACCGTCATCATGTGCGCCAGCGTCGTTTTGCCCTCGTCGTAAAAATAACGATTGAAAACGTGACTCTGGCCAAACTCACGACTTGTTAACGTTATCTTGCTTTCAAGTAAATTAATAAAGTGGTCGATATACAATATCGCAACGCTATCGATAAAGTTACTGGCAATATCTGAGTATGACTTATGAATTGTCTTTTTCTGGCTATCAATAACGAAATATGCCGTGACAATAATAGCCATAAAAGCAGAAACCAGACTAAAGTATATCTTTTTTGACAAACCAAAAGTTTTATTCATAAATATTTATGTATCACAGCGCCAGGAACAGGGCTTATTTACAGAGGAAATTATTTTATGCATTGCTTTACTTAATAATAATTATTATTTTGAAAAAAGACATAAAATTAACATCCTTGCCAAAATTAAGAATAAACACATAATATTCCTCATAATAAGTTAAGCATTTAGCACAAACAAGAAGGCAATAACGATCGATTGACGATGGCCGATCGTCAATGCCTATCAAATAAATCGCAACTTAAGAAAAATCTATAAGATTAATTGTTTAACCAGCTCCCGAATGTGCACTTACTGATAATGTTTTCTTATTCAGCAGCAGTGACATACTCTACAAAATACCGTTCATAGCATGAGGCGTTATGAATAGTTAACTTTCCCCGAAGGAACACGTTCGCTTAAAAATTTTAGAAAATCTACTGCAGGTTACGGTAAAAAAAGTACTTTTGAACATGGATAGCAGGTATGTGGCCCGCTGTAGTGGAACAGCAGGCACCTCTCATCTAGCGCTTGATAACGATGATGCGCGGTACTGCCGCAGCACCAGGATGTTGTGCGATCATTTCCATCTGGTAAATGGTACGCTGAAGCTCAACGCTTTTCGCGGGTGACAGATTGTCGAAGCGGGCATGAAGCTTCATCACGTCACTATCCATGAGACCTCTTTGCATTTTCTGCATACTTTTAGCGACAATAAAAATGTCTGCCTCAAATTCCAGATATTCACCCAGAGAAAAAACCGCATCCTCGATAGTCTGGTTCGCCTGAAACGTATCAATCAGCGGATCGCTACCATAGAGACACACACCGCCCAGAGAGATGTTCTGAATAGCCAGATTGACCTTTTTACCATCCTGGACGATAAGCGCACAAAAGCCCGCGGCGCCATGCGGAACGCTAACGCGATAAAAAGAACGTTGCTGCATGTGAGTACTGATTCCCTCAGAGGTAATTTGCTGGAACATCGCGGTGAACAGGTAACCCGCTAAACCGCAGAAACCTATAGTTTCAGGTGTGTCAATATACCTAAAGCCGAGTGGATAAATCTTAACGCAGGGCAAACGACCTTCGTGAAAACTGCATAATTGATGTGCAATAGCACAGAAGCGGATTTCTCCTGGCAAAAAAAAACCGCCTCCCAAAGGGAAGCGGTTTGATGGCTGATTCAAAGAACGATTAGTCGTTGTCTGAGCCGCCCAGGCCTGCGTTCAGCAGTTCTGCCAGAGAAGCAGAAGCCTCTTCTGCACTGACCTGCGGTGCCGCCGGGATTTCACCCGCTGCACGACGACGCATTCTGTCCTGATGGTACGCATAACCGGTACCGGCCGGGATCAGACGACCCACGATAACGTTCTCT
>CBIFVZ010000090.1:0-14179 GCA_966185765.1 uncultured Enterobacteriaceae bacterium | reverse complement strand
ATGGTAGTGTGGGGTCTCCCCATGCGAGAGTAGGGAACTGCCAGGCATCAAATCACGCAAAAGCCCCGTACGAGAGTACGGGGCTTTTTGCTATCTGGTGTGCAAAAGTAAAACAATCGTTCAGTGACCAGGACGGCGTACTGTTTTCTTATGCGTGATTGCATTATATGCCCGTTGATTCAGTATCCTGGCAGCAATCTTCTCTGCTGCTCCAGCAGGATATAACCTATTTTCTGGATGCTTTTGGCAAGTCACTGCTAGCGTATCTGTAACCATTAAGAGTAATGATTATTGCCAGACAGGGAAGGCCTGAGGGCTATATTTGAAGGGACATGCAGAGGATATTTATTAATATGCATCTGGTATGTTTAACGGAACGTTTTAATAACCAAATGAATAATTATTAAATAAAGGACGCGATAGTGAGGTAAAGGTAAATAGATTGGTCGTGCTGCTAAATAAGCCGTATTGCTCTCGTCATGCCTGTCAATGAAATAATATCGGTCAGGCGAGCAGGTAATGCTCGCCTGTATGGTTATTTAGTAAGGGCAACAATGCCTAACGTTAATCCTGCCAGCGCAGCGGCACCGCCTGCAATGGCTCCTGCTGTTTCCCAGTTGTCCTGAGTCGTACCCTTCATGCATGTATTTGTGTGCACAAGCCTGCCCTGGTCGTCATAAACGGGGACACAGGGAGAGTCATGCGCACATCCCGCCAGCAGTGAAGAGAGCAGCGTCACGGCGATAATCTGTTTCATAATCGTACCTCATAGAAAAAGCACCAGAACGTGGCTGACGAATCCTGTCAGTAATCGATGATGCACTGCTTTCATGCTATCACTCGCTCTTAACACTACTCAGCAGTCAATGATATCAATACATGTCATTTGTAAAAAACATGAAGAAATTTCGTGTTCGGGAAACCATTAAGTAGAAATAATGAAGAAAACAGAAATGCAGAATAATCTGTAAGGCAAGAGCAGATGAATATGTGTCCTGCTAATAAGTGCAGTCATTGAGAAAGCATTAAATAATGCACTGCCTTTATTTAGAAATAATACTGTTATCGCATGTGTCAGTAATAAGTGTGGGCTGTCCGGTATTGAGAGTTTTAACTGTTGCAAAAAATCACTCCAGATAGACAGGCGGTGTATTTCTGGCACATGGGATGGGGCCGATAAAGTAAGGTATCTGATAGCCATGCCAGGACTCACAGGCAACTAAAAACGGGACGCTACGCAAAGGATACAGATAATAAAAAAGGCGCTGCCCCATGCCGGTCAGCGCCTTTTTTGCGACAAAGAATTGGAATCAGTTCATGCCGTATTTTTTCAGCTTTTTACGCAGCGTACCGCGGTTGATACCCATCATCAGGGCTGCACGGGTCTGGTTGCCACGGGTGTATTGCATCACCATGTCCAACAGGGGCTGTTCTACTTCAGCCAGTACCAGCTCATACAGGTCATTAACATCCTGACCATTCAGTTGAGCAAAATAGTTCTTCAGTGCCTGTTTAACCGAGTCACGCAGGGGCTTTTGGGTTACCTGGTCCTGAGAGTTAACGGTAGAAACGGTCAGTACGTCAGAATTTACGCGTTGTTCGAACATAGTTCTGTCAGCTCTTTATTTCTGTTTACGCAAAATTTTCGAAGTATGCCTCCAACGCCACCAGCTGTTCGCTGGTATCCTCAATGGCGTTGAATGTGCGCCGAAACTGGTCACTGGGTGCGTGCTCCTGGAGATACCAGGAGACGTGTTTGCGTGCGATTCGATAACCTTTCACGTCACCATAAAAGGCGTGAAGTTCCCGAACGTGCGCGCAAAGTAAGCGCTTAACCTCTGCCATTGGCAGGGGGGGCAGCAGCTCACCCGTGTCCAGATAATGCTGGATTTCCCGAAAGATCCAGGGTCTTCCCTGAGCCGCGCGTCCTATCATCAGAGCATCTGCCCCTGTATAGTCGAGCACAGCTCTGGCTTTTAGCGGGTCAGTAATGTCGCCATTCGCGATAACCGGAATGGACACTAACTGCTTAACTGCCCGAATACTGTCGTATTCTGCGTTGCCCCCGAACAGACAGGCTCGTGTTCGACCATGAATGGTCAGAGCCTGAATGCCGCAGTTTTCGGCCAGTTGGGCAATCTCCGTGCAATTACGGTGCTCGGGATCCCAGCCAGTGCGAATTTTCAACGTGACAGGTACGTCCACAGCCCCGACAACGGCGGTGAGGATCCTTCTCACCTGTTCCGGGTACTGCAAAAGGGCGGAGCCTGCCAGTTTTCGGTTCACTTTCTTAGCCGGGCAGCCCATATTGATATCAATAATCTGAGCGCCGTTTGCGACATTTATGCGGGCGGCTTCGGCCATTTCTTCAGGTACGCTACCGGCAATTTGCACAGTGCGCACACCTGGCTCATCGACATGCACCATTCGTAGACGTGACTTGTCGCTGGCCCAAACTTCAGGGTTTGACGACATCATCTCTGAAACGGTCAGACCGGCTCCCATCTCATAACACAGCGTCCTGAACGGCCGGTCGGTAATCCCTGCCATAGGGGCTGCAATCAGTCGATTTCTGAGCTGGTGTTGTCCAATGCGCATGAGTTAAGAAATGACCATATATACCTGCAAGGCGGCGTATATTACGCATTTTTCGCGCGAGATGAAAGGCCAAACTTTGAACAATCAGCTGTCACAGATCAATGAAACCGCTGCCCGACGCAATGCAATGAATAATAATTCTTTTTAATCAATGAATTAAATAAAATTGGCTATTTTGTGCTCTTTTGTTTTTTTCATCATTTGCTTGTCAGGAAAACTGCATCTTGAGTTTTTTGTGGGATTTTATGCTAATAAATGGGGTGGTGATTAGAGTATTTGTATTATGTATTGGTGATTTATGCTGTTTCTGGTGAGGAGAGGCAGGGCTGGTGCCTGCCTCAGATTAGCTTACTCGAGGATCATGCGGCCATGCAGTTTTTGCACGGGGCGATTGTTGGCATGATGCATCACCGAGGTGAATTTTCCCAGTTGTTCTGCGGAGACAGTCAGAGGATGTTTAAGTACCACCCAGCGAACACCTTCTGTACACGGCGGGGTGGTCAGCGAGCCGGTAAAACGCCAGTGTGTTTTATCATCCGGTAGCAGCTTATTGACATCAATATTGACGGTAAGCGGAGAGCTTTTATCGGCGTGGTCCGGCATAACCTTCCACAGCTTCTCAAGCTCAGCGTTTACCGCCCCCACTTCGAACATCACAGCAACCACGGCGATTTCACCATCATCGTTCTGGTGAACCAGATGCATTTCCAGAGGATAGTGTTTTCCGTTAACCGTATTTTCGCTCGGTGCGTGAAAGTGGAACTGCCTTAATGTGAATTTTTCATCATCAAGCTTGATGTAGCTGGCTTTGTCTTTGTCGCTCCAGGTTGCCTGGATGGTATGACCGTTATTCAGTAACAGGTCAGGGCTGCTGGTATAGAAGGTTTTAAGCGGGCGAACATGGACCTGGAAGGTATGGCGAATGTCAACTGGAGATTGATTCTGGCCTTTCTGGCACTGTTCCCAGTCTTTATTAAGTTCAGCCCAGTGTTCTGGTGATTCAATGCCTTCATAACCCCAGTGTGAAGCAGATGCCACTGCTGGCAATAGAGCCAGAGTGAGCATGATGCCGTTGAGTTTTTTTGTCATTTTTATTCATCCCTTGAATATTGTTGTTTTTATAACCATGATTTATCAGTGGGTTATACGGGAATGATTATAAAACGCTGTTGATGAAAGAGTGATTTAAATCACATAAAAAAAGCGGCTAATTCAAGCCGCTTTTTTTCGATATTTATTTTTTTATTCCGGTGATTCTGCACCATTCCTCTTTTTCTGCTACCGGATCGAGTGCAAAGCTCGTTTCGTAAGCACCGCATACGCTGGCAGCCTGGCTTGCCAGTATGCCGGACAGGCCGAGCTGACCGCCTTGTATGGGCAACACGCTGATGAGCGGTGCCAACTCGCGTAACGGGCCGGCAAGGATATTGGCGACCACTACGTCAGCGCTGAGCGTGGCAGGCTGATTTGCGGGCAGATACAACTCAAGCTTATCTTCCACACCGTTACGTTGTGCGTTATCACGGCTTGCCTGGATAGCTTGAGGATCGATATCAATACCAATAGCGCGTGCTGCACCTAACTTAAGGGCCGCAATCGCCAGAATGCCGGAGCCACAGCCGAAGTCGATGACCGTTTTACCTGTAAGGTCGAGTCCATCGAGCCACTCCAGGCACAATGATGTAGTAGGATGCGTACCCGTGCCAAATGCCAGACCCGGATCCAACATCACGTTTACCGCAGTGGGATCCGGTACATCGCGCCAGCTTGGACAAATCCACAGGCGTTTACCAAAACGCATCGGATGGAAGTTTTCCATCCATTCGCGCTCCCAGTCTTTATCCTCAAGCTGTTCAATTTTGTGATGGAAGCCAGCGCCCAGCAGTGGATGTTGTTCCAGCTCAGCCACCGCTGTTTTCATATCCCATTCGGCATCAAACAAACCGATGACATCAGTGTCGCCCCATAGCCGAGTTTCGCCCGGCAGCGGTTCGAATACCGGCGTGTCATGGGTATCCTGAAAGGTGATGGAAACGGCACCGCTTTCCATCAGTGCATCGCCCAGTTCTTCGGCATTTGCACCGGAGGTATTAATTTTCAGTTGAATCCACGGCATATCAAAACTCTTTATTTATCTGTAGATGAAAGAAGTGGCGCCTGACGGGGCGCGCGACCAAAGCGATTGCCGATAAGAAAACTCAGCAGACTCAGCAGCAGTGACGGCACAATAGGATGGAATCCCAGGATTTCTACTTTTAGCGTAGCAAGCAGCGCATAGAGCACGCCACCCACGACCATTGCACTCAGCGCCCCGGCTGCATTGGCACGCTCCCAGTAAAGGCCGAGCACCAGCGGCCAGAGGAAAACGGCTTCCAGCCCGCCAAAGGCCAGCAGATTGAGCCAGATAATCATCTGTGGTGGCTTCCAGGCTGCAAGCAATAACAACACACTTAATACGAGCGTAATTACGGCCGACATGCGTTTAAGGCGCTTCTCGTTGTGTTCGTCTTGCGGATGCAGGTTTAACCATAAGTCCTTTACGATTGTCGCGGAGGATTGCAGTAACTGTGCGTTGATGGTCGACATAATCGCTGCCATCGGCGCGGCCAGAAAAATACCTGCCGCCACAGGCGGTAACACAGTGACCATGAGTGTTGGAATCACCTGGTCCGGGATGGCCAGATTCGGCACGACTGCACGGCCCAGTGCACCCGCCAGATGCATACCCAGCATTAGTAGTGCAACCACGATAGTACCGAGAATAATACCGCTGTGCACCGCCTTGCTGTCTTTATAGGAGATGCAGCGCACCGCCGTGTGAGGCAAACCAATCACACCAAAGCAGACCAGCACCCAGAACGAGGCGAGGAAGGCCGGTGACAGAATGTCATCCGCGCCCTGCGGTGTAACAAGCTTAGGGTCTATCTCTTGTAACGTATTCACGGCGCTGCTTAGCCCGCCTGCGGCATGAACAATACCGACCAGCAGCAAAATCGTACCGACAAGCATGACCATGCCCTGCATGGCGTCATTGAGCACGCTGGCGCGAAAACCGCCGAACGCGGTATAAAGCGCAATGCTGATGCCAAAAATGAGAAGCCCGGCCTCATATGGAATACCCGCCGCCGTTTCCAGCAGGCGCGCCCCACCGATAAACTGGACGGTCATTGCACCAATAAAGGCAACCAGCAGGCTAAGACTTGCCAGCCATACCAGCAACCGGCTCTGGTAGCGTGCATAAAGCATATCGTTGAGCGTAACGGCATTATAGCGACGAGCGAGGATGGCAAACTTCTTACCCAGCACACCGAGTGAGAGCCAGACAGCGGGCAACTGAATCATCGCCAGCAACACCCAGCCAAGACCGTATTTGTAGGCCGCACCTGGCCCGCCAATAAAGGAACTGGCGCTGATATAGGTTGCCGTTAGCGTCATCGCCAGAACGAAACCGCCCATTGAGCGACCGCCAAGGAAATATTCGTTGAGAAAATTTCCTTTCTTACGGCGTTGCATGGCCCAGACGGACAAACCAAATACCACCAGTAAGTAGGCAATCAGCGGCAGGATAACTTCAGTCTGCATGGTTATCCTCTAGCGGGATATCGCGGAACAACACACGCACCATTAGCCAGCAAAGCAGAATAAAAATCAGCGGTACCAGCAGACAGGCCATTTCAAACCAGTGCGGCAGCCCAGTTGGGCCGATGCTGGCATCCGGAATCCAGGCCGCAGCAATCCAGGCTGCAAGGTAAAGCAACGTTAGCCACACCGTCCAGCGCGCCTCTTTATGGGCCTGAACAAAACGGTTATCCATTATTGTTTCCCGGGTTATCAGCTAAAGCGGCGATTGTAGGAGAAAAAAGAAAGGGCCGGAAGACCGGCCCTGGCAGAGAATGTTCAAAGCTTAGTCCTGCAGACCGAGCTTTTTCTCCAGATAGTGGATATTGGTGCCACCGTGCTGGAAATTCTCGTCACTCATTATGCGCATTTGCAGGTCGACATTGGTTTTGATGCCGTCGATGATAAGCTCCTGTAGCGCGTTACGCATGCGGGCTATCGCTACTTCACGGGTTTCACCGTAGCAAATAAGCTTGCCTATCATGGAATCGTAGTACGGCGGCACGGTATAGCCAGCGTAGATATGCGATTCCCAGCGCACGCCAAAACCACCAGGTGCGTGGAAGCGGGTGATCTTACCCGGGCTCGGCAGGAAGGTGTTCGGGTCTTCGGCGTTGATACGGCATTCCACCGCATGTCCGCGCACTTCGACTTCTTCCTGTTTGATAGACAGAGGCTGACCTGCCGCAATACGCAGCTGTTCTTTAATCAGGTCCACGCCGGTAATCATTTCGGTTACCGGATGCTCAACCTGAATACGGGTGTTCATTTCAATGAAGTAGAACTCGCCGTTTTCAAACAGGAACTCAAACGTCCCCGCACCACGGTAGCCAATATCCACGCAGGCTTTCGCACAGCGTTCGCCAATATGGCGGCGCAGCTCTGGCGTGATACCCGGCGCCGGTGCTTCTTCGACCACTTTCTGGTGACGACGCTGCATGGAGCAGTCGCGCTCAGCCAGATAGATAGCATTGCCCTGGCCGTCTGCCAGCACCTGAATCTCAATGTGGCGCGGGTTTTCCAGGTACTTCTCCATATACACCATGTCGTTATTAAACGCGGCTTTGGCTTCCGCACGGGTCATGATAATGGACTGGGCAAGCTCGGCATCAGTACGCACAACGCGCATACCGCGACCACCGCCGCCGCCAGAGGCTTTGATGATAACCGGGTAACCAATGCGTTTGGCATGGGCGCGGTTAGCGTCCATATCGTCGCCGAGCGGGCCGTCGGAACCCGGAACGGTCGGCACACCGGCTTTTTTCATTGCCGTGATGGCTGACACTTTATCGCCCATCAGGCGAATGGTGTCGGCTTTCGGGCCAATAAAGATAAAGCCTGAGCGCTCAACCTGCTCGGCGAAGTTGGCGTTTTCGGACAGAAAGCCGTAGCCCGGGTGGATAGCGGCAGCCCCAGTGATTTCAGCTGCCGAAATAATCGCCGGGATATTCAGATAACTTTTGACCGACGGAGCCGGGCCGATGCAGACAGTTTCATCTGCCAGCAGCACGTGTTTCAGATCTCTGTCTGCCGTGGAGTGTACCGCAACGGTCTCGATGCCCAGTTCTTTACAGGCACGCAGGATACGCAGAGCGATTTCACCACGGTTAGCGATAACAATTTTATCAAGCATGGCACGCCTCGTTACTCGATGACGACCAGCGGCTCGTCAAATTCTACCGGTTGACCGCTTTCTACCAGGATGGCTTTCACCACGCCAGCTTTATCGGCTTCGATCTGGTTCATCATTTTCATTGCTTCAACGATGCACAGCGTATCGCCAACGTTGACCTTCTGGCCAACTTCAACGAAGGCTTTTGCTTCCGGGCTTGGCGTGCGATAGAAGGTGCCAACCATCGGTGAACGAACGAGGTGACCACTCATTTCTGCCGCAGCGGCTGCCGGGGCTTCCATGACTGGCGTAGTGGCAGGTGCAACGGCGTTTGCCAGCTGCGGCTGCATCATCGGTGCGGCATAGGCCTGCTGCATCATCGGCATGCCCTGATTCGGGACTGCGCGACTGATACGTACTGACTCCTCACCTTCAGAAATTTCCAGCTCTGCAATGCCTGATTCTTCAACCAGTTCAATCAGCTTTTTAATTTTACGAATATCCATTTGGGGTTCCGTACTCTTTGTTTAGTTGGTATGTGACAGGCGTTTCACCGCTGTCTGGAGTGCCCAGGAATAGCCATCAGCGCCTAATCCACAGATGACGCCAGTGGCAATATCAGAGAGATATGAATGATGACGGAAAGGCTCTCGGGCGTGAACATTACTGAGGTGAATCTCCATAAACGGGATCTCCACTGCCAGCAAGGCATCACGCAACGCGACGCTGGTGTGCGTGAAAGCGGCCGGATTAATCAGGATATAGTCAACCTTGCCTTTAGCCTGATGAATACGGTCAATCAACTCATGTTCCGCATTGGACTGCAGGTGCTCCAATGACACATTCAGCGCTTCTGCTTGTGCGCGTAGACCAGAAACAATATCGGACAAGGTCATTGTGCCGTACTTCTCCGGTTCGCGAGTGCCGAGCATATTAAGGTTCGGCCCGTTCAAAAGCAAAATTTGCAACTTGTCCGTCATCGTGACGTTATCTCCTGCAATTCTCGTTGATACGACAAAATATACCTTCGATACCGCATTGTCACCCCCAGGCGCGATGAAAATGTGAGGCAAAAACCCGGAAGTGGCACATTATAATAACTTCAGCGCAAATAGCTGCTAAATACTGGTCTTATCAGGGAAGATGATCAACCACGTAACATGATTATCATTACAAAATAAGAGGACTACGGTAGTCGTGTCGTAGAGCCAGTTAGCGCCACCAGCCGCGGATTTTGCGATAACGCAGGGCTAAAAGCACCAGTGCAGCCAGCATATAAAGTAGCGGCTGTGGGGATAGCACTTTTACCGACCACAGATAGTGAACCGGTGCCAGTATCGCGACCAGATAGACGACGTTATGCAATCTTTGCCAGTTTCTACCCATTTTTCGTTGCGCCGCTTGTGTGGAGGTCAGCGCCAGTGCCAACAAAAGGGTCCAGCTGATAATCCCCAGGGTTAAATAAGGGCGGCTTACTAACTCGCGCCCCAGCAGCGCCAGGTTGTTCAGGCCCAACTCCAGCAGGGCATAGCTGGTCAGATGCAACGTTGCCCACGCAAAACACCAGAGTCCCAGCAGGCGGCGTACACGAATTAACGACGGCTGCTTCATGTAACGTACCACTGGCGTTACCAACAGCGATGCCAGCAGCAACTTCAATGCCATCTTGCCTGTGAAGTGCTGAATATCTTTGGCCGGGTCAGCGCTCAATAGCCCCTGGTTTGCGGCATAAAACAGCCACAGCATTGGCACAAACGCGGCCAGATGAAGGATGACTTTCAGCCAGAGCACCTGTTTTGCTGTAATGCGCACTCAGAAGTTCTCCTGTAAATTTAAACCGCGATACAGCGCGCTGACCTGGTCGGCGTAGCCATTAAACAGCAGCGTGGGCTGGCGTTTTACGTCCAGAATACCGCCTGAGCCAATTACGCGTTCAGTTGCCTGTGACCAGCGAGGATGATCGACATGCGGGTTCACATTGGCATAAAAACCGTATTCATTTGGGGCCGACAGGTTCCAGGTGGTTGGTGGGCGTTCCTCCTGGAGCCGAATGCTGACGATGGACTTAATGCCTTTGAACCCATATTTCCACGGTACGATCAGCCGTACTGGTGCCCCGTTTTGCGGTGGCAGCGCCTTGCCATACACGCCAACTGCCAAAAGTGTCAGCGGATGCATGGCTTCATCAATACGCAGTCCTTCCACATAGGGATAAGCCAGACCTCCACCAATAAAACGGTCTTTCTGACCGGGCATCTCTTCGGGACGAAACAGCGTCTGAAAGGCAACGTATTTGGCTTTGCTGGTGGGGGCAACGTCTTTGAGCAGTTTGTGCAGTGCAAATCCAGTCCAGGGGATCACCATTGACCAGGCCTCAACGCAACGCAGGCGATAAATGCGCTCTTCAAGCGGATAGCGGGTAGTCAGCTCGTCATGGGAAAGTGTGAGCGGTTTGTCGACCTCCCCTTCTATTGTTAACTGCCAGGGAGCGGTTTTGAGCATCCCGGCATTGGCAGCCGGATCGGCTTTGTCTAAGCCGAATTCATAAAAGTTGTTGTATCCCGTTACTTTATTTTCTGGCGTTAACGGTAGCGCGGATTGCCACTGCGGCGGTTGAGTGTAGGTGAGCGTTTTACCTGCTGGGGCAGGTGGGCGGTCATTACCTTTAAACCAGGAAAGCAGGTCGGCGTGGGCAGCGGCGGGCAGCATCATCGCGCCCGCGCTAATGCCGAGTGCCTGAAGCACCCGGCGACGCTGCATCAAAAAAACCGCTTCGGCGGTAACATCCGCTTCGGTAAGCACTTTTTTCTTCATAACTGATACTCATCACAGGAATGTTTGATAAGTATTATGCATAAGTTAAAAAGAAAGAGATGAAACTCAAGCGACGTTTAGCGCTTTATTTTCACCAGCGTGCGGCCCTGTGCGCGATTTTCCATGATAGCCTCAGCGAATTCGCCGACACGCTCAAGACCGATTTCAGTTGTCGCGGCGTGATAAAAGCGTTCTGGCAGGTCGCAGGCAAGACGCGCCCAGGCAGCCCGGCGGCGCGGGATTGGCGTCATCACTGAATCCACGCCCTGTAGACGGACATTGCGCAGAATGAACGGCATCACCGTAGTCGGCAGCGCAAAGCCACCCGCCAGACCACAGGCAGCGACGCAGCCCCCGTACTGGGTTTGTGCCAGCACTTTTGCCAGCACAGTATCCCCAATGGTATCGATGGCACCGGCCCAGATCTGTTTTTCCAGCGGTTTGGCATCGCAAAATTCATCGCGACCCACAATACGACTGGCACCCAGCTGGCGCAAATAATCGTGGGTGCTGGCGCGCCCGGAAGCCGCGACCACGGTGTAACCCAGCGTGCTTAATAGCGCGACGGCTGTACTACCCACGCCGCCGCTGGCGCCGGTAACGAGCACTTCGCCGCTTTGTGGTGTGACGCCGGCGTCTTCGAGCGCCATGACACACAACATGGCTGTGAAACCGGCAGTACCGATAATCATCGCCTGGCGGCTACTCAGTCCCTCAGGTAAAGGCACCAGCCAGTCGCCTTTGACCCGGGCCAGCCCAGACAGCCCGCCCCAGTGATGTTCGCCAACTCCCCAACCGGTCAGCACCACATTTTGCCCCGGGTGAAAGCGTGGGTCTTCGCTGTGGCGTACCAGGCCTGCGAAATCAATGCCTGGCACCATTGGAAACTGACGCACAATTTTACCTTTGCCCGTTATCGCCAGCGCGTCTTTAAAGTTGAGGCTTGAGTAGTCGACTTCGACGGTGACGTCGCCTTCCGGTAGCCTGGTTTCGTCTACCGGCTGTAGTCTTACCTGGGTTTTTCCATCCTGCTGCTCAAGAATCAATGCCTGCATAGAAATTCTCCTGAAAGGGATAAATGCTTTCGAATGAACTGTTTTCACCACTATACTCGTATCAATTGGCGAAAATTCTCATTTGCGCAAGAAAGTACACGGACGTTTACACTAAATTTGATACAGTACGCGCACTGCATATGAGTTAGTGCTTACTTTTTGACTACAGGATTTGTACCGGGGCACAGTGAGGTGACGCAGATCCCATTCACGTTACGGAGTTAACACAAGGATGCGCTTAACGACGAGAATTACAGCCTTTGCGGCGTTGCTGACGGGGATGGCTATCTTTGTCACGCTGCTTGGGGCGTCATGGAGCTTTTACCAGTCTATTCACGAGAAGGTAGGGCAGCGTATTGATGCTGTCGTGACGCTGGTCGACATCGATTTGCTCACGCATTCTCCGCAGCAAATGGGTGAATTGCTCAATCCCGTAATGCTACCGCTCGATATTTCGCGCGTGACGATAACTTCGGGAAAGACGGTTGTCCTGAATCATGAGCTGAAAGCGAGCTATCACCATGTTAAACAGCAGTATATCACCCGCACTCATACCACCCGCCTGATAAAACATCCAAGCTTTATCATCGAAATTGTCTATCGCGATCCGATTAATGACTATTTCCATTCGCTGGTGACGACGGCCCCTTTGTCCGTTGCCATCCTGTTTATGATTGCGATGGTGTTGTGCGCATCACACTGGGTACGCCGGCAGTTTACCGGACTGGAATTATTAGATAGCCGTGCCACACGCATTCTTAACGGCGAGCGCGGTAAAGAGGTGACGGGCACAGTGCATGAATGGCCTGCCCGTACCAGCAGCGCGCTGGATATTCTGCTTAAAGAGCTTAAGCATGCCAGCGAGCAGCGCAGCCGAGTGGGTACGCTTATTCGCTCCTATGCCGCGCAGGATGCCCAGACCGGCCTTAATAACCGGCTTTTTTTCGAAAACCAGCTTGCCACACTCCTTGAAGACCACGAACAGGTGGGGACGCATGGCGTGGTGATGATGCTGCGCTTGCCGGATTTCGACATCCTGCGCGAAACGTGGGGGCGCAGTGCAGTAGAGGATTACCTTTACTCGCTCATTAATCTGCTTTCTACCTTTATTATGCGCTATCCCGGTGCGCTGTTAGCCCGTTATTACCAGAGTGACTTTGCTGTTTTGCTGCCGCACAGTACGCTTAAAGATGCCGACGGGATTGCGGGCCAGCTTTTGAATTCACTTGATGCACTGCCCTCCACCCGCATGATTGACCGTCACGATATGCTGCATATAGGTATTTGTACCTGGAGCAGCGGTCAGACGGTAGAGCAGGTGATGGAACAAGCCGAGGAAGCGGCGCGTAATGCGGTGCTTCAGGGAAGTAATGGTTGGGCGGTATACAGCCGTGCGCAGCCGGATAAGGGCCGTGGAAACGTGAAATGGCGTACCATGCTGGAAGATATGATGCGTCGTGGCGGTCCTCGGTTGTATCAAAAACCGGCTGTCATGCGCGATGGTCTGGTGCATCACCGCGAGATAATGTGTCGTATCTTCGATGGTGAGCAGGAAGTGCTACCAGCGGAATATATGCCACTGGTTCAGCAGTTTGGTCTGGCAGAACAGTATGATCGGCTATTAATTTCACGCATTATCCCGCTACTTCGCTTCTGGCCAGAAGAAACACTGGCTATTCCAGTTACGGTTGAGTCACTGCTGCGCCGCCCGTTTCAGCACTGGCTGCGTGATACGCTGATGCAAAACGAAAAAACGCTCAGAAGCCGAATTCTTTTTGAACTTGCGGAGGATGATGTTTGTCAACATATCAGCCGTTTACAGCCTGTCATTCGCCTGATAAAAGCGCTCGGTCCGCGTATCGCCGTGACACAAGCGGGGTTAACGCTGGTCAGCACGGCGTATATTCAGGAGCTGGAGCCGGAGCTGATTAAGCTGCATCCGGCGCTGGTGCGCAACATTGACTGGCGCACTGAGAACCAACTGCTGGTGGGTAGCCTGGTTGAGGCCTGTAGCGGTACGCATGCCAGAGTGGTGGCTGCGGGGACGCGTACGCGGGGTGAATGGCTGATGCTGATTGAAAAAGGGGTGTCGGGGGCGCAGGGCGATTTCTTTGTTGGCTCCCGTCCGCTTGACAGTAACGTGAAAAAATATTCGCACAGATACCCTGTTTAATCTGTCGTTTGGCTGGTTTTCACGTAGAATGTTGCGCGCTGCATCATAAGGGGGCTTTATGCCTGCCGGCGACACCGCAGTATTGATTAAAGACGCGAGCTTATGGCAACCCACGGTTACCGGGCACAGGATGTTGAACGACTCACCGCCGTTTTCTTCATTTCTCTGATGAAGAGTGTGTCTGAGTGTAACGGGTGACATAAACCGCACTATTTTTCACCGAAGCAGAACGTTTTTTGCGCCTTGTCGCTGCTTCGCGTGGTTGGTAAAGTAAGCGGATTTTGTTTTCCGCCCCAGCTTTCAGGATTA
>CBIFVZ010000089.1:0-14350 GCA_966185765.1 uncultured Enterobacteriaceae bacterium | reverse complement strand
GTCAGCTGGGCAACCCGAAAGGCGAAGACCAGCCGAACAAGAAATACTACGATCCGCGCGTATGGCTGCGCGCTGGCCAGAGCAGCATGATTGCGCGTCTGGAGCAGGCATTTAAAGAGCTGAACGCAGTAGACGTACTGTAATTCGGTTTGCAAAATACAGAAATGGCTTCCTTCGGGAAGCCATTTTTTTTAATGCGTCACACGGGTTCCCTTCTCCCCGGCGAGTATGCGTGGGGCATCTTTTAGCGCACCAATAAAAGCCGGGTTGCCGGTTTGTTTCACAAACTGTATCACTGCGGCGGCTTTTGGACCCATCGCGCCATCCGGTGCGGCAAAGGGCGCCAGTGCGTCGGCCGTCGTATGTCGTAGTGCTCTCGCCTGTGGCGTTCCCCAGTGTTCATAAACGGCATCGGCGTCGGTCAGAATCAGAAGATGGTCAGCATTGATGGATTGTGCGAGCACCGCAGCGGTTAAATCTTTATCAATCACCGCCTCAATCCCCTGGTAACCTTCCTGATGTTTAATAACCGGAATGCCGCCACCGCCGCAGCAAATGACCGTATGCCCGGCATTCATTAATGCACAGATAGCGTCGCTATCGATAATTTTCAGCGGTAGCGGAGAGGCAACAACCCGGCGAATATACTGACCATCGGCTTTCATCCGCCAGCCATAGTGCTTTTCCAGCTCTGCCTGCTGCTCTGGTGGGTAAACCGGTCCAATGTATTTACCGGGTTGTGAGAAGGCGTCGTCTTGTGGATTCACTTCCACGCGCGTCATGAGCGTTGTCACGGGCGTGCCGCCAGCTGCGGCCATTAATTCCTGGGTGATAGCAAAACCAATCATGCCCTGACTTTGCGCCACCAGGATATCCAGTGGCCAGGCGGGGGCTTGTGTACAGGCGGCATTCTGTAGCGCTAACAGACCTACCTGCGGACCATTACCATGCACAATCACCAGTTGGTAATCGCGGGCTAATTCTGCTGCCATCTGAGCAAATATCTGAATACTACGCCGTTGATTTTCAGCGCTTAATATTTCTCCGCGTTGTAATAACGCATTACCACCCAGTGCAATCACAATCTTTTTTTTCATAAAAACCTCAAAGCCTGAAATATCACCCGCACAACATAGCGTTTTGTGACGCCGGGAGTGTGATGAGGTCGACAGCAAACGTATCCCAAAAAATATCTCGTTAATTGCGTCGATATTTATCTTCTTTATTCAAAATAATTTAAAAGTGATTGTTAGAAAATTTTTGATAATAAAGCGGTTAATTCCCAGGAGTTTATAACAATGGATTTTGTGTGACGTTGCTCAAATGAAAGTGCGATCGTGCCAGATAAGGTGACCTCAGTTAAAACATCAAGCCTCATATAGCATGTCAGAAAATGAGGTATTCAGCGGTAATAATTACCGGGAGATAACGTATGTCTGGATCATATGAAGTGACTGACGTCACTACGAAAAAAGGAATACCGGCCTGGTGGGTCACGGTTTTTCTGTTCTGGTTAGGGTGGATTTTTATGTACGCTGACCGCACGGTACTGAATCCCGTAATGGGAGATTTAGAAAAAGAATTTGGCTTAAGTGGTACACAATTGGGGATTCTTAATTCTGTCTTCTATTTTTCTTATGCGCTGCTTCAGGTTCCGGCAGGCGTTCTGGGTGACAGAATTGGTAAAAAGAAGGTCCTGGTACCGGGTTTCATTCTTTTTGGTGTCTTTACTGCGGTGACCGGTTGGGCCAAAAGTTGGTACACACTTCTCTTTGCCCGCGTTGTGACGGGGGCAGGCGAAGGAACCTACTACGGTCCACAATACGGACTCTCTTCTGAACAAATCCCTAAGAAATACCGTTCACTGGGCAGTGCGATTATTAATAGCGGAATGGCTTTTGGTATTGCACTAGGGTTGATGACCTCCAGCTGGCTGGTTTATGACCAGGGCTATTCGTGGCGTATGCCGTTTTATGCTATGGCGGTTCCGTCCGTATTAGTTGGCGTGGCTATCTGGTTATTTGTCAAAGAAAAGAAACGCACGACAGAGGTTGATGGCGCGCCGGTTAAAAAGGGCAAGTTTAGCGATCTGCTGAAGAGCCGTAATTTAATTCTTACTTATATTATGGTGTTCTGTAGTCTGTTTGGTTTCTTCGTTATTCTGACCTGGCTTCCTTATTATTTGCAAAGTGAGCGCGGTATTGCGGGTAGTGAAACCGGGTTTATCTCTTCGCTGGTCGCGTGGATTTCAATTCCTGGTGCACTGCTATTCTCAAGCCTGTCCGATAAATTAGGTAAACGTAAGCCGTTAATTATGTTTCTGGTGCCGGTAGCGATTGCCAGTATGTTATCTATTATCTGGATGCCAAATATGACCGGCGTTATTGTGGCGCTGTGCGTATATGGCCTGGTGGGTAAGCTGGCGCTCGATCCGGTATTAGTTGCGCTGGTCGCCGATAGTGTTGATGAGAATAATTACAGTACGGCATTCGGTTTATTTAATTTTATTGGTATGAGCTCATCTATTCTTGCGCCAATTATTGCAGGTGCAGCACGCGATATGACCGGAAGTCTCGCCTCCAGTTTTTATGTTTCAGCCATTCTGCTGGCTATCGGTTTAATCGCAATGCTGTTTCTAAAAGAGAAACGCACATAAAGAGGTAGCAGTAATGATTTATGCCTTTATTAAAAAGGGAAGTTTTCAGGACTCTGTCAGCCTGATGATTATTTCCCGCAAGCTCAGTGAGTCTGCACAGGTCGATCAGGTGTCGGTCATGATGGGGACACCTGCGAATAAGTCGATGCTGGATTCCACCGGTTTCTGGCATGACGATTTTGCCGAGGCCACGCCAAACGATATTTGCGTCGCGGTAAGAACCCAAAACCCGCAGCCTGGCATCATGGACGCCATACGCGAACAGCTGGACCAGGAGCTGAATGCGGTAACCAATGCCGCAGGAAGCGCCCATCAGTTGATTAAGGCGCGTCGTTGGGAGAGTGCGTGCAATAAATTGCCCGAGGCCAACCTGCTGCTGGTCTCTGTGGCTGGGGAGTACGCCGCCTCTGTCGCGAAAGAAGGCTTACTGGCCAATAAAAATGTGATGCTGTTTTCTGACAACGTGCCGCTGGAGCAGGAAGTTGAGCTAAAAACGCTGGCGCGCGAGCGCGGGCTTCTTGTGATGGGGCCGGACTGTGGAACGGCGATGATAGCCGGTAGTCCGCTCGCCTTCGCCAACGTACTGCCACAGGGTGGAGTTGGCGTTATTGGTGCGTCGGGTACCGGCATTCAGGAAATCACGTCACAAATTGCACTGCATCAACAAGGCGTTAGCCACGCCATCGGTTTAGGGGGGCGCGACCTGAGCGCTGAGGTTGGCGGCATCAGCGCGTTGACTGCACTGGATATGCTGGCTGCGAATGACGCCACGCAAGTCATTGCGTTTGTCTCCAAACCGCCGTCACCCCAGGTGCGCACCCGTATTATCGCCGCGATGCAGGAGGTAGGTAAACCGGTTGTCGCCCTCTTTTTGGGCAGCAAACCCGAGCAGCGTCGTGAAGGCAACGTCTGGCTGGCGAACTCGTTGTCTGATGCCGCGCAACTGGCGGTGCTGTTGATGCGCGTAGCCCTTCAGCGGCAGAGCCAGCCGGAGGTGGCTGGCAAAGGCATTTGCGGACTCTATGCCGGCGGCACGCTGGCGGCTGAAGCCGCGATGCTGCTTTCTGCCGGGCTTGGCGTGCCTGTGAGCGAAAGCCATGCGCAAGGCGTCATGCTGGAGGCCAGCGGCCACCGGATTGTCGATCTTGGTGATGACAGTTACACCCTCGGCAGGCCGCATCCGATGATCGACCCGGCAACCCGCAGCATTGAAATTGAAAAACTGGCCGCACAGACGGATGTGGGCGTGCTGTTGCTGGATGTGGTTCTGGGCTATGGCGCGTGTGCCGATCCGGCGGGTGCCGTTGTAGAAGCCGTTTCTCAGGTGCGTAGCCGCCGCACTGTGCCGCTGGTGGTGATAGCCACGCTCACCGGGACCGAAGCGGATCCCCAGGGGCGCAGCGGGCAGAGCGAAAAACTCCGCGAGGCCGGGATAGCCGTCGTTGAAACCCTCGAAGAAGCCGTACTGCTCGCGATTAGCCTCACGCACCATCGAGGGCACAACGTGCGCGCAACGTCCGGCACGCTGCTTGATGGTGTACAGGTCATCAACGCAGGTTTGCGCAGTTTTGCGCTGGATTTACAGAGCAGCGGCACACCGGTTGTGCATTATCAGTGGGCGCCCATTGCCGGGGGCAATGCCCGTCTCGCCAGTTTACTCAAACAGTTACATTAAGTTCAGAGGTACGGATATGTATTCATCTATTGCACAGGCCAACGAAGCCATTATTGAACGCATCAAAGCCGCGCGCCCACACTGGATGGCGGTAAAACCGGCCAAAGAGGCCGTGGCTGAACTATCTTCTGGACGTAAATTACTGCACGCAGGCCCGCCAATCGGCTGGGCAGATATGACCGGCCCCATGCGCGGAGCCTGTATTGGCGCGTCGTTGTTTGAAGGCTGGGCGGCAACCGAGGACGAGGCCGTGCAGTTACTGGACCAGGGCGAGGTCGCGTTTATTCCTTGCCATCATGTGGGGGCCGTAGGGCCAATGGGCGGGATCACCTCCGCTAACATGCCCGTGTTAGTCGTTCGTGATGTGGTGCATGGCAATCAGGCCTGCTGCAACCTCAACGAGGGCATCGGTAAAGTCATGCGCTTTGGCGCGTATGGCGATGACGTGCAAAAACGCCTGCGCTGGATGCGTGACACGCTGGCGCCGGTGCTGCAGGACGCGCTTTCACGCATGGAAAACGGTGTTGATCTCACGGCCCTGATGGCGCAGGCCATCACGATGGGGGATGAGTTTCATCAGCGTAATATTGCGGCTTCCTCACTGTTGCTGCGCACGTTGTCGCCGGTGATTGCCGGGCTGGATCGCCCGAAAGCAGACATTATTGAAGTGCTGCAATTCCTGAGCGTGACCGATCAGTTCTTCCTCAACCTGGCGATGGCTTACAGCAAAGCGGTAATGGATGCGGCGGCAGACATTAAGGCCGGTTCCATCGTAACCGCCATGACGCGCAACGGGCGTGATTTTGGTATCCGCGTAAGCGGCACCGGGGAGCGCTGGTTCACCGCGCCGGTGAACACGCCACAGGGGCTGTTTTTTACCGGCTACAGTCAGGCCGACGCCAACCCGGATATAGGTGACAGCGCTATCACGGAAACGCTCGGGATAGGTGGTGCGGCCATGATCGCCGCACCGGGCGTTACCCGTTTCGTTGGCGCAGGAGGTATGGGGGCAGCGCTGGAAACCTCCGAGGAAATGGCCGAGATCTATCTGGCGAGTAACCCGCTGTTCCAGATCCCTTCCTGGGATTTCAGGGGCGCCTGCCTGGGTCTTGATATCCGCCGTGTGGTAGAAACGGGCATTACGCCGTTGATCAATACCGGTATTGCCCACCGGGAAGCCGGTATTGGTCAGGTCGGCGCGGGAACCGTGCGCGCGCCATTGCTGTGTTTTGAAAAGGCAGTGGAAGCGCTGGCTGAACTGCATCATATCACGGCGTAATCGCCAGGCCAGCTGGGAACGGCTCGGGTGTTTTTGCCTGCCCGGGCCGGATGAGACGCGAGATTGCCGTTTGGTATGGCGGAGGACAAATGCTCACTATTCACGCGCTGGCCTGCGCCGGGCTTCATCAACTTCCCGATGGCGAATGGCGGTTACACAGCCGATTTACCCAGGCCATTAACTACCAACATGCGCAAGGCGCGCTGCTCACGCTGTTTCGCTACGGTAAGGGGATGGGGCCAGCGGGTGTGCTGCTCAGTCGCGCCCAGTTTGCCCGTGTGAACTTTGTTGAACGGCTTACCAAGAAAGGAACGACGTTGTGGGGGCAGGGCGTCTCGCTGCACCCGCTGCGTCAGCTCCACTTAAAAGTCAGCGTAGGGGCCGTGGCCGGTATCAACTTATCCGCTATTACACATTTATGCGGTGTGTGCAGCGCATTCACCCCACCACCTGGACAGCGGCCACTTGCATCAAAGATTATCGCGCAACTCGAAGGCTGGCGTCAGGGCGAGAAGCCTGACTGGGGCTGGCTTATCGGCTATGGCCCCGGGCTTACGCCCAGCGGTGATGACATATTAACCGGAATGCTTGCCGTATTGCATACCTCGGACTTATTTACACGCCTGCCTTCTTTTTTACCCCCAGCGGATCAACTTGCACAGCTGACAACTTCGGTAAGCTGCAGCTATCTGAACAGTGCCAGAAAGGGTGAGTTTTCAACGCCGGTACTGAAGGTGATACGCCATTTGCAGTCCGGTCGCAGCCCACAACCTGCTATTGGGCGCTTACTCGCGGTCGGGCATACGTCGGGTGCCGATATCTTGCTGGGAATCGCAATAGCGCAGCGGTGGTTACAGTGGCTCGATTCAGGGGGAACCCATGCTCGATCAGGAAACAATACGCACGTTTATTCGGGTTGCTGAAACGGAGAGCTTTTCCCGTGCGGCCAGTTCATTACACAAAACCCCCGCAGCGATAAGCTATCGTATAAAAACGCTTGAAGAGCAGGTGGGGACACAGCTTTTTTTACGTACCACCCGTACGGTCAATCTGACGCTTGCCGGGCAGCACCTGCTGGAGCACTGCAGGCAGTGGCTTAACTGGTTGGATGCGATGCCCGATGAGCTTCAGCAAATCAATGCAGGTGTTGAAAGACAGGTGAATATTGTCATCAATAACCTGCTCTATCAGCCGCAGACCACAGCGGATCTTCTGACATGGTTGCATCAGCAATTTCCTTTTACCCGGTTTCAGATTTCCCGCCAGGTGTACATGGGCGTGTGGGACTCGCTGTTATATGACGACTTCCAGTTAGCGATTGGGGTCACTGGCTCAGAATCACTCTCTAACAACATCTCTTTACTGCCGCTGGGTGACATCAGTTGGCAATTTGTTGTAGCACAGAGTCACCCTTTAGCGCGCCATCCTGCACCGGTTCTGTCTGATGACATGCTACGTCGTTATCCGGCTATCAATATTGAAGACACCTCGCGCACGCTGACGCGCCGTGTTGCCTGGCTTTTGAGCGGGCAAAAGGAGATTAAAGTGCCGGATCTGAGTACTAAGCTCGCCTGCCATTTAAGCGGTCTCGGCGTGGGTTTTTTACCGGAGCGAATGTGCCGACCGTATGTCGAATCTGGCGCGCTGGTGGTCCGTGAGGTCATCAATCCACGCCAGCCTTCGCCGCTTTCTATTGCCTGGAAGAATGCGGGCAGTGGCAAAGTGGTAAGCGAGATTGCCGAGGTGTTTAAGCAGAAAAATGGGTTAGTCAGTGGCTTTCTCAGGATGGTCGATAAGCCCGCAGAGGCTTAATTTTGTCCATGTCCGCTCTTGAGTTATGTTGAAAAATGGCATCTTCGACTATTTTTGTTTACCTTTGACAGGTCGTTTTCGTGAAGACTGTCTCATTTTCTGTGTTTTTGACATGACCAAGGATTATTGAATGGAAGATTTAAATGTTGTCGATAGCATAAACAACGCGGGCAACTGGCTGGTGCGCAACCAGGCACTGTTACTGAGCTACGCGGTCAATATTGTCGCGGCAATCGCCATCATTATCGTTGGCCTGATTATTGCTCGTACTGTTTCTGGCATGACCAACCGCGTGATGCGGGCGCGCCACATTGACAGTACGGTGGCTGACTTTCTCTCTGCGATGGTGCGTTATGCCATTATCGCTTTTACCATCATTGCTGCGCTGGGGCGTGTAGGTGTACAGACGGCCTCGGTTATCGCCGTGCTCGGTGCCGCCGGTCTGGCTGTGGGTCTGGCGCTGCAAGGCTCGCTCTCAAACCTGGCAGCTGGCGTGCTGCTGGTGACGTTCCGCCCGTTCCGCTCAGGCGAATATGTCGATTTGGGTGGCGTAGCCGGTACGGTGATTAACGTACAGATTTTCTCTACCACGCTGCGTACCGTAGACGGCAAAATTGTTGTTGTGCCAAACGGTAAAATCATCGCGGGTAATATCATCAACTTCTCCCGTGAACCGGCGCGCCGTAACGAGTTTATTATCGGCGTTTCTTACGATGCCAACACCGATGAAGTGATTCAGACTATTAAAGACATCCTCCAGGCCGACGAGCGGGTGCTTAAAGACCGCGAAATCACCGTGCGTTTGAACGAGCTTGGCCCGTCTACTGTAAACTATGTGGCGCGCGCCTGGAGTAAGAGTAGCGATCTGCAGGAGGTCTACTGGGACGTGCTTGAGCGCATCAAACGCAGTTTTGATGAGAAAGGCATCAGCTTTCCGTATCCGCAGATGGACGTACGCGTCACACAATCAACGCCAAATTCATAATCAACGAGGCCAGCGCTTGCTGGCCTTTTTATTGCTCGCCATTTACCTGCGTGCCGGGAAAACGCGGTGGAAAGCACAATCCGCTGGTTATCCTGCATTGTTGAACCACGCTCCAGCCTTGACATTAGTTACACTTATAGCTGATTAAAATTATCCATTTCCGCTAATGAAAGCGGCTCGCTACACTCTGCGGTATGTCGTAAAGAGCAAGGAGTGTTGGCGTGTTAGCGTATTATTTACAAGGGCTTATGCTGGGGGCGGCGATGATTCTGCCGCTGGGGCCGCAGAACGCATTTGTTATGAACCAGGGTATTCGTCGCCAGTATCATTTGATGGTAGCGCTACTGTGTGCGGTGAGCGATCTGGTGCTGATTTGCGCCGGGATTTTTGGCGGTAGCGCACTGCTGGCACATTCGCCGTGGCTGCTGGCGCTGGTGACCTGGGGTGGCGTGGGATTTTTGCTGTGGTACGGCTGGGGCGCGTTACGCACAGCCATGAGCCGCGACATTGCACTGACGCAGGATGAAGTCATGAAACAGGGAAGGCTGCGGATAATCACCACCATGCTGGCGGTTACCTGGCTTAATCCGCACGTTTACCTGGACACGTTTGTGGTGCTCGGTAGTCTTGGTGGGCAGCTTGAAGCCGAGCCGAAGCGTTGGTTTGCTATCGGCACCGTGAGCGCATCATTCCTGTGGTTTTTTGGGCTGGCGATACTGGCAGCCTGGATGGCGCCCCGGCTTCGCACGGTGTTGGCACAGCGTATTATCAATGCGGCCGTGGGAGTGGTGATGATATATATTGCGCTGCGACTCGCCCAGGACGGCGTGCAACACCTCGCACGACTGATGTCGTGAATCACCGGAATCTGATAGACATTATTTTTCAGCGAACTATGCTTTTGCAAGGCTCTGCCCTTAGTGGGTGGTAACATAATCCGCCATTGCGCCCGCAAACAGCTTTATATGGGTGCATCTGTGCCATTAGGCCGGAATATCATGTGGAAAAGCACGGAGGTCATACAGTGAAGTTTAAAATTTTAGCGCTGGCCGCAGCATTAGGGTTAGGAGCGTTTAGCGCGCAGGCAAACGAGCTGCCGAACGGGCCGCATATTGTGACATCGGGTGCTGCGAGTGTGGATGCGGTGCCAGATATTGCGACTGTTGCTATTGAGGTCAGCGTAATGGCACAAGATGCCGCCTCAGCCAAAAAGCAGGCCGATGAGCGTGTAGCCCAGTATCTGACCTTTTTGCAAAAAAGCGGTGTTGAGAAAAAAGATATCAGCTCAGCCAACCTGCGCACTCAGCCGGAATACGATTATCTGAAAGACGGTAAATCTCAGCTCAAGGGCTACCGTGCGATACGCTCTGTTGAAGTGACGGTGCGCAAACTCGATAGCCTCAACGAGTTGCTGGATGGTGCGTTGAAGGCGGGGCTGAATGAGGTCCGCTCGGTGACGCTGGGGGTAGCTAACCCGGAACAGTATAAAGATAAAGCGCGTCAGGAAGCGATTAGCGATGCGACGGCTCAGGCGCAAAAACTGGCTCAGGGCTTTAAAAGCAAGCTTGGCCCGGTTTACAGCATTCGTTATCACGTTGCCAACTACCGTCCGGCACCGATGGTGCGCATGATGAAAGCCGCTGATGCTGCGCCAGTTTCCGCACAGGAAACCTACGACCAGCAGTCTATTCAGTTTGATGACCAGGTAGATGTGGTGTTTGAACTGCAGCCGGGCGGGCAGAACGCTGCTCAGCCAGCCCCAGCCCCGGAACACAAGCCAGCGCCTGCGCAGAGCGACAGCACCCAGCAGTAAGCAAAACCATACGCAACGTATTCTGGTAAAACCGCCTTCAATGATAAGGCGGTTTTTTTATTCGTCCTGGCGCAGCACCTGTTGGCCGTAAGCCAGCAGCGCGTCGGTAACGTTGCGCATCATGCGGCTTTCCGGGGCGAAACGGTGCCAGAACAGCATCCGACGCTGGAACAGGCCTGGCGTCAGGTCGATAAGCTCACCGCTTGCCAGCTCACGCTCAATCTGCAAATGCGGGATCATGCAGCAGGTTGTGCCCTGGCGCGCCAGTTGCACAAAGGCTTCTGAGGAGTTGACGATGTGGCACGGCACGCTGCCTGGCGACAAGTCGAAGTTTTGCTGCAAAAAGGCCTGATGCATATCATCAAGGTGATCGAACGCGACAGCAGGCGCCTTAAGGAGTGCAGAACGGGTGACGCCGTTGGGGAAATAGCGCTCGGCAAAGGCCTTAGAGCCAACAAAAAGGTAATCCAGCGCGCCCAGCTTATCGACCAGACAGCTAGGCAGCGGTTGAGGCTGGATACTGACGGCACCCACCACTTCGCCGCGGCGCAGGCGCTCCTGAGTGCGGGTTTCATCCTCAACCTGCAAGTTGAGACGAATGGGTGAGTCAGCCAGCACGGGGGCCAGCGCGGGTAAAAGCCAGGTCGCGAGGCTGTCGGCGTTGACCGCCAGTGATAACAACAGCGGCGTGGAGCCTGTCTGCTCATCACCCAGCCACTCGTCTTCCAGCAATTCCACCTGGCGCAGCAGCGCCAGCAACTTTTGCCCTTGCTCGGTAGGGCGAGGCGGCACGGTGCGTACCAGCAAGGGTTGCCCGAACATATTCTCCAGCTGCTTAATACGCTGAGAAACCGCGGATTGGGTGATACACAGCTTCTGTGCGGCGCGTTCAAAGCCGCGCTCGCGGATAACCGCATCCAGCGCCTGTAAGGTTCTGTAGTCCGGGCGTTTCATTCTGATGTTGCACTCCTTTTCATCGCTTGCGCGTCACTATGACACAATTTTGCCTGTGTGCCAGCAAATTGCGCCCTGTGACGCAGGCGAGATTCCGGCAAACCTGGCCCCCATTTTTTGCCCCATGCTCTATAATGCGCGGCATATTTCATACCACAGGCAAAGAATCATGACGCAGGATGAACTGAAAAAAGCAGTTGGCTGGGCCGCGCTGGAATATGTGCAGCCGGGTACTATTGTGGGCGTGGGAACCGGCTCGACGGCGGCGCATTTTATCGACGCACTCGGCACCATGAAAGACCAGATTGAAGGCGCGGTGTCCAGTTCCGATGCCTCCACGGCAAAACTTAAGGCGCTGGGTATTCCGGTCTTTGACCTTAATAACGTTGATAGCCTGGGGATTTACGTCGACGGCGCAGATGAAATTAATGACAACATGCAGATGATCAAAGGTGGGGGCGCGGCGCTGACGCGTGAAAAAATCATTGCCTCGGTCGCAGAAAAATTTATCTGCATTGCTGATGCGTCCAAGCAGGTCGCGATTCTCGGTAACTTCCCGCTACCGGTGGAAGTGATTCCAATGGCGCGCAGCTGTGTGGCTCGTCAGCTTGTGAAACTGGGTGGTCGCCCGCAATACCGTCAGGGCGTGACAACCGATAACGGTAACGTGATTCTGGACGTTCACGGTCTGGAAATCATCGACCCTGTTGCGCTGGAAGACGCTATCAACGCTATTCCCGGCGTGGTGACCGTTGGCCTGTTTGCCCGCCGTGGCGCTGACGTAGCGCTGATTGGTACGGCCGATGGCGTGAAAACCATCAAATAATCGTATGCTGGGGCGCACAGGCGCCCCAAAAATAGTGAAAATTCTCTGAGGCTAAATTTAGTGACATCTGTCACATATTTTTAACCCGTCCTTTTTATGTTCTGCTGTTAAATCTCTCACTGGCGTTTTGTGCTGCTTTCCTTAGTGCCATGAATTTTCCTCAGGATCGCGACGCAAACGTTTATATTGCCGCCGACGTAAATTTTGATATGTTGACAGAAGGCTGGCTTATCGCCGCGATGCCAAACACAACAGCACAATTCAGACAGTTCAGATAAAACAGGGTCGGGTAATGGCAAAAGTATCACTGGAGAAAGACAAGATTAAATTTCTTCTGGTTGAAGGCGTACACCAGAAGGCCGTCGATAATCTGCGCGCGGCAGGTTATACCAACATTGAGTTTCATAAAGGCGCGCTTGACGACGAAGAACTCAAGGCATCCATTCGCGATGCGCATTTTATTGGCATCCGTTCCCGCACCCATCTGACTGAAGAGATCTTCGCAGCGGCTGAAAAGCTGGTTGCCGTAGGCTGTTTTTGTATCGGGACCAACCAGGTCGATTTAAACGCGGCGGCTAAACGTGGGATCCCGGTATTTAACGCGCCGTTTTCTAACACGCGTTCTGTTGCGGAACTGGTGATTGGCGAGTTGCTGCTGCTGATGCGCGGTGTGCCTGAGGCCAATGCTAAAGCGCATCGCGGCGTGTGGAATAAGCAGGCTGTAGGCTGCTATGAAGCGCGTGGCAAGAAGCTCGGTATTATTGGCTATGGCCACATTGGTACTCAGCTCGGTATCCTGGCCGAATCGCTGGGAATGCACGTCTATTTCTATGATATTGAGAACAAACTGCCGCTCGGTAACGCAACCCAGGTGCAGCATTTGTCCGATTTGCTGAACATGAGCGATGTGGTGACGCTGCACGTGCCGGAAAATGCCAGCACGAAGAATATGATTGGGCAGCAGGAACTGATGCTGATGAAGCCAGGTGCGCTGTTGATTAACGCCTCACGTGGTACGGTAGTGGATATCCCGGCACTGTGTGACGCGCTGTCCAGTAAGCACCTCTCTGGTGCTGCCATTGACGTGTTCCCGACCGAGCCTGCGACCAACAGCGACCCGTTCAGCTCACCGCTGTGCGAATTTGATAACGTTATCCTGACGCCGCACATCGGCGGCTCGACTCAGGAAGCACAGGAAAATATCGGCATTGAAGTGGCCGGTAAACTCAGCAAATATTCGGATAACGGTTCCACACTCTCTGCGGTGAATTTCCCGGAGGTATCCCTGCCACAGCACGGTGCCAGCAGCAGTCGTTTGCTGCATATCCATGAAAACCGCCCGGGTGTGCTGACTGCCATCAACCAGATCTTCGCCGATCAGGGCGTCAACATTGCCGCTCAGTACCTGCAAACGTCACCGCAGGTGGGCTACGTGGTTATCGATATTGATGCGCAAAAAGAGATTGCCGATAAAGCTCTGGATGCCATGAAAGCAATTCCTGGCACCATCCGCGCACGCTTACTCTACTAATCCCCTGTGAACAAGCTCAGGATAAGGCCTCCGCGTGCGGGGGCTTTTTTTTTATTGCCTGGTCTGTGGACGTAATCGTCTATGGGAGGCTTGATGCTGGTTCAGGACGGCCACTGCCAGAGTCGGGATGGGGTAATCACCTGTGGCAATGGAATATCCCAGGATTCAACGGGTAGCGACTCGACCTGCTGGCAGTCGTGGGCGTAACCAACCGGCGTAAAGCCGTGCTGCTGCCAGTGCTGTAATGTACGGTCATAAAAGCCGCCGCCCATGCCCAGACGCTGCCCGGTATTGTCAAACGCGACCAGCGGCACGATAAGGGTATCCAGTTGCGCAAGCGGCAGAATGTTACGCACATCCAGGCGTGGCTCAGTGATTTTCAGCGCATTGCGCGTCATGGGGGTCTGTGGCGTGTAATGCAAAAACAGCAGATTACCGTGGCTGAACGGGTGCAGTACCGGCAGGTAAACCTGCTGGCCGTTGCGCCATAGCGCGTTGATAAGGGGAGTAGTGTCAAGCTCGCCATCAAAAGAGAGAAACACGGCAATGTGTTTTGCCTGAGCGACCGGGGGAAACGCAAGAGCACGTTCTGTGGCTTGTTGTGCGTAGTGTGATTGTGCTTGCGCGCTCAGTGCGCGGCGTCGTTGCCGGACCATCTGGCGAATGTGCTGGCGAGTCTGAGGGAAAAGTGCGTCTTGCGTCATGGTGGTAGTAGAAAGAGAGGAATCTCCGAGATGCCGCCGCAGGCTGTAACCCTTGAACCCGTGGTTCAAGGTGAATGTGTCGTCATAGTTTTAAGGCTTCTCGGACGGACCGAGC
>CBIFVZ010000088.1:0-14454 GCA_966185765.1 uncultured Enterobacteriaceae bacterium | reverse complement strand
CTGTTCGCTCTGGTCAGGATGGACCATAAAAACGATTTCGTAATGACGCATCGATTTTGCTCCTTACGGATTAATCAGCCTCCTGTCTGGGTCAGCCGGGTCCCGGGGAGGCAAGGAACGTGTTTAAGTCGGCCGAAAAATTGACGCGCCATTCTACTTGCAGGACACAATAAACACAACGTTGCTTGCGGATTTAATTCCGTCAGCAGCGCACATATCGCTACACCGACCGCAAACGCCACACCATAATTAATCACGTGGCGTTACTAAATGTTTTTCACCATCATCGTCAGATTTGTTCACGGTGACTACATCTGGCACGAGGTACACTCAAACGCAGATAAGGAGAGGAGGAAGAAAACAGTCCTGTTTTGACGGACCTGTATGGGGGGTTGAGTATGAAAACATTGATTATCCTGATTGCCGCACTGGCGTTAAACCTGACTGCGGCGGCCGCCATTAAAGTCGACGGCCCCATGACCCGGAATATGGATGATGTCCACAGCCTGGGCGTGATTTACATCAACCATAATATCGCAGGCAACATACCGCCTGAAGTTGAACAGGCCAACCCAGGGGAGACGGCAGGCTACATCGCACCAGACGCCGCGTCTGACTTATAGCGATGCCTCAAAGAAACGGCCGGTCTCCTCCAGCGCACGGTGCGTAATACGGTGTTTGACGCCCTTTTCCCACAGGCAGGTGAGTTGACCGTCCAGCCCCTGCGCCTGTAGCGCCTGCTGCAGGCGCAGCGTTTCAAACGCTGGCACCACATCGTCATCCTCGCCGTGCCACAGCAAAAGCGGACGATCGGCGAGTTTTACCAGCTGCTGCGATACATCATACTGTTTAAGGGGGGCTATGATATCGGCAAAGCGCTGCTCATCATCCGCCTGGGTAAACGACACGGGTGGGAACAGGCGGCGCGCCAGCGACAAATAATACCCGGACCCCATCAGGCAGGCGACGCTGCGAATTTGCGTATGTTGCGTCATCAACCCCAGAGCGGTCATATCGCCCATTGATGCGCCTCCCACGCCAAGCCGCCCTTCTTCCACCAGCCCCCGCTCCTCGATTGCCGCATACAGTGCAGGGAACTCAGCGAGGCTTGCGTGCAAAATTTGCCAGAAGCGCTGTAAACGCGTGTGCTCATCGCCGTCAAAACGCGCACCGTGCTCGGGCGCATCAGGCATGATGACGCGCAATCCACGCTGCGCCAGCGCAACAGCAAAATAGCTATACACCAGTTTAGAAGAGGTAAAGCCGTGGTAAAACACCACGCACGGCAGCGGCTGCTGGCGTTTACCTGCCGGTGTAGCAAGCAATACGTCGTTTCCCGCCAGCCGCTCGGTATAGATTTCAATCATCGCCTTACCGACTCCCGTTATAAGAATGGCCAGTACGAACACTTTCCCGCACAAGCGCGGGCAAGACAAGGCGTTCCTTCAGCAACAATGTGCGTCAGCTAACCCTTTTTTGCTGAATCGAGTTAAAAATCACGTTCCAGGCAACACTTTTAGAACTTTCTTTCGCGATGAAATCGCCGCCGTGACTACAATTAGTGGCGAGGAAATGCTGATGAATCAACGATGGTTAGCCCTGTCTGTTTTGCTGTTTCCGCTGCTAACGGCCTGTCATGCGCTGCAAAGTGCTCCACAGCCCGCTCCTCCCGCAGGGGCGATACCGCAGGAAATTCAGCGCAATCAGACACAGGGATTAGAAAAAATCGGTACGACAAGCGCCATTGTGCGCGGCGCGCCATCCGACGGCGAAGCGGTGATTCGCACCAAAGCCGCGGCGGCACAGGCCCGTTATTACGTCATTGTGGTTAATGATGAAACGGTTGTACCAGGACGATGGTATATCCAGGCGATTCTCTATCGCTGAGGCACTAAAACACGTTTGTTGCGCCCCACAACTTGCGCACACCTGAGGGATGCCGTAACGGGTTTGGTAAGGATGCGATGACGCAAAGGACAGCCCTGAAACCTGACAGGGTAAGAAAAAAGGAGCGCTTTATGGCACATATATTTGCTTTTCCTGGGGCATTTTCTACCGTGGGCCTCATCACAACTGCCGCCAGGCCAGCCGAAGAAGCCAGCGCCGATTGCGTGACCGGCCTCAACGAAATTGGCGTGATTTCGGTTAATGCCGTCAGCGACAGCCCGGAAGAAGTGGACTATATCGTTGCGCAAAAAGCCGATGAGCGCGGTGCGTCCTGGTATCGTATTGTTCGCATGCAGGAAAGCCCGCGCCTTGATGGCTGGCGCGTACAGGCCATTATTTACGCCTGAACGCCGGTTGCGCGCAGCAGCACATCATTAAGCCCCCTTTCTGAGACCTGCGTATCGCCTCGCGGGTCGAGCACCAGGCGGCACCACTCGCCCGCAAGCGGCGGTGACAGATAGCGCAAGAGCTGCGCACCGCTTGCCAACAGCGCCAGCTGGCGAGCAATCTCTCTTCCCAGGCTCTCGCGCGGTGTACGCAGCCTTTGCTTAAGCTGGCGCCAGGCGCGGTCAAAATGGCGGTTCTGGCCGCGCACCTCGTCAAACTCCACCGCCAGCATCTCCATCGCCCCCGGCTGCTTAACCAGCGCCCGCAGCACATCCAGGCACATAATATTCCCCGCCCCTTCCCAGATGCTGTTCACGGGCATTTCGCGATACAGCCGCGCCAGCTCGCTCTCTTCGCAATAGCCGATACCGCCTACAGCCTCCATGCACTCGGCGACAAAATCTATGCCCGAACGGCACACAGTAAACTTCGCCGCAGGTGTGAAAACGCGCAGGAAAGCACGCTCATGCTCATGTTCGCGGTTGTCCCAGGCGCGCGCCAGGCGAAATAAAAACGCGGTTTGCCCTTCCATCCACAGCGCCATGCGCCCCAGTTGCTGGCGCATTAACGGCTGATCGATAAGGCTTTTGCCAAACGCCTGACGCTGGTGCACATGATACAGCGCCACCGACAGCGCGCGACGCATCAGGCCGTGGCTGCCCAGCGCGCAGTCAAAGCGCGTCATACTGCCCATTTTCAGGATCTGACGCACGCCCTCACCTTCTTCACCAATGAGCCAGGCGACCGCGTTGTCAAACTCCACTTCAGCACTGGCGTTGGAACGGTTGCCGAGCTTGTCTTTAAGGCGCTCAATGCGCACCGCGTTACGCTCGCCGTCCGGCAAAAAGCGTGGCAGGAAGAAACAGCCCATACCGCCTTCGGTTTGCGCCAGCACCAGATGCGCGTCGCTTTGTGGTACAGAGAAAAACCACTTATGCCCCAACAGCCGGTACGGCTCGCCAGAGCCTCGGCCTGCCAGCGGCTCCGCTCGGGTGGTATTGCTCAGCACATCCGAGCCGCCCTGTTTCTCGGTCATGCCCATACCAATCAGTAATCCACGCTTACGCTCCCCGGGCTGCAGGTGAGCATCATAACGATCGCTTAACAGCGGTTTTTGCCAGCTGGCGAATGCCGCCGGGAGCGCCTCTACCAGCAGGGGCGTTGCGGCAAAGGTCATAGTAATAGGGCATAACGTCCCTGCTTCGACCTGCGCATGCAGTGCAAAACGTGCGGCGCGGGCCACAAAGTCCCCTTTACGCGCCTCCTCCTGCCAGGGCAGGTTGTGCACCCGGTTAGCGCATAACCCCTGCATCAGCAGGTGCCACGCCGGGTGAAAACGCACGTCATCAAGCCTGCGGCCACCGGGGTCGTAGCGCAATAGCTCCGGGGGATTGGCATTAGCGAGTCTTCCCAGCTCCAGTGACTCGGCGGTACCGAGCTGCTGACCGATGCTGGCGAGCACATCTGCATCCCACCCCGCGCCTTCGCGCACCACGGCTTCGCGCAGCGCGCAGTCAGACAGGAAAAGGTTGCTGTTATTGAGTGGCTGAGGTTGATTGAAAACGGTATGAGTTTCCCCGCGCATCGCATGTCTCCCAGGGCTTGCGTCATGACATCAACACCGGGCATCAGGCCCGCGTTAAGTATGGACGCCCGCCCCGGATTCGCACGACCCAGGCACGCAATATGAGTGCTAGTCCACGATATAGTGCGGCACAAAGCGCGAGGTATCTTTGGTAATCAGCGAATTATCTTCGCGGATGCCTATCCCCGCCGCCTCATTACCAATCACCCAACTACCAAGCAAGGTGTAGCTTTCATCAAAGCGCGGTAGCGCCTGCATTGCCTGGAAAATCATCGGTTCTTCACCGTATTCTCCGTCCGTTTGCGCCAGCACTCGGTCATCCAGGTCAAACAGCGCCACATTTCCCCCCTCGCGGGAGAACAGCGGCTTTTGCACATAGCCCCGATAGCCCGCCAGCGCCTGCTGCGCACTAAGGCTCGCACGCGTGATGTCGCTGGCAAACCAGGCAGGTAGCAGGTTCGGATGACCGGGAAAACGCTGCCAGAGCAGCGGTAGCAGTCCTTTGTTACTGAGAATGCACTTCCACAGCGGCTCCACCCAGCGCTGATGACGCCGCTGCAGCAGCGGACCGTTATCATCGCGCATCATCCACTCCAGCGGATAGAGCTTGAAGATGTGGCGCATTACGTTGTCCTGCTCGTCGGTCAGCAGGCCACCGACGCCAAGCCCGATATCTTCCATATGGATGAAGCGCGTCTGCAACCCGGCCTGGCGCGCACAGTCTTCCAGGTAACGTACTGTGCCTCTGTCTTCTGTTGAGTCATAGCAGCAGCAAAAGTAAAGCGGATCGGCGCTATAGAGTGTGGTAAAGCGGGCGATCAGTTTTTCCTGAATGCTGTTGTACTGATCCGCGTCCGGCGGCAGCAAACCTGCGTCACACATCTGTTGCAGCCAGACCCACTGAAACCAGGCAGACTCATAGAGCGAGGTGGGGGTGTCGGCGTTGTATTCCAGCAGCTTCACCGGACCACTGCCAGTCCAGGCAAAATCCATCCGTCCGTAAAGCGACGGATCGCGCAAGCGCCAGCTTTGCGCTATGGCGTCGTGATACAGCGGCGCAATACCGAGTTTATGCAGGGTTTCTTCATCCCCCACCGCTGCGTCAACAATCTCCAGGCACATCTGATGCAGTTCGTTAGTGGGCGCTTCTATCTGTTCTTCAATCTGGCGCAGCGTAAAGCGATAAGCACGACTTTCATCCCAGTAGATTTCATCATCGATAATATGGAAATCAAAACCGTGCTCGCGGGCGATATCGGGCAGCGCAGGGCGCACGGGCATAAGGTGGCGCTGCATACTTAACCTCCGCGGCTACTAAACGATCGTGATGAACTTCCCCAGCCGCCGCGTGAAACGGTTTTTGCTTTATGTAACGACTGGCTATTCACATGACGATCGGCGGTTTCACCACTGCGGTAGACATACTCCCCGCTGCGATCGCGCCATACCGGGCGCGATGCCCAGAACTGGCCGCCGCTGTGATAGGTGTAGTAGCTGCTGAAATGGGAGTAGGTAGCGCAATTTTCATATTGCGGATCGCACGTTTTCTCTTTGGCTTTCGCAAGCGTAAAACCAGCCAGTACCGGAACATAACCACTGATAGCCGGATCGTAATCACAGCGATATGTACTATATTGCACCAGACACTGGCTGTAGGTGAGATGGCTGTCAACGCCTGCCGTCAGACCGCGTTTTGCCGTCTTCCAGGCATCATCACAAAGACCACGAGCATTGCCGTCATCAGCACATTCTTGTACTGACGTGTAAAATCGCTCGTCGCTGTCGCTGCTGGTACAGGCACGTAGTCCAAAAAAAGCCGCGCCGCCCATAATTGCCAGCGTCAGATAGCGTGAGCTTTTACGTTTGCGTACAGGCGCGGGCGTTCCCCGGCTTTGAAAATTGCCAGCCTTTTGGGCCGCAGCGCTGGCTCTCTTTTTACCCGTATTCTTTTTCTTCCTTGCCATACGGGCGTCCTCACCATGTCATACAGGCGGCGTTGAAAATACCGCCAGCAAGCGCACTGGTCCCCATAAACACGCCTGCGGCATGATTCTGGTTCACAATTTTATTACTCAGGCCCGGCATGTACAGCAGCACGCAGCCATAAATCAGCAGCTGTACCACCAGTGCCACTGCGCCCCAGATTAAAAAGTCGGTTACGCTAACAGAATTAATAGCCGCGCTGGCAAGCGGAATAACGTACCCCAGTATCGTGCCGCCAAACGCCAGCGCTGCGGCCAGGTTGTTCTCACGAATCAGCCGCCATTCGTTATGCGAGGTAATACGGGCATAAATAAACATAAAGCAGATAACCATTGCGAAGCCAATCAGGAAATAGGCGGCAAAGGCCAGGATTGAATCAATAATGTGCATAGAACGCCTTGAGAAATATGACGCATACGCAGTACGCCCGCATGAGGGCAACCGCTCATATCACGTCGAATGAACGAAAGGAGAATAATGCAAAGGAAGGAAAAGGCGGACACATAGCCTTACCGCCGCTGTAAATATACAGACCGCGCGGCGGTACGTTTTTTTTCATCCCTGAAGCAAACGCTCTCCATAAAAATCACGCCGATGGGCTGTTTCTTATTAACACGTTGTCCCATCACATAAGAGTATGCCGCAACGGCGCAATAAAAAAAACCATCCACAAGCAGGGATGGTTTTTTTATTTATGGAAATGTCAGCGTTTTTAGTTGCGCTGACGTACCGCTTCAAACAGGCAAATGCCCGTCGCGACGGAAACGTTGAGTGAGGACACACTGCCCGCCATCGGAATACTGATAAGTTCATCGCAATGCTCGCGGGTCAGGCGACGCATACCTTCGCCTTCAGCCCCCATTACCAGCGCCAGCGGGCCGTTGAGTTTGCTTTGAAACAGCGTATGGTCGGCCTCTCCCGCAGTACCCACCAGCCAGACGTTATGCTCTTCCTGCAACAGACGCATGGTGCGTGCAAGGTTGGTCACACGGATAAGCGGCACGGTTTCCGCTGCTCCACAGGCGACTTTTTTCGCCGTCGCGTTGAGCTGGGCTGAGCGATCTCGTGGAACAATCACCGCATGTACGCCTGCCGCGTCGGCGCTGCGCAGGCAGGCACCGAGATTATGTGGATCGGTAACACCGTCCAGGATCAACAGAAACGGGCGCTCCTGTGCAGCGACCAGATCGGGCAGGTCGTTTTCCTGGTACTGACGCCCCGATTTCACCAGCGCGATGATCCCCTGGTGCACGGCGCCCTCTGCCTTTTCATCCAGCCACTGGCGGCTGGCTACCTGAATTGCCACGCCCTGCGCTTCCAGCGCATGGATAAGCGGCATCAGGCGTTTATCTTCACGCCCTTTCAGGATAAATACCTGCTGAAAACGCTCCGGTGCACGTTCCAGCAACGCCTGCACCGCGTGGATGCCATAAATGGTTTCACTCATGAATGCTGCTCATTAAGCGCCTTATTGCGCTTTGTTGAATCGGGTTAATTATCGAAATGATGCCGCGCAGGTCAGCCCCACGCGGCAGAGGCTTATTCCGGCGCTTTCTTCGCCGCACGCTTCGCCTTTGTCGCGGCCGCTATCTTACGGGTTTTCGCCGACGGCGTTTTGGCTTTCTTCTCTTTCTTGTCTTTTTTATCTTTTTTGGCCTTCGGCGCTTTTGTACCCTTTTCCGGACGGAAAGCGCTGTCCGGCTCAAAGTTCACACGTTTTCCTGCCTGACGACGTTTGCCTGCACCACCTTTTCCGGCCCCTTTTTTCGCCTTTTCGCGTGCCGTTTTACCTTCGTTACGCGGTCCACGTTCACTGGAAATAAGCGAGAAGTCGATTTTGCGCTCATCCATATTCACCGCTTCCACCTTCACTTCCACGCGGTCGCCCAGGCGATAGGTATGACCACCAGATTCACCAATCAGGCGCTGGCCGACCTGGTCAAAGCGGTAGTAGTCGTTATCCAGCGACGAAACGTGCACCAGCCCGTCAATAAACAGTTCGTCCAGACGTACAAAGAAGCCAAAACCCGTGACGCTGGAAATCACGCCACGGAAGGTCTGCCCCACCTGATCCAACATGAAGTCACACTTGAGCCAGTCGGCCACATCGCGGGTGGCTTCATCAGCTCGGCGCTCGGTCATGGAGCAATGCTCGCCCAGTTGCAGCATCTCTTCCATGCTGTAGTGCCAGCCGCCGTTATGTGCCAGGCGGTCTTCGTCACCGCTGATTTTGGCAATCAGATATTTGATGGCGCGGTGCAGCAACAGATCTGGATAACGGCGGATTGGTGAGGTGAAATGACCATATGACGACAGCGCCAGGCCAAAGTGGCCGCGGTTTTCCGGATCGTAAATGGCCTGTTTCATGGAGCGCAGCAGCATGGTTTGCAGCATTTCACTGTCCGGCCTGTCGGCGATAGAAGCCAACAGCGCCGAGTAGTCGCTCGGTTGCGGCTTATTGCCGCCCGGCAGCTCAAGACCCAGTTCAGACAGCACGGAGCGGAAGGCGTTGACGGCCTCGGTAGTCGGCGTGTCGTGTACGCGGAACAGCGCAGGCTCTTTGTGTTTTTCCACAAAGCGCGCCGCCGCGACGTTGGCGAGGATCATGCACTCTTCAATGAGCTTATGAGCGTCATTACGCACCGTCTGCTCAATGCGCTCAATGCGACGCTCGGCGTTAAAGATAAACTTCGCTTCTTCGCTCTCAAAGGAAATCCCGCCACGCCCGGCACGGGCTTCATCCAGCGTTTTATACAGACGGTGTAGCTCTTCAACGGGCTTCACCAGTGGCTGATACTGCTCACGCAGTTCGGCGTCACCCTGCAACATATGCCAGACCTTAGTGTAGGTCAGACGCGCATGGGAGCTCATCACCGCTTCGTAGAATTTGTAGGTCGACAGCGTGCCGCGCGCGGAAATGGTCATCTCACAGACCATACATAAGCGGTCCACCTGCGGGTTAAGCGAGCACAGGCCGTTGGACAGCACTTCCGGCAGCATTGGCACTACCTGGGAGGGGAAGTACACCGAGGTGCCACGGCTGCGCGCTTCTTTATCAAGCGCCGTATGCGGGCGCACGTAATAGCTCACATCAGCGATAGCCACCCACAGACGCCAGCCACCGCCGCGTTTTTTCTCGCAGTAGACAGCGTCATCAAAGTCGCGGGCGTCTTCACCGTCGATGGTCACCAGCGGCAGCGAGCGCAGGTCAACGCGCCCGGCTTTAGCCGCTTCAGGCACCTGCTCGCTCAGGCCAGACACCTCTTTTTCTACAGCCTCTGGCCAGACATACGGAATATCATGGGTGCGCAGGGCTATATCGACCGCCATGCCAGTACCCATGTTATCGCCCAGCACTTCAACAATTTTACCAATTGCTTTCGTGCGGCGCGTCGGGCGCTGGGTAAGTTCTACCACCACCACAAACCCCATACGCGCGCCCTGGATTTCTTCAGGTGGAATAAGGATGTCGAAACTCAGGCGACTGTCGTCCGGTACGACAAAACCAACGCCAGCGTCAGTGAAGTAGCGGCCAACAATCTGCCCGGTGCGCGGCACCAGTACGCGCACAATACGCGCCTCACGGCGGCCTTTGCGGTCTGCTCCCAGCGGTTGCGCCAGAACTTCATCGCCATGAATGCAGGTCTTCATCTGCTCAGATGACAGATACAGATCGTCCTTGCGGCCTTCAACGCGCAGGAAGCCGTAACCATCGCGGTGACCAATCACTTTACCTTTTAACAGGTCCAGGCGTTCCGGCAGTGCGTAGCACTGGCGACGAGTAAACACCAGCTGACCGTCACGCTCCATTGCACGCAGGCGGCGGCGCAGCGCTTCCAGTTGTTCTTCACCGTCAATATTCAGTTCAATGGCAAGTTCATCACGGCTGGCGGGTTTTTCGCGTTTAGACAGGTGGTCGAGGATAAATTCGCGGCTGGGGATAGGATTGGTATATTTTTCTGCTTCTCTTTCCTGAAAAGGATCTTGTGACATCGAGGTTCCTCCGTTGTCAACGGCTGGCGGACTCAGCGTTCTTCCACCAGCAATAATTTGTATAGCGGCTCGTTTTCTTCAATTAATTCGGCCAGCGTAATGTTGTCCAGCTCCTGCAAAAAGCGTTTAACCGCTTTAGAAAGCGCCAGCTTTAAGCGGCAGGCAGAAGTGATATGGCAAAATTCATGGCTACAGTTGACCAGAGACAGCGGTTCCATATCACGCACCACGTCGCCGATACGAATCTCACTGGCGGGTTTACCCAGTCGAATCCCACCGTTTTTACCGCGCACTGCCGTCACGTAACCCAGCCTGCTGAGCTGGTTGATGATTTTCACCATGTGGTTACGTGATACGTTATACACTTCGGTCACTTCCGAAATGCTGGTCATGCGCCCCTGAGGCAGGGACGCCATATAAATTAAAGCGCGAAGGCCATAATCCGTAAAACTTGTTAACTGCACAGTCACCTCGAAAAAGGGTCTGGTGGGAAACATTCATTTACTGCAGACATTATTCTGATGATAAACCAGCCAGACGCAATGCGGCTAATTTATTTGGCAAAGACAGGATAAAAGAAGGGAAAAACGAGGAAAGTGGGCGCGTTTTCGCGCCCAAATGCACAATTTATGCGTCAAACGGATCGCGCAGAATCATCGTTTCGCTACGGTCAGGACCGGTCGAGATGATATCAATCGGCACGCCTGTGACTTCTTCAATACGCTTGATGTAGTCCAGCGCCGCCTGCGGCAGACCGCTTCTCTCTTTCACACCAAACGTGGTCTCAGACCAGCCCGGCATGGTTTCATAAATTGGCTCAATGCCTTCCCAGCTATCTGCTGCCATCGGCGTGGTGGTCACTTCGCGACCGTCCGGCAGGCGGTAGCCCACGCAGATTTTCACTTCTTTAAGGCCGTCCAGCACGTCCAGCTTGGTCAGACAGAAGCCAGACAGCGAGTTAATCTGCACAGCGCGGCGCACAGCAACGGCGTCAAGCCAGCCGGTACGGCGGCGGCGACCCGTGGTCGCGCCAAACTCGTTGCCTTTCTCGCACAGGAACTCGCCAACGTCATCAAAAAGTTCCGTCGGGAACGGACCGGCACCTACACGAGTGGAATAGGCCTTCAGGATACCCAGCACATAATCCACATAACGCGGACCCACGCCTGAACCGGTGGACACACCGCCCGCCGTGGTATTAGATGAGGTGACGTATGGATAAGTACCGTGGTCAATGTCCAGTAACGTACCCTGCGCACCTTCAAACATGATGAAGTCGCCGCGCAGACGCGCCTGGTCCAGCAGTTCGGACACATCAACCACCATGCTGGTCAGCAGGTCAGCCACCGCCATCGCATCGTCCAGCACTTTCTGGTAGTCAACCGCGTCGGCCTTGTAGAAGTTCACCAGCTGGAAGTTGTGATATTCCATCACTTCTTTGAGTTTTTCAGCGAATGCCGCTTTATCAAACAAGTCACCCACGCGCAGACCACGGCGTGCCACTTTGTCTTCATAAGCCGGACCAATACCGCGACCGGTAGTACCAATGGCTTTCGCGCCACGCGCTTTCTCGCGGGCAATGTCCAGCGCCACGTGGTAATCAAGAATCAGCGGGCAGGCTTCAGATAACAACAGACGGGAGCGTACCGGAATATCACGGTCTTCCAGCTCTTTCATCTCTTTGAGCAGTGCCGCAGGAGAGAGCACCACGCCGTTACCGATGACGCTAGTGACATTCTCACGAAGAATACCTGAGGGGATAAGATGGAGAACGGTTTTTTCACCGTTAATAACCAGAGTATGGCCCGCGTTATGGCCACCCTGGTAGCGCACAACATATTTGGCCCGTTCAGTCAGAAGATCGACGATCTTTCCTTTGCCTTCGTCACCCCATTGGGTGCCCAGTACGACGACGTTGTTACCCATTTTGAAATATCACCGTTTGCTTAAAAAAGGATTCTACCATCGGTTTTCCAGAGATTCAGCCTGAATTGGCAGAAAAATGCCCATTTTTAACTCAGGCAAACGTTCTCCTCAACATGTAGTAGATAACCAACCCAGCAACCACAAGCGCACCGCCGAAGCGGCGCAGTGTCGCATCAGGCAACGTGGATATCGAGCTAATCATACGTCGCCACAGGGAAGGAAACAGCATTGGCCCCAGACCTTCAAACACCAGTACCAGCGCCAGTGCGCCTAAAATGGTTGCGTTCATTCTCATTCCACCAGACAAAAAAAGAGCCGGAACAAGTCCGGCTCTGGGAGATATTGCGTTAACGCTCAGTGCCTCATTTCACTCACGAGGAGCGAAGATTAGCGCTGGCTGTGCTTTGGCGTCTTCATATAGCGGAAGAAGTCATTTTCCGGGCTTAACACCATCACGTCCTGGTTGGACTTGAAGCTGGACTCGTAAGCACGCAGGCTACGGATAAAGGCATAAAAATCCGGGTCCTGGCTGAAAGCATCAGCAAACAGCTTCGCCGCTTCGGCGTCACCTTCACCGCGCGTCATACGCGCCTGACGCTCGGCTTCTGCCAGGGTACGAGTGACTTCATAATCTGCCGCTGCACGCAGTTTCTCGGCCTCTTCCTGCCCTTGTGAGCGATGGCGACGCGCGACCGCTTCACGCTCGGCGCGCATACGGTTGTAAATCGCCTCAGAGACCTCGGTCGGCAGGTTGATCTGCTTGATACGCACATCCACCACTTCAATACCCAGTGCCGCCATACTGTTCGGGTTAATCACGGGTACTTTACCGTTGGTCTCTTCCGTTACGCGCTCGGCCGCTTTAGCGATAGCGTCGTCGGCTGCTGGCGTTGCGACCTCATCGTCGGTCCCCGCAGAACCTGAGTTCAGTGCGTCACGTACTTCAATCGTCAGGCGACCGCGCGAGTCGGTCACAATGTCTTTTACATCAAGACGGCCAATTTCAGAACGCAACCGGTCACTGAATTTACGCTTGAGTAGCACTTCGGCCTGAGACACATCGCCACCGCCGGTTGCCAGGTAGTAACGACTAAAGTCACTGATGCGCCACTTGATATAAGAGTCGACAATCAGGTCTTTCTTCTCTTTGGTGACAAAGCGGTCGGCCTGGTTATCCATAGTCTGGATACGTGCATCGAGCGTTTTCACCGACTCAATAAACGGCACCTTGAAGTGCAGACCTGGCGCAAATACCAGCGGCTTGTTCTCATCGTCACGCACCACTTTTCCGAAGCGCAGAGTAATGCCGCGTTCACCCTCTTTCACCACGAAAATCGAGGCGTAGAGTGCAATCAGCACAATGATAATGACTGCAATTACTGACTTACGCATCGTTATTCACTCCCCCGGCGCTGGGTGTCGTTGCGCTGCGCGTTGGCGCGGCGCTGGTCCATGATATCGCCATTGCTGCTTGATGCAGGGCGGTTAGCGCGGTTACTGCTGTCTGATGCTGGCGGCAGGCGAAGCAGATTGCTGTCGCTGTTGCTGCTCTTTACGTCGGACTGCGCCCCACCTTTAAGCATCTGGTCCAGCGGCAGCACCATCAGGTTGCCACCCTTGTCGTTAACCAGCACTTTACGGGTATTACTGAGCACTTTCTCCATCGTCTCGATGTACAGACGCTCACGCGTAATTTCCGGTGCAGCTTTATATTCCGGCAGGATACGGGCAAAACGAGAGACTTCACCCTGCGCTTCCAGTACGGTCTGGGTTTTGTACGCACGCGCCTCTTCAAGGATACGCTGCGCCTGACCGTTGGCACGCGGCTGGACTTCGTTGGTGTAAGCTTCTGCTTCACGAATGTACTGCTGTTCGTTCTCACGCGCCGCAATGGCGTCATCAAACGCAGACTTCACTTCCTCTGGCGGACGTGCAGCCTGGAAGTTGACGTCCAGAAGCGTAATGCCCATGTTGTAAGGCCTGATGGTTTCTTCAAGCTCGCGCTGGGTATCGCTACGGATAACAGTACGCCCTTCGGTAAGGATGCGGTCCATCGTGTACTTGCCAATAACCCCGCGCAGCGCGCTGTCAGTTGCCTGACGCAGGCTGTCGTCGGCGCTGGTTACGCTATAGAGGTAACGCTGAGGGTCCGTCACGCGATACTGCACGTTCATCTCAACGCGCACCACGTTTTCATCGGAGGTCAGCATGACGCCAGACGCGGCCAGTTCACGTACCGACTCCACGTTTACTGCCCGCACCTCATCAATAAAGGTGGGTTTCCAGTTAAGACCAGGCTCAACCAGATGATCAAACTTGCCAAAACGCGTGACTACGCCGCGCTCGGCTTCTTTGATGGTGTAAAAGCCGCTGGCTGCCCAGCCAATAACCGCGATAGCCGCGACGATGCCGACAATTTTGCCGCCCATCTGGCCACGAGGTTCCTGCGTACCGCCAGAATTGCCGCCGCCACCTAAGCCTCCAAGCTTTTTGCTTAGTTTGCGGAAAATATCATCCAGGTCAGGTGGCCCCTGATCGCGGCCCCCTTTATTGTTATTTCCCCCAGAGTCGCCGCCGGGCTTGCTGCTTCCCCACGGGTCGCGGTCCTGTCCGTTATTACCGGGCTGATTCCA
>CBIFVZ010000087.1:0-14842 GCA_966185765.1 uncultured Enterobacteriaceae bacterium | reverse complement strand
ACGTCAGGAAGAGCACATCGAACTGATCGCCTCCGAGAACTACACCAGCCCGCGCGTTATGCAGGCGCAGGGCTCTCAGCTGACCAACAAATATGCTGAAGGTTACCCGGGCAAGCGCTACTACGGCGGTTGTGAGTATGTGGATGTAGTTGAGCAGCTGGCGATTGATCGTGCAAAAGCATTGTTTGGCGCCGACTACGCTAACGTACAGCCGCACTCTGGCTCTCAGGCGAACTTTGCGGTCTACACCACACTGCTGCAGCCGGGCGACACCGTGTTGGGGATGAACCTCGCGCACGGCGGCCACCTGACTCACGGTTCACCAGTGAATTTCTCCGGTAAGCTTTACAACATCGTTCCTTACGGTATTGATGAAACGGGCCATATCGATTATGCGGACCTGGAGAAGCAGGCGCAGACTCATAAGCCGAAGATGATCATCGGCGGCTTCTCTGCCTACTCTGGCGTGGTTGACTGGGCAAAAATGCGTGAAATCGCTGACAGCATTGGCGCTTATCTGTTCGTTGACATGGCGCACGTAGCGGGCCTGATTGCCGCTGGTGTGTATCCTAACCCGGTACCGCACGCGCATGTGGTGACCACTACGACCCATAAAACGCTGGCAGGCCCGCGCGGCGGTCTTATCCTCGCCAAAGGGGGCAGCGAAGAGCTGTATAAGAAACTCAATTCTGCGGTGTTCCCTGGCGCACAGGGCGGCCCGCTGATGCACGTGATTGCCGGTAAGGCTGTTGCGCTTAAAGAAGCGATGGAGCCTGAGTTTAAAACCTATCAGCAGCAGGTTGCGAAAAACGCCAAAGCAATGGTGCAGGTGTTCCTGGACCGTGGCTATAAAGTGGTTTCTGGTGGCACCGATAACCACCTGTTCCTGCTGGATCTGGTAGACAAAAATCTGACCGGTAAAGAAGCGGATGCCGCGCTGGGTCGCGCAAACATTACCGTGAACAAAAACAGTGTACCCAACGATCCGAAAAGCCCGTTTGTTACCTCAGGTATCCGCATTGGTACGCCTGCCGTGACGCGCCGTGGCTTTAAAGAAGCAGAAGTACAGCAGCTGGCAGGCTGGATGTGTGATGTGCTCGATAGCATCAACGATGAAAGCGTTATCGAGCGCGTGAAAAAGCAGGTACTGGATATCTGCGCACGCTTCCCGGTTTATGCATAAGTTTTATCGTTAAAGAGAACGCCGACGTGACGTCGGCGTTTTTGTTTGTGGTTTCTGACGGGTGATTGAAGCTGCTTTAGTCACCCGTCTGGCAGGCCATCCTTTAAATATCCTCCAGATTCAGTCCGCGGGTTTTTGGTCCGAATAGTCCCACCGACAGCATCACCATCAGCATACTCACCACAATAAAGACAATTACGCCTGGCGCGCCAGCCAGCTGCAAAATAAGCCCGATGAGAATACTGGTGAACGCCGTTGACAGGCGGCTGAAGGAGTAACAAAAACCCACTGCTCGCGCCCGGATATGCGTTGGGAATACTTCTGCCTGGTAAGCGTGATAACTGATGGTAAGCCAGGCATTAGACCAGGTAATCATAAAGCCGCACACAATCAACAGCAGTGGCTGGCTCTGCATGGCGAACAATGTACCGAAAACCACGGTCATCAGCGATGACAGAACAATTTGCCATTTGTTCTCCATACGATTGACATAGCGGCTGCAAATCAGGCAGCCGACAGGGTAAGCGAGAGTGATGAAGAACGCGTAAAGCAGGCTGTGGGTGACGCTGGCCCCCTGGCCGGAAAGCAGAGCGGGTAACCAGTTGCCAAAACCAAAAAAGCCAATAGCCTGGAAGAAGTTCATCACAATCAGCATCAGCGTACGCTTGCGGTAAGCTGGAGACCAGATTTCACGAAACGAGCCGCCTTCACTGCGCTGCTGTGCACGGTCTTCAGCGCTGAAGTGAGCAACGGGAGTGATGCCACAGCGTTGCTCCATGCCGCGCATTATCTGGTGTGCCTCTTCATGTCGGCCCTGTTGCGCTAACCAGCGTGCTGATTCCGGCAGATTTTTACGGATGAACCAGATAAGAATGGAGCAGAGCGCGCCCGCAATAATCACCAGCCGCCAGCCGCTGACGCCAAAATACGAATGCGGCACCAGCCACCATGACATGAGTGCGACACTCGGTACGGAAAGAAACTGAATGAAAAACGCGATTGCGAAGGCTTTACTACGAACGGATGCCGGTACCCATTCACTCAGATAGGTATCAATAGTCACCAGTTCCACGCCAAGCCCAATACCAACCAGAAAACGACACAGAAGAATGGCTTCTGTGCTGCTCTGAGCGGCCATTAACAGCGAAAACGCACCGTACCAGGCCAGCGCGAAGATAAACGTATTGCGCCGCCCGTAGCTGTCGGCATACGGTGCCAGCAGGCTTGCGCCGACAAACAGCCCAAGAAACGTGACACATGCGAACGCAGCCTGGTCAGCAATACCGAATAGTCCATTTTTACCTGTGTGGAAAATGCCGTCGGCAACCAGACCAGTGCTGATGTAGGCAGTTTGAAACAGATCGTAAAGCTCGAAAAAACCGCCCAGCGCCAGCAGTACGACAAAGCGCCACAGCCCGGCAGAGGCGGGAAGCGCGTTGATACGTTCTGAGAGCGTCGTGCGGGGAAGGGAGTGGGTAACAGGCGCATCAAACGCCAGGGTATCAGGCTGCATATACGGGTTAACCTCTGTAATTATTGTCTTTGCTTCCTTGATGTTAAATTAATGTAAATCGAGTTAAATTTTTTTATTGTTACGCCTGTGACAAATTTCAGTGCAAAAACCAGTAGTATCGCCTTGCAGGAGTAAATCATTTCGTAGCCGGGTGTAGCTTTCGCCATGAAGAGGCATAAGCCGCTATGTTCGCGGGCGCTATAGCGACTAAGCTATGAATTCCCGGGCCGTAATTTCCAGGCCGGACAGGACTCGGAGCGTTATGAACAGAATAGTGTTTTGTTTCACAACCGCCCTGATGGCGGGGGTTGCCTGGGGTGATGATGCCGTCGAGCCTTTTCATCCAGCAATGGTGAGCCTTTCCAATGAGCTGGAGTTCGACCCGCTACGTGGGCCGGTAAAAAGCTTTGAACAGGTGCTGTATAGCAACGAAGACAGCCGGTTAATGGTGGCAAAAGGACGTTTTGACCCGAGCGGTTGTCTGCAGGCTTACGAACGAGAGGATCTGGTCAACAACCATGTGATGACGCTGGTACGCGAAAGCGATTCGAACACGTTGGTGTCCACCCGTGATAAGCGCAATACCATTGTGCTTAATAACGATTGCCAGATAGTGGCGACAACCAGCGGCAATCAGGTGCGCAAACTCTATATCTATGAAAAAGGCTTGCTGGTGAAGGTAAAGGATGCCCGCGACGCCTGGGTTTATAAAGAGTATTTTTATACGCCAGAAGGGATGCCAAAGAGCACCGTATTCTATGGCGAAGAGCATGATGTGTTACTGATTACCGAGTCTAAGCAGAAACTTTCTGATCCCTGGGATTTTGTGACGGAGGGACTGGATAACGGCGTGCCATTCTATCAGGCTCTGAAAAAATGCCAGTACGATAAAGAGGGTAATCCCAGCGTGTGCGATTTTGCCGTCGATTCGCTGGTTCAGGGAGGCAGTCAGCAGAAAGAACGTCAGCAAATCCGCTATACCACCACTTATTACTAATGCCTTGCCAGCATCCAGCTCCTCTGCCAGAGTAGCGGCTCTTCACAGGGAGGGTCTATGGTTTTGCAATCCCCGCGCTGGCTGGCGCTTGGCTATTTCACCTATTTTTTCAGTTATGGCATTTTCTTACCTTTCTGGGGCGTCTGGTTAAAGGGCGTTGGGTTAGAACCTGAAGCTATTGGCCTTTTTCTGGGTGCAGGCATGATAGCGCGTTTTCTTGGCAGCCTGATGCTGGCACCTGTGGTAAAAGACCCTTCCTCGCTGGTTCAGGCGTTGCGCCTGCTGGCCCTGCTAACCCTGATTTTTACCGTTGCTTTCTGGCTTGGGACCAGCGTGGCCTGGTTATTGTTGGTGATGGTGGGTTTTAACTTTTTCTTCTCGCCGCTGGTGCCGCTCACCGATGCGCTGGCCGGTACCTGGCAGCAGCAAATTATCATGGACTATGGCCGGGTGCGGCTGTGGGGGTCGCTCGCGTTTGTCATAGGTTCGGCGTTGACCGGTGAGCTGGTGACAATGTTTGGTCATCAGGCCATTTTACTGGTGCTGACGGCAGGTATTGCCGCCATGTTGGGTGGCATGTTGTTGCGCCCGTCGGTGATGCCGCAAGGAGAGGTGCTGGCTCAGGAAAGCGCGGGCTGGCCTGCATGGCGACAGCTTGTAAGCGAGAACTGGCGTTTCTTTACCTGCGTGACGCTGCTACAGGGGGCGCATGCGGCTTACTATGGCTTTAGTGCCATCTACTGGCAGAGTAAAGGTTATTCTTCTTCCGCTGTTGGCTATCTGTGGTCGCTTGGCGTGGTGGCAGAAATCGTTATCTTTGCACTGAGTAACGTCCTGTTCCGGCGCTGGAGCGTGCGTGATCTGCTGCTGCTGTCGTGTTTGTGTGGGGTGGTACGTTGGGCATTGATGGGCTGGACCAGCGAGTTGCCGTGGCTACTGGTGATGCAACTGTTGCACTGTGGCAGTTTCACCGTATGTCATCTGGCAGCAATGCGCTACATTTCGGCGCGTCATGGCAGCGAGGTGATTCGCCTGCAGGCGGTGTACTCGGCGGTAGCAATGGGCGGCGGTATTGCGGTCATGACGATGATTTCCGGTTATCTTTATCAGCATCTGACAAACGGGCTGTTCTGGGTGATGGCGCTGGTGGCCCTGCCCGCACTGCTACTGCGTCCGCGCGTGCAGGCGCGTTAGCTTTCCAGAATTTCACGAATACGCTGTAGCTGGTGCTCACCAGGCGGCAGCGTAAGGTGAATCAGCGGTGGAGAAAACAGCGGCAGTGAGGTGGCGTACGGCGTAACGATAAGTGTTACCTCTCTGGGCGCGCCTTTCTGTTGGAAAGTATGCAGACTCAGACGTCGCACGCTAAGCGGTAGCAGCGTCAGCTCACGCAGTTGCTGCTCCAGCCCTTCTTCCAGGTGTGGATCGTTACCGGTGAGCAGCAGTACCTGTTTTTCTCCCAGCGCGCTTTCCTGCATCAGCCAGGCGCCGAAAATAATGGCTATCAGCCCCGTTTCCTCACTGGAAAAGTGAATACCGAACTCAACTTCAAGTGCCTGTAGGGCTTCGCGTGTGGTGCGCATCAGACGTGGATAAAGGTGGGTTATCTCCTGCGGCAGGCTACTATCAATCCCGATACCGAAGACACAACGATTCAGCGCCTGGGCAAGGTGTACATAAAGTTGGTCGCGCAAGCGCGTTTCGCTACTAAAGCGCAGGCCGCACAGTGAATGGAAACGGGCAATCAGCGTATCAATAGCGGCGAGCAGCTGCTGGTCCTGCGGGTTGCGGTCACGTTGTGCGCAGGGGGTACGCAGCAACATAAACAGTGCGGTTAAAAAGTGCAGCTCATTATCATGCGGCGGGCGTGCCACTCTGCGCCGCCAGTGGCGCACGATGTCCTGAGCAATCTGCGCTTCAGTACGCTCTTGCGTCCAGCTGCGCTGTATGGCGGTAAACTGCGGGATCTGTCCGAGTTGGTGCTGGAGCAGGCACCAGGGCAAAAACAGTTGTAAAAATTCGCGCTCTGGCGTACTGAATACGCGCTGCAGGCGGCGAGCGCATAAATTAATAAGCGCCCTGAGATTGGTGTCATCATAGAGCGCACGGGCGATATCGGGCTGTTTAAGCGCTGTTTTAAGGGCCGGCGTAAACTGTTGATGAACATACTGCGGGCACAGACGTAGCGATCTACGCAGCCAGTACATCAGGCAGAGGCGACGGTCAAGGGCAGTGCCTTCAATGGTATAGCTGCCGTCGGCTTGAGCAAGTAAATTTAGCCGGTGATAGCGGCGCAGCGCCTGGGCTGCATCGACAATATCCTGGCGGCTTACGTCGTCGTCCACGCCGTTAAGACGACTGATGTATTCAGGCGTCACGGTCTGGCCGGGCAGACTGAGCGTCAGGAGAAGATGACAGCGGCGTTGCGGGCCGGAAAGCACCGACGGTGGTGGACAAATCTGTGTCATCATCCGGTGTACCCGTAGTATGGTTCAGCACTAAGAATAGCCGACGTATTATGCTTCGTTTATGAATGTTCGTGTCTTTCATACGTTATTTTCGGCTTGCTCACAGAATTTTTATCTGAGGATTTATGGGCGTAAGCAAATCAGGATGTTGTGCCTTAATTTTTACGGCGCTGTTGGCTGCACCCGGTACGGTGCTGGCGCATCCGCACAGCTTTATTAGCCTGACGACGACGATGGTAGTGCAGGGCGATACCCTGACCGGGCTAAAGATGCGCTGGGTGATGGATGAGATAACGTCGGCTGACCTGTTGTATGACGCCGGGCGGGCGAAAGCGGGCGATGAAGTGTGGAAAAAACTCGCGGCAGAGGTCATGGAAAACGTGCAGGCACAGCACTATTTCACCGAGTTCTGGCACAAGGATGAAAGGGTAAAGTTCAGCGCTACGCCGCAGGATTACCAGCTTTCTCGTGAGGAGCATAAAGCGGTACTGACGTTTGTGCTGCCACTGGCAAAGCCGCAGCCGCTCGCCGGGCAGAGCTACCGCTTCTCAACTTTCGATCCGGGTTACTATGTTGATATGTTCTATGAAAATGATACTGATGTGGCCGTGCCAAAAGCGTTGCAACCGCGCTGTCGCGTGACGGTCAAAACCCCTGAACCCGGTGATGAGGTGCTGGCATTCGCTCAGTCGCTCGATAAAGCGGATGCGCCGCCTGAGGATATGAATCTGGGCAAGCAGTTTGCCCAGGAGGTAACGCTGTCATGTCAGTGAGTATAACCATGCTGCGGCGTGCGCCTCGCCGCTGGCTTCAGCTGTGGCCCCTGGCATTGCTGGCATTGGTCACTTTGTGCGTGGGGCTACTGCTGTGGCAGGCCTGGCCGCAGGTGATGATGAAAAGCGCGCTCTGGCAGCGCGATGTCAATCAGCAGTTAAGCGCGTTGCTTAAAGACGTTGCCCGCTCGCCTGCTGGCGCAGGTGCTTCACTGATGGCTTTCAGCTTCGTTTATGGCGTACTCCACGCGCTGGGACCGGGGCACGGTAAAATTGTTATTGCCACCTGGCTTGCGATACATCCCTCAAGACTCAAAAGCAGCCTGCGGCTGACCTTTGCTGCTTCTGTGTTGCAGGGGCTGGTGGCTATTGGTCTGGTAACGCTGCTGTTGGCGTTATTACGGCTACCGGCCCGCTCGCTGCATATGAGCAGTTTCTGGCTGGAGAAGGGCAGCTATCTGTTGGTGGGGGGGCTTGGGCTATTGTTGTGCTGGCGCGCGCTTACGCATTTACGCCGCTTGCTCAAGCGCCCAACTTTCACCAGGTTCACGCCGCATCATGAGCACAGCGCAAATTGCGGCTGTGGTCATCAGCACATGCCCACCAGTCAGCAGCTGGCCGCTGGCGAGGACTGGCGTGCCCGGCTGATGGTGGTGCTGTCTATGGGAATGCGTCCCTGCTCCGGGGCGATTATGGTATTGCTGTTTAGCAAAGTCATTGGCGTCTATGCCTGGGGTATGGCGTCGGCACTGGCGATGGCGGGCGGGACGGCGTTGACCATCTCCGGGCTGGCGCTACTGGTGCATGGTTTTCGTGCGCTGGCGCAGCGCCTTGGGCAGGGGCGTGCACCGGTACTGTGGCGACAGGTCGGCGCTGCGTCGCTGGCGCTGGCGGGCGGTATGATTCTTGTGGTGGCGGCATGGTTGATGTGGTTGAGTGCACAGCCTGTGGCCCAGGGCATCAGGCCGTTTTAATGCGACTGGCGAGCGTATTTCAGTCTGAGTTGGAGTCAGTAGGTCAATATAAAAGCAAACTCCCCTCACCGGGCGGCAAGGGGAGGGAGAGACTTAACGCTTGAGCGCTTCGCTTAACTCGTCGCGCATTTCTGCCAGCATGTTTTTCACTACGCGCGGGTTGCCCGCTACGATGTTGCCGGTAGACATGTAGTTGTGGCCACCGGTGAAATCACACACCAGACCACCCGCCTCACGTACCAGCAGTTCGCCACCGGCGAAATCCCACGGGCGCAGGCCAATCTCAAAGAAACCATCCACGCGACCTGCCGCTACATAGGCCAGATCCAGCGCTGCGGAGCCGGTGCGGCGAAAGTCCGCGCAGCGGGTAAACAGTTTGCTGACGATTTTCATGTAGGTGTCGGAATACTGTTTGGCTTTGAACGGGAAACCGGTCGCCAGAATGGTGCCGTCGAGGTCACGGCTGTTGGAGCCGCGCAGACGGTAGCCATTGAGCTGTGCGCCCTGGCCGCGGGTGGCTGTGAAGAGTTCGTTACGCATCGGATCGTAAACGACGGCCACTTCAGTGCGGCCTTTAACGCGCACGGCAATAGACACCGCGAAGTGCGGTAGACGCTTAATAAAGTTGGTGGTGCCATCCAGAGGATCGATAACCCACTGTACATCCTGGTCTTCGCCTGCCAGTTCACCGGACTCTTCGGTAATAATGGTGTGCTGCGGGTAGGACGCGCGAATAGTTTCAACGATCAGGCTTTCTGCGCCTTTATCCACGTTGGTGACGAAATCATTACTGCCTTTCTGACTGGTTTCCACCGCATCGGGGGTTTCATAATTTCTGGCAATCAGGTTGCCTGCTTTACGCGCGGCGCGCACTGCGATGTTGAGCATCGGATGCATGGGTTACTCTCACTGGATGTTAAAGAACGGGAAAACGGCGCGGAGTATAGCAGAGGGTTCGGAATATGTCTTCGGATTATGATACGATGGTTGGATAAACTTTTACCGCGCTGAAGACTATGCTGCAGAATATCCGAATCGTACTGGTTGAAACTTCTCACACCGGCAATATGGGCTCCGTGGCCCGCGCAATGAAAACTATGGGCCTGACCAATCTCTGGCTGGTCAATCCGCTGGTCAAACCGGACTCACAGGCCATTGCCCTGGCCGCGGGCGCCAGCGACGTTATCGGCAACGCACAGATTGTGGATACGCTGGATGAAGCCCTGAGCGGCTGCAGCCTGGTGGTTGGCACCAGTGCGCGTTCACGTACCCTGCCCTGGCCGATGCTCGACCCACGCGAGTGTGGCCTCAAAAGCGTTGAAGAGGGTCAGCATGCGCCAGTGGCGCTGGTGTTTGGTCGCGAGCGGGTTGGCCTGACCAACGATGAACTTCAGAAGTGTCATTACCACGTGGCGATTGCCGCAAACCCCGAATACAGCTCGCTTAACCTCGCTATGGCGGTACAGGTTATTGCCTATGAAGTGCGTATGGCGTTTCTTGCCTGCGAACATGCTCCTTCTCAGGCTCAGGAAGAAGAAGCCCCATATCCGCTGGTGGACGATCTGGAACGCTTTTACGGTCATCTTGAAAAAGTATTACTGGATACCGGATTTATTCGTGCTAACCATCCTGGTCAGGTAATGAATAAACTGCGTCGTTTATTCACCCGCGCGCGTCCGGAAAGTCTGGAACTCAACATTTTACGCGGTATGCTGGCCTCAATGGAGTCTGGTTATAAGACCAAGCCATAAGTTATAAGCAGGCGCGTTAAACGCCCGGAAGAATAGTTGACCAATTTACTCAGGAATGTCAGACTTGGCCCCGCTATGTAAAACGTTTTTTATGGCAAAACCCCCGGGTCGAGGGGCACATTTCTGAGGTTAAGTAAGACATGAGACTAACATCTAAAGGGCGCTATGCCGTGACCGCAATGCTTGACGTTGCACTTAACTCTGAAGCGGGCCCGGTACCGTTGGCTGACATTTCTGAGCGTCAGGGAATTTCGCTCTCTTATCTGGAGCAGTTGTTCTCCCGTCTGCGCAAGAATGGTCTGGTGGCCAGCGTTCGCGGTCCGGGGGGCGGCTATCTTCTGGGTAAGGAAGCTGGCAGTATCGCGGTTGGTGAAGTTATCAGTGCTGTTGACGAATCTGTCGACGCAACCCGTTGTCAGGGCAAAGGCGGCTGTCAGGGCGGTGATAAATGCCTGACGCATGCGCTGTGGCGCGACCTGAGTGACCGTCTGACCGGTTTTCTCAATAACATTACGCTGGGCGAACTGGTGAATAACCAGGAAGTCATGGATGTGTCCGACCGCCAGCAAAATGAAACACATCGCAATAACCGCGCTCAGGACGCTATTGACGTCAAACTGCGCGCATAAATAGCCACAATAATGACATTCTGAATTAACAGGGGGCGTGGCTCCCTGTATTTTAGTTAGTGTTTCAGCATTGAGTGATGTACGGAGCTTAAGAGCAATGAAATTACCGATTTATCTCGACTACTCAGCGACGACGCCGGTTGATCCGCGCGTTGCTGAGAAGATGATGCAGTTCTTAACTATGGATGGGACTTTCGGTAACCCCGCATCCCGTTCCCACCGTTTTGGCTGGCAGGCGGAAGAGGCGGTAGATATCGCCCGTAATCAGATTGCCGAACTGGTTGGCGCGGACCCGCGTGAAATTGTTTTTACCTCCGGCGCAACAGAATCTGACAACCTGGCGATTAAAGGTGCGGCCAACTTTTATCAGAAAAAAGGCAAGCACATCATCACCAGCAAGACCGAGCATAAAGCAGTGCTCGACACCTGCCGCCAGCTTGAGCGCGAAGGGTTTGAAGTAACCTACCTCGCCCCGCAAAGCAACGGCATTATCGACCTCAAAGAACTTGAAGCAGCGATGCGTGATGACACCATCCTTGTTTCTATCATGCACGTGAATAACGAAATCGGCGTGGTGCAGGATATTGCGACCATCGGCGAAATGTGCCGTGCGCGCGGTATCATCTTCCATGTTGATGCAACCCAGAGCGTGGGTAAACTGCCGGTTGACCTGAGCCAGCTGAAAGTGGATCTGATGTCCTTCTCCGGGCATAAACTTTACGGGCCTAAAGGCATCGGCGCACTGTATGTGCAACGTAAACCGCGTATCCGTATTGAAGCGCAAATGCATGGCGGTGGTCACGAGCGCGGTATGCGTTCTGGTACGCTTCCGGTGCACCAGATTGTGGGAATGGGCGAAGCCTACCGCATTGCAAAAGAAGAGATGTCCACGGAGATGGCGCGTCAGCGTGCGCTTCGTGACCGTCTGTGGAACGGCCTGAAAGATATCGAAGAAGTGTATCTTAATGGCTCTCTGGAGCAGGGCGCACCGAACATTCTCAACGTCAGTTTCAACTACGTTGAGGGCGAATCCCTGATTATGGCGCTCAAAGATTTGGCTGTGTCCTCAGGCTCTGCCTGTACGTCTGCAAGCCTTGAACCGTCCTACGTGCTGCGCGCGCTGGGCCTCAACGATGAGCTGGCTCACAGCTCTATCCGTTTCTCGCTGGGTCGCTTCACGACCGAAGAAGAGATTGATTACACCATCGAACTGGTGCGCAAATCCATTGGCCGCCTGCGCGACCTCTCTCCGCTGTGGGAGATGTTTAAGCAGGGCGTTGACCTGACTACTATCGAATGGGCGCACCATTAATCGGCATCGGACGTAAGGAATTTTAATCATGGCATACAGCGAAAAAGTCATCGATCATTACGAAAACCCGCGCAACGTTGGCTCCTTTGACAACAGTGACGAGAATGTTGGTAGCGGTATGGTTGGCGCACCGGCGTGTGGCGACGTAATGAAACTGCAAATCAAAGTCAGCAACGACGGTATTATTGAAGACGCACGTTTTAAAACCTACGGCTGCGGCTCCGCTATCGCCTCCAGCTCACTGGTAACCGAGTGGGTCAAAGGCAAAAGCCTGGATGAAGCGCAGGCGATTAAAAATACCGATATTGCAGAAGAACTCGAACTGCCGCCGGTGAAAATTCACTGCTCAATTCTTGCAGAAGACGCTATCAAGGCGGCCATCGCGGATTACAAAAGCAAACGTGAAGCAAAATAATTACTGAGGTTTTGATATGTCGATTACCCTGAGCGACACTGCTGCTGCACGCGTAAACAGCTTTCTTGCCAACCGTGGCAAGGGGTTTGGCTTGCGTCTTGGCGTTCGCACGTCTGGCTGTTCCGGTATGGCTTACATACTGGAGTTTGTCGATCAACCTGCCGCAGAAGATGTGGTATTTGAAGACAAAGGCGTGAAGGTTGTTATCGATGGTAAAAGCCTGCAGTTCCTTGACGGCACACAGTTGGACTTTGTGAAAGAAGGTCTGAACGAAGGGTTTAAATTCACTAACCCTAACGTGAAGGACGAGTGCGGCTGCGGCGAAAGCTTTAACGTCTAGCGCTGCCTCTTCAGACCTTGCCCCACCGCTGTAACAGCGTGTGGGGCGCTGTTGTTTATTGACGCAAACCCGAGACTGCTATGGATTTCTTCTCCCTCTTCGGGCTGCCGGTGCAGTATGCGCTGGACACTGCCCAACTGGCTGCTCGCTATCAGGAGCTGCAACGCCAGTTCCACCCGGATAACTTCGCAAGCCATCCTGAGGCCGAGCGCCTGCAGGCGGTACAGCGTTCCGCTACCATCAATCAGGCCTGGCAAACGCTGCGCCAGCCATTGTCTCGTGCTGAATACATGCTTTCTTTGCACGGCTACGATTTAGCCAGCGAGCAGCAGACCGTACGGGATACGGCTTTTTTGATGGAGCAACTGGAGTTGCGTGAGGAGCTTGAAGAAATTGAGCAGGCTCGCGATGAATCACGGCTGGAAGCCTTTATCAAACGCACGGATGCCACGCTTAACACTCGCAGCGAAAAAATGGTGCAGGAGCTTAACGACGAAATGTGGGAACAGGCGGCCGATACGGTGCGCAAACTGCGTTTTCTCGATAAACTTCGCGCCAGTGCAGAACAACTCGAAGAAAAGCTGCTCGATTTTTAATTCTGGAAGCTAATCATGGCCTTATTACAAATCAGTGAGCCCGGCCTGAGTGCCGCACCGCATCAGCGCAGGCTGGCAGTGGGCATCGATCTCGGTACCACTAACTCTCTGGTAGCGACGGTGCAAAGTGGCCAGGCGCAAACGTTGGCAGACCATGACGGACGGCACCTGCTCCCTTCTGTGGTGCATTATGAGGCGAATGGCCTGCGTGTCGGGTGGGAGGCACGTGCACAGGCCGTCATCGATCCGGTTAATACCCTCAGCTCGGTAAAACGCCTGCTGGGTCGTTCTCTGGCCGACATTCAGGCGCGCTATCCGCATCTTCCCTACCGCTTACAGGCCAGCGAAAACGGTCTGCCAATGATTGAAACCGCCGCCGGGCGAGTCAATCCTGTGCGCGTATCCGCCGATATCCTCAAAGCGTTAGCCACACGTGCGCGTGAGGCCCTGTCAGGCGAGCTGGACGGCGTAGTGATTACCGTTCCGGCCTATTTTGATGATGCGCAGCGCCAGGGGACAAAAGATGCGGCGAAGCTTGCGGGCCTGCACGTGCTGCGTTTGCTCAACGAGCCAACCGCAGCAGCCATTGCCTATGGGCTGGATTCGGGTCAGGAAGGCGTGATTGCGGTGTATGACCTGGGCGGCGGTACGTTTGATATCTCCATCTTACGTTTGAGCCGTGGCGTGTTCGAAGTGCTGGCGACTGGCGGTGATTCAGCGCTGGGCGGCGATGATTTTGACCATTTGCTGGCTGACTGGCTGCGTGAGCAGGCGAACCTGACTGACCGTGACGATGTGCATTTGCAGCGCCAGTTGCTGGATGCGGCAGTGGCGGCAAAAATCGCGCTCAGCGATGCCGACACGGTCACTGTTAGCGTAGCGGACTGGCGTGGCACAGTAAGCCGTGAGCAGTTCAATGAACTGATTGCGCCATTGGTAAAACGTACGCTACTGGCTTGCCGTCGTGCACTCAAAGATGCGGGCGTTGTGGCCAGCGAGGTGCTGGAAGCCGTGATGGTGGGAGGCTCTACCCGCGTGCCGCTGGTACGCGAGCGTGTGGGTGAATTCTTTGGCCGCACGCCGCTGACGTCTATCGATCCCGACCGCGTTGTCGCGGTGGGGGCGGCTATCCAGGCGGATATTCTGGTAGGCAACAAGCCAGACAGTGAAATGCTGCTGCTGGATGTGATTCCGTTGTCGCTTGGTCTCGAGACTATGGGCGGGTTGGTGGAAAAAGTCATTCCACGCAATACAACGATTCCCGTGGCGCGTGCGCAGGAGTTCACCACTTTCAAAGACGGCCAGACAGCGATGGCTATTCACGTTACCCAGGGCGAGCGTGAACTGGTACAGGACTGCCGTTCACTTGCGCGCTTTACGCTGCGCGGCATACCGCCACTGCCAGCGGGGGGCGCACATATCCGCGTGACCTTCCAGGTCGATGCTGATGGTCTGTTGAGCGTTACCGCGATGGAGAAATCCACTGGCGTGGAGGCTTCCGTGCAGGTGAAGCCGTCTTACGGCCTGACCGATGGCGAAATCGCCGCCATGATTCAGGACTCCATGAATTTTGCCGGACAGGATGTGCAGGCGCGCATGCTGGCCGAGCAGAAAGTGGAGGCCGCACGGGTACAGGAAAGCGTGAACAGCGCGCTTGCTGCCGACGGCGCACTACTGAGCACAGAAGAACGTCAGGCCATTGAGCTGGCCGCAGAGCAACTGCGTATTGCGGCCCAGGGTGATGATGTTGATGCTATTAAAGAAGCCATTAAAACAACAGATAAACAGACACAGGAGTTTGCCGCACGCCGGATGGATGTTTCTATTCGTCAGGCGTTGAAAGGCCACTCCGTGGACGAGGTTTAATATGCCAAAGATTGTTTTTCTGCCT
>CBIFVZ010000086.1:0-14877 GCA_966185765.1 uncultured Enterobacteriaceae bacterium | reverse complement strand
ATCTGAGTGATGTCATCCACGACTTTTCTTGCACCTGCAAAAGCATAATTCTTTTTCGAATGAGCCGTTTATGCTGCTGTGCTGCAAAACGATACGCCAGTGGCTATCACATCTTTACCGCTGTTGCCGACTGCATACACTCGCCCACCTTAAAACAGCAAAGCCTGGCAGGACATAACCTTCCAGGCTGATAAGCGGAGCCATGAAAAGCGCGATTTTCGTTTCAGCATTACGCTGAACTCTAAATAAAACGCCCGCCACAATGAATGGGCGGGCGCAGTTCAGATTACCGCAGTTGTCAGGCGCGAAGTGCAACACATGCGCCCCTGGTCATCAAAAATCTCTATCTGCCACACCTGGTGGCGTCGCCCGGTATGCAGGGCACGACAAACACCACGCACTGTACCTTCGCGCGCAGAGCGCAAGTGATTGGCATTCACTTCAAGTCCAACGACCTTCTGTTCACCTTCGGTGCACAACCAGCCTGCCACTGAACCAAGTGACTCTGCCAGCACCACTGAGGCCCCGCCGTGCAACAGACCAAACGGCTGACGCGTGCGGTTATCCACCGGCATCGTCGCTTCAAGCTCATCTTCACCGATTCGCACAAAGCGGATATCCAGCAGCCCCACTATGCATTCCTGATTGAAGGCGTTAAGCACCTCAAGCGACACATGACGTTTCCATATCATCCTACTATCTCCAGTAAAGCCTGCAATGGATGGCGAATGCCGTTACCTTCAACACGCTTAACCTGGCTGCGACATGAATAGCCGGTGGCCAGGCAGCGGTTGCGCGGCAGGCGCTGTAGCGCCTGATGCCATGACAACTCATAAATACCCAGTGAGTTATCACGATTTTGGGTTTCATGGCCATAGGTCCCGGCCATGCCGCAACAGCCTACGCTCACGTTTTCAAGTTTTGCACCAAAGCGAGCAAAAATAGCGCTCCACTGCGCACCAGCCCCCGGCAGCGCCGTCGCCTCGGTGCAGTGTCCAAACAAATACCAGGACTCACCTGCGCCTGGCTTACTCTCACGCTCTGCCAGTGCCGTTGCCAGCCACTCGTGTACCAGCTGTACGTGGAAATCACCGCGCGCCTCACCGAGGGTCTGACGATATTCATCGCGATAGCACAGCACCAGAGCCGGGTCGACCCCCACCATCGGCATCCCCAGTTTTGCTATCCGGTTAAGGAAGTCAGCGGTTTTACGCGCTGTGCGGGCAAAACGTTGCAAAAAGCCCTTTATATGCTGCGCCTTACCGTTAGGGGAAAATGGCAGTACCACTGCCTGGAAACCCAGTTTATCGGCCAGTTTCACCAGGTCTGCCACCACCGTGGCGTCGTAGTAACTGGTAAAGGGATCCTGGACAATTAACAACGTACGCGCTCGCTCCCCGTCGCTCAGTTTTTCCAGCTGTTCCAGCGTCATCCCGGCCGAAGCATGACCTACCAACTGGCGTTTAAGCGATGGACTGGACAACGGCGGTAGATCCACCATGCCAATATGCTTCTCAGAGAGCTGACGCACCCACGGTTGAGCCATCATAAAATTGAACACTTTCGGTGCGCGCGCCATTAACGGCGCATAGCTCTCTACCGTTGCCACCAGGTGATCGCGTGCCGGGCGCAGATAACGCGTATGGTAAAGTTGTAAAAAACGCGAGCGAAACGCTGGTACGTCAATTTTGACAGGACACTGGGTTGAACAGGCCTTGCAGGCAAGACAGCCGGACATGGCCTCTTTAACCTCGTGGGAGAAATCATATTCTCCCTTTCGCGCATGCCAGCTATTACGCGTTTTGTCGATAAGCCCGCGCAGGCTCACGCCACGCTGTGGCAACGCCTTTTCCAGTACCTGCGGCTCAACACCGCGCTCGTTAAGCAGCCGTAGCCACTCACGCACCAGTGTCGCCCGCCCTTTAGGAGAATGTATGCGCTCACCGGTGATTTTCATCGATGGACACATGGGGCTTTTGACATCAAAGTTGAAGCACAAGCCGTTGCCGTTGCATTCCATAGCACCACGCCAGGCACTGCGCACGGTCAACGGAATCTGCCTGTCAAAGGTGCCGCGCTTGACTGCATCGACTTTCATCATTGGCGCATCTACCCCCGCTGGTGGGCAGATTTTACCGGGATTGAGACGATTGAGTGGATCAAACACCGCTTTAATCTGGCGTAACTCGTTGTAGAGCGTTTCGCCAAAAAACGCGGGGCTGTATTCAGCCCGGAACCCTTTACCGTGTTCCCCCCACAGCAGGCCGCCGTATTTTGCCGTGAGCGCCACCACTTCATCAGAAATGCGCTTCATCAGCACTTCCTGCTGTGGGTCACACATGTCCAGGGCCGGGCGCACGTGCAGCACCCCCGCATCCACGTGACCAAACATACCGTAGCTCAGGCCGTGGCCATCAAGCAACGCCCGGAATTCAGCGATATAGTCAGCCAGGTGCTGCGGTGGTACACAGGTATCTTCAGCAAAAGGAATAGGCTTTGCCTGCCCCGGTGCGTTACCAAGCAGTCCTACCGCTTTCTTACGCATGGCGTAAATGCGCTCAACGCCCGCCAGGTCACGACACACCTGCCAGCCAATGATCCCACCTTCGCCCTGCGCCATGCTTTCTTCAAGCCGTGTGCACAGTTGCTCAACCTGGGCATCAATGAAAAGCGCGTCATCGCCAGCAAATTCGACAATATTCAGCCCCAGCATTGCTTTATCCGGCACATCGGTAATTAACTCACGTACTGAATGCCAGACAATGTCTTCACGCGCCAGATTCAATACCTTAGAGTCGACGGTTTCTACCGACAGCGCCTGAGCCTGGACCATGAAAGGGGCGTTACGTAACGCTGAATCGAAGGAGTCATACTTCACATTCACCAGACGGCGCACTTTGGGAAGTCGCGTGATATCCAGCTTCGCTTCGGTGATGAACGCCAGCGTACCCTCAGAGCCAGTAAGAATACGGGTAAGATCAAACCGTGACAGGTCGTCATCAAAGACATGGCGCAGATCGTAACCAGTAAGAAAGCGGTTGAGCTTTGGGAATTTATCAAGAATAAGCGCGCGCTGTTCGCGGCAACGCGACAGGACCGTATTATAGATACGCCCAACAGAACTGCTATCGCGCCCAATCTCCTCGGCAAGCTCGGTGGGCATGGCGCGGGTGTCGAGAATATCGCCGTTCAGCAGCACCGCGCGCACGCCAAGAACATGATCGGAGGTTTTGCCATAGACCAGTGATCCCTGGCCGGAAGCGTCGGTATTAATCATACCGCCGAGCGTGGCACGGTTACTGGTCGACAGCTCAGGTGCAAAAAAGAATCCGTAGGGTTTAAGAAAATCATTGAGCTGGTCTTTAATGACACCTGCCTCAACCCGCACCCAGCCTTCTTCGGGATTGATTTCAATGATGCGGTTCATGTGGCGAGACATATCCACAATGATGCCCTGATTGAGCGACTGGCCATTGGTGCCGGTACCGCCACCGCGCGGGGTGAACACTAACGATGCATAACGGGCTTCACTGGCAACTCGGGCCACCAGCGCCACATCGGCTGTTGAGCGTGGGAACAGCACTGCATCAGGTAACAGCTGATAAATGCTGTTATCGGTAGACATTGTCAGGCGGCTCGCATAGCTGGTTGCGGTGTCGCCGGTAAAGCCCTGTTGCTCCAGTTCCTGCAAAAAGCTGAGCACCAGCGGCACGTGCCCTGGTGCCTGAGAAATCTGTGGGATCATTAGCGGTTGACCCTGTTCGAACTGTTGATGTTGTTGTGAGGTTATCGTTTGCGTATTGCAACAGCCGTTTTATCACATTTTTTACGCCCGCGCTTCGGCAATTGTCAGACAGATTAGGCTGTGAAAAATCACTGAAATACCTCATCATTATCTCTTCGCGGCGACGCTTCCCCCTCTCGCGCCGTATTCAGGCGTAACAAAAAGGTAAAAAGAAGTTATGTTGAAAAATCGACAGCCTGTAGATGTCGCGCAGATCCTCCTGTCAGTGATATTCCTGCTGGTGATGATCACCGCCTGTCTGTGGATTGTGCAGCCCTTTATTCTGGGCTTTGCCTGGGCTGGCACAGTGGTCATTGCCACCTGGCCGGTGTTGCTTCATCTGCAGCGCCTACTGTGGGGACGTCGTTCGCTGGCGGTGCTGGTCATGACGCTCTTACTCCTCGTTTTATTCATTGTGCCGGTTGCCCTGCTGGTAAACAGCGTGGTCGACAACAGCGGTCCGCTGGTGAAATGGGCCACATCAGGACACATGGAGTTACCGCGCCTTGAGTGGCTTAACGCCGTGCCGCTGGCAGGCGCAAAACTTTACAGCAGCTGGAATACCATGATTGACAGCGGCGGCGGCGCTATTATCGCGAAAGTTCGCCCTTATATTGGCACGACGACCACCTGGTTTATTGGCCAGGCGGCAAACATTGGCCGCTTTGTGATGCATTGCGGTTTGATGCTGCTGTTCAGCGTCCTGCTCTACTGGCGTGGTGAACAGGTTGCCCAGGGGTTCCGTCATTTTGCTTTCCGTCTGGCAGCAAAGCGTGGTGACGCCGCCGTGGTGCTGGCGGCGCAGGCTATACGCGCTGTAGCGCTGGGCGTAGTGGTCACTGCCCTGGTTCAGGGTGTACTCGGCGGCATTGGTCTTGCTGTGACGGGAATCCCTTATGCCACCCTACTTTCCGTGGTGATGATTTTCTGCTGCCTGGTACAGCTTGGCCCGTTACCGGTGCTTATTCCGGCAATCATCTGGCTTTACTGGAGTGGAGAAACCACCTGGGGGACGGTGCTGCTGGTATGGAGTTGCATCGTCGGCACACTGGATAACGTGATTCGTCCAGTGCTGATTCGCATGGGGGCCGATCTGCCGCTGGTGCTGATACTCTCAGGCGTCATCGGCGGCATGATAGCGTTTGGCATGATTGGTCTGTTCATCGGCCCTGTGGTGCTGGCCGTATCGTGGCGCGTTTATTCAGTCTGGGTACATGACGCGCCTGAGCCTCAACTCTCTGCCGCTGACGCGGTCGAGTCGACGAATGATGCACAAAACGCAAACACCGTAAAATAATCGCGACATTGACGCTGGCGGGACTTTTCCCGCCAATGTTTAAACATTCTTATCTAAAGCATGTTGAAATCGCGTTAGCTAATCAAAAAGACACCTTTCAGCAAATTTTATCCATAAAATTCTTTATGTTTCCTTATCGATTGGGAGGAATCCGATCGATATATTGGGCGGCGCCTTTTACTATAGTCACACGGTTATAAATCACCCCCTGATTTATAAGCATGCAATCCCCTGAGTGAAACAACGAATTGCTGTGTGTAGTCTTTGCCCATCTCCCACGATGGGCCTTTTTTTATCTGCCGTTTACTGTCCGCTGATTATTCAGCCTGGCTAATGAAATAATGCCAGCAATGCGCTTTACTTCCCGCCTCATTTTTCTTGTCCTTACAGGCATAAAAAAGCCAGCCGCTGGCGCGACTGGCATACCGGGAGAACCCAGATTACTTATTAAGCTCGGCGAGGCTCAACCAGGTCTGCACCACGGTGTCCGGATTGAGCGACAGGCTATCTATTCCTTCTTCCATCAGCCAGGCGGCGAAATCCTCATGGTCTGACGGACCTTGTCCACAGATGCCGACATACTTGCCCTGTTTCTTCGCCGCCTTGATAGCCATCGACAATAGCGCCTTCACCGCATCGTTACGCTCATCGAACAGCTCAGACACCACGCCAGAATCCCTGTCGAGTCCCAATGCCAACTGAGTCATATCATTGGAGCCAATAGAGAAACCATCAAAATACTCAAGGAACTGGTCTGCCAGTAAGGCATTGGAGGGGATTTCACACATCATGACCACTTTCAATCCGTTTTCACCGCGTTTCAGCCCCTGGCGAGCCAGTTCATCCACCACGGCTTTTGCCTGGTCAACGGTACGCACAAATGGAATCATGATTTCTACGTTGGTTAACCCCATGTCGTTCCGCACCCGTTTGACGGCTTCACATTCAAGCGCAAAACAGTCGCGGAAGCTGTCCGACACGTAGCGACCCGCACCGCGAAAACCGAGCATCGGGTTTTCTTCTTCTGGCTCGTAGCGCTCACCGCCCACCAGATTAGCGTATTCGTTTGACTTAAAGTCAGACAGACGCACGATAACGCGCTTAGGCCAGAATGCAGCTCCGAGAGTAGCGATGCCTTCGGTCAGACGGCCCACATAAAACTCAACCGGTGAGTCATAGCCCTTCATCATGGCGCGAATTTCTTTTTGCAGCTGCGGCTCCTGCTGGTCAAATTCCAGCAGCGCGCGCGGGTGCACGCCAATCATGCGGTTGATAATGAACTCCAGACGCGCCAGCCCCACGCCCTCATTGGGTAGGCAAGCGAAGTCAAACGCACGATCCGGGTTACCCACGTTCATCATTATCTTAAGCGGCAGGTCTGGCATGGTATCGACACTGGAGCTTTTCACACTGAAATCCAGCAGTTCGGCATACACGTAACCCGTGTCGCCTTCAGCGCAGGACACCGTGACCTTCTCACCGTCTTTCAGGCGCTCAGTGGCATCGCCGCAGCCAACGACAGCAGGGATACCCAGTTCGCGAGCAATAATCGCCGCATGACAGGTACGTCCACCGCGGTTAGTGACAATTGCCGCGGCTTTTTTCATGATGGGTTCCCAGTCCGGGTCGGTCATGTCAGTGACCAGTACATCCCCCGGCTGAATTCTGTCCATTTCGCTAATATCATCAATGACCTTCACCGTGCCCGCGCCAATGCGATGGCCGATAGCGCGGCCCTCAGCCACAACCTTACCCTGAGAATGAAGCGTATAGCGCTCCATTACCTGACCACGCGAACGCACGGTTTCCGGGCGAGCCTGTACAATAAACAGCTTGCCGGTATGACCGTCCTTTGCCCATTCAATATCCATTGGGCGGCCATAGTGCTTCTCAATCTGAATCGCCTGTTTCGCCAGTTCCTGCACCTCATCCGGGGTGATACAAAAGCGATCCCTGTCAGCTTCAGCCACATCCTCAATGCGCACTTGCTTGCCGTGCTCCTGGGTGTCGCCGTAAACCATGCGGATTTTTTTCGAGCCCATTGTACGGCGTACGATGGCCGGGCGACCGGCTTCCAGCGTCGGTTTGTGGACATAAAATTCATCCGGGTTGACCGCGCCCTGCACGACCATTTCACCCAGTCCCCATGCACCGGTGATGAACACCACCTGGTCAAAACCGGATTCGGTATCAATCGAGAACAGTACCCCCGACGAGGCCAAGTCCGAGCGCACCATACGCTGCACGCCCGCTGACAACGCCACGCCGCGATGATCGTAGCCCTGATGCACACGATAGGAGATAGCGCGATCGTTAAAAAGTGAGGCAAAAACGTGCTTCACCGCGATCATGACCGCATCAATGCCCTGCACGTTAAGGAAGGTTTCCTGCTGACCCGCAAACGAAGCGTCCGGCATATCTTCCGCAGTCGCAGACGAGCGCACGGCAAAAGACGCTTGCGCATCATCAGCAGACAGCTGCTGGTAGGCTTCACGAATGGCATCTTCCAGCTCAGGCTGAAACGGCGTGTCGATAATCCACTGGCGAATCTGGGCGCCGGCTTTCGCCAGCGCGTTAACATCGTCAATGTCCGTTTCATCCAGCAAGGCATAAATACGTTCGTTGACACCACGGCTGTCGAGAAACTGGTTAAACGCATCGGCAGTCGTGGCAAACCCGTTTGGCACCGAGACACCGACACCGGAAAGGTTCGTAATCATTTCACCAAGGGAGGCGTTTTTGCCTCCGACCCTGTCTACATCATTCATGCCGAGTTGGTTATACCAAAGCACCAGCGGTGACGAGCCATTGTTGGACATCGAAACAATCCTTTTATGATATATGAATGGGCGCGAGAAACCTCTCACATCTATTTTAGCCTGCCATAATTATTGCTCTGGTAAAAACGGTGAATCGTTCAAGCAAATAAAAAACATGATTTTTTCAGAGAGATGGCATATCAATATAACTTATTGATAATGCAATTAATCCTTAATCGATGCGCGGCTTTTATATCACCAATATAAATGAATCATTGGGTTCATTGATACGGAAAGCGGCTTTTCAGATTTAACCGGCTGCAGGCTATTCCCCGACTTAACAAATTGTTTTAATTTATACTTCAATGACATTTCATCATTTAAGGAACAGGGTCATGGATACGTTTGTTGACCGTCACGTCTTTTATATTTCTGACGGTACCGCGATTACTGCCGAAGTACTAGGCCATGCGGTACTCTCGCAATTCCCGGTCACCATTAACAGCATTACGTTGCCTTTTGTCGAGACCGAAAGCCGCGCCCGCGCGGTGAAAGAGCAGATTGATGCTATCTGGCAACAAACCGGTGAGCGCCCTCTGGTCTTTTTTTCCATCGTGCTGCCTGAGATTCGCAGCATTATTATGGAAAGCGAGGGATTTTGTCAGGACATCGTACAGGCACTGGTTGCACCGCTACAAAGTGAGCTGAAACTTGATCCGACGCCCGTCGCGCACCGCACCCACGGCCTTACCCCCGGCAACCTGAACCGCTACGACGCCCGTATTGCCGCCATTGACTATACGCTGGCGCACGATGACGGTATTTCTATGCGTAACCTCGACCAGGCGCAGGTGATTTTGCTGGGCGTCTCACGTTGTGGGAAAACGCCCACCAGCCTGTATCTGGCCATGCAATACGGCATCCGTGCAGCCAACTATCCGTTTATTGCCGATGACATGGATAATCTGCAGCTTCCCGCCGCCCTCAAACCGTTACAACACAAACTGTTTGGGCTGACTATCAACCCTGAGCGATTGGCGGCCATTCGTGAAGAGCGCCGTGAAAATAGCCGCTATGCTTCGCTACGCCAGTGCCGCATGGAAGTCGCGGAAGTAGAGGCGCTATATCGTAAGCATCAGATTCGCTATCTCAACAGTACCAATTACTCAGTGGAAGAAATTGCCACCAAGATTATGGACATCGCCGGATTGAGCCGCCGCATGTACTAGCAAACTAGTTTTATAGCGCAATATTCTGTGATACGGTGTCTCACAACTGGCAGATGAACCTTTCAGTACGTTTAAATGCAGCACAAATTGGTTTATCGTGATCGCCATCACTTCCCGGCATATCTGCCGCAGAGAAGTCACTGATTCTGAGATACCACATGAATAAAACAGATGAACTGCGCAGCGCCCGCATTGACAGTCTGGTTACGCCAGCTGAACTTGCCGGGCGTTATCCCGTCACCGACGCGGTGGCAACACACGTCAACACCGCACGCCGCCGCATTGAGCATATTCTTAATGGTGAAGACAAACGGCTCCTGGTCATTATTGGCCCCTGCTCCATCCACGATCCCGATGCCGCGCTCGATTACGCACGTCGCCTGCTGGGTATGCGTGAACGTTACGGCCACCGCCTTGAAATCGTTATGCGTACCTATTTCGAGAAACCTCGCACCGTGGTGGGATGGAAAGGACTGATTTCCGATCCGGATCTTAACGGTAGCTGTCGCGTTAACGCCGGGCTTGAGCAGGCCCGCCGCCTGCTGTTGCAAGTCAACGAACTGGGCGTCCCGACCGCCACCGAATTTCTGGACATGGTGACAGGCCAGTTTATCGCCGACCTTATCAGCTGGGGCGCAATCGGCGCACGCACCACTGAAAGCCAGATCCACCGCGAAATGGCCTCTGCGCTCTCCTGCCCGGTAGGGTTTAAAAACGGCACCGACGGCAATACCCGTATCGCCGTCGACGCGATACGCGCCTCACGCGTCAGCCATATGTTCCTCTCGCCGGATAAGCACGGTCAGATGACCATCTACCAGACCAGCGGCAACCCACACGGCCATATCATTATGCGTGGCGGCAAACGTCCCAACTACTACGCCGAAGATGTGGCTACAGCCTGCGCCAGCCTGCACGAATTTAATTTACCCGAACATCTGGTAGTGGACTTCAGCCACGGTAACTGCCAGAAGCAGCATCGCCGCCAGCTCGACGTGTGCGAAGACATTTGCCAGCAGATACGCGCTGGATCGCGTGCTGTGGCAGGCGTTATGGTGGAAAGCTTTATTGAAGAAGGTACCCAACCCATTGTCAGCGGCGAGCCTCTGGTCTATGGCAAATCAATTACCGATCCATGTCTGAGCTGGGCACAAAGCGAAGCACTGCTGGCAACGCTTGCTGCGGCTGTCGACAGCCGTTTTTAAGCACCCCGCTTCCTGAATGAAAATCCGCCTTTTCGGCGGATTTCTCGTCTAACTAATACACATTCGGCGCAACCTGTTAAGGCTGGCGTGGATTTTAACTTGAACAGCTGACCTCAAGGTGCCGGCCCCAGTCTGGCGGGCGACGCACGTAGTCATCATCCCTGTCGGCAAACGGATTACTTAACGCCGCCAACAGTTGCTCGAGTTTTGCCGGGTCATCACGCTCGGCTCCTTCTATCGCCCGCTGCGCCAGCCAGTTGCGCAGCACCACTGCCGGGTTCACTGCTTTCATCGCCTGTTGGCGCACGTTATCATCAACGCCATCACACTCAAGTCTGCGTCTGTAGCGCCCAAACCAGGCGTCAAAGGATGTACGATCGATAAATTCATCGCGCAATGGCGATGCTGCCTGTTGTTGCCCGGTCTCGCTCAACAGCCGGAACGTGCGGGTAAAATCGCTGCCCTCTTTCTCCATCAGCGCCAGCAGTTCGCTTAGTAGCGTGTTGTCATCCTGCTGCGGCGTCATAAATCCAAGCTTCGCACGCATACGCAGGCCATATTCACGCATTAACGTCTCCTGATAACCACCGAGCGCATCATTAAGCCCATCCACATCAATCAGCACTGACAGGGCCTGCGCGAGGCGTTGCAGGTTCCATAGCCCTACGGCCGGTTGGTTATCAAACGCGTAACGCCCCTGGTGATCAGAATGGTTGCAGATAAAACCCGGCTGCCAGTCGTCCAGAAAACCGTACGGGCCATAGTCGATGGTTAGCCCGAGCAGCGACATATTGTCGGTATTCATTACACCGTGCGCAAAACCCACACATTGCCACTGCGCAATTAACCGGGCAGTACGCGCCACTACATCACGAAACCACAGCAGGTAACGGTCAGACTCCGCTACCCACTGCGGCCAGTGCCGCTCAATGGCATAATCGACCAGTTGCTGTACCTTGTCTGGCTCTCGGCGGTAGTAAAAATGTTCAACGTGACCAAAGCGCAGGTGGCTTTTTGCAATACGCATCAGCATGGCACCGCGCTCGACACTTTCGCGGTAAACCGGTGTGTCGCTGGTGACAATACTCAATGCCCGGGTTGTAGGAATGCCTAAGTGATGTAGCGCCTCCGATGCCAGCGCCTCTCGCACGCTTGAGCGCACCACCGCCCGGCCATCGCCCTTGCGCGAATACGGCGTGAGGCCAGCACCTTTAAGATGCCAGTCATACTGCCTGCCATCATGCAAACGCTGTTCACCGAGTAGAATGCCGCGCCCGTCACCCAGCTGTCCGGCCCATACGCCGAACTGATGGCCGCTGTATACCTGGGCCAGGGGCTGCATGCCAGGCAACAGCACCTCACCGCCCCAGATGCCCGCATCGCTAAACAGCGAAGCATCAAGTCCCAGCTCACGCGCCAGCGCGGTGTTATGCCACAGCAGACGAGCATTATCGAGCGGTGTGGGATCCAGCGCAGTATAAAAATCCGGCAGCCTGTCGTGCCAGGTATTATTAAATTCAGGGTGAGTTGTCATTGTGCCTCCTGGCGCCAGTGTAGCCGCTGGCGCAGGATTTAAACACGGAGTACGGCGGGGGTTATTCAGATACGTCGTGCCTGCCAGAATTTATCGCGCCAGTAGACGTTGTTGAGTGAGGAACGCATTACGCCACGGCTGGTGGAGGCATGAATAAACTGATTATCCGTATCATAAATACCAACATGCAGGCCGTTTTCGCCGCTACCGGTTTTAAAGAATACCAGATCGCCTGGCAATAGCTCTTCTTTGGCAATGCGGGTGCCAACCTCAGCCTGGCTACGCGTTTCACGCGGCAAATCCAGCGCAAAACGGCTACTGAAAGTCAGCGCCACAAACCCGGAGCAATCCACACCGCGCCGACTCATGCCACCGTAGCGATACGGCGTACCACGCCAGTTGTTAAGCTGATCGTTAAGTTGCGCAATCACCATGATAGAGTCAGAGAGTCGCGCGTTTGGGGGCGGTGCGCTATGGTGGCTACAGCCCACCAGCACCAGCGTTGCCACTAACAATAACCACAGCCGCATTTCAGGTTAATCCTCTGGCTTTCTTCTTATTCTCGCTAATTTAGCCCGCGTTTCGTTGTACAGGCAAGTTTCTGTGACACTAATGCGATGAAATCAGCACTTTAACGCCCTCAACCTCAAGTCGACGAAACGGGACATCATAAACGGGCGTTAGCCTCTGCGGCGTCAGTACGTCTGCTGGCCTCCCCTGTGCCAGCAGTCTTCCCCGCTCAATCAACCACACGCTTGCAGCGTGACGCAGGCTGTAATTAAGATCGTGGCTACTCATCACTACCGTAGCCCCCGCACGACACAGCGTTTGTAATTGCCTGTCCAACGCGCTCTGTTGCGCCACATCCAAGCTGTTCATCGGTTCATCAAGCAACAGCAGTTTGCCGCTCAGACAGTCATGGTTGCCAAGCTGCAGCAATGCCGCAGCCAGACGTGCACGCTGCCATTCGCCACCAGAGAGTTCTGAGACTCGCCTGTTAAGCTTATCTTCAAGGCCAAACGCCTGCGCCTGTGTAAGCAATGCTGCCTCACAGGCGTCATCAAGCTGGTGCAGGGTCAAAAAATGCCACAACGGCATGGCAAATGGCGGCGTCTGCTGTTGGTGCAACATTGCCCGCCGTCGCGCCAGATCCGTTGGCAGCCAGTCGGCGAGGGGTTTATCGTCAAAGATAATACGCCCCTCACCCGTGAGTAAACCTGCCATCAGTCCCAACAGCGAGCTTTTACCTGCACCATTGGGACCAATGAGATGTAATAACTCACCGCGCTGCACCTGTGCGTGCGTCGGTCCAACCCGTCCGTGCAGTGCAAGTCCCTCCAGGCGCAGAAGTGTTGTCATCACTTCGCCAGTGCCGCATCAATGGCTTGCGTCAGCGCAGGATCGTCCGGCGTGGTGTCCGGAGAGAAACGTGCGACAACCTGACCATCACGACCAATCAGGAATTTTTCAAAATTCCACAGAATGTCGCCTTTCTCTTGCGGCGCTCGCCCTTTGCTGGCCATGCGCTCATAAAAACCGCTGCCCTGCGGCGCGATGGCATCAGGCGCGGCGGCAACCAACTTCTGGTATAACGGGTGACGCTGCTTTCCATTAACCTCTACCTTGCTAAACAGCGGAAAGGTGACACCATAGGTCATGCTACAAAACGTTTTGATCTCTTCTTCACTGCCCGGCTCCTGTCCCAGGAACTGATTGCAGGGAAAGCCCAGCACGCTGAAACCTTCTGCGCCGCGAGCTTCCTGTAATGCTTCCAGCTGTTCGTACTGCGGCGTCAGGCCACATTTCGAGGCGACATTGACCACAAGTAGCACTTTGCCCTGCCACTGCGCGAGAGTGGTATTTTCACCATCAATGGTTGTCACCGGGGTATTCAGAATATCCTGCATAGCGTACTCCTGATTATGATTGTTGAAGATTTAGCGTGTTTTTAGTAGTAACCAGATAAAGACCGGCGCCCCTAACGTGGCCGTCACAACACCGATAGGCAATTCTGCCGATATCAATGCCTGACGGGCAATGATATCGGCCAGCAACAAAGTGACGGCCCCGGCCAGGGCGCTTGCCGGTAACAGAATGCGATGATCGGTCATGCCACGCAGGCGCAGAATGTGCGGTATGACCAGGCCAATAAAACCGATGGCACCCGCCAGCGCCACGCTGACACCGACCAGCCAGCCGGTCGACGCCACCAGCAGGTTGCGCCACAGCCACAGCGGCAAACCAAGTTGACGCGCAGACACTTCACCTAACGCCAGCAAATTCAGCGCACGTGAACAGCTACATAACCAGATAAGCACCGGCAGCAGCGCCGCCATGAGCCAGCCCTGGTCCCAACTCACGCCGCCAAAGCCCCCCATCATCCAGTACATTAGCTGACGCAGATCAAGGCTGGTCGAGAAATACACCGCCCAGGTCATCAGCGCGCTACAGATTATCCCCAACGCCACACCTGCCAGCAGCAAACGGCTAATGGAAAGATGGCGACGCGCAAAGCGTAGCAATACCAAAGTTGCTACCAGCGCTCCGGCGATAGCGCAGGCACCAAGTCCCCAGTCCGGTAACGCGCCCTGGCCCAGTAGTACGCCGCCAACCAACGCCACGCCCGCCCCATTAGCAACCCCCAGTAACCCTGGCTCCGCAAGCGGGTTATCAAACAGCGCCTGCATAGCCGCACCGGTAACCGCAAGCGCCGCTCCCACCAGGAGCACAGCAAGCGTGCGCGGTAGCCGAATTTGCCCCACAAAAAGCTGGCCTGATTCGCCCCACCATTCGCCCGGCCCAATCCAGCGCTCCCCCACACACAAGCTGAACATTGCCACTATTAACAGCAGCACCGTGAGACAAAAAAGCCAGCGGCGTTCACGACGGCGTTGTTGGACAATGAAAGGCAGCATCACAGAATTTTCACGTATTGAAAGCATGGGGTTGATTTTACGAGCCGTTTACGGCGGCGCAAGGCGTTTACAGCCACTGGCGCAAATCGCCGTGAAAATAAATAAATATCCTCCGGCATAGCCGGAGGTTTTTCTGATGCGCCTGTAAGGCTTT
>CBIFVZ010000085.1:0-15087 GCA_966185765.1 uncultured Enterobacteriaceae bacterium | reverse complement strand
CTCTCATTCTTCGCAAAAAGACATCCGGTTGTTCGTACAGCATGAATAAATAATCTCAACCGGACGTATGCACTAAAATGAGGCGTATCCTCCATACTTTCCCTGATTTATAATTAAGCTCAACTTATAGTAATCTCCCTTTCGATAGATATTGTCCACGGGAAGATGCATCGCATCAGGGACCCTCAGCGACGATTATCAACCGTCACGCTGTGACCATTACCGAGATCTCCGACGTACCACCGCCGTTCACAACGTTGAGCATCTCCTCGGTTTGCTTATCGACCGAGCTTAAAAACGATTTGTGCACAATCGGGAAGTGATAGCCGTCGGTCGTGTTCTCAGGCTGGATTTTCCCGTTGCCGGGGAAGCGACAACGCGGCTGACTCGCCTCAATGGCATAGCCAGCCGCCCTACTGTAGCGCGGCCGTGGTCGACTACCAGAATATGGTGGATAGGTTACACGGATATATCCGCCTGACGGGCAAGGATAAATTGGGTGTATCTGATAATGGCTATCTGAAAAGTCGCGTGGAAAAGTGTGGTTGCCTGAGACGCCAGTGTGCCGTCGGTCAGTAAAGCCCCAACAGGCGCAGCACCTGCATAATGTGAGTGTGCTCACGACTGTACGCATTGACCGGCACGGCCTTAACAACGCCATCAAAAGGCGCCGGTATATGATTACCAGAGGCGGTCCACCTCGTTGCCGTTTTGATCGCGATAGTGCACATTGCCCGCAATATCTTTGCTCGATGAGCCTATCGCCAGGCCATGCAGATTGTAGTAAGTGGTTTTGCCCCATGCATTAGTATGCGAGGTAATCCCGGCGTTTTCGGGCAACGGTCGCTCCAGCGCGTCACTCGGGGCAATGTCATAAGCGCTCGTTGTGCTGCCCCAGAACGTGACGGAGGGGGGCAGCGCATTATTGCCTGAAGCCGTCTGCGCGCTGTTGCGCTGATGAACGCCGTTAAGCGGCGTGAAACACAGCAAGTCCTGCTGTTGTGCCTGGTGGCAGGCCGCTGCCTTAGCGTAACTGGCCTGAAGAGTCAGTGCAATGGCGACAAGCGCCAGGGTATTCCAACGGTACATCGCATCTCCTTTTGCTCTGTGGTTGTTGGGGTAGTTTACGCAGTTTCAGGAGGATCAGGATAATCCGCAAGAGTGAATTTTTTTCTTAGCCAGCACAGGGGAAATGTGGCCGGTAGGATTTGGTCAGTGTATCGATAAAAAAATGCCAGTCAGTTATTTCACCAACTGGCATTTCACTACACAGATGCGGGCGCCTGAGCGTCGCTGGCGTTATGGCTTCGCCAGGGCGTAAGCCACCACGTAGTCACCGAGTTTTGTACCCAGCGAACCGTGGCCGCCTGCGGTAACAACAATGTACTGGCGGCCATCCTCCCCCTGGTAGCTCATCGGATTGGCCTGACCACCAGCTGGCAGGCGCGCCTGCCACAGTTTTTTGCCGTTGCTCATGTCATAGGCACGCACGTAGTAGTCCAGCGTTCCGCTCAGGAAGCCTACGCCACCTGCGGTTATCACGGTGCCACCGAGCGATGGTACGCCGAGCGGCATAGGAACAGGCAGCGGCGCAGAGTCGCGAACGGTGCCGTTTTTATGCTTCCAGATAACTTTATGGGTTGTCAGATCCACGGCGGCGACATACCCCCACGGCGGCGACTGACACGGTACGCCCCACGGCGTGAGCAACGGTGACATCTTCACGCCAAAGGGTGCCCCGGTGTTTTTGTGAATACCAGAAGTCTCGCTCTCGGCCTTGTCTTCCGCTTTAATTTCCGATGCCGGCACTAAAGTATCGTAGAACGCCATATAGCTTGGGTTCACGAAGGCAATCTGACGCACCGGATCGACCGCCACACCGCCCCAGTCAAACACCCCGAAGTTGCCCGGATAAACCACCGATCCCTGCGTTGACGGCGGCGTAAACGTCCCCTCATAACGCAGCGATTTAAATTTGATACGGCAGTAGAGCATATCAAAGGTATTCGTCCCCCACATGGACGACTCTTTAAGCGGTTGCGGTGTGAAGTTCAGCGCAGACAGCGGCTGCGTCGGTGACGCGGTTTCCCCCTCCACATTGCTGCTCGGGCGTTTTACTTCTTCAATCGGCACAATCGGCTGACCGTTGCTGCGGTCCAGTACATAAATACTGCCCTGTTTGGTAGAAGCCACCAGCGCAGGCTTCATGCCGTCTGCCGTTCTGATATCGGTCAGGGTCGGCTGACCGCCAACATCCATATCCCACAGGTCATGATGCGTAAACTGATAGTTCCACACTGGCTGGCCGGTTTTCACATTCAGTGCAACTACGCCTGCACTGTATTTCTCGGTCGCCTCAGAACGATTGCCACCCCACTGATCCGGCATCTGGTTGCCCATTGGCAGGTATATCAAACCCAGTTTCGGGTCCACACTCATCACCGACCACATATTTGGCGAGTTTGGCGTGTAGTGGCGCCCCACAGGTAACGGTTCAGTTTCCAGCGGGTTGCCAGAATCCCAGTTCCATACCAGATGACCGTCACGGGCATCAAATGCGCGCACCACCCCGGAAGGTTCGTTGGTAGAGACGTTATCGCTAACGTGGCCCCCAATGATAACCAGGCCATCAATAACCGTAGCCGGAGAGGTGGAGTAGTAACCGCCTGGCGGATTTTTGCCGCCCAGATTGTCGGTGAGCAGATTTACGGCACCCTGCTCGCCAAAGTCAGTACAGACCTCGCCCTTAGCTGCATCAATTGCCATCAGGCGACCATCGGCGGTGGGCAGATACAGACGGCGCTGGCACATTTCGGGCGCGCTGTCGTTTGCCGATGCGCTTGCGGTGTTCTGCGCCAGGTTGTAATAAGAAACGCCGCGGCAGGTCATGTGTTCCCACTCTTTAAAGCTGCCATTATCACTCTTAATGTTTGGGTCAAACTTCCATACTTCTTTCCCGGTGGTCGCGTTTAACGCAATCACCATACTGTGCGGCGTACACAGATAAAGCAGATTCCCGACCTTAAGCGGTGTGTTTTCATCGGTAATTTCCGTAGGATCACGCTCGCTCGGCATATCACCCGTGCGATAGCGCCACACTTCCTCAAGTTTTGCCACGTTTTGCGGGGTAATCTGCGCCAGTGGCGAGTAACGCTGGCCAAACAGATCGCCGCCCCACTGCGGCCAGTCGCCTTCCGGTTGCGCAGGGGCGCCGTTGGCGGCCATGTCAGCCTGACGCTCAAGCTTGCCATCAATGCTGTACGGGTTCATGAACAGGCTTACCACTCCTACAGCCAGCGTAATTGCCAGCGCTCCCCATAGCGGACCTGCGCTGCCCGGCTGGCCTTTTGTACCGAGCCTGCGGCTGACAAACGGCAACGCGAGAAAGACACCAACAACAAACCAGATATCCAGACGTGGCAGCAGCTGCCACCAGTCAAGGCGCACCTCATACAATGCCCAGACCGTGCTCGCAAGCAGCAGCAATGCATATAGCCACAGTGCGCTACGTTTGCGCCGCAGCAACAAGCAACCGATCGCAAGTGATGCCAGACCGGCAATCAGAAAATACGCTGAACCTCCCAGGCTAAGCAGCCAAACTCCCCCGGCGGCGGATGCCAGACCAAGGAGCAGACAAACAATAGCCGCAAGATGCAGCCACACCAGTGAAGGTGTTTTTGTTGAATTCATCAGGGACTCCATACAATAAAAAACACCCGCACGACACCGTCAGTCGTGAGGTGTACTTCTGGAAATCAAGAAATGTAAATATATTGTATACTTTTATTTTAATAAATATGTCTGTTTTGTGCTTTTAAAGAAACAAAATATGCATCTGGTACTATTTAAGCCGACACCAGGCTAAAAGCTGAATCGCTACCGCATTACGTTCCCAATAAATAATTAATAACGGAGATCAATTTTTTGATTTAACCATGCGCTGGATGACAAGGCCTGCGCAGGTGTTTGCCGTTTTTATGGAATATCCGACTAACAAAATTAACGGCAGCTATAAACAATGGCGTTATCACCACATAAATAAACAACCGGCGCAGGGGGCGGTAATAACGCCATCTGCTTTCATCTTGAATCTGTTATTTTCCAGGCGAAATAAAACGCAGCAATGAAGGTTGATTCACATCAATACGTGCTATTCACCTTAGCCCTGAAGATACAAAAAAAAACAGGGAAGCAATAAGATGAAAGAAGATATGCCATCAGTACCGGTTACACTCGCTTTCCCACTGTGGAAAGGGATTCTGTCTGTTTTATCAGGTGCCATTATCTGGTTTACCCCTCCCCCTGCCGGGCTTGAAGCCAACGCCTGGCACATGTTCGCCATTTTCGCCGCGACGATTTTCGCCATTATCCTCAAGGTACTCCCAATGGGAGCCGTAACGATGATTGCGCTGATTGTCTCAGCACTCACTGGCGTGACACCGCTTTCCGCTAAAGCCGACAAGGTGGGCGCACTGTCGGGCTTTGCCAACAGCACCATCTGGCTTATTGGTATTGCGATGTTCATCTCGCGGGCAGTTATCAAAACCGGGTTGGGTAAACGCGTGGCACTGTGGTTTATTGCCCGCTGTGGCTCCAGTATGTTGGGTGTAGCCTGGGGACTGGCGCTCTCAGATCTGGTGTTAGGACCAGGCATCCCGTCTGCCTCAGCCCGAGGTGGTGGCATCATGTACCCCATCACTCAGTCTATTGCCACAGCCTACCAGTCTGAACCAGGCCCCACGGCGCGTCGGGCAGGTGCTTTTTTGATGATCTGCGTTTCGCAGATTGATGCCATTGTCTGCACCCTGTTTCTTACCGCAATGGCCGGCAACCCACTGATTGCTGAACTGGCGCGCAGCCAGGGCGTGGAGATTAACTGGACCACCTGGTTTTTAGGTGCCATCGTTCCCGGCCTTGCTGCGCTCATTCTGCTCCCGGTCGTGGTTTACGTAATTTATGCGCCGCAGCTTAAGAAAACGCCTGAGATCCCCGAGATTGCTCGCCAGCAGCTAAAAAACATGGGGCCAATGTCACTGGCCGAGAAAATCCTGGCACTCGACTTTGTGCTTCTTATTCTGCTGTGGACGGCTGGCGATATTGTCTTTGGCATTCCGGCAACGCTGTCTGCATTTATTGGGCTGGCTATCCTGCTGGTTGCCAATATCATGTCCTGGAAAAACATCGTTGAAGAACACAGCGCCTGGGACACCATGTTCTGGTTTGCAGTACTGGTGATGATGGCTAATGCGCTGAACAAATACGGCATGATTTCCTGGATTTCAGAGGGTATTGTCGGCTATATCGGCCACTTTGACTGGATGACGGTATTCCTGGTACTGGTGCTGGTGTATTTCTACACCCGCTACTTCTTTGCTTCAGCAATGGCGCATATCTCTGCCATGTACCTCGCTTTTCTGGCTGTGGCTATCTCCGTGGGTACGCCGCCGCTGTTTGCGGCTTTGGTGCTGGGGTATACCTCGAATCTGTCGATGGGCCTCACACAATACGCCGGCGGTCCGGGGCCTGCGCTGTTTGGCTCCGGCTACAACACAACCGCCCAGTGGTGGAGCGTCAGCTTCGTCACTTCCCTTGCCTCACTCGCTATCTGGCTGCTGCTGGGCGGTGCCTGGATGAAGCTTCTTAATTTCTGGTAAACGGTGCCATTCGTGTCACGTTGATTATATTTCCCCCACAAGAAGAATATTGTTCCAAACTGTCTCGCAGAGGCAGTTTGGGATATTAAATAACGCCAGTACGTTATGGAGCGGGTCATAAAAGCAATGACAACGGATTGTTATAACTTGATGATTCCTTGTGACACGTATCAGACTGATATAACGCGTTTTTCTTCATTTATAGTTTATCGTTATCCACGGTGTTATCCTGCATGCCCACCTGTTTTAGTTCCATGCGCTTTTTGAGATTTTCGTTTTTTTGACCTTCTCCCAAATTCAGTACGGCGATCATGCAGATATCACCGTTAACAGCTGTTAATTGTTAGCGTTCATCTCCTTCACCGGGATTTCCAGCGTATTGCTGCCCCATCAGAATGCTACCGAGCTTGCCCTTTTAACGCTGGCGCGTGTCCACTGTCGCCAAAACCTGGTTACCAGAAACGTTTACGCAACTTTGGGTAATGCATGCCGAAACTGCTCTGGTAAAATAATCAGAGCTAATGGATGGCTCTTGTTGAAAGGATTTTGTCAATGAACATACTCAAAAGCACCGCTGTGGCGCTGTTCGCGCTTCTTCTGGCTGGCTGTGCAACCATCTCCTCCCGTCTGCCGTTACCTCCTGCGCTGGAATACATTAACGATGACCCCGCCAATATGCACTTTGACAAGTCGTCAATTTATGTTGCAACTCAGGTCGATGTAACTGGGCTATCCGGTCCTGAAGCCTGACCCGCAGCACCATTATCATGAGTCTGTCCCGGCACAACACCGTTACGTTACCCCTGTCGCAGCACTCGGCTCAATATGACGATTTTTATCAGCACATTATGCCTCATCGGGCAGTATCCGATGTTACACGATGGCGAGGTTAAACTGCGACATTACCTTGCCCTGCCCGTTACACTACCGGGCGAATACGATTTCACTACGGCGACGCGCTAAAACCTGCACCATCTATTTTTAAAAGCTCCACATTGTATCGCGCTATTGTTTTCTTACCGGGCAACAGCCCCCAGAAAACGCCTCCCATAAACATACATGACAGAAAAAGAACAAGAGCCAATATTTGATAAAAAAGGAGAGTGGGATTGTAGATACGTATCGCATAGAGTGTGCCAGAAAAAAAATAGAAAGTAGCAAATGCCCTAAAACCCCAGCGATAGAGACGATACTTACCTTTGTATCTAATAAAAAATTTATCGTATTTCATCTGAATGTGAGGTGCCAGATGTGTCCAGCGCCACGAAGGTATATTTAAAAAGCAGTTTGCACGCACATATAAAAGCAGATTTCTGAATTTTGGATTGAGTACCCGCAATACATTCTGCTTAACTTCCTTCTTGATTTCAGCCTGGAGAAATGCAATTTCCAAAGGAGACAGACACGCTGAATAGTTATCTAACAAGTGATTATATTTTGTCGTTTTAGGTAATGACCAGTTCACGTCTTTAAATAACTTCCAGACACCGATAATGGCCGGTATTGCCGCAATTAGCATTGATAATCCGTCTTTTAACTCCATTTTGCCATCCTTCCTGTTTAAAACAGCGCCCCGGCCATTCTTTGGATTGCATCAAAACGTACAGCAAAAAACCTGTCAAAAACAATCTTCACGTTCAGCACAGGAAGCAGTGACGACAAAATTGTGCAGGCTGTGAATGTTATAGTTAACCGGAGGTTACCCCTGTATTGCGTTATCTGGCCTAGAGCCAGACGTGGCAGTATACCTGGATACCTCGTTGCAGCCACTCGGTGTCAATATCCTATGAGACCCAGGCCAGCCACGCGGTGCTGAGGTCAAAGCCTTTAAGCGAATGGCAGCTTTTATGCCTGATACAGACGTTTTTTGTCAGTCACAGGAGGCTGTCCAGGAGCACCGTAGAGAAACACAAGAACAAGCGCGTCAGGTTTTAAGTAACCTGTATTACTTTTGCTTTATGAGGTTACTTATTCATGGTCTGATGCAAATGCCCTCTTTCCAGACTACAAAACTCACCTTCCGGGAGAGAGTTGAGCACCAAATCTTCCTGCCTGTAACGAAAAGAGATAATTAATATAGTTGATAGTTCCTAACCGCAAATAATAATTAACAGTTTTTATTAGTGCTTTTTATGAGAAAGATCTATAGCCGCCACTCACTGGACCTTCATGCAAGCAGAAAACCACTAACACAAATTATTCAATTATCATACTAAGAAAATCCCACAAACGAGAAAAATTAAGTTTTTTACCGAGAGATTCCTGTAAAAATAAACAAGAAATCCACGTAGAACACCTACAATCTTGATTGACGGTTCTTAATCCAAATTATAATATCCTGTCGTCGAACAGGGTGAACTTAAGACTATGCCGAGTTAAGCCCTGGACAATAAAAAGCTTTAATAGTCACCGTATAAGGATATATATGATTCAACTTAAGAAAGTTGCCGCCGTTGTCGCCCTCGTTATTCTGCCCTGTTCTGCCTTTGCTACTCCAACCGTCACTTTTGAAGGTGAAGTCACCGATCAAACGTGTTCTGTCAGTATCAATGGACAGACTAATTCTGTTGTCATGTTGCCAACCGTTGCTACGGCAGATTTTGGTGCAACACTGGCGAATGGTCAGACCGCAGGACTCACGCCATTTACTGTTTCTGTCAGTGGATGTACAGCCCCCACCGCCGACCTGAACATCAATACCAAATTCCTGGGTTACGATGTTGATGCTTCTACCGGTGTTCTTGGTAACCGTGCCACAACCAATGCCGCGGTTGGATATGGTATTCAGTTGACCGGTTCCAGCAATGGCTCTGATGTTGTAACACTTTCTGGCCCGACAAGTGTCAGTGGCCTGGTGTTGAAAACAGGTGAAACGTCAGCCAGTTATGACTTTGGCGCCCAGTATTATGTCATTGATGCCGCAAGCGCTAAGCCCGGTAAAATCACTGCCGTAGCCGAATATACGCTGAGCTATTTCTAATCATCTTGTTCTGGTTGGCAGAACAACCCGGCCAACCAGAATATCGTATGATGCAAATTTATTAATATCTGAGGGCGAAGGATGCGCACTTATTTTCCCTTGTTCACTGCTTTTTTTTTATTTTTTAGCCAGTACGTCTGTGCCAGTGTAGTGATGACCGGCACGCGTATCATTTACTCTGCCCAGGCCAGGGAAAAAACCGTTCAGTTAAGAAATACGGCTCAGCAGCCTTATATTGTACAAATTCAGACGGATGATGGTAAACGAAGCAACACCAGTGAAACTGATGGTGATTTTATTATTACGCCGCCAATATTTCGTATGGAACCCAATGCCGGGCAGTCGGTGCGTTTGATATATAATGGTAAAGCACTACCTGAGGATCGCGAGTCCCTTTTTTACATGAGTTTTACCCAACTCCCCGCGTCAAAAACCTCTCAGCAAAGCAGTAATCAACTGGTTTTAGCTATTACCAATCGTGTGAAAATTTTCTATCGTCCTGCCGGGCTTGCTGAACAACAACGTGACACCGCGCAGTCGCTCTCTTTTAGCCTGAGTGGTAAAAAAATCAAAGTCACTAATCCTGGGGGATATTTTGCCGTGGTAAGGCGCGCGAGCCTACTTACCCGGCACGGTGAAATTGTGCTGGCGGACTCCGCGATGGTTTCACCAAAATCCTACGCCGAATGGACGCCATCTTCGCCTGTGGACTCTCTTAAAGGCATGCGTCTACGGCTCGTGTTAGTGAATGACTACGGCATGGATACCGTTACAGAACGCCTCTTGTAATTGGTAAGACAGCATCGACCAGGGAAGACAATAATTACAGCATCGGAGGCGGAGTAGCGTGAAATACATGGCTGTTTTTTTTACTGTTATGGCATCAATTCCTGCATCGCTGGCAGCCACTAATAATCATTCGTCCTCGTTGTCTGCAGAATCTGATGATTATATTTTTGAGCCTGATTTATTTCGTGGTGGACGATTCAGTCAATCAACATTAGCGCAACTTACAAAAAACACTACTGCAGCGGGCACATATAAAGTTGATGTGTATGTCAACACGAACTATATCGACACTTTTACGGTAGATTTTATCACCCAGAAGGATGGTGCCGTTGCACTCTGCTTACAACCAGAAGTATTTAAAAGCGCTGGCATAAAATTCCCAAAAGAAACAAAACAATATTCTACCACTGACAATGGATGTTTCTTTTTTAGCCAGATCGTGAACGGGGGCAATGTTGACATGAATATGGCCCAGCTACGTCTTAATCTGAGTGTTCCACAAACCGGTATGAACATTGCACCGCGCGGCTATGTCAATCCCGACGATTTAGAAGCGGGCAGCTCTATCGGGTTTGTAAACTACATTAGCAATTATTATCACGTTTCTTATTCTGGAAGTAACAGTACCGCTCATGACTCTGCCTGGGTGGCGTTGAATGGCGGTGTGAACATCGGAAAATGGCAGTATCGCCAGTTATCCAATTTTAACTGGCGCCGTCAGGGGGGCCACAGCTGGAAAAACATCCGTAGTTACGTCCAGAGGCCATTACCATCAATGAGAAGTCAGATGGCACTGGGGGAGCTTACCACCTCAGGGCGTTTCTTTTCCGGCATGAACTATAACGGATTCAGGCTTGCAACAGATGACAGGATGCTCCCTGATTCAATGCGCGGCTACGCCCCCGTTATACGCGGTGTGGCAGTCACTAATGCCAAAGTTTCTGTACGCCAGAATGGCCAGGAAATCTACCAGACTACCGTATCACCCGGCTCGTTTGAAATTACCGATCTCTATCCCACCAGCTATAGTGGTGACCTTAACGTTGAGGTAACCGAAGCCGATGGTTCTGTGAGTCGGTTCAGTGTTCCATTTTCAGCAGTACCTGAGTCGATGCGTCCTGGTATCTCTCGCTACAATGTTGAAGTTGGGAGAACGAGTGACAGTGGCGCTGAGTCGTTGTTTAGCGATTTCATCTGGCAACACGGTTTGAATAACGCCATTACAATGAACAGCGGTCTGCGCGTAGCCGATTCTTATCAGGCAGTCATGCTGGGCGGCGTTTATGGCAGCTGGCTGGGCGCTTTTGGCATGGATATGACCTGGTCACATGCTTCGCTGCCGGATACGGGGTACACAGAGGGTTGGATGACGCACCTCTCCTGGAGTAAAACATTTCAGCAGACGAATACAACCGTCTCTCTTGCAGGTTATCGCTACTCAACCCGCGGCTATCGGGATCTCAGTGATGTGCTCGGCGTTCGCCGTACGATAGATGCAGAAAATAGTTGGCAGTCAACAACCTACCTCCAACAGTCAAGGTTTGATATTTCTCTGAGCCAGAGCGTGGGTCAACTTGGCAATCTGTTCTTGTCTGGTTCGACGCAGAATTATCGTGATGGCCGCAGCCGCGACACACAGCTACAGTTTGGCTACAGCAATAGCTTTCATGGGATTGGCACTAACCTCTCTATCGCTCGCCAGCGCATCGGGAATGACAACGATAGCGGCAGCATGCAGACAATGACTTCACTGTCTTTTTCTATCCCTTTGGGCTATGGCGGGGCGCGTGCTCCGATGCTCAGTACATCCTGGACACATTCCACTGATGGGGGCGATCAATATCAAAGCTCGCTCTCGGGCGTTATTGATGAGAAACAGACCACCAACTATGGCATTAATGTAAGCCGCGATCAGGAATATAAAAATACTGTGTTTAGTGGCAACCTGCAAAAACGCTTTTCCAGTACAACACTGGGACTGAATGCATCAAAAGGGCAGAACTACTGGCAGGCATCTGGTAATGCTCAGGGCGCAATGGCAATCCACGCCGGAGGTTTAACGTTTGGTCCTTATCTTAGCGAAACCTTTGCCTTAATTGAGGCTAAAGGTGCCGAGGGGGCAACAGTCCTCAGTTCCCAACAGGCGGCTATTGATAGCCGCGGATATGCGCTTATTCCCGCAGTCACCCCTTATCGTTACAACAGGATAACGCTTGATCCGCAGAATATGGATGGTAATGCCGAATTAGTGGATAACGAAAAACGTATTGCCCCTGTCGCCGGTTCAGCCAGTAAATTGGTATTCCGCACCCGTAGCGGTACAGCACTGTTAATTAAGTCCCGCTTTCCCGATGGTGAAGTTCTTCCACTTGGTGCGGATGTTCTCGATGACAGCGGCAATATCATTGGAATGACCGGTCAGGGCGGACAAATATACGTTCGTAGTGAAAAAAATAAAGGACACCTTACCGTGCGCTGGGGAGAAAATGCCCAAGACCGTTGCACGATCCCTTTTGACCTGTCCCACGCGCAAGAGGGGCAGCCTATGGTCAGGTTATCATCAATATGTTCACGTTAACGAAGCTGGAGCGAGAATGAAAAAGCATAACGTATTGATGCTGAATTTATTTATTGGCCTGGTGATGCTTATCGCCGCCGCCCCAGGGTGGAGCAGGTGTACAAAAACCAGCGCGACACAAACGGAGGATGACCGTACGGCCATTATTCCGTTCGGGAAGGTAAACCTGACGGATACCTACTTTATGCCCGTCGGTTCATTGTTAGCGAGTGTCGTTGTGCCGCCAACGAACTATACCTACGGTGGTACGACGGCTTCTACCGTGCTGTGGGAATGTGATGAAGCCGATCTGCCTGGCATTTATTTTCTTGTTGCGACCAACGGTGACGACCGCGTCGGTGGGTATTATGACCTTGGTGGTGTTGATGGGCTAACAGATGTTTATGCAACCTGGTTTGCTTATGTCGGACTACGCCAGACAATGAGCGGAGTAACTTTAACCCGCTACTGGCAGAAAGTCCCACTTACCAGCTGGAATACGACGTCGAACGGTAAAATACAAATTCGCCTCCAGGATATTCCGCCGCTACATGCCGAGCTATATCGTATCAGTACTCTTCCCGGCATGTCGGCGAAATCCTCCTACTGCGGAAATAACAATACCGATGGCTCAGGTATTGCCTATGGTAAGAGTGTCGGAACGATTTATTCGTGTATACAGCCCAATAGTTATATCCAGCTTTCCGGTGATTCCTCTGTCTCTTTCGCTTTTGCGCGCGACACGGTTGGGCAAGACAGCGCGATATATTTTAACTCCTGGGGCGCCGATAATGGCTTTGGCTATGGGATGCGTTCTGGTAATGCGATTTATAATGTGACGACGTGTGTTGCCCGAAGCGCCGACCCTGTTGTGATGTTACCAACGATTTCGACTATCGACCTGAATGCCGGTATGGAAGCCAGTTCCTCGTTTTCGGTACAGGTCGAGTGTAGCGATGCTGCTAAGTCTGGCGTAGGCGATACCCAGACGGCGTTGGGTATCCAGGTTTCAGAAGGTGCTTACAGCGCGGCCCAAATGCTGGGTCTGGTTAACAGTAGTGGCGGCGTCACGGCATTGGTTTCTGATAATTACGCTGCGCCTGATATGGCTAAGGGGGTAGGCATTACTCTCGCTCACAGCGATAACCCAGGAACGCCTCTGATCTTTGTCGGGCAGCCCGGCATCGCTACGCTGACACCAGGCGGCAATAACGCCGGTTGGTATCCGGTGTTATCAGGGGCTAAAGCGACCGGCAGCGTCACCAGTGGCTACACCTACTATACCCACACCTTCATTGCGACGTTGAAAAAGCTTAATGGTCAGACCGTCACGGCAGGTAAAGTACATGCTACAGCTTATGTACTGGTGAAAATGCAATGATGAAACAGCGCGTTGTAATCGGGTTTTTATGTTTGCTTTTAGCAGCCCCCCTTCACGCGGGAATCATGGCCGCTGGAACACGAGTGATTTACCCGCAAGGCCATCGCGAAGTCAGCCTTATGCTGGCAAATACCAATAAATATCCCGTCATTGTGCAGAGCTGGGTAGATAACGGGGAAGGCGATCCTGAGTTTAGCGGGGCACCCTTTGTTGTATTGCCAGCAGTTTTTCGCCTTTCACCTGGACAGAGACAAGGATTACGTATTATTTACAACCAGGATAAGTTACCTGAGGATCGTGAATCCGTCTTCTGGCTCAATCTTTATGAGATCCCGCCATTAACCGATAAACAGTCCAGACAATCCCGCCTGACGCTGGCGATGAATACCCAGCTCAAGTTGTTCTGGCGCCCTAAGGCTATTTCCAACACTCTGGAGGATGTCGTGAGCCAATTGACCTTCAGACTGGTAAACGATAACGCTGGATGGGCAATCGCCGTCAATAACCCTACCCCTTTGAATATTTCTTTTACTTCGATTGCGCTGGTTAATGGCACCGATGAGCAGCCAGCCCGCTCGCAAATGGATATGATGACCCGGTCTTTTAGTGAAAAGAGTTACCCGTTAGAACCTGCGGACGCGATGCTAAAAGAGGGAAAAATTCGTTATCGCTATTTGAATGAAAATGGGGCGTCGATTGAGAAGATTGTGTCGTTGAGCAGGTAACTTTTTTGTCATATACGACTATCAGGGAGAAACAGCTCTGGCTGTGCCTGTATAAGAGTGAGTGGTTAGCGTGGCAAGCGCCGACGACTTCAGCGACACCTGCAAGGGAGCAGACTTCGACTTACTGATTAGCTAACCATCCTGGCCCGGCTTAGCGCCAGGCAAAAATTTTATTCAAATTATTTTCTTTTTTCTTCTGCCACCGCTCTTTTCGCCTGAACCATAGCCGGAAGCGTAAAAGCGTAAAAGCGTAAAGTAGAAAAGTTTCAGTAAAATCCAGAACAGCCTGAGCACTTTGAGAATCAAATTCATCCTCGGAGTGAATTTGTTCATTTCCGTCCAACCTGATGATATCAGCCCAGTCATACATTTCTTGAGTAATAGCGCCTTTTTCTTTTAATTTTTCGATACGTTTTTGTAATTTCCAGGCGGATATATCTTCTGCCTGAGCCATAGACTTCGTGGCCAGATCAATTACTTTACGACATAACCCACCACAAGTTTCGTAATTACCTCGGCTAAAATTATCTTTTGCCTCTACGAAAAATTTAGAAACTCTATCCGGGGTAGATGGTGGGGCACTATGGGTTTGCGCTTTGGGATAGTAATCTTTTACAACTCCCCACTGATTTCCGTGACCCAGACGGCAATCCAGGGTTATATCTGTTCGTGTGGTACTCATCGCAATAGCATGGAACCCACCCGCTCTGCTTACCAACCCGCCTGGCTCCACCTCAGCTATCAATGCTCCTGAGCAACTTCTACATATTGCCATTAGCGCATTAGTACCTTTAAGAGGCTGAATCGTCTCACCTTCCACCTGTAAAACTGCGTTATCGCGCAGGCAATGCGGGCAATTCAAATTAATCAAGGAAACCATACCCATAAATATATCCACTCCCTTTATTTCTGAATTTGAATAATACTTCAAATACGCTGAAACCCCTGACCTGCCCCCAGTATTAGATACAGCCATCAGTTAGTAATGTCGGTTTGTTTAC
>CBIFVZ010000084.1:0-15214 GCA_966185765.1 uncultured Enterobacteriaceae bacterium | reverse complement strand
CCTTACTATAGAAAAGAATATTTAATACATCCTGGTCAAAATAGAGTAGCTCTTTACTCTTATCGAGCAGTATATCAAATGCTTTGGTTAACAGGTTTTGCTCTTTCCAGACGACGAGATTCGCAAATACAACGCCGGAATTAAAATATGTTGTTGAGAGTTCAGGAATACCGAGACGAGGACCCGATTTAAGTCTGACATCATCAATATCATTCACAACTGCAGCATATTCACCATTGAAACGTATCTGTGTCAGTTCGTCCAGAGAGCCTTTACAAACAACATCGGCATCAAGATAAAGCACCGAATTAAGTTCGGTACTCAAGTACTCAAAAGCAACGTAGCGGTAATACATCGCATACGTCCAGAACTTGGTACTCGGTAGCTGACGGAATGCTTCATTATTAAAAACCAACACTGAAATGGTTGTGCGCCAGGTTTCAGCCAGCCGCTCAATACAGGTCAGATAATCATCGTCCACAAAATCCGTTACGATGTAAAAGTGAATATCCATGTCCGGGTTATTCACTAACACAGACGTTATCGAGATACCGGCACCAAAGAGAAAATTACGGTCAACGCCATAAGCAATATTAAGCTTCTTTGGCGAAGCATGTTCCGATCTGTCAACAACGTATTTTTTTAAAATAACATTATTAAAATCAATATTCATTTGCTGAAACCTCAAACTTCATCGCTACTCAAGCGCTACAATGCTTTTTTAATTGTTCTTTCTTGTATTTTTTTTGCTTTTTCAACGGCTTGAGAAAAAAGCCTGTCTTCCTTGCGTAAGATATTGCGCAAGGAATCTGAAAAATAGGCTCGCAGGAAGCGATAAATATCACGCGTAGTAAGCCCTATGTCCATTGAGGAAAAATACAGTCCTGTCAGGTCTTTATCACGCCAGCGACGCGGAACTCGCTTTCTAAGCTGCGCGCGATGCAGGTCAATAACAGAAATTTTCAACTCTTCACTATCAGGCGCGCAGGGTAAATCCAACAGGAAATGGCATAAATAGCAATCACGGTGATTCACACCACCACGGTGCATTTTACCGACCATCTCAGCCACACGCTGAATAATGGCCCGTTTATGACGTACAACGGGTGGGCGAGTCTTCCAGTCAGCACAGTAATCTTCAAGGCTGACAGCAGGACTTAAATCTTCTGTGATGATAAACGATGTGCGCCGCAACGGATTCATGCCCTTTTGCCCAAAAGCCTTTCCCGTCATCGTATCTACACCCAATGTGGCCAGGCGGTGAATGGCAAACCACTCGCGATCGGCCCCCAGCACCGGCAAACGTAGAGAAATGAGGTTCTTCAGCACCTCTTTGAGCGTGGTTCCGTGATGGTATTTCAGAAAATAGCCTTTTCCGTGCAGCTCAAAACGTAACGTACGTCGGGTCTCAAGCGCTCTGAAAACCTCACCGTCCAGTTTTGTGACCTCGTTAAACGCATCTTTTCCACGCCACAACGATGAGAAAGGCTCTTTAAGCTCAAGCATGTTCACAACCTAAAATAATATCGGCCGCTTTGTCTGCCAGACTGTATAAGTCGGCAGTATCTGCGTAGTGCCGGGCATGACGAACCCAGCTTTCACGCAGTGGCTCCTCCTCCAGCGCGCGCCTGAGTTCATGGTTTAGCGCCTCCTGACTGAACGGTTCGGCAATAACGGCTCCGCACTGCGCCTTCTCAATGTAATGTGCATAGCCACAAACCTCAGTCGTGATAACAGGAAGGCCCGCGACAATGGCCTCCAGCAGCACAATACCGGCAGCTTCCTGAACAGCAGGGTGAATCAGCACATCCGCCGCCGCCATTAGCTCAGAGATATCATCGCGCCCAACAAAAAACCGTACGTTATCGGCGATACCCAGTTGACGGGCAATGTCCTGGTACTTTGCCGCCTTATCCTGCCCAACAATCATAAACACCACGCGCTGACGAATCGCCTGCGGGAGTGCCGCCAGCGCACGCAGAGAGCGCTCAACGCCTTTACGTCGAAAGTCAGACCCAACCTGTAACAGCAAAAGCCTGTCGTCACCCACGTTATTCTTCTCGCGGTAAATCCTGCGGCTGTCAGGGATTTGGTTGCTGTATTTACGGTCCGGATAAATACCCGGCGGTAAAAGGTGGATGCGAGTGTCTTCAGTCTGATAATGCTTTTGGAAATCGTGCCGCTGGCCTTCTGTCAGCAACAATATGTCGGTCTTCTCACCTTGCTGAAAAACCGCTTTTTCAAACGCAGCATAATGCTTATAGCGTGACGTTAGTTTGTAAAAAAAGCCTTTTTCCCGTTCTACCTTTTCGGCATAGCAAACGTCGGCGGCATAATAAACATCCAGCCCCGGCATTTTGTTAAAGCCAACAACCTTATCAACGGGATGCTGTGCAAGATACTTTCTCACCCATGCACAATATTGCGTATTTCTGCCGTGATTAGTGCGAGCGGTAACCGGGACGATGTGAATCTCCAGGTTCGCGGGGCGCTCACCCTGCCATTGCTGGGTGAATATCTGCACGTGATGCCCACGCGCCGCAACAGTCTGAGCAACGCGCATGAAGTCGCGTTGTAATCCGCCGTAAGGGAAATATTTATATAAACAAAAAGCAATGTTCATGAGCGCGTATCTGAATCCCACCGCAGGGAAACTTTCCCCGCTCCTGAAATGGTTATGTATGCATCCCTGAACAAAGACCACCGCACTGGCGTTGCCATCATCGGTTCACCGGACACAAAACGCAAAATTGGCGGCAAGTGTACCACTTCCTGGCGCACAAACCGACAGAATGCTTTTTATACGAAACCCCATTATTACATCAAATTTTTTAAGGTCATTACCAACCACACGCAAGGTTTCCCTGTCAAAACACAGTGCCTGCATGCCTGAACCCCATAACCACGCGCTATTTACATCAGATTATGCATTTACCAGCGTGATATCCTTCAGGTAAACCGCGAAAGTAATAGCAATGCCACGGCTAAATACATAGAATCCCCGCATGTTCCCAGCATAAGTATGTACCATGCTCCAGTTGCTTTACACCGCGCTGTTTTACCTTATCCAACCCCTGATCTGGATTCGGCTCTGGGTGCGTGGCCGTAAGGCGCCGGCTTACCGTAAACGCTGGGGCGAGCGCTACGGTTTTTACCGCCAGCCGCTTCAGAAGGGCGGCATTATGTTGCATTCTGTTTCCGTTGGTGAAACGCTGGCCGCCATTCCCCTGGTCCGTGCGCTGCGCCAGCGTTATCCGTCGCTGCCTATCACGGTCACCACGATGACGCCGACCGGTTCTGAGCGCGTGTTATCTGCTTTTGGGCGTGACGTGCAACACGTCTACCTGCCTTATGATTTGCCAGATGCCATCAATCGCTTCCTCAATAACGTCGAGCCCAGGCTGGTACTGGTAATGGAAACTGAGCTATGGCCCAACCTGATTGCCGCTTTGCATCGCCGTGAGATACCGCTGGTTATCGCCAACGCCCGACTCTCAGCCCGCTCGGCCAAAGGTTATGCCCGGCTCGGTAAATTTGTCCGTACGCTGCTGCGCCGTATCACGCTGATTGCCGCGCAGAACGAAGAAGATGGTGAGCGCTTTATCAATCTCGGTGCCAGGCGTGCACAACTTTCTGTCACCGGTAGCCTGAAATTTGATATTTCCGTCACGCCACAGATGGCAGCAAAATCGGTGACACTACGCCGCCAGTGGGCGCCTCATCGCCCGGTCTGGACAGCAGCCAGCACGCATGAAGGTGAAGAAAGCATTATTCTTGCCGCACACAAAACGCTGTTAAAACAGTTTCCTGACCTGCTATTAATTCTGGTGCCACGTCACCCCGAACGCTTCCCTGATGCTATAGCGCTGGTGCGTAACGCAGGTTTGAGTTACATCACGCGCTCTTGCGGCGAAGTGCCGTCGGGCAGCACACAGGTCGTGGTGGGCGATACGATGGGTGAGCTGATGTTGCTTTATGGGATGTCTGACCTGGCGTTTGTTGGCGGTTCGCTGATTGAGCGAGGCGGCCACAACCCACTGGAGCCTGCCGCGCACGCTATTCCGGTACTCATGGGACCTCACATCTTTAACTTTAAAGATATCTGCGCCCGCCTTGAGCAGGCCGACGGCCTGATTACCGTGACCGATGAAGCCTCACTGGTCAAAGAGATTAGTTCGCTACTCTCTGATGAAGACTACCGCAGCTACTATGGTCGCCACGCCGTTGAGGTGTTATACCAGAATCAGGGAGCGCTGCAGCGTTTGCTGGACCTGCTGGAGCCTTATCTGCCACCCAGACAGCATTGAGGACTCGTCATGCAACGACGCGCTATTTACCCGGGAACGTTTGATCCCATCACTAACGGCCATCTTGATATCGTCAGTCGTGCAGCAGATCTGTTCGATAGCGTGATTATCGCCATTGCCGCCAGCCCGCACAAAAACACGCTGTTCACTCTCGATGAGCGCGTAGCGCTAGCCAGCGAGGCGACTGCGCACATCAGCAATGTTGACGTCACCGGTTTTAGCGACCTGATGGCAAATTTTGCCCGCAAGCAGCAGGCCAACGTGCTGGTGCGTGGGCTGCGTGCGGTAGCTGATTTTGAGTATGAGATACAGCTGGCGCATATGAATCGCCACCTGATGCCTGAACTGGAAAGTGTGTTTCTGATGCCCACCAAAGAGTGGTCGTTTATCTCATCATCGCTGGTCAAAGAAGTGGCGCGCCATCACGGCGACGTGTCCCATTTTTTACCGGAACACGTACGTAAGGCGCTGCTGGAGAAGCTCGGCTAACTATCGCTGGCAGCGTCGGCACCAGTATGTGCTGCGCTGCCCGTGCTTGCCCGCCGAAACCGGCGTTCCACAGGCGCGACATGGCTCACCTTCCCGTCCGTACACCTGCAATTCCTGCGCGAAATAGCCCGGCTTACCATCACTTTGCAGAAAATCACGCAGCGTCGTGCCGCCCTGCTCAATCGAGCGCAGTAGCACCGCCTTAATGGACGCGACCAGGCGAGCACATTCCTCTGTAGAAAGCGAGCTGGCAAGTCTGTCTGGATGGACCCCGGCCACAAACAGCGACTCGCTGGCGTAAATATTGCCAACACCCACCACCAGCTTATTATCCATCAACCAGGGCTTAATCGCAGTCTTCTTGCGCTTGCTCTTTTCATGCAGCCAGGCCGCGCTGAAGTCATCGCTGAGCGGTTCAGGCCCCAGATGTGCCAGGACGTTGTGCCCCTCAAGCTCCTTCGTCCACAGCCAGGCACCAAAGCGCCTGGGGTCGGTATAGCGCAATACCTTACCGTTGCTCATCACCAGATCGACATGGTCGTGTTTCTCAGCTGGCAGCTCTTCAGGCAGGATGCGTAGACTGCCCGACATTCCCAGATGGATAATAATCCAGCCTGCTGGCAACTCCAGCAGCAGATATTTCGCCCGCCGCTGAACGCTCAGTACCGGCTGGTCACTAAGGGTATGAATTTCATTCGAGACAGGCCAGCGCAGTCGTCCGTTACGTACCACAGCATGCAGAATTGTGGCACCGACCAGGTGCGGTTCAATACCGCGACGACTGGTTTCTACCTCAGGTAATTCTGGCATTGCATCCTCCTCGGCGCCAAAAACAAAAAACCCGGCCGAAGCCGGGTTTTCATCTAATCCACTAAAATTATTTGATTTTAGCTTCTTTGTACAGAACGTGCTGACGAACAACCGGGTCGAACTTTTTCAGTTCCAGTTTTTCCGGCTTAGTACGTTTGTTCTTAGTGGTCGTGTAGAAGTGACCAGTACCGGCAGAAGAAACCAGCTTGATCTTCTCGCGAATACCTTTAGCCATGATTCAGTTCCTCTTAGTACTTCTCGCCGCGGGCACGGATTTCCGCCAGAACGGTATCGATGCCTTTTTTATCAATAACACGCATACCTTTAGCAGATACGCGCAGGGTGACGAAACGCTTCTCGCTCTCTACCCAAAAACGGTGAGAGTGCAGGTTCGGCAGGAAACGGCGTTTAGTCGCGTTCAGTGGGAACGGTTGTTACCGGTCACCGGACGCTTGCCAGTAACTTGGCAGACTCGTGACATGTCTATTCTCCAAAAATCAAATTAGCTCGAGCTTCGTATAGGGTATTGGCAGCCTCGTCAGGCCTGCTGGCCTGGTCCTGCGGTTCAAATTGAACTCGTGATGCCAGGCCCACGCCAAACCCGAGATTCTCAAAGGTGGCGTAGTATACGCTGTGTAAGGGATGCGCTCAAGTCCCGAACAGATAAAGATCCCAACGATCGCGCGATCTGCTCTAAATCCACCCATGTTCAGCAAAAGAAAACGTCTCACCGTGACCAATAACCAGGTGATCAAGCACCCGTATGTCCATCAACTGGCAGCATTTTATAATACGTTCGGTCAAAAAGCGGTCTGCTTTGCTGGGCTGTGCGCGGCCTGAAGGATGGTTATGCGCTACTATCAGTGCTGCGGCGTTGAGCCGCATGGCCTCACGCACGATTTCTCGGGGATGCACCTCAACATGGGCAAGCGTTCCGGCAAACATTCTGCTGTAATGAAGAACCCGGTTCTGGTTATCAAGAAAAATCACTATAAAGATCTCGCGTTCTTCTCCAGCAAGCTGGCTTTGTAGAAACTCCCGCGTCATATCCGGGCTAAGCAGTGCCTGCTTTTCCATTGCACGTGAGTGATGATAGCGCCGACTCAGCTCAGCAATTGCGTTAAGCTGCGTATATTTCGCATGACCAATACCACCGACCTCGCGAAACGCCGATAAATCAGCCGTCAGTAACGCGCGTAGCGAGCCAAAATGCTGCAACAACTGGTTGGCCAGGGTCATCACATTCACGCCAGGCTTACCCGTACGTAAAAAAATAGCTAACAGCTCATCGTCCGTGAGGGCTTTTGCACCAAAACGCAGCAGTTTCTCCCTTGGCAGGAGCGGCAATGGATTATCCATCGTTATTCATCACCTGTATATTTTTACAGTTATCGTGCCATAATGGATGACGCTGATACGAACAGAAAATCACCGGACTGCGGCACGCCTCGCAAATCACACCTCGCGTGCCCGCCGTCGGTCTATGGTAAAATGTCGTATCAACGCCGACTGAATACAGGAACAGAACATGATGGGGCTTTCCGGCAAGAAAATTGTGCTGGGCGTAAGCGGCGGCATCGCAGCCTATAAAACGCCTGAACTGGTGCGCCGTCTGCGCGAGCGTGGCGCAGACGTACGCGTGGCGATGACCGACGCCGCTAAGGCATTTATCACGCCTTTGAGTCTACAGGCCGTTTCTGGTTATTCCGTCTCTGACAGCCTGCTCGACCCGGCAGCAGAAGCCGCGATGGGGCATATTGAGATTGGGAAATGGGCTGACCTGGTGATTCTTGCTCCGGCAACCGCCGACCTTATTGCGCGCATTGCGGCCGGAATGGCTAACGACCTCGTCACCACAATTTGCCTGGCAACCCCCGCCCCCATTGCGGTTGTTCCTGCGATGAATCAGCAGATGTACCGCGCCAGCGCGACACAACATAATCTCGATGTGCTGGCCTCCAGAGATATTGCCCTGTGGGGTCCAGACAGCGGCAGCCAGGCCTGTGGTGACGTCGGGCCAGGCCGTATGTTAGACCCGTTGGCTATCGTTGAACGTGCAGAGCAGCACTTTGCCCCTGCCAAAGATCTGCAACATTTAAACATTATGATTACCGCCGGCCCCACACGTGAGCCACTGGATCCCGTGCGCTACATCACCAACCACAGCTCGGGCAAAATGGGTTATGCCATTGCCGCCGCCGCCGCACGCAGAGGGGCGAACGTCACGCTGGTGTCTGGACCGGTTGCGCTCGCCACCCCCGCAGGGGTCACACGCATTGATGTGACTACGGCACTGGAAATGGAGGCGGCGGTACAGCAACGTGTACAGCAGCAGCATATTTTTATTGGCTGTGCGGCCGTTGCAGACTATCGTGCAGCCGCTATTGCAGATGAAAAAATTAAAAAGCAAGGCGATGAATTAACGATAAAAATGGTTAAAAACCCGGATATTGTCGCGGGCGTAGCGGCGCTGAAAAGCCATCGTCCCTACGTTGTAGGGTTTGCTGCCGAAACGAATAATGTGGAAGAATATGCGCAGCAAAAACGCGTAAGAAAGCACCTCGATCTGATTTGTGCAAACGATGTTTCACAGGCCGATCAGGGGTTTAACAGTGACAACAACGCATTACACCTTTTCTGGCAGGAAGGAGACAAAGCCTTACCGCTTGAACGCAAATCGCTCCTTGGCCAACTTTTACTCGACGAGATTGTTACCCGTTATGATGAAAAAAATCGACGTTAAGATTCTGGACCCGCGCGTTGGTCAGGAATTTCCGCTGCCGACCTATGCCACCGCTGGCTCTGCGGGTCTTGACCTGCGTGCGTGCCTGGATGAAGCTGTTGCACTCGCTCCTGGCGCTACAACGCTGCTGCCAACGGGACTGGCAATTCATATCGCTGACCCTTCGCTTGCAGCGGTTATTCTTCCGCGCTCAGGCCTCGGGCACAAACACGGCGTCGTGTTAGGCAATCTGGTTGGGCTTATCGATTCTGATTATCAGGGACAGCTCATGGTTTCGGTCTGGAATCGCGGTCAGGATAGCTTCACCATTGAGCCGGGCGAGCGTATCGCACAAATGGTATTTGTCCCGGTCGTGCAAGCCGAGTTTAATCTGGTCGACGATTTTACCGCCACCGATCGCGGTGCCGGCGGATTTGGCCACTCTGGCCGCCAGTAATTCTGTAATCAGACGCACGCAGCACGTAATTCGACATGCATTTATTGCAGGCCTCGCGCCTGCCACTGCTGCGTGAGCAGTGACCTGATTGTGTGTATTCCAGGGGTATTCTAAAACATGGCAGAAAAACAGACCGCGAAAAGGAATCGACGCGAAGAAATACTTCAGTCTCTGGCGCAAATGCTTGAATCGAGCGACGGTAGCCAGCGCATTACTACAGCGAAGCTGGCCGCCTCAGTGGGCGTTTCTGAGGCCGCGCTATACCGTCACTTTCCAAGCAAAACCAAAATGTTCGATAGCCTCATTGAGTTTATTGAAGACAGCCTGATTACGCGCATCAACCTGATTCTGAAAGATGAAAAAGACACGGCCGCGAGGCTTCGCCTGATTGTGCTGCTGATTCTCGGGTTCGGTGAACGTAACCCAGGGTTGACGCGTATCATGACGGGCCATGCGTTGATGTTTGAACAAGACCGACTGCAGGGCCGCATCAACCAGCTGTTTGAGCGCATTGAGGCGCAGATTCGCCAGGTGCTGCGTGAGCGTAAAATGCGTGAAGGTGAAGGCTACACCACCGACGAAACGCTGCTGGCAAGCCAGCTGCTGGCTTTTTGTGAGGGTATGTTATCGCGTTTTGTACGCAGCGAGTTCCGCTATCGCCCCACTGAAGAGTTTGATGCGCGTTGGCCGCTGGTTGCCGCACAGCTGCAATAACGTCCACGCTACTGGTCCCGTATTTCTGGTAATTTGCCCTGTGTTCTTCGGGCAAATGCCAGATGTCCTTCCCCTCCTGTTTCCCTACTCTTAACGCCACCGCACACCAGCAAGAGAAGGAGAACAGATGCACACCTCTCGGCGAAGTTTGCTAAAAATGGGTAGCGCTATTGCCGCTACAGCCCTTATTCCCGGTCGCGCCCTTGCCGCCTGGGAGCCAGCCCAGCGTTATCCCGATCCGGCCATTGTTGCACTCGACCCCAGTTTCAACGCGCTTTTTCTCACCAGCGCTAAAGTGGAACGCATCGCCACAGGCTGTCGCTGGGCGGAGGGTCCGGTCTGGTTTGGTGATGCCCGGATGCTACTGTGGAGCGATATCCCCAATAATGTCGTGATGCGCTGGGATGAAACCACCGGCCAAACCTCGGTATTTCGCCAACCGTCAAACAACAGCAACGGCCATGCCAGAGACCGCCAGGGCCGACTGTTGAGTTGCGAGCACGATACACGCCGGGTGACACGCACGGAATACGACGGCACGCTCACCGTGCTCGCCGACAGCTTTCAGGGAAAACGCCTGAACTCGCCTAACGACATTGCAGTAAAAAGCGACGGCAGCATCTGGTTTACCGACCCACCGTTTGGGATAGCTGGTTTTTACGAAGGCCATAAAGCCGAGCCAGAGCTGGCGCAAAACCTCTACCGGCTGGACTCGCAAAGCCGCGAGCTGGTCATTGCCGCAGGCGATGTTAACGGCCCAAATGGACTGTGCTTTTCACCCGACGAAAAGGTGCTTTATGTGGTGGAGAGCCGGGCACAGCCTAACCGACTGATTCTGGCTTATGACGTTGTTGATAATGAGCTTAAAAACAAACGTGTACATATTGATTGCGGGAATGGCACCGCTGACGGCATTGCCTGTGATAGCGCGGGTAATATGTGGTGCGGATGGGGCCAGGGTAGCGCCGAGCTGGATGGTGTTCGGGTATTCAACCCGGAGGGTAAGGCGATTGGCATGATTCATTTGCCCGAACGCTGCGCAAATCTGTGTTTTGGCGGTGAGCAGCGCAACCGCCTGTTTATGGCGGCCAGCACGTCTGTTTATTCGCTTTATGTAAACACGCAGGGCGCCGCGCTGGTTTAGATATAGCCGGACAGTTAGCCCGGCTGAGGCTACTAAGCCGGGCAACGCGCCCGGCTGAAGCCATTACACACCGTACTGCTCGCGATAGGCGCGCACGGCTGCAAGGTGCTGCGCCATTTCTGGTTTTTCTTCCAGGTAAGCAATCAGGTCTTTAAGCGTGATGATAGAAATCACCTTGCAACCATAGTCACGTTCCACTTCCTGAATCGCCGATATATCACCGCGCCCGCGCTCCTGACGGTCCAGCGAAATCAGCACGCCGGCAAGCGTTGCACCGTTGGCCTGGATAATTTCCATAGATTCACGAATAGCGGTGCCGGCGGTAATTACATCGTCCACCAACATCACACGCCCGGTCAATGCACTTCCTACCAGCGTTCCGCCTTCGCCGTGGTCCTTCGCTTCTTTGCGGTTAAAGCAGTACGGCAGGTCACGGTCATGATGCTCCGCCAGCGCCACAGCCGTGGTGGTAGCAATGGGAATACCTTTGTACGCGGGGCCAAACAGCAGATCAAACTCGATGCCAGAATCCACCAGTGCTTCGGCATAAAAACGTCCCAGTAGCGCCAGGTCACGGCCAGTGTTAAACAGTCCGGCATTGAAAAAATACGGGCTGGTACGCCCGGACTTCAGCGTAAATTCGCCGAACTTCAGGACCTGTTTGTTGAGCGCAAATTCAATAAACTGGCGCTGATACGCTTTCATGGACTTACTCCTGTGCTGGTTTAACTCGTACTTTTGTTCATTCCTGAAGCCAGACTGGCGAATTTCAGGCAAAAAAAAGGCGACCCCAGGGTCGCCTGAAAAATTATTCTGCCAGCGCCGCTTTTTGCGACGCGACAATGGAATCTATTCCTCCACGGGCCAAATCCAGCAGCGTGAGGAGTTCTTCATGGGTAAACGGCTCGCCTTCTGCGGTGCCCTGCACTTCAATGATGCGACCGTCTTCGGTCATCACCACGTTCATGTCCGTTTCAGCGGCGGAATCTTCAATATATTCCAGATCGCACACCGCCTCACCGCCAACAATGCCCACTGACACTGCGGCCACCATGCCTTTCATGGGGTTCATTTTCAGTTTACCGCTGACGACCAGTCCGTTGAGCGCATCGGCCAGCGCCACGCAGGCACCGGTGATGGAGGCCGTGCGGGTACCGCCATCGGCCTGAATCACGTCGCAGTCAAGCGTAATGGTAAATTCACCCAGCGCTTTCAGATCAACGGCGGCGCGCAGCGCACGTGCGATAAGGCGCTGGATTTCCATGGTGCGGCCACCCTGTTTGCCCTTTGCTGCTTCACGCGCGTTGCGGGTGTGCGTGGAACGCGGCAGCATACCGTATTCGGCGGTTATCCAGCCCTGGCCCTGACCTTTGAGAAAGCGCGGAACGCTTTCTTCCACGCTTGCCGTGCACAGCACTTTGGTTTCACCAAACTCGACCAGCACGGAGCCTTCAGCGTGTTTTGTATAGTGACGTGTCAGGGTGAGAGGACGCACCTGTTCGGCGCTACGGCCTGATGGACGCATAGGGAAAGCTCCTGCTTAAATCGAATGTGGCTGCGCATTATACGGACTTCAGGACCATATGCCTATCCTGCCAGGCCCACGGTAGCTATAATCCCCTCATCCGCATCAAAAAATGGGTATCACTATGATCCGCAGCATGACAGCCTACGCCCGGCGAGAAATCAAGGGTGAATGGGGCAGCGCCTCCTGGGAGCTACGTTCGGTAAACCAACGCTATCTCGAAACTTATTTCCGTATGCCGGAGCAGTTCCGCAGCCTGGAGCCCGTGGTTCGCGAGCGGATTCGTAACCGTCTTACGCGCGGTAAAGTAGAGTGTAACCTGCGTTTTGAGCCAGATCCGCGCGCCCGCACCTCGTTGTTGCTAAACGAAGAGTTGGCTAAACAGCTGGTACAGGCCGCTAACTGGGTGAAACTTCAAAGCGACGAGGGTGAAATTAACCCAGTGGATATCCTGCGCTGGCCCGGCGTCATGGCAGCTGAAGAACAGGATCTGGATGCTATTGCCGCAGAGATCCTCGCAGCCTTGGACGGCACACTTGACGATTTTGTTATTGCTCGTGAAACCGAAGGCCAGGCGCTGAAGTCTCTGATTGAGCAGCGTCTTGACGCCGTGAGCCGCGAAGTCGCTAAAGTTCGCGCTCAATTGCCGGATGTCATTAAGTGGCAGCGTGAACGCCTGGTCACTAAGCTTGAGGAAGCGCAGGTACAGCTTGAGAATAACCGTCTGGAACAGGAGCTGGTGCTGATGGCACAGCGACTGGACGTGGCAGAAGAGCTGGATCGCCTGGACGCACATGTGAAAGAAACCTACAACATTCTAAAGAAAAAAGAGGCGGTTGGCCGCAGGCTGGACTTCATGATGCAGGAATTTAACCGCGAGTCGAACACGTTGGCCTCAAAGTCGATTAATGCCGATATTACGAACTCTGCAATTGAGCTGAAGGTGTTGATTGAGCAGATGCGCGAGCAGATTCAGAATATTGAGTAAGCTCGCCATTAGGTATCAAGTCTGACAATGCATGCTAATTTCCATAAGCCAGTGTATATACTGGCTTTTTTCATTCCATAGAGTCTTATGTAATATCACTAAAGCGCGCATTTGCAGTGTACATAGTTGTGTACAAAATGGAGTATATGTACATGAAGATTATGCACACAAAGGTAATATTAGCTTGAGACATGCTTAAAGTAGCCGATATATAGATTAAGGCCTGAACAAAGTTTGGCAGGCTGCTAACCTTCCCTCTGAAAAAAATACCAGGCGCACTAAATGCTGTAGAAATTGAAGCTGATTTAAAATTACAAATATCTAATGCAAAAAAAGAGACTAAAAAGTTGATAAATGGGCTATCTTTATGCTTGCAGTAGGCTTAATCTACCTTTCTATATCCGCATTAAATCAATCTCACCCTGATATTTTTATAAAAATAGTTAACTTACTAAAAGAGAATTATAATTCACTGTTAACATTCTTAAATCAAAAAAGTGACTTACTCCTCCACTGTACCTATATTCAAGTTTCAGTTGAATAAATCGCACAATATACGTACAATTTAAATGTACACTTCAGGAGTCACATCATGCGTACATATACCTCAACCCAAGCTCGCGCCAATATCTCAGAAGTGTTGGATGCAGCCACCCACGGCGAACCAGTAGAAATCACCCGCAGAGACGGCAGTTCAGCGGTAGTTATCAGCAAGGCCGAATTTGAGTCATATCAGAATGCTAAGCTGGATGCGGAATTTGATGAGATAATGCAACGTCATGGACGTACCGTAGAGGCGCTGACAAATCGATGATATGGATTAGCGCACAGGAAGTTATCGCTTTACATGACCGTATATTGCAGCGGCTTCCCGGCGTTGCTGGCATGTCCGATCCCGGTAGAGCCGAAGCGCTGATCTACCGGGTGCAAAACCGTACACATTATGAAGGCGTTACGGATGTATTTGAATTAGCGGCCACTTATTGGGTGGCTATCGCTCGCGGCCACATCTTTAATGACGGTAATAAACGCACGGCGTTTTTTGTTACCATGACTTTTCTCTACCGCAACGGTATCAAAATCCGAGATAACGACAATACGCTGGAAAACTTAACGGTCGAAGCTGCTACGGGCGAGAAAACTGTTAACCAGCTAGCGCAGCATTTACGAGAGCTAGTAGATATTTCCCCCCCAATTCGTTGAGCATCCTTGCATTCCGTGTACTTAAGTGTGTACTTACCCCAAAGATAGATTAATAAAAACTCAATATAAATAAGCCATCACTCAATATTCATATCCAGCCAGTATAAATACTGGCTTATTGAGTATCTTCAGCCATTCTTTTGCCTCATGACGTACAGGTTAGCGTTTCAGCCCCTTCCCCTTTTCCTGAATGTAACATCCAGGATGAAAAAAATGTTGGCATAAAAAATTGCTACGTATTAGATATCATATTAATTAATAAATACTTTATCCTGAAAGGTTAGTCCATATTGACGCATAGATATCTGTTAAACCCCTGCCAATTCATTATGTAGTCTCATAGCGTATCACTACAGCGCGATTTCCTTTGCACACAGATGTGTACCTACGGGCATTCATGGCGTGCAGTTTTTGACCAGCCCCCGGTGATGAGTCTACCCATTGTGGGTAATACCCGGGTGCACGCTTATACCTGAATACCGTCCCGTCATGATCAGAAATATGGCTCTCTACTTCTGCAAGTGCCAGATTTCCCAAAAATATATTCAGCATTCCTTTGATTGAGAATATTTGCATCATCATAACTCCCCTTTTAAAAGTATCTGGCCCGGGTTTACGCTCTCCTTCCCCATCATAATCAAACTGTAAAGCAGACTTATATTCAATGCGCTTGTAATCGTGCTGTAAAAACAGGGGGAATATTCTGTGCCAACAGAAAAATCATCTGAAAGTTAATCTCACTCAGCCTGAAATTTACCGATATGTCAGATCAATTTGTTAACCTAAAAAAATTAGTTAAATTTCTTGATTTTATTTAGAAAATAGTCATCCGAAGATTAGTGATTTATACTAAAT
>CBIFVZ010000083.1:0-15717 GCA_966185765.1 uncultured Enterobacteriaceae bacterium | reverse complement strand
CCACCTTGACATGGTGGGGGTCGGTGGTTCGAGTCCACTCGGACGCACCATTTCCCTGGGTAATCTGTTTTACACTCCCCGATTAAACACATTATTACTGTCAGACAGCAACACGCCACCCCGTTTCATCTGCCTGTTTCCTTATCTCGCCTGAAAGCACATGATAGCCTGGTTCTTCTGTGGCAGGCATCGCTCTCAACGGCTAACCCTACTGCATTGGGAATTTAAGCGCCTGTCCCTGAGAAGGGCGAAGGCGCCTTTTACGTTTATCGCCCATCGTACACTTCCTCACACGTGATATGGGTACCCCCTATCACTTGCAGCAGTGCACATTGTCGCCAGCACAGTGAACCTGAACCCCATGCCCTGTAGTCCTGTGGTTTCGCCCCAGAAAAGCGCTTTCGCAATAGCCTGTCTGCTTAACTACTTCAACGAGACTCTGTGGATGAACGGAATGGTTCCTCCAGCAGCGCATAGCGATTTAACAATTGGGCGAAGCGGTCATCAATCTGCTTACGCAGCGCTGCGGTATTTGCACCGACCGCCTGTTGTTGTTCAAGCTGGCGCAATAACTCCTCGAGCGGTGGTGTCTTATCCAGCGCCTGTCGGATATCAAAAATAGCGGTTTTCAGTTCTGAGCCGGTAAGCCAACGCCCGCGTCGCTCGTCCAGGGCATTAAGACGCTGAGTCAGCGCTTCCAGCCGCTGTTGCGCCATATGCCAGTCTCCCAGTGACGCACTTGGGATTGCCAGCGCCTCCCGGCGTTGCTGCTCACGCTCACGGATTTGCATAACAGCCTCCGCCTCTGGCCATAAGGTTTGCGCTGCAAGAATAAGCGCTGTGCCCTGCTGTTCTTTCCATAGCGGTGGCAACATTGCCAGTGATGCGAGCTTTTCATCTAATGCCTTAAGCCACGGCTCACGCGTCTGCTCCAGGTCATCCGCTGTCAACGACGCTTTGAGGCTGGTCGCCTCAGCAACACCATCTACAGTGACAACCGGCATAACCTGTTCCAGCAAAGCCTGAGCAGGAGCCGGAGCCGGACGCATAAGCCACCAGGTTATGAATGCCGCCAGAGTGGTCAGTACCAGCGCACAAAAAAAACCGGCCAAAAAGCCAGGCATGCGCCGAACCGGAGTGGCTGGATGTTCAGGCGACACGGTGTTCACGCTGCCAGACTGGACACGCTGTGGGGCTGGTGGATGAGGAGAGGTATTCGTCGCTTTTATTACTGGCGTCTTCGGCTCGCGTGGGCGCTTTTCAGAAATGCGTGATTCAGGCAGCGGCGGCAGGGCTGCCTCCTGACTGACACACGCAGTGGAGGTCGCCGAGGTGGGCACACCGGCCGATGTCTCATCGACCTGCTCCAGCGCTGCCGCAGCCTGCTGTAACCAGAGTTGTATAGGTTCAAGGCGACTGAGTTTTTTTAGCTCCAGTAACTGCAGGGTGCTGCATAGCTGTGCCACCTCTTTCTCAACCTGGTAGATAACCGGTAAATCGGTATAGCTTAACGACAACGCACGCAAGCGTTGCAGTACGCTGCCAGAAAGCCAGCTTAACAGTTCAACTCGGGTGTGGGTTTGTTGTGGCCACATTTGCGCCCAATGGCGAGAAACTAACGTTCGAACTATACCCAGACCCTCGTTAAGGCCCGCAAGCCCGGACTGGTGGCCACGGGCGACGGTGTAAAACACCGCCGTACGCAAATCAACACCACTTTTGTTAAACAAGGCCTGACAGCTCTGCTCCACGCGCAGCCAGTTCACATCGGGGCGTGCCGGGTGACTCAGTTTCGCCATTTCCTCACGAATAGTCTCGGTTTCAGTGTACCCTCGCGGATCGCCGCCCACCGTCATCACAATATCGTCCATCACACGCCTCCGGCATCCATGAAACCCTGCTGCCTGAGATGGCGTATCAATAAACGTCCTTCCGGCATAAATTCAGTGCCATAGCGCACCAGCCCGTACTGATGTAACTCGGCATCAATGGCATAGCGCAGATGGCCTGGCTCCGTCTGCGGCAGCAGCACGACATCAATCCGCTTGAGACGCGGCTCATACTTCAGCAGTACCTGCGACAGGATACTCATGAGCTGATGTGCAGTCCCTGGCATACCCTGAATGATTTTGCTCATATCCGGCAGTCCGTAATCCGGCAGATGCTTCAGACTGCCGGCACGGGTGTTGAGAATACGCTGCATATTGTCCAGCACAGAAAGAATAAGCTGATTGGATTCATTCACTTCATTGAGCGACAGACCACCGGAAAAGCCGCCGGTCAGCATTTCGTAAAGCGAAGGTTGCGGCACGAGAGTTCTCCCCAAAACGCGCGATGTGATTAATAAAGAACGGCTGCACGCACCGGATCGAGTGCTGTCAGCTGCGCCAGTAACGCTTCCATCTGCCGGGCGAGTGCCGCCTTGTCGACATCGTTTCGCTGCGAGCGTATGCGCAGTAAACGTAATCGCCGTGCACGGACTTCAAACAACCTGTCCGGCTCCCAGTCAGCCAGACACAGATTACCCGCGCAGTTGTCCAGCTCGCTTAGTAGATGAAGTGCCATTTCATTCTTGCCAAACTGCTCGCATAAACGAGCCATCAGCAGACGCAGTAGCCACTGATTACGTGCGCCTGCGGTTCCAGGACGCGTCTGCAGCCATGACAGTGCTTTTTCAATACCGTCGCTATCTGCCTGTGCCAGTGCCTCCGCCTCCAGAGACAACACGTCATCTGAAGTGTTCACCACTGTGCTGGGCGTAATTTCATCCAGCAACCCGGTTTCATCGTCCAGCACATGGCGTAACAGCCACTCACGGGTCACCTCATCAGCAAACGGCGTTCCGTCTTCCCATGCCAGCTTTTCCAGTCCTGGTAACCTCGTCAGCAGCATTTTTACGTCCTGGCGAATAATATCTGCCCAACCATCGACCGGAGGAGCGGATTTACTAAGCGCCTGAAACAGATACCATTGCAGGTCGAGCCAGAAATGGTTCACGCCTTCAGCAAAAATACGATCAACCTGCTCAAGCAGCTCTCCCCAGCTTTGCTGTCGCCACAACCGTTTGAGGAGCGCACGGTTATCACTGCGCGGCGCCGCGAGACGAGTGCATCCTGCGCTATCCTGTGGCGGTAATTGATGTACCGTATCCCAGCGAACTGCAGCAATAATGCGGTGTGCCGCAAGCCACCCCTGCGGCTGAGCACGTAGATAATTCGCCAGCGCTCGCGTCTGATCGAGCAGATCCCGGCTCGAGCGAATACTTTCAATGGCAGGAGCCACGCCTGTTGCTGCTGGCAACACCACAGCAGGCCCGTCGCCTTGCGGCGCAACAGCATCCGCGCCCCCTGCCCGTGCCAGGCGTGCCTCCAGCGCCGAACTTAGCGCGCCCAGTTCCGGGCGCGATGCGTCAGGCCAGCTTTCAAGCAAGGTTTCAATTCCCACCAGTGCTGCCAGCACACGCTCAAAAGCAGGGCGATCCACTTCCGGATAGAGCAACAGGCTGTCCAGAACCTTCGCTCCTGCCAGCCATTCCAGCGCCAGCTTACGGCTGTTTGGACGTGCCGGCAGTAGCGTTTCGCCATAGCGCTCCAGTAACCCAAGCAACAACGCCAGCCCTTCTGCCAACCCCTCTTCACCATCCTGATGCAGACGAGCCCAGGCGTAATACGTTGCCACACGGACGTCTTTAGCACGTGTTGTCAACAGCGATTCGGCAAGTTGGCAGATAAGTGCCGTATCAATGCCTGACAGGCGATTGACCTCTTCACGCATACGCTGGAAATCATCGTCGTAACCGGGATCTTCACCCGCAGGTTGCTCTGACGTTATCGGCAGCAACCATTTATCCCACAACGCCGTTTGATCGCTGGCCAGCGACACCGCACGTTCCTGACCTTCGCTAAAAAAGCGCTGGCACAGCATCGCCAATGTACCGTTCATGTCCTTACCTCCCGGCCCAACAAGCAGCGGCTGCCCTCACGCGCAGCGCCATATATCAATCCTTTCACGCTATTCAACAAACTCCAGCACAATCCCGTTCTCATCTTCCCAGCTCAGGCGCAGCGTGACATTTCTCAGTGTGTCACGCTGGCGAGAGAGCAGTTGTTGACCCAGTACCGGCAGAATTTGCTGGTTGAGAAGACTGTCAATATTGCGCGCGCCGGTATCCGGCAGCAGACAGGCACTCACCAATGCATCGTAAAGGCTGTCGCTAAAGTCGGTGTGCATGGCGTAGTGGCGTTGTAGACGTTTACCCACCTGAGCAAGCTTCATTTCAACAATGGTGCGCATGGCGCTGGCGTCCAGAGGGCGGTAAATCACTGACTGGAAACGAGCCAGTAAGGCAGGCTGGAAATGGTCACGTAATACCGGGCGCAGCAATTCATGCAACTCGGCGTCAGTGGCAGCAGGTTTCTCTTCAAGCAACTGCATCAAACCATCGCTGCCAAGATTCGATGTCATCATAATGACCGTGTTGCGAAAATCGATTTCACGTCCTTCGCCGTCACGCATAAAACCCCGGTCAAATACCTGGTAAAACAGGTTCATCACATCGCGATGGGCTTTCTCAACTTCATCAAGCAGTACAATACTGTACGGCCGCTTGCGCACAGCTTCAGTCAGCACTCCGCCCTGCCCGTAACCAACATACCCGGGCGGAGAGCCTTTCAACTGAGATACGGTGTGGGCTTCCTGGTATTCAGACAGGTTAATGGTAATCAGCGATTTTTCACCGCCATACAGCGTGTCAGCCAGCGCCAGTGCCGTTTCTGTCTTCCCGACACCGCTTGGCCCCACTAACAGAAACACGCCCTGTGGCCCGGACTCTGGCGTAAGGCCGGTGTGAGAAGCCCGCAGACGCTGTGCAATAGCCGCGAGCGCAGCCGATTGACCAACAACACGCTGTCCCAGCTCCAGTTCAAGATTAAGCAGCTCACTTTGCTCGTCTTTAAGCAGCGAAGACAGTGGAACGCCGGTCCAGTCAGCCACCACGGTTGCTACCGTGCGGGCATCAACATCAAGCATCAGTGACGGCGAAATCCCCTGCAACGAAACCAGCTCACGACTAAGGTCTTTTAACTGCTGGCTTTGAGGTTCACTCTGGCGCAGAGCCAGGATTTTCTGCGCAAGCACCTTTTCCTGCTGATACTTCGCCTGCAGCGTTTCCAGCTCAATATTCAGCTCATACCGTCTGTCAGAAATATCGGCCAGACGCTCTTCGCCTGGTGGAATGATAAACTGGCTGTCTTCTTCAATAGCCTGTTGTTCCATAATCAGTGCATCGAGTTGTGCCTGAGTGTCGGTCAAAGAAGAAGGACGTGTGTCTAAGCTCATGCGCACTCTTGCCGCCGCCGTGTCGAGCAGGTCTACAGCCTTATCGGGCAATTGACGACCGGTAAGATATCGACGTGACAACGTCACCGCGGCCTTCACGGCAGCATCCGTAATATGGACACCGTGGTGGCTGGCGTAACGCGCTTTCAGACCGCGTAACATCAGACAAGCAACATCGTCGTTGGGTTCGTCCACCTTCACCATCTGGAAGCGGCGTTCCAGGGCAGCATCTCGCTCAAAGTACTGCTTGTATTCACTCCAGGTGGTCGCCGCGATGGTACGCAATTCACCGCGCGCCAGAGCAGGTTTTAACAAGTTAGCCGCGTCAGCGCCACCGGCCTGGTTGCCAGCGCCGATAATGGTATGGGCTTCGTCAATAAACAACAAAATCGGCTGCGCTGACTGCTGTACTGCAGCGATAACGTTCTTCAGGCGCTGTTCAAATTCCCCCTTCACACCGGCACCTGCCTGTAATAGCCCCAAATCCAGCGTCCTTACCGCTACCGGCTTTAAACTCTCCGGTACATCACCGGCCACAATACGCAGTGCCAGCCCTTCAACCAGCGCCGTTTTACCTACCCCTGGCTCACCCACCAGAATTGGGTTGTTCTTGCGCCGACGTGAGAGGATGTCCACCATCTGGCGAATTTCGTTGTCGCGACCAAATACCGGGTCGATTTCCTGAGCGCGCGCCCTGGCAGTGATATCGAGCGTGAATTTATCCAGAGCACCCTGCAAAGCGGCAGACAGCCCCTGCCCCTCAGGTGATATGGCATTTTCTGAAACGGGCGCTTCATGGCCCATAGCAAGCGGCATATCCTTTTCTTGCTGCACTTGCTCGCGTTCATCTGACGTGCTGTCAAGCAGCGGTCGCAGACGCTCCAGGTGGGTCCGGCTCAGACTCAGGAGCGGCCATAGACCGTCGCAGGCCAGCAGTGACGGTTCATCGACCAGGGCTGTCAGTAGATGATGGCTGCGAATGCAGGTATCATTTTCTTCCAGTGACGCCACAAGCCAGGCCTGACGAATGAGCTGCATCAGCGACGAGGAAAGCTGTGGTCGACTGCGGACCGAGCGCGGTAACTTTTCCAGCCATTCCAGCAATGCCTGCCACAACCCATCCATATCCCAGTCATAGCGACGCGCCAGCACGGTGATATCACCCTCACCCTGCTCAAGTAACTTGAGTAACCAGTGTTCAATGCGAATTTCAGCATGGGCGCGCGTCTGGCATAAAGAGGCTGCGGCCTCCAGAGCGCTCGCGCAGAAAGGGTTAAGCCGACGTAGTAACACTGCCTGATTTTCCATAATGTTTCTCTTTCCAGTTCTGCGTTTCTGGCGCGATATTGTGTGCAGCCATACACTCGCTTAAAGGGGATTGTGCTTTATCCGTATCCGGCATTTTTGTTAAGCGCATAAGTCACTTAACAAAAAAGGCGAAAAAAAGCAGACGCCAGGCGTCTGCTTTTAAAATTAACATCAGGCAGTAACACGCTCATTCCAGGAGTCAGAATGAATGATGTTGCCGTCTTTGTAAGTCCAGGTGATTTTCTCGTAGCGTAATTCCACCTCTTCCAGATGGTTGTGCTTCTCTTTTGCCGGATCTTTCACGTCGTACATCACCGGCGCGACTTTAACAACCTTGACGTTTTCCAGCTTGGTATTGAAGTACTCCACTTCCTGCCCGGCGTCGTCAATTTTATACCACTTAAATTCGGCCGCTTTCAGGGTCTGCCCTGTTGTCACGGCTTTGTAAAAATAAGGGCTTGAAGCATCAATCTCTTTAGTAAATTTGAACGGCGTGTGTACACGGGTACCGGTCAGCTTACCGGTATTGTTATCCGTCGGAATGTATAGATTATGCTGCTGTGCAACCACTTCGATGCTGCCTTCGCGGTCTTTCACATCGACAGAACCTTTGATATCCGCTCCGCCGTCATCCTTGAGCCAAAGGTAAACAGGAATAGCCATTTAATTCTCCTTGATTAATGTTGAGTCTTCACCTTCTGTTGGTGAAGTGGATTCAGTCCTGTCCTGACAGGCATCCGCCTGCGGCACAAGGCTGATTTCGACACGACGGTTAAGCTTGCGCCCTTCCGGTGTGTCGTTGGATTCAACAGGTCGGCTCGCGCCATACCCCCGAACCGCAAAACACGCTGGCGAAACATCGCTGGTCGCCAGCATCCAGTCACGTACCGCTTCAGCACGCTTAAGTGACAGCTGTTGGTTTGCCTTAGCATCACCGGTGTTATCCGTGTGCCCAGACACCACAATCAGCCAGCCCGGACGCGCTTTAATGTTCATCAGCGCTTCCACGAGAATTTTGGTTGAACCTTCAATCAGTTTTGCTTTGCCTGTATCGAACAACGCCATACTGTCAAGACTTACCGTGTCAGGCACTGCCTGCACAATAACCGGAGCCGGCGGTGGTGGAGGTGCCCAGCTATTGACCGCGGTACGAATAAGCGGCAGCAATCTCCCCCCCTGGAACATCCCCATTGAATAACGTACCGGTGCACCCTCACGTTGCCATTCGTCCAGAAGTAACGCATCTGCACGTAACCGATTTTGTGCCAACAACTTAGGTTGCGCAGGCTCGCCTTTAAGGCGCTCATAAAGCTGAAGATGATCTCTGACGTTTTGAATCAGACGTTGGTTATTGATGTAAGAAGCCAGCATCGCCAGTACCAGGAAGAAACCCAGTAACAGCCCTGCCAGACCGCACTGGCGTTCGATACGACTCAGACCAGAACGCACGGGCAGTACCGATAACAGAGGGTCCGGGAACGGCAGTTCACCCCCTTTGTTTTCATTAAGAGGAACCAGCGATGTGATATTTGCCACATTACGCTGCCAGTCGTTATTAGCACATGTGGCAAACGGCGAAAGATGCCATATCCACAGGCAAGGGAAAATCGGCTTCGCGTCACTACCTGCCGCGCTCAATACGGAGAAAATACGTGACTCTGCCCAGGCGACAGCACCGTTGAGCCACAGCGTCTGACTTAAACGCGACTGACGAGAAATAGGCTGCGCGCCCCAGTCACTCAAAGGGATACCGACTTTGCTGTCGCGCCATATTTGCATCTCGTCATTACCCGCAAGACGCGTAAACCAACGGGCATCGCTGGCGTAATCCGCATCGGGTGGATTGATATAACAACAGCCCCAGACGGGCAATTCCCCCGGTAGCCAGTGGCGGCAAAGCGAAATCGCACGGCGCCAGGCATGCATTTGCTGCATGAACGCTTCGCCATCCTTATGGTGCTCTGGTGCTACAGTCAGCATAACTGAAACTCGCCAGATAAGTCCCGGGCGGGCCACAGACAAACGCTGTGCCATAAGCACCAGTTGGTCTGGTTCAGGAATACGTAAATACCAACCCTGCTGGGCCTCACGGACATTCAGTTCGCGAAACAAAATTTCAGTGTCACCACAGGCCAGCACAATGGCTCCCTGATACGACTCTGGCGGCAGGCTTGCATCGTCAAATTCTGATGCCGCTTCCTGCAGCTTGCGTACACGCCGCCAGCGCCAGAAAATCCAGCTACCAGCAAGAACGATAACCAACGCTGTCAGCGTCCACTGAGAGCCTCTTGATAACGGCCAGAACCCCCAGAAAAGCAGCAACGCCAGCATCGCGCTAAAAACCCCCGGCCATACCTGGCTGAGTATTCGCATTTACGCCATCCCTGTAAGTTGAGATACCAGACCCTGCAATGTTGTTGAAAGAAAAAACCACAGTGCCGCCAGTGCGACAGCACCGCTAATCCAACCAAACCACCAGCGCCCCCGTCCAATTCCTGCCCTTGTTGATGCGGCAATGACAGGTATATCGGCAGTCAGGATAAAAGGCGGAACCTGCTGACTTAACGCCTGCATGATATCTTCGCGCCTCTCATCACCCTGCTCACGGTAGCGTCCAACAAAACCCAGAGCTAACGCACGGTAGAAACAGGACAATACCGCCACATCCGGTGCAGGTGCGCGCAGCTGATCTTTAATGCGCTCCCACAGTTCCTCTCCCGCATTGAGCGTATTGAAATATTTTGCCTGCAATGGCGACAGTAACCATTTTTCCGATCCACTGTCATGACGCTTGCGGTTCAAAACACTTTCGTCCAGCAACGCGCATTGGGCATAGGTCATATGCTCAATGCTCGTTTCACTAAAACCGGCTTCCCTGAGTTCCTGTCGGGCTTTATCAACCCACTCACAGGCACGGCGATACATCTCATCGCCATCATCAATAATCTGACCATTACGCAGTTGACTGACCATCAACCACGTGGGCCAGAAAATACTGTCGATTTGTTTTGTAATGTCTTTATTGTTCATGTACGCAGCACCGCAAACAGTTCCAGCTGAACATCACCTAACGAACCCGGCACATAAAACGCGCAGTTGCCGGCTTCCAGCATGCTTTTGCCCGCTTTTGTCGTTACCTCCAGCGCGAAATACTGGTTTTCCAGACGTAGAGGGATTGCAGCCGGTACATGGGATAGCGGCTTAAGCGGCACCCCACTGAGCGCCACGTTCACGACATCGGCAACCTCTTCACGACTACCCGCTTTACACAGCAGAGGGAATTGTGTCTGAAGCAAATGTGCAGGAAGTGAGGAACGCACTGACAGATAGAAATCAGCGTCCTCGCGCAACCTGGAATCATGAAGGTCTCCGCGCCAGAAACTGCCCTCGCGCGTCAGTTCGATAGTGATGACACGTGATGGCAGACCGGTTTCCAGCAGTTCAAATAAAAGGGTAATGAGTGGAGGGAAAACATGCTCCGGTGCTTCATGGCGATAAAGCGGGATCGCATCACCGTCACGTTCGAGTGAGAAGGTCAACAAGCCTCCCGCCAGTCGGGCCAGTTCTCGCCACAGCAGTTCAGGATGTCGTCCCGGGCTTTGCAGCAATTCACGCAACACTGGCTCGGCGCTGTTAAGTGAATTCAACAGCCAGAAGAGAGAAACGTCGGCAACGGCAAAATCAGCCATACGCTCGTTGCTTTCACGACGCATATTCATCAACCGCTGGCGACGCGCGCGAACGCGGTGCAACAACTCTGTCAGCGCGCCAAGTAGCCACGGGCTGGCGCTCATCGTCAGCATCGGTGGGATGAATGTGTTATCTAATTCCCATATTCCCTGCGTATTACGCACCAGGCGTGCCACCGGACAAGTTAACCAGGCATCGTTTTCCTGATGGGCGAAACGCAGTGTTGCCGCATTGCGTAATACGGCAAGCTCCGTGCGTTCGTAACCTGCCAACTCCTGTACGGACACCCATTCACGCTTCCAACGACGTGGACGCTCGCCTTCGCCGCCATCATCAAGGTTACCGCCGCTGGCGTTAAGCAGCGGCAGCGCCAGAACAACGTCGACCTGATTGCGGCCGTCCAGTCCACTAAGGTCAACAGCAGACGGCAGATTGTCGGCCTGCTCGCTGTCAAACAGCGTGCCATCAGCGAATCTGACTACCATCTTCACCGGATGCAGTCGTGAGACAGCCAGCGCGCCTTGATCGAACGCGACCTCGACTACGCCCCACGGTGATGCTATCGACATTCTTGCAACGGAGTCCGCAACCCACGCGTCCCAACGCGCCTGCTGCTGGAACTGTTGTGGGGCCAGGAAGGCCCCATCAGTCCACAGGGGACGGTAAATCTTCATCCTCACCTCCCTATGCTTTTGCCTTTGGCATCTGGGAGACTAACGACAGATTGACGTCCATACCCTCCACCTGGAAGTGCGGCACGGCATACAGCTTCACGCGGAAAAAGCCCGGATTGTCTTCAATATCCTCAACCACGACTTTTGCATCACGCAGCGGATGCGATGCCTGAAGATCGTCACCCGGATCGGTCATTTCTGTAACCAGACCGCGCACCCAGTTATTCAGTTCAAGTTCCAGCAAACGTCGGTCTTTCGTCGTACCAATGTTTTCGCGCTGAATCAGCTTTAGGTAATGGGCAATCCGCGACAACAAGAAGATATACGGCAGCCTTGCGTTAATGCGACTGTTCGCTGTTGCGTCAGGAGTGTCATACAGAGCCGGTTTTTGTGCGGAGTTAGCCGAGAAGAAGCAGGCATAATCACGGTTTTTATAGTATGACAGCGGGATAAAGCCCAGATTGGCGAATTCAAACTCACGCGTTTCCGGGATCATGACTTCAGACGGAATTTTAACCTGATTACCTGTCCCCAGATCGTAAAGATGAATGGGAAGATCGGTAACCGCACCACCAGCCTGAGGCCCACGAATCTGTACACACCAGCCATTTTTGATAAAACTGCGCACCATGTTGGCAGCGAAAGCAAACGCGGCATTAGTCCACAGGTATTTCTCATGGTCGGGGCCTTTCACCTGCTCTACGTAGTTAAAGCTACGCACAGGTACCGTGTCCGGGCCATACGGCAGACGCCCTAACACCCGCGGCATAGTCAAACCGATATAGCGGGAATCATCGGTATCACGGAATGATTTCCATTTGATGTATTCGGCGCGGTCAAAATAGTTACCAATATCTTTAATGGCCGATACTTCTTCCATGTTTTCTTTAAGGAAGAATTTAGCACCAACCGCACCGATAAATGGCATGTGGGCAGCTGCAGATACTTTGGAGATGTTACGCAACAACGCCACATCTTGCGCGCTGGCGTCAAACTCATAGTTGGATATCACCGCCCCAATAGGTTCTCCCCCTGGGGTATCGTACTCGGCGATATAGGTGTGTCGGTACAGGCCACTTTGAATCACTTCCGGGCAGTCTTCGAAATCCTGGCGCAGGTCTTCTTTTGATACGTCCAGCAGTTCAACTTTCACATTAGCGCGAAAATCAGTGCGATCGACCAGGAACTTCAGTCCACGCCAGACAGATTCCACTTTCTGGAACTCGGGATGATGCATAACCGCATCCAGCTGGCGACTGATCTGCTGATCAAGCTCTGCAATATGGTGATCGAGCAGCGTTTTATCCAGACGCTCAACCTTTTGACCAGACTGCTTAAGGCGCTCCAGGAAAACCTGAACGGCAGCAGTCACACGCTCGTCCGCACTGGTTTCTGACAGCGAATTATTGTCCTGAAAAGCATTTAAATCAGCCAGTTCTGCGACCGGCGTCAGATTGATTTTGCTGAACAGGGAAGCATAAACGCCGTTAGCAGCGTCCTGTTCGAGCACGGTCGTACTTTGCCCGGAGGCGAGATTTTCGGTATTGGCAGACATCAGCATTTTCTCTCTTCAAAATCCATGTAAAAGAATCAGACTTCTTTAGGCGCGATAGCATTAAGTTCACGACGCAGTTCGTCGCTAAGCGCCGGGTCTTTGAGGATGTTTTCCAGTTCTTTGCGGAAAGTGACGTTATCGAGAAGATTGGATTTGAGGTCGCGCAGCAAATTACGCATCGACAACATAGCGCGCAGCTGAGGAAGCTGACGCGCCACCTGCTCAGGATGAAAATCTTTCATGGAAGAAAACGTCAGATTGACGTTGGTTTCGCTGCCATCTCCGGCCAGAGTATCAGGTACAGCGAGAGTGACAGAAGGACTGAACTCGGTAAGCACATTGTCGAAGTTATTTTTATCGACATTGACCTTTTCTCGTTCGGCCAGTGGACGCTGCTCCTGCCCGTTACTGAAATCGCCAGTGACCAGCAGTTTCAACGGCAGTTCAACTTTTTTCTGTGCGCCACCCGTATGCAGGTCCAGCTTGATATTAACGCGGGCCTTAGGTATTTCAGACTGAAAACTTTGTGACATAGTAGCTATCCCTAACGAAATCTATTTTGATTACGTACTATCGCCAGATTACTGACGCCCGAGAATATTAGCGCTCGGATGCTTTCCCAATATGTTTTAAATAGAAATTAATATATCCAGTGATAGTACAGTAAATCCCACCTTCGAAAACGAATCACGATATTTCCGAAAGCACTACGCGGCAGACCAGAGAACAGACAAAAAGACACACTCACAGCACGCTGTGCTGCAACACGCTGAGATTTCAATGGCCTGGTGATAAAATACAGATAATTCGCAGTGTCGACAAGTGTTTTAATACCGACTCAGTGACGAGGCCAACAATAAAAAAATTACTATCAAAACTAATAAAAAATACTGGAAAAAACAGGCTTAAAAGACTAGAAAACAAGATCCACCTGGTAACCCAAACCATTTCAAATTCATTTAATAAATGCATGCAAATTAATATATTCAATTCGCAAATATATTAATCTTGTTTTCACCGCTCTGAATTGCAGCGTGCGTATATCAACCCGCGTCTCTTTGCCTGTGCCGTCGCGACCTCCCTGAGTACACAAAACGTGCTTTTCCTCTTGTTCGGTACATTTCGCGGCAAAACTACGCATCTGCACGCTCAAATGCTGTTTTTAATTTCTTTCATTGGTGAACCTGGCTTATACTAGCCCCAGTTTGAACTTGAATGGTTTCAGCCACATTGAATTACGCTTCACCCTTCTCCCAGGACAGAGCCAGTCGACTCGCTGCACCTCCAGCGCACATTCTTCTGCACGCTTTATCTCTGTCACCTATCCTTGAGAGTGTGGCACCTCAGTTTACGCAATACAGATTCTGGTTTTGGCACGACCACCAGGGTGCGCCAGAACCCAACTTCCCCATCCTTCACAACTTAAGACTAAGACTGTCATGAAAAAGACGAAAATTGTTTGCACCATCGGCCCGAAAACCGAATCAAAAGAGATGCTGTCCCGCATGCTGGACGCTGGCATGAACGTGATGCGTCTCAACTTCTCTCACGGTGACTATGACGAGCACGGTCAGCGCATTAAAAATCTGCGTGATGTCATGGCGAACACGGGTAAAAAAGCCGCTATTCTGCTGGACACCAAAGGTCCTGAAATCCGTACAATGAAGCTTGAAGGCGGCAACGATGTTTCTTTGAAAGCTGGCCAGACATTTACTTTCACCACCGACAAATCCGTTGTCGGTAACAGCGATACGGTAGCCGTAACGTATGAAGGTTTCACCAGCGATCTGGTTGTTGGTAACACGGTCCTGGTTGACGACGGCCTGATTGGTATGGAAGTAACTGCCATTGAAGGTAACAAGGTCATCTGTAAAGTGCTGAATAACGGTGACCTCGGTGAAAACAAAGGTGTTAACCTGCCGGGCGTTTCCATTGCACTGCCGGCACTGGCTGAAAAAGACAAGAAAGATCTCATCTTCGGCTGTGAGCAAGGTGTGGATTTTGTGGCAGCCTCTTTTATCCGTAAACGCGCTGACGTTGTCGAAATCCGTGAACACCTGAAAGCGCACGGCGGCGAAAACATCCAGATCATCTCCAAAATCGAAAACCAGGAAGGCCTGAACAACTTTGATGAAATCCTCGAAGCGTCTGACGGCATCATGGTGGCACGTGGCGACTTGGGCGTAGAAATTCCGGTTGAAGAAGTTATCTTCGCTCAGAAGATGATGATTGAGAAATGCATTCGTGCGCGCAAAGTGGTTATCACTGCAACCCAGATGCTCGACTCCATGATCAAAAACCCGCGCCCTACTCGCGCGGAAGCTGGTGACGTAGCGAATGCTATTCTCGATGGGACTGATGCCGTAATGCTCTCTGGCGAGTCTGCAAAAGGTAAATACCCGCTTGAAGCAGTGACCATTATGGCCACTATCTGTGAGCGTACTGACCGCGTGATGAGCAGCCGTCTGGATCACACGCAGGACAGCCGTAAACTGCGCATCACTGAAGCTGTATGCCGTGGTGCCGTTGAAACCGCCGAGAAACTGGAAGCGCCGCTGATCGTTGTAGCGACCCAGGGGGGGAAATCTGCGAAATCCGTACGCAAATACTTCCCGAACGCGACCATTCTGGCGCTGACCACCAACGAAGTCACTGCCCGCCAGCTGGTACTGAGCAAAGGCGTTGTGCCGCAGTTGGTAAAAGAAATCGCGTCTACCGATGATTTCTACCGTCTGGGTAAAGAAGTCGCGCTGGAAAGTGGTCTGGCACGTAAAGGCGACATCGTCGTCATGGTTTCCGGTGCACTGGTGCCAAGTGGCACGACAAACACCGCTTCTGTTCACGTGCTTTAATAAATTCGTTAACAGAGTCCATTATTAAAATGCGTCCTTCGGGACGCATTTTTTATTTTAGTGGTAGGCCTTAATCAATAAAAAAGCAAATTGTTTTTTACTATCTACTTACGCTAAAAACAAAGATTAACCCGATTAAAAAATACTGTTTTCACTTGGTTTTTTATGCCTTTTGTGGCAAGTCGCTGCTTCTTTGAGCGAACGATCAAATTTAAGCTTAATCCCAACAAAAAAATATTCTCAACCGAAAAAACTTTGTGTAATACTTGTAACGCTACATGGAGATTAACTCAATCTAGAG